>CAYSCZ010000001.1:0-143837 GCA_964429655.1 uncultured Roseivirgaceae bacterium
ACGTAATAATATATGACGTTTATTATAATAGAAAGTCTAATGACAATTCTGGGTTTAAGGGCTCGTTTGATAATAAATAAATCTGCTGAACAATTATTTAATTTTTTCACCGCTTCTAAAGAGCTTATGCAGGTATTGGCCAGGGCTTGTGGCCATGATGATCTAAATAAATTCAATGCGGATGATTTATCCACATTTAGTTATGAAATGCATAAACTCACCGGTATCAACTATGCGGGTATAAATCCTTAAAGATGTTATCAATAAATTCAAAATTTGGATTACATATTAAACAGCTAATTAAACAGCTAACGATCCTTTAGAATGTGGATCGTTATTGGTAACATCCAAAAGCTGAAACATTGAATTATTGCTCTTGAACTCCGGCACTAATTGTTTCATTTCTCTCACTAAAGTATTTTCATCACCATTTTTAATTAAGAGATATAATCTGTCGAGACTAAATAATAATTTATCTCTTTTTTGTTCACGAACCTTGGCGATTTTTATTTTTGGATGGTAGGTTTCTATCGTGTTCTCGTCTGTACTTAAAACTTCCTCATACAGTTTCTCCCCAGGTCTTAATCCTACTAACTTTATAGGGATTTCATTCTCATTATACCCGGTCAGTCTGATCATTTTTTTGGCAAGATCATAAATCTTGACTGGATTACCCATATCAAAGACGAATATCTCACGGCCATTACCCATTGAACCAGCTTCTAGAACCAATTCACATGCTTCAGGAATGGTCATGAAATACCTGGTAACGTCCTTATGAGTGACAGTAATTGGACCCCCATTTTGAATTTGCTTCCTAAATAAAGGAATGACTGAACCATTGGAACCAAGAACATTTCCAAACCTTGTGGTAATGAATCTTGTATTGATATGATTATAGTCAAATGCTGCATTGCAATACATTTCAGCAATCCTTTTACTAGCCCCCATTACACTGGTTGGATTAACCGCTTTATCAGTGGATACCAAAACAAAGTATGAAACATCATATTTAACGGCCATATCAGCCATGTTTTTAGTACCCAAAACGTTTACTTCAACAGCTTCTGAAGGATTAGCTTCCATCAAAGGTACATGCTTGTATGCTGCAGCATGATAAACTATATCTGGACGATGCTTTTTAATTATTTTCTGAACCCTTAGTCTATTGCATACATCACAAACATAGGATACCAGACATCTTTTAGACTTTCCATTAAATCTTCTTTCTAATTCGATAATAAGGTCATACAGTGGCGATTCTGCCTGATCAATTAAAATAATTTGCGCCGGATCATATGTCATTAATTGACGTATGATCTCAGAACCAATTGATCCAGCTGCTCCTGTCACAAGCACCACTTTATCTCTTATTTGCTTTGATATTGCATCATGGTTTAACCTAATTTGTTCTCGCTCTAATAGATCTTCAACTTTAACATTCCTAATTTGATTGGATGAAAATTCTCCGTTGAGCCAATGGTTAGTGTGTGGAATATTTTTTATAACTGCCCCCATTTCAAGAAAGTGATCAATTATAAACTGCTTTCTTTCAGGTTTAATTTTTTGGATAGCAATTATTACCTCCTCAACATTATTATTTTTAAGATATTCTTTAGAGACTTTCTCCAATGAGACTACGGGAGTACCCTCCAAATTTTTACCTATTTTACTTTTATTATCATCAATAATTGCAAAAATATGATATTTAATCCGATCATCCTTTTCCAAAGCATGCTTTGTAATCAGACCGGAATTGCCTGCACCATATATGATCACATTTTTTTTATGACTGTGATTTCTTTTGATGCTGTTGTAGAAAGATTTTATCGTAAACCGTACTATAGTCATCAAAAAGGTAACTATAAAAAAGTTAATTAGATAAATAGACCGGGGAGCTATAAAGACAGATTCTTTAGAAGTTAAATATTCAAGGATAACATTAAATAAGAAGTAAGCTAAAATTGCTGAAACATTAGCTCTCAAAATATTTTCCAGATCTTTAAAACCTGTATGTCTGATTATTCCTGAATAAGGTTTATATACTAAAAAACTAACTAAATAAAAGCAGGTAATAAAAAGCATCTGCATACCAAGATTATATCTGTCCAACGCTTCGGTTTGAAAGTTAAATCTTAATAAATAGGCAATAAAAAAACTGATAATGACAAAAAGAATATCCAGAAAAAGAATAATCCATCTTGATATAAACCTATCAGAGTATTCGCTTATGAGTTTTCTAATCATAGCAGTTAGGCTTTTAAAAGGCTAATATAATTAATTAAATAGAACTTTATCATTAAGTAATTGTAAAATACTTATGTCAATTTGTTGGATAAGAAACTTATCAAATCAAAAATTGAATCAAAATTATTAATAATTCTTGTTAGGATATCAAATATGATTATCTAATTTTTAATAAAAAAGAACAAACATTCAAAAATTTATATTTTTTAAATCAGGCAATATAAAGAATACAATTTTAAATCTAATTATCAGCATTTTAGGAGGATATGATGAATCAAAATTTCTATTTGAAATACTATCCTCCTCAAGAAAATGCTGAATTTTAGGGTGACCATATATTGAAAGCAGATGAGGAGCCATATGGTACCCTTATTGAATTTGTTATATGATGTAATTTATAAAACACAGGATTAGTGAAACTATCCATCAATAAAGAAAAAGCTGTGGTTGAGGACTCGAACTTTATTGTTGAAATATTTTCAGCGGTAGAATTTCATTATTTAGATATTGAAGATGAAATCAAAGTTGAACGAAAAGATAAGGTTATAATATTCTATCTCACAAAAGTGACCATAGATCAATATAAGCAGAGTTTGGAAATGATGATTGATGGTGATAATGAATTTGGACTTCCTTTGTATGAATTAAAAAAAACTGATCAAAGAGTTAGTCGAGAAATAAAATATCTATGGTTTTGGTCCCAACAGAACTAATTCAATTAAATACTATTATAGGCTTAATGAGTTGAACCTCCAGATGAGTGAAGTCGTTAATGTTGCATGACACTGAATTTTTTATGACTAGATATTCTTTGATTATTTGTCTGACAATATTATTAAGCTGTAGTAAAGAGCATCAACCATCAGCACAGGAAATAGTAGACCAGGCAATAGAAAAACATGGGGCAAAGCATTACAAAAATTCACTAATAGAATTCGATTTTAGGAATAAGCATTACACCTCGAGAAGGACTGATACAGGATACACTTATACACGAACGTTTAAAGATACATTGGGTAATAAGGTAATTGATAAACTGATTGATGATAAAGAATTTGCAAGAATGGTTAATAGCAATCAAGCTGAAGTCAATAAAGAATGGTCTGCCAGATATAGAAACTCTATAAACTCAGTACTATATTTTGTTCAATTACCATTTGGATTGAATGATCCTGCTGTTAATAAAAAACTTCTTGGGATGGCCATTATTAATGATGAACCTTACTATGAGATCAAGATTACATTCGACAAGGAAGGTGGGGGAGAAGATTATGAGGATGTATTTGTATACTGGATACATAAATCCAGATATACTTTAGATTACTTTGGATACCAGTACGAGACAGATGGAGGAGGTACAAGATTTAGAAAAGCAATGAACATGAGGAAAATAAACAACATTATGTTTGCTGATTATATAAATTACAAAGGCCCATCAAAGGATACCCCACCTGAAATTTTAGATTCTCTGTACTTAAGCGGTGAATTAGAAGAATTATCCCATATTGTAAATGAGAACATAAAAGTTATTGCCCTCAATTAGATTTTTTTTGCTTTTTGAAAACATAAACCATTAATGACATTCCTACGATTACCATTGGTATGCTTAACCACTGGCCCATATTTAAAGGGATATCAGCCTCAAAAGGCTCTTGATTCATTTTAAAAAATTCATCAACAAACCTTAATCCCCATAATACAATCATGAATAGTGAAAAATTAAAGCCTAGAGGTAGCTTATCCCTTTTTTTCAACCAAAGAAAAAACAATACAAACATAAGAAGCAAGCAATAGCCTGTTTCATACAATTGGGCCGCATGACGTACTATTCCCTTAGCATATATTTTTCCAATCCATTGCCCATTTTGCTGAGAGATTTCGTAATTCAGTGGTTCATTTACCGGAATAGAAATATGTTCAACCACCTCCCGGTAGCTGGTTAATGCTTGCTTTATGTTAAACTCATAAAATCTTTTTTCATAATTCAGGTCTAACTCAACATCATCATGGTAAATAATATTTATTGTTATTGGTTCTCTACCTGACCGGTTAGAATCATTTTTACCCCCTTTTTCAAAGACTACTTCTTTGACTTTATCATCATCATATTTCAAGACCTGTTCTGTAGCGTACGCATAAACAACTCCCGTGCTGGAATTGGTCTCTATACCCTCCATTTCGGAATTAAAAAAATTACCCAATCTGATAAGTGCACCTGTGAGGCACACAACAATAACCATACGGTCGAGAATCCATAGAAATTTTTGATCCGGGTATTTTTTTGAATAGAGGTAAAGTGCAATTAATATCCCGATTGCTCCACCGTGACTCGCCAAACCTCCTTTCCATATCATTAAAATCTCTAGTGGGTTGGATAAATAATACCAGGGGTCATAAAACAAACAATGCCCTAAGCGGGCACCAATGACGGTAGCAACAACCATATAAATCGTTATTTTATCCACATATTTTGTAGATAACCCCTCTTGCTTGTAAATCCAATAAAAAATCTGCTGACTGATAATAAACCCCAGGGCAAACAATAATCCATACCACCGTGGCACATCCAGGCCGGGAATAACATTTGGTTGAGGGCTCCAGATGATATAACTTATTATGTCCATCGAATTTATTTAGTATTTGCTCCAGAAGTAAGGGGTAAAGAGAATCAAAACGGTGAACAATTCCAATCTTCCAATTAGCATAAGCAATGCCAAAAACCACTTTCCTACATCAGGGATATGATTATAATTATCTACAGGCCCTACAGACCCTATTCCGGGGCCAACATTTCCCAAACATGCAGCCACAGAGCCAATTGCCGTAATAAAATCTAATCCTAGCATACCCATTAATGAGGAACCGATGGCGAAAATGGAAATGTAAATCATAATAAATGCTAAAATATTGAAGGTCACATTTTGCTCTACTGCCCTTCCGTTGAACCTGACCGGGATTATTGCAGACGGATGTAATTGCCGCTTTAATTCTAAGAAGCTATTTTTTATTAGAATGATGTGCCTTACAAGTTTCACACCACCTGCAGTTGATCCAGCCGATGCACCTACAAACATCATAATAAAAAATGCTAATTTTATGAACGGTGTCCATTGGGTGTAATCTGCGGTAATATACCCGGTGGTAGTAATGATTGAAACGACCTGAAACAAGCTGTTTCTAAAATTTAACTCTGAAAAGCTACCAACAGCCTCCGAAACGGTAATGGTTATTATAATTGTAATTCCAATCAAAAAACCGATATAATATTTAAACTCCTCATTTTCAAGTACCTTCTTAAATAAACCATGCAAACCTAGGTAAGATATGGTGAAATTAGTGCCTGCAGCAATCATAAATAATATAATTACATATTGGATAAACGGAGATTCGAAGTGCGCAATACTGTCGTTTTTTGTTGAGAAACCTCCAGAGGACATTGTTGTTAATCCGTGATTAATGGCATCATAAAAGCTCATTCCACCGATAAGTAATAGCATAATTTCTGAGATGGTTAACCCAAGGTATATATACCACAGCCTTTTGGCTGTTTCTTTTATCCTGGGTTGTAGCTTATCCGGAGATATGCCGGGTGCTTCAGCCACAAAAAGCTGCATTCCACCAATGCCTAAAATAGGTAAAATAGCCACGGTTAATACAATGATTCCCATTCCACCAATCCATTGGGTAAGGCTTCTCCAAAAAAGTATACCTTTATTTAAAGATTCGATATCTGTCAATATGGTAGCTCCGGTGGTTGAAAATCCTGAAAGTGTTTCAAAAAATGCATCTGTAATATTTGGTATAGAACCAGTCAGCAGGTATGGCAGCATACCAAAAAAAGACATTATCAGCCAACCGCTTGTGACTATCAGATATCCATCTTTTTTCTTCAGGTCTTTTGATTTTAATGCTCTTGTGAAGAACCACAGTACAAACCCGAAAAGCAAGGTAACCCCTCCCGATATCAGAATAGCCCAGATGTCACCATCCTGGTAGTAGAGTGAAAAAGGGATGCATAAAAGCATAAATGAGCCATTCAACAGAAGGAGAATGCCAAGAATATTACCAATTAATTGATAATTAAACCTCATTTAAAATACTGCTCAATGGTATGAATACATTCTGGGCGCGCAAGAATAACAGCCCTGTCCTTCGGCTCAAATTTGAAATCGCCCCTAACGGTATAACCCTTGTTTTTTCGTATAACCCCGCCTACAATTGAAGATTTTGGCAGATTAAGATATTGAATCTCATTTCCAAGTATTTTGCTGTCTGGCTTTACTTCAAACTCGAGTATTTCAGCATCTACACCATGTACACTGGCCAGACTGAGAACCTGTCCTTTTCTCACATACCTAAAAATGAAATTTGCAGCAATCAGTTTTTTATTAATTAATGTGTCAACACCGATATTTTGTGAGAGGTGGATATAATCCATATTTTCTACTAAGGAAATTGCCCGTTGCACCCCATGGTTTTTAGCGATCAATGAGCTTAGGATATTCGTTTCGGTGTTTCCTGTCACAGCGATAAATGCATCCATTTCCTGAATACCCTCTTCCTGCAGTAATTCCATATCGCGCCCATCGCCATTGATGATCATCGTATCTGGCAATTCATCAGCTAATTCGAAGCATTTCTCTTTATTCTTTTCAATTAATTTGATGTTGTACTTTTTGCTAAGCTGGCGCGCTGTGTTGATTCCAATCCTGCTTCCGCCCAGAAGCATTATATTTTTAATCGGGAACCTTTCTTTTCCTGCAAGTGAAAGCACGCGATCCACACCGTCTGGTTGAGCAATAAAATAGGCATGGTCGTTTAAAAGAAATCTGTTCTCACCATGAGGTATTATGGTTTTATTATCCCTTAAAATAGCAACTGTGGTAAAACTATGGTCGGGGTTTAAGTAGGAAGTGTCAGTTAGCGTTTTATCCTTTAGTTCGCATTTTTCATCAACTGTAAGTCCAATTAACGATAAGGTGCCCTTTTCAAATTCAAAAGTATCGGTCAATGTTGATTCTTTTAACAACCGCTTTATTTCCCTTGCAGCAAGAGATTCAGGAGAGATGATCTCATCTATTCCGATAGACTTTAAATCAAGCTTTTCTTTACTATGCAAAAATTCAATATTAGAGATCCTGGCCACTGTTCGTTTTGCTCCCAGGTTTTTGCCAATTATGGCGGTGGCAATATTTGTTTCTTCTGATGAAGTAACAGCAATCAGCAGGTCAGCTTTAGATACTCTTGCTTCTTCTAATACTCTGTAAGAGGTGGAACTCCCCTTTACAATTGCAATATCAATGTGATTGGAGATATATTGAAGTACCTGTGGATTATAATCAATAAGGGTTATATCATGATCTTCCATGGTAAGCATTCTTGCCAAATGAAACCCTATATCTCCCGCACCAGCAATTAATATCCTCATTGAAATTCTAATTAATATAAAACGCCAAATATATACCTACAAGAAATTTCCTTAAACCAAATCCTTAAATTCCTGAGACATTATTTCTCTGGGATCTTGGAGATAGTATTTAAAGCTATAAATTTTTCATGTACGCCTTAGCCTTTTCCATAACTTTCGGGGCTAATATAAGGGTAGATATCATGGTTGGAAAGGCCATAAGGCCAAATGCCAGATCTATAAAACTAACCACCGCTGATAGGCTACCAATTGAGCCAATAATAATTAGGCTCACATACCAGTGGTTGAAATACCATCCATATTTACTACCAATCATAAATGACAGACATTTTCTGCCATAATATGACAGCCCCAACATGGTTGTAAATGCAAAAGTTGTGACACATATCAATAAAATCACAGGCCCTACTGAGGGTATAGCTGCCTCAAATGCTATAGTTGTTAAGCTTATTCCACTCAACTCTGTATCCTGCCAAACATCAGTGATCAGTATGCTCAGGCCTGTCATATTACAAACAATAAGCGTATCGATGGCTGGTCCTAACATCGCTACCAGCCCTTCTCGTATTGGCTCTTTCGTTTTTGCTGCACCATGCATCATAGGTGCTGTACCTATTCCAGCTTCATTACTGAAAGCAGCCCTTCTTGCCCCCGCAATGATTATAGATCCTACAGCGCCTCCCAATACGGCATGGGCAGTGAAAGCATCATTTAAAACGATTATTACTGAAGGGATTATTTTTTCTGAGTTCAGGATCAAAATGAATACAACACTTGTCACATAAACCCCTACCATGAATGGAACAAGCCTGGAAACCACTTCAGCTATTCTCTTAAGGCCCCCAAAAATTACCAGTCCAGTCAAAAAGGTTAAGATTAACCCCAAAAACAAGTTGGTTATCATTTCATTCTTGATCAGCAGGTTATTGGGTACAAGGAATACATCATTAATAACCTGAATCATCTGATTGGCCTGGAAAACTGGGGTAGCTCCAAAAAAACCGGCAACACAGAAGAAGACAGCCAGTGGCATCCAGTTTTTCCCTAATCCTTCACGGATAACATACATCGGGCCTCCCTGAAAAATACCTTCAGAATCTATGCCTCTATACATAACCGCTAACGAACAAGTGAAAAATTTAGTAGCAATACCAAAAAAGGCACTAACAGACATCCAGAACAATGCTCCTGGCCCTCCGGTGGTTATTGCGACTGCAACCCCACTAATATTGCCCATACCAACAGTCGCTGCTAATGCACCACTCAATGCCTGAAAATGATTGATCTCACCCGGGTCATTGATATCATCATATTTACCTTTAATCACATTGATGGCGTGTCCAAGGTACTTGAAGGGTAGAAAGCGGGAATAGATCATGAAAAATATTCCTCCACCCAATAATAATATTAAGAGTGGCGTTCCCCATACGAAACCGGCGGCATTGCCAAGCAGTTGTTCAATGCTCATGTAGACTGCCGGATTTTCTCTAAAATTGGTTTTAGAAACTCCCAGACATTCTCTGCAACTATTTTTTGTCCTTCTTCGGTAGGGTGTATACCATCAGGTTGGTTGAGATTATTTTCTCCGGCAACCCCTTCAAGTAAAAATGGAATGAGCGTGGCAGTATTTTCTTCACTTAGCTCAACAAATATTTCTTCAAAACGGCTGGTATATTCTTCTCCTAAATTAGGAGGAGCTTTCATGCCGGCAAGGATGATAGCTGATACCGGATGATATGATTTCACGGTATCGATTATGGATTGTAGATTGCTTTTTGTCTCGGAAAGTTTTACTCCTCTTAAGGCATCATTTGCACCTAATTCGAGAACAAAAACATCCGAGGGTGTTTTGAGCACCCATTTAATCCTCGATACGCCGCTTGCGGTTGTCTCCCCGCTCAATCCTGCATTGACTACATTAAAATCCCAACTAAGAGCATCAATTTTCCTTTGAACAATTGCCGGGAAAGCATCAGCCAGCTCTAATCCATATCCGGCCGTAAGACTATTGCCAAAGAAGATTATGTTGTTTGAATTGGTCCTGGGTTTTTCTTTTTGGGAATCCGTTTTTTTTTCTGATTTTTTATCTGTCTTTTTTTCTGATCCACTACAACCTGTCAACAATGTGAGGCTGACCATCGCTAAAAAAATTTTAAAAATTACCATTTATCTAGTATCCACTTTTATGGAATAATTAAATAAACACAAAATATTTTGATTTCGTTACCCCTATAACCTTAATTACTCATCTTAATACATACTGGTGGATATTTTAAAAGTAGAGGCTTTGTCAAAAAGCTATAAAAACGGGGCCAAAGAAATAAATGTTCTTAGGGACATTACATTCATGGTAGAGGCAGGGGATTCTATATCAATAGTAGGGTCTTCAGGGAGTGGAAAAACCACACTTCTTGGATTGTGTGCAGGATTAGACGGGCCTACTTCCGGCACTATTATTTTGAATAACGTAAAACTTAATGCACTGAGTGAGGACGAAAGGGCTCAGATTAGGAATCAGTTCGTTGGTTTTGTTTTCCAGAACTTTCAACTCCTACCCACACTCACTGCTGTTGAAAATGTGATGGTGCCAATGGAATTAAGAGGTGAAAAAGGGGCCAAAAATCATGCCATTGAATTATTAGAACGAGTGGGGTTAAAAGAAAGGATTCATCATTATTCATCGCAACTCTCAGGTGGAGAGCAGCAACGGGTGGCCATTGCCAGGGCGTTTTCAAACCACCCTAAGATTCTATTTGCAGATGAGCCCACCGGTAACCTGGATGAAAAAAGCAGTAAGAATGTTGAAGATCTTTTGTTTGAAATAAATAAAGAACAGAATACAACCCTGGTCTTGGTTACCCATAACCTTGAACTAGCCAAGAAAACCAATAACATCATCAAACTTAAAGGGGGTAAAATAATCTCAAAAACTTAATTTGGATACAATTATCAAGACTAAACCTGTCAAATACCATCCCTTGTGGCTCTGGAAGATGGCCTGGAGGGACAGCCGGAAAAAACTCAATCAGCTAATTTTATATATTTCATCAATATCAATAGGTATTGCTGCCCTGGTTGGTTTAAACGTCTTCAAGTTCAGTTTTAGTAATGAAATAAATAATCAGGCTAAAACCCTACTAGGGGCGGACTTAGTTGTTGAAATGAACCAGCCACCCAATGAAGAAGTATCAAGCCTTCTGGATTCTATTGGAGATGAAAAGTCTATGCAGTGTCGTTTTGCCTCTATGATCTACTTCCCTCGCACACAAGGTGCAAGACTGGTTCAGGTAAGGGCATTAAAGGGTGATTATCCGTATTATGGGGCCATTGAAACCGTGCCAAACCAAGCATCCATGAATTTTCAAAATGATAGTACTGCACTTGTGGATGAGACTTTAATGATGCAATACGATGTTGAACCTGGAGATATCATAAAAATTGGTAAGCTATCATTTCAAATAGCTGGTAAAATTCAAAGTGTTCCAGGGCAGAGCGGGGCAATTACCTCAGTGGCCCCGGTTGTATACATGCCTTACCAATACCTGAAGGAATCGGGGTTGATTCAAAAAGGGAGCAGGTTTACCTACTCATACTTTTACAAATACGATAACCAAAACATGGCTAAAGAATCTATCGATAAATATGGAGATAGATTGTCAAAACTAGCGTTGAGGTATGAAGATGTGGAAAAAAGAAAAGAAAATACCATCCGGGCTTTTAAAGATCTGTCAGGCTTTCTGGATTTGACTGCCATTGTTGCGTTATTGCTTGGGTGCTTGGGTGTTTCCAGCGCTGTGCGTATTTATCTAAAGGGTAAACACCATAGCATTGCCATCCTCCGTTGCTTAGGTTTAAAATCCGGTCAGGCATTTACCATTTTTTTCATACAGGTAATTTTACTCGGTATCATCGGTTCATCCATTGGTGTGGTCATCGGACTGCTTATACAAGGCTATTTACCTGCGGTATTGAAAGATTTCATCCCGGTTGAGATGGATTTTCATATGTCATGGCAATCTGTGTTGGGGGGTTATATCACAGGGATAATTGTGACCGTACTATTTGCTTATGCTTCGCTTTTTCGCCTCAAGAAAATATCACCATTAAAATCTCTACGGGCTTCTTATGAACAGGAAGATAAACCAAATTCAAAGTCTATGGTCTTATATTTCTCTCTGGTCATCATGTTTGTTTATTCGGTTATTTTATGGCAAACTAGAGATGCGGAGATAGCGGCATGGTATATAGGTGGGATTTTTATTTCTTTTTCTTCGATTGCCCTTTTCGGAAAAGCTATAATATGGATTCTTAAAAAAGTAGATAAATCATCCTGGCCATTTGTAGTTAAACAAAGCATCTCAAATTTATACAGACCGAATAACCAAACCCTTCTGCTTGTTGTGTCTATCGGGCTGGGCGGGGCAATGATTGCCACATTATACTTTATTCAATTTATGTTGCTGGCGGAAGTACAAATGGCCGGGTCAGGTGACAGACCAAATGTGATTTTGTTCGATATTCAGACTTCCCAAAAGGAAGAAGTTAAAGCGATGACTTTAGATTATAATCTGCCAGTCATTCAGGAAGTGCCCATTGTCACCACGCGTTTAAGATCTGTAAACGGAAACACAAAAAGTGATGTTGAAGAAGACAGTACCATAAATATTCCTAATTGGGTCTTTAATAGGGAATACCGGGTCACATATCGCGACAGTTTGATTGATAGTGAAAAGTTAGTGGAAGGTGAACTGAAAAAGAATAATGGAGACTCAATCCTCATATCAGTTTCTAAAGGATATGCAGAAAATATGGAACTACGTTTGGGCGATGAGATGATTTTTAATGTGCAGGGCGCTATATTAAAAACATATGTAGGTAGCTTCAGGGATATTGATTGGAACAGGGTGCAAACTAATTTCATAATTGTTTTTCCGGAAGGTGTATTAGAAGAAGCGCCGCAATTTCATGTCCTGCTGACCAAAATAAGTTCCAATAATTTATCAGCCAGATATCAACAAGCAATAGTTCGGGGTTATCCCAACATTTCAATAATTGATCTTGAGCTTATACTAAAAACATTGGATGATCTGATTGGTAAAATTTCATTTGTGATCGAGTTTATGGCACTTTTCAGCTTATTAATAGGTGTTATGGTATTATTATCAACCATTATTCTGAGTAAGTTTCAGCGGTTGCAAGAAGCAGTACTTTTAAGGACACTGGGAGCAAATAAAACTAAGTTGCTGTTAATCAATGGCCTCGAGTATTTTTTTATTGGATTAATTTCTTCAATATCAGGAATCTTAGTAGCACTTATCATCAATAGGACTTTTGGTTACTATGTTTTTGATTCAAACTACCTTCCAGGAATTATCACTGTTTTGATCATAGCATCTTCTTTCACCATAGTAACTACAATTATGGGAGTTATTAATAATATCTCAATGCTTAAAAAAACTCCATTATCAATTTTGAGAAATATAGAATGATGATGGCTTTATAATAGTTAGTAATTAAAATGATCTAATATTTGATGATTGTTTATATAATTTCGTTTTACAATTTCACCCCATTTTACGATGTTCTTAAAAAATGCGGCTAGCTATCTGCCAAGTCAAATCATACCTAATAGCCACTTTGAATTATTGAATGGACTATCTGACCAATGGATAGCAGAAAGAACCGGTATAAAAGAAAGAGGAAAAGCAGAGGAAGGCGAAAATACAAATACTATGGCAGTAGAAGCGGTTAAAAATTACATAGCAAAGACAGGGGATGGCTTAAAGGATGTTGATCTGATAGTTGGTGCCTCTTATACTCCTCACGACACAATTGTAACTTTAGCTCACGCTGTCCAGGCTTATCTTCAGGTTCAGGGCATTCCAGTTGTTTATATTAGTTCAGCTTGTTCTTCATTTTTGAATGCCCTTGAGATCGCCGAAGGGTATTTTCAATTGAAAAAATCTAAAAAAGCATTGGTAGTCCTATCCGAACACAATACAGCTTATAATGATGAAAAAAACATAAAATCCGGCCATTTATGGGGGGATGGTGCTGCTGCAGTGGTTGCTACCAATGAAGAGGAAAATGATGGCGGACTTCATGTGAAGCAAATAATTACTGCCGGAGGTGGAGATATTGGAAAATCATTGGAAGGCGTCTATTTAAGACCATTGAACGGTGGATTAACCATGCCGAATGGAAAAGACGTGTTCATGAATGCTTGCAACTATATGGCTGACATGACAAAACGGATCTTAAATGAAAACAACTTCACCCTTGATGATTTGGCATATATTATTCCGCATCAGGCTAATTTTAGGATCACCAAAAATATTATCGATAATCTAAAACTCCCGCTCAATAAAGCACTATCAAACATTCAACATCTTGGAAATACGGGATGCTCACGTGCCGCTATTGCACTTTCAGATAATTGGTCCAGGTTTAAAAACGGTGATAAGATTGTAATAACCGTTTTTGGTGGTGGATATAGTTATGGTTCAATGTTGCTCGTAAGGTAACTTCATATTTTAAATATCCAACCGAAAGGATCTGTTGCTTTGCCGGTTTTTATTTGGTCCAAAGTTTCCAATACTTTACTTGAAAAACCCCTTGTTTCTATTATTGGCAAATCGTAATCTACTCCATCATAACCGATACTTTTAATGTGTGCTATGGTAGCAGCAGTTCCTACTCCGAAAGCTTCCTGTAGTTTTTTATTTTTTATCGCCTCAATTATTTCTTTGACAGTAATCGGACGTACCTCTACATCAACTCCCCAATGTTTGGCTAGCGTTAAGATGCTATCCCTGGTTATGCCTGCCAGTATGGTACCACCAGTGGGTGCAGTGATCAATTTATCATCAATGAGAAACATAATATTCATGGTTCCTGATTCTTCAATATACTCATGAAATTGACCATCGGTCCATATTAGCTGATGGTAACCTTCCTTTCTGGCTTCAACGGCCGGGTACAAAGCTGCTGCGTAGTTTCCGGCGGTTTTGACAAACCCGATACCTCCTTTTATTGCCCTTGTGTAGTGCGTTTCGATCTTGACTTTTACGGGTTCGTTATAATATGCCCCAACGGGACTGGTAATAATCATAAACTGATAATTGTCCGAAGGACGAATGCCAATGTAAGGGTCAGTGGCAAAGACAAAAGGCCGGATATATAATGATGTACCCTCTTTTTTAGGTACCCAATCCCTATCCTGTTCTAG
This sequence comes from uncultured Roseivirgaceae bacterium, assembly GCA_964429655.1. Classification (GTDB taxonomy): domain Bacteria; phylum Bacteroidota; class Bacteroidia; order Cytophagales; family Cyclobacteriaceae; genus CAYSCZ01. The sequence goes on from CAYSCZ010000001.1 coordinate 14,904, forward strand.
CAAAGCAGACATACCCTGTAAAAATAATTCTTCCGGAAGCTCGGGAATACACATTCGTCTGGCGCTTACTTGCATTCGTTTGGCATTTGCGTCCGGACGGAATACCAGGATATTATTGTCTTCATCTTTATATGCTTTCAATCCCTCAAAAATTGATTGTGCATAATGTAATGTGGTATTGGCAGGGCTGATGCTTAAATTTCCATAGGGAACTATTCTGATATTCGTCCATTGACCATTTTTATAATCGGAGATAAGCATGTGATCAGAATACATTTTACCAAAAGCGAGGTTTTCCTCATCCATTTCAGTGATTCTGGAGTTTGTGGTTTTACTTATTCTTATCTCTTCCGTAAGCTGATTAATGTTGGGATCTTCGACTGCTTTCATCGCTTTACCATTAGAAAAATTTGATAAACAATTGAGTAAAGATCACTTATTTATCCAGGGAATCTCTTCAACCTGCAAATCTTTTGTGATCATCCGTGATAATATAAATAAATAATCAGACAAGCGATTTAAAAAAATCAAAAAATTTGGATTAATCGCTTCTGTATCATTAAGTCTGACAACGGAACGCTCTGCGCGCCTGCAAACACATCTGGCAACATGACAAAGTGATACTTCTTCTTTTCCCCCAGGCAAAATGAAGTTGGTCATCACCGGGAGAGAATCTTCCATTTGATCGATAAGCTTTTCGATATATGCTATCTCTTCGGGATTAAACACGGGTAAGGCCATTTTAAGGTCTTCTTTGTCTTTTGCCAAATGGGAACCAATAACAAATAAATTTTCCTGTATTCTTATGATGTCCTTCTTTCGGCTTGCATTCACTGATTTGTCTCTTATCCAACCCAGGTATGCATTCAATTCATCGACTGTTCCATAAGCTTCAATCCGAACATTTGACTTGGCTACTTTAGTGCCTCCTAACAAACTGGTATATCCTTTGTCCCCTGTTTTAGTATATATTTTCATAACAATTATTTTTGAACTAATAAGTAATTTATTTATAAATTGATATTTACAATTTTTTTTCTTGTGCTTTTCAACCCTGCTCAAACAAACTATTGGGAGGTTTTAAGTAAAGTTGATGTAATTAAATCTTATGATCAAATATTAGGTTATGAGGTTGATATCCCAATATTTCATGAAGCAATTAAAGAATTAATGGGGGAACAGATTAGCTTGACCGGTTATATGATGCCTGTTCAGTCTAAAAGATCGGATTATATCCTATTATCATCTCTACCATACGCTAATTGTTTCTTCTGTGGCGGTGCGGGACCGGAAACTGTGGTGGAAGTAAACCTAATGGAAGAAATAAGTTATACAAATAAATTAATCAAAATAGAAGGCTATCTTGAACTTAATGATCAGGATCCTTTGCATCTATTTTACATTTTAAACGGGGCAAGGCTGGTAAAGTAAAAAGCCCGACAATTGCTTGCCGAGCTACCCCAAAAATAAATATTTTAATTAATCTCTAGCTTCCACACATTTCGCAATCATCAGGATTGTCCAGCGAGCACTGAATGGCTTCCTGACTATTGTTGACCCTAACTTCATTCAGATTATCAGTATTTTCTTTAGCTTTTGGTTGTTTTTCCACAGTGAACTTAATTGCATCTGTAGCTGCTTTGGTTCTAAGATAATACATTCCGGTTTTTAAACCTTTTTTCCAGGCATAAAAATGCATAGAAGTTAACTTTCCAAAATTAGCATCCTGCATATGTACGTTCATACTTTGACTTTGACAAATAAAAGCCCCTCTATCAGCCGCCATTTCTAAAATGGCTTTTTGAGGTATTTCCCAAACCGTACGATAAATATCTTTCAGCTCCTGTGGTATTCCGGGTATGTTTTGTATTGACCCATTAGACTCTAAAAGCCTGTTTTTCATCTTATCATCCCATATCCCTAACTTGATTAGATCATTAAGTAAATGTTTATTTACAACAATAAACTCCCCTGACAGAACCCTTCGAGTATAAATATTAGAAGTATATGGTTCAAAGCACTCGTTATTACCCAATATCTGCGAAGTTGATGCAGTAGGCATAGGAGCTACCAATAGCGAATTTCTAACGCCATGCTTTTTTACTTTTTGTTTAAGATCATACCAATCCCAGCGAGCTGATTCTGGTGTTACACCCCACATATCAAACTGGAATATACCTTTCGATACCGGTGATCCTTTAAAAGTTTCATAATAACCATGCGTTTTTGCCAATTCCATAGAAGTTTCCATGGCAGCAAAATATATGGTTTCAAAGATATCTTTATTCAAAGCCCTGGATTCCGGACTATCAAAGGGTTGTTTTAATAACATGAACACATCCGCAAGCCCCTGAATGCCAATACCTATCGGGCGATGTCTCATGTTAGAATTCCTGGCTTCAGTAACGGGATAGTAATTAATATCTATTACCTTATTGAGGTTTCTGGTAACCACCTTGGTGATCTCATGCAATTTTTGATGATCAAATTTGCCATCAATCACGAATTTTGGTAAAGCAATAGAAGCCAGATTGCAGACCGCTACTTCGTCTGGTGCGGTATATTCAATTATTTCTGTACATAGATTACTCGACTTTATAGTGCCAAGATTTTTTTGATTGGACTTTTTGTTAGCCGTATCCTTATAAAGCATGTAAGGCGTACCTGTCTCAATTTGTGCTTCAAGGACTTCAAACCACAAATCTTGCGCTTTGACTACCTTACGCGCCTTGCCTTCTCTTTCATATTTCTCATATAATCTTTCAAATTCAATACCGTGGCATTCATGTAATCCAGGAGCCTCACTAGGAGAGAATAAAGACCAGTCTTCATTGGCTTCGACCCGCTTCATGAATAAGTCAGGTATCCATAAAGCATAAAATAAGTCTCTGGCCCTTAATTCTTCTTTGCCATGATTTTTCTTAAGGTTTAAGAATTCAAAAATATCTGAGTGCCATGGTTCAAGGTACATTGCAAAACTGCCCTTTCTTTTCCCACCACCCTGGTCAACATACCTGGCAGTCATGTCAAAATTTCTTAGCATTGGTATGATGCCGTTGGAGGTACCATTAGTACCCCTGATGTAAGACCCGGTTGATCGAATGTTGTGTATACTTAATCCTATACCACCAGCTGACTGAGAGATTTTAGCACATTGCTTTAGCGTGTCATAAATGCCATCGATGCTATCTTCTTTCATGGTTAGTAAGAAACAGGATGATAACTGAGGCTTAGGGGTTCCTGCGTTAAAAAGCGTAGGAGTGGCATGTGTAAACCACTTATTCGACATTAAGTTGTAGGTCTCGATGGCTGCGTCAACATCATCCTGATGAATACCAATCGCTACCCTCATGATCATATGTTGGGGCCGTTCAACGATTTTTCCATCGAGTGTCATTAAATAAGATCGCTCTAATGTTTTAAATCCAAAGTAATCATAATTATAATCCCTCTGGTAATCGATGGCAGCATCTAATTTTGCTGCGTTATTTTTTATAATTCCATATACTTCGGTCGATATGAGTGAAGCATTCTCACCTGTCTTGGGATCAACATAAGAATATAGCCGTTTCATGGTATTAGAAAACGACTGACTTGTTTTTTTATGAAGGTTAGAAATTTCAATTCTAGCCGCCAGTTTAGCAAAGTCCGGATGTTTTGTGGTCATGGAAGCTGCTGTTTCAGCAGCGAGATGATCCAGTTCTTCAGTATTTACACCATCATATAAACCATTAATTACTTTTTTGGCAATGTCGACCGGTTCAATGTAATCAGGATTTAATCCTGTGCATAGTGCTTCTATTCTTCTGGTTATCTTATCAAATTTGACGGATTCACGTCTTCCATCACGTTTTAAAACTAACATATCTATCTATTAATTGGAGGGTTCTAAAAATCTTCGTTCAAGGAAAATTTGGGAGTGGCATTTTCTTCTTCTTTCTTTAAAACGCCTGCTTTCTGATATTCACCCACTCTTTTTTCGAAAAAGTTTGTTTTTCCCTGTAAGGAAATCATATCCATGAAATCAAATGGATTTGTTGAATTATAAACTTTATCACATCCGAGTTCAGATAATAATCTGTCAGCTACAAACTCAATGTATTGACACATGAGGTCTGAGTTCATACCAATCAATTTAACCGGTATTGCTTCAGTAACAAACTCCTTTTCTATATCTACAGCGTCTTTTATGATCTTACTTACCGTATCTTCAGGTAATTTGTTGGTCACATGGTTGTTGTATAGTAAGCATGCAAAGTCACAATGTAAGCCTTCATCCCTGGATATCAACTCATTGGAAAAGCTTAGGCCTGGCATCAATCCTCTTTTTTTCAACCAAAAGATTGAACAAAAACTTCCGGAGAAAAATATTCCTTCAACAGCAGCAAAGGCAATTAATCGCTCCTGGAATGATCCTTTATCGATCCAACGTAAAGCCCATTCAGCTTTTTTCTTCACACAATCCATCGTTTCAATGGCATTGAGTAATTTGTCTTTTTCGGTAGGATCTTTTACATAGGTATCTATGAGTAAAGAATAGGTTTCTGAGTGGATATTTTCTATTGCTATTTGGAAGCCATAAAAGAACTTGGCTTCTGTGTACTGTACTTCATTTACAAAATGCTCGGCCAGATTTTCATTGACAATACCATCACTGGCGGCAAAGAATGCCAGAACATGGGTGATGAAATGTCGCTCTCCATCGGATAGGTTTTCCCAATCTTTAAGGTCCTGGCTTAAATCTATTTCCTCGGCAGTCCAGAAACTAGCTTCAGCTCTTTTGTAAAATTTCCAAATATCATCATGTTCAATAGGGAAGAGCACGAATCTGTTCTTATTTTCTTTTAAAATGGGTTCTTCTATTCTGCTATTCATTTAAACTTACTTTTTAAATAAAATATGATATTTTAAAATTCTGTCTTATTAAAATGTTTAAAAAACCCATGACATACTCTCCACATCAATTATTCTAAACTTTTAAAAAATGTCATGAGAAAATTAAAACTTAACCTGGTGGCTATTCTATGATCTGTGATTACAAATATTAATAAAACACTTTAAAAAGACAAAGCGGTGAGTGGTAAAATATGGAAAAGAAAAAACCCATAAAAATACGTGATAATTAATTGAAAATAAGAGGATTGAATATTTTTTTTAAAATTTAACTTCATTCTAATTTTAGCGTACGGACCTATGCTTTTTTTTTAAAAAATTGTGAACCCTATTTTAACTAAATATTAATTCTGTGTAATGTTGGAGAGTGATGGCAAAATTTATATTTTTGCACTCATTTTCTAATATCTAATAGAAATAGAATGTATGCAATAGTAGATATAGCAGGTAGTCAAATTAAAGTAACCGAGGACAGATTTATTTACACCCCTAAGCTAGCGGGTGATGAAGGGTCTGCCATAGAATTTGAAAATGTTTTATTAATTGATGACGATGGCTCCATTAAAGTTGGAACCCCAACTGTTGATGGCGCGAAAGTAACGGGCAAGATATTAGAGCATGTGAAAGACGATAAAGTAATCGTCTTTAAAAAGAAACGAAGAAAAGGCTACAGAGTAAAAAAAGGTCACAGACAACAATTAACTAAAGTACAAATTCAATCCATTTCAATCTAATGTATCATGGCACACAAAAAAGGAGTTGGTAGTTCCAAAAACGGTAGAGAGTCGGAAAGTAAACGACTTGGTGTTAAAATATATGGCGGTCAGGATGTAATTGCAGGTAACATAATAGTAAGACAAAGAGGTACTAAGCATTATCCGGGCAAAAATGTTGGTATGGGTAAAGATCATACGTTGTTTGCTCTTACTGATGGTGTGGTTGAATTTAAAAAAGGCCGTCAGAATAAATCTTTTGTATCTGTATTGAATCAGGAATTATCTCAGACCGTAGCAGATTAAATTAAAATATCCGAAAGGATATTATCTGATCGAAGAATAATCTCAAAACATCAGGATAGATAAAAAAACTATATATCAAACCAAATAGTGCTCCAAAAAGATGTGCGTCGTGGTTAATATTATCCGACATATTTTTGCCCTGAAAATAAGAATAAATCAAGTATAAAGCGCCAAGAATAAATCCAGGCAGACAAAAAATCCCATAAATACAAATATCATTTAAGGGCAGGAATAATATACTGCTGAATACCACTGCTGCAACGCCTCCAGACGCTCCTAATGCATTATAACCAGGATGTTCACGGTGCTTAAAAAATGTAGGAACGTCCGATATTATTATGCCCAGTAAATAAAGAATAAGAAAATACCAGGACCCGTTTACTCCAAGATAGTATCCATAGATTTGCTCGATTGCCCTACCAAAAAAATATAAGGCAAACATGTTGAATCCCAGATGTATATACCCTTGATGAATAAATCCGGAAGTCAAAAAACGATAATACTGGTTTTTTGTAAAAACCAGATAGGGATTAAAAATCCATTTGCTTTCTAATGCTGGTTTGTTCCAGGCTGTAAAGGAAAAAATTACGGTAATGATTATAATTATAAGTGTGAAAGACATTAACTATCCCTGTTTATCATGTATTCAATAAATTCTATTAACGCCTCCTTTTTGGAACTATCTACCTGCACAAGTTTTAGTGTCTCAAAGCACTTATTGAAAAACTCATCAATTTTTGCATTAGTAATATTTTTGATATCAAGTTTATTGTAAATAGTTGTTACACCCTGAACCTTATTATCAGGATTGAAATCTTTCAAGCTTAGCCAATAATTTAGTTCTTTTTCCAATCCATTATTTGAAGATTCCAAGGCTTTTATGAGAAGAAAGGTCTTCTTGTTAGAGATTATATCGCCACCAACTTGTTTTCCAAACTTTTTATTGTCAGCATAGACATCTAACAGGTCATCTTTCAACTGAAAGCCAATACCTAAATTGACGCCCACATTTTTTAGCTTCTCCGCCTCCCAATGGTCGGCTCCAGCAATAATAGCTCCCATTTGAAGGCTAAATCCCATAAGTGCTGCTGTTTTCTTACTGATCATGTTAAGGTAGTCATCAACTGAAACGTTATCAGAAGTTTCATAATTCATATCCATCTGCTGTCCTTCCATGACATCCAGTGCCGTTTTTGTAAAAAGAGGAATAACTTTACTTAAATTGGATGGACTTAATCCTTCAAATAATTGATAAGCTTTAAAAAGCATCGCATCACCTGACAGTATCGCAATATTTCCCCCCCATTTATTATGTACTGAAGGGTTGCCTCTTCTTAGCGGTGCCTCATCAATAATGTCATCATGAATCAAAGTGAAATTATGAAATAGTTCTATAGCCAGGGCTGGTTTTATCGCCTGTTCAGTATCGTCTGAAAATAATTGATAAGAAAGCAACGCCAGTGTTGGTCTGATACGTTTTCCGCCATTTTGCATCGTGTACAAAACAGGTTCGTATAACTCCCCTGGATCACCCGTCAAGCTCAAATGATCAATTGCTTTATTAAGCCGATCAACAATTAATTCGAAAGAACATTTTTTTAGATTTTCATACATATTGACCTGATAGTTATCTTATAAATTTGAGAGATGAAAATCATGACTATTTTAGCTGTCTAAATTAGCAATAATACCACTTGAGTAAAAAGAATACCAAAATATCCCATCCGCTTTATGGAAGTAGTCTTCAACATTTAACAAGATTATTATCAAAAAATTGGCCCATTGAAAAAAAGTATTTGCCTAAGCTAATTTCATTGTTTGGATCAGCATTATTTCGGTATCCAATTTATGCGTTAGAGAAGCTCCTAAAAGACCACCATATCAACAACTTAACATTTAAACAACCCCCTATTTTTATAATTGGTCATTGGAGAAGTGGGACAACTCATATTGGAAATATTCTCAGTCAATCACCCAAGCTGGGATATGTATCCCCTATTGCGGCTGGTTTACCTTGGGAAATGCTCACATTGGGGAGATTATTAAAAGGAAATTTAAAAAAGTCCCTTCCAAAAGACCGGCTAATTGATAATGTGGCAGTAACCATTCATTCACCACAGGAAGATGAATTTGGATTAGCGAATATGAACCCATTTTCCTTTTTGCATGGGTTATACTTTCCAGCGAATTTTCAATACAATTTTAATCGAGGTACTTTTTTAGATGATGTGAAGGAAAAAGAAATAAAAGTTTGGGAAAGAAACTTTATTTATTATCTGAAAAAGGTATATATGGATCAAAATGAAAAAAGGTTAATCATACGAAATCCCGTGTATACCGGAAGGGTTGAACTGATAAAAAAACTTATCCCAGAAGCAAAGTTCATTTTCATGACCAGGCATCCGGTAAAGATTTTTTATTCCATGAGAAATTATTTTAATAAGTTACTGCCTGTCTTGTCCTTGCAGCCCTATGACCACTTAAATGTTGATGAAATAATTATGACCACCTACAGTAGGCTGATGGAGAGATACCTGGAGGATTCTAAATCATTAAAACATACTGATTTAGTTGAAATTAAGTATGAAGAACTAGATAAAAGTCCAATGGAAAATATTAATAAGATTTATAATAAGCTGTCACTTCGTAATTTCGAGGCAGATAAACCTTTCTTTGAGTCATACTTATCAGGTATCCAGTCTTACAACAAGAACCTGTATCAAGAAGACCAGCAAGAGCGAAAATTGGTGGTAGAAGAATGGCAAAAATATATTGACTACTGGGATTATTAATTTTTTTATCGGATGATGAAAGCTTTGGTTACCGGAGGTGCAGGATTTATTGGATATCATTTAGTCAATCAACTGGTAGAAAAAGGTTATCAGACAACCATTCTTGATATAAAAGAACCAAAAAAGCTTAATTCTGAGGTTAAGCTTATAAAAGGCTCTATCAATGACCCTATTATGGTCAAAGAATCTTTGAAAGCTGTTGATGTAGTTTTCCATTTGGCCGCCAATCCTAACCTTTGGGCTAAATCGATGCAAGATTTTTTAAAGATCAATTATGATGGCACTAAACAAATTGTGGGGCTTGCTAAAAACGTTAAGCGGTTTATACATGTTTCATCAGAGGCAGTGCTAAGAAGCTATAAACGCACCGCTCATAAACAAATTGACGAAAATGATCCCCTGCCTCAATTAGATGATATGCCAGGCCCTTACACCAGATCAAAACTTATGGCTGATTTTTTTATGATAGATCAAATTAAAAAGGGGTTTCCTGGAATTATTGTATATCCAACAACACCTGTGGGCACGGATGATTATAACCTGACGCCACCTACAAAAATGATAAAAGACTTTTTGACTGGGGACAACCCTGCCTACTATAACTGTATGCTCAATCTTATTTCAGTGAAAGATATTGCCCGGGGAATGATAGCATCTGCGGAATCAGGTGACATCGGAGAACGGTATATCCTGGGCAACAAGAATTTATCCCTTAAAGAAATATTGCAGATATTAGAATATATAACCGGTATTGCAATGCCCAAAAAAGAAATCCCTTATTTTATTGCGCTCATAACCGCTAAAGTAGCGGAGATATATTCAAACAGGGTGACACATAGACCGCCTATTGCTTCAGTTGAGGGCGTTAGGCTGGCAGGCTCAAATCTGGTGTTTAATGTGGAGAAGTTCAAAAAACAACTGGGAATAGAGGCGCAGCCGGTTGAATCAGCCCTTCAAGAGACCGCAGCGTGGTTAACAACTGAATATAAGATCAAATAATTTGTCTAAAAAGATCATCTTATTCTCAATAATTGCCATTGGTATTATTGGTTTTGTAATTTACCGGTTTATTAATCTCGGGGCTTTTCATGTGATAAATGAAGATCCTCAATTATCGATCACGGTAGATACTCTATGTAGCTTGCCGGGGATAGAAGATTTCGAGATTGACTCAGGGAAATACCTTTATGGAATATCCTTTGATAGAAGAAAATGGGAAAACGACCCAACAACTAATGGGGTAATCATTTTCATTAACCTACAGGATTCAGTTCAAAAGATAATAACAACTGAATTGAAGGCCTTTCATCCGCATGGGATAAGCCTTTTAAAATCTGATACATCCAATCGGTTATTTACCGTGAATCATATTAGCAAGGATGAACATTCAGTTGAAATATTTAAAATGCATAGGTATGATTCGATTTCACACCATAAAACAGTTAAGCATAAATTGATTGATGCGCCTAACGATATTGTGGCAATAGATACCCTGGAATTCTATCTTACCAATTCCAGTAAGGCGTTTTCGGGGATTTTAAGGAAACTTGATGCTTTTTTAGACCTTAAATTGGGCAATATTATCCACTATAAAAATGGCAAGGCCGATTATGCTATTAAAAATTTATCCTTCCCAAATGGGATTATTTTTAATGATCAAATCAGTTGTTTATATTTTACTGAAACAACTTCAGGAAACCTATCGGCTTACTATGTTAATTCTCACGGGGTCATTCAATTTTTAGATGAGATCAATCTTGGGCAAGGGTTAGATAATATCTCAATCGATCAATCTGGTAATTTCTGGGTACCACAAAGCCCAAACCTGATAAAGTATGGAAGTCATATAAGGTCATCAACTAAATCCCCATTTATCATCCATAAAGTTAAATTTTCATATCCTTCTTTTCATTCTGAAGAAGTGATAGTGGAAAATGATGGGAGCATCTTATCAGGGGTAAGCGTGGTCAATCAATTTAAAAATACATTAATCATAGGGTCTTTGATAGATGAAGGATTAGTAAAGATTCAACGACTTGATCGCTTAAAGTAAGCTGATTATTCTTTTAAAACTTTTATTTACCTTCTTAGTATTCCTGATTAACTTTATAAGGTGGCTGATTGTATGGGGATTAGAAAGAATACCACCAATCAGTTTCCTCATCTCCAGGTTTCCGATGTGATCCATAGCGTCAATGATATAGTTAGGGATTTGGTTGTCGATCTCATCGGAAACGATGCGTATGCTGTTAAATCTTAATCCATTTTGATAGGCATATCTCGCTATTGCGCCGCTTTCCATATCTACAACACTCATCTTATTTTTCTCTGCGAGACTGACTTTTTCTACGCCGTCATTAATTAATCCTTTTACATGGAGAAGGTCTTTTTGATGAATGGATAAATCCTGAATTGGTTTATATTTATCTTCCAGGCTGAAATTTTGAGAAGACCTGTAATAGTCTTCATCAATTTTTACTCCTGTAGGAATTATTATATCACCGGCTTTAAGTTTTGGATCAATCGATCCACAGGTTCCCCAACTAATTAGATGGTTTATATCATGATCCAGGTGCAGTATCTCGCAGGCACGTGCGGCATTATCATAACCAATGCCACTCAGGATTATTTTATAATTTTTATAATTCCCTACCTGGAAATGCTGAAATGATCTCCGAAAAAATGGTTTTAGTTCAAATTGAAGCGGAACAATAATTCCGCATTTCATTTGTATGCTTTTTCTCTTCTATACCTGGCCAGTGCCCAAAGTGGGAAGTATTTATCATATCCGTGGTATTTTAAGTAGAAGACTTTAGGAAAGCCGGGCGCCGTAAATTCAGGATCATACCACAACCCGTCTGAGGATTGATTTTCCATTAGATATTCTATTCCTTTCTCAACAGCTTCTGACTGTGCTTCTCCTGCGGCCAGCAGTGCCAACAATGCCCAGGAAGTCTGGAAAGCATTACTTTTATATCCAACACCTGAAAAATTATAATTTTCATACGTATCATTGTCTTCTCCCCAACCACCGTTTTTCCATTGTTTTGATTTTAACCAGTCAACCGCTTTTCGCACTCTTTGGTCTTCGTTTCCGATACCAATCTGTTCAAAAGCTATCAACACAGACCAAGTGCCGTAAATATAGTTGGTACCCCATCTTCCAAACCAAGAGCCGTCATTTTCCTGTTCAATGGTTAAATATTCAACACAGCGGTCAATTGATTCCTGATATTCCGGATATTGATTAACGATCGCCGCTAAAAACATCAAGCAACGTGCACTTACATCTGCCGTTGGCGGGTCTAATAATGCCCCGTGATCAGCAAATGGTATTTCATTTAAATAATAATAAGTATTATCAGCATCAAAAGCAGCAAAACCTCCATTTTTAGATTGTAACCCAACAAGCCAATCAGCTGCCCGCTTTATATTCTCTTTATACCTTTCATCCCCTGATCTGTGCAATACAAAGGCAGCAAACCCTGTGTCATCAAGATCAGGGTAATAGTCATTATCATACTGGAAAGCCCATCCGCCCGGTTTAACATCCGGTTGGTAATCCCTCCAATCAGCATTTCCTTCCAAAACTTGTTTACTTATTAACCATTCCAGTCCTTTTGACGCCGACTCTTCAGCTATAGAATCCCCTACCTCCTGCAATGCTGCTGAAGCAAGCAAAGTATCCCAAACCGGGGAGACGCAAGGCTGACAATATGCATCATTTTTATTGACAACCAATAAATTGTCTATGGCTTCCCTGGCTGTTTTGACCAAGTGATGATCTTTCTTATACCCTAAAAGCAGCAAAGCCTCATAAGCATTGACCATAGCTGGAAAAATTGCCCCCAGACCTGATAAGCCGTTTAACCTTTCAATAAACCAGTATTCTGCCTTTCTAATAGCACTTTTTCTGACAAATTTTGGAATTAAAGGTTCCAGATTAAATCCTATTCTTTCCAGGAAAAGGATGATCCTGTTTAGGGAAGACCTTACCGGGTGGTAATTTCTTTCTTTATCCGGGTCAATGGTGAAAAGTTCTTTGATGTGCACCTGTTTAGGATTTTTTGCAGTGGCTTTCAGGCTGCAAAGTATGAATAGTGGAACCATAACTGTTCTGGACCAATAAGACACTTTGCTTACATGGAAAGGAAACCACTTTGGCATATGCATAATTTCCACAGGTATAAATGGGGCCGCCCTCCATGGCACCTGCTTAAACATTGCCAGGGCAATCCTGGTAAATACATTACACTTGGCTGCACCACCCTTTTCCAAAACAGTTCTTGTTGCTTTCAGCATGTGTGGCTCATCAATTTCATCACCTGCCATTTTCAAAGCGTAGTAGGCTTTTACTGTACAGCTAATGTCTGTTTTGCCACCAAGGTACAAAGGCCAGCCACCCTCATCATTCTGTCTTTCCCTTATGTATCTTGCTATTTTTTGTTGTAGAGGTTCATCAATATCCCCAGTAAAATGCATCATCATAATGTACTCAGCCGGAATGGTGCAGTCTGCTTCAAGCTCATAACACCAATGTCCGTCATTTTTATGTTGACGTGCGATCAACCCATTTCTGCCTTTTTCTATGGAAATGTCTAATGGACTTGATGGATTTTCGGCTAAAACCGTATCCAGTTTGTTCTTTAATTCCGAGATATCTTGTTCCAAATTTTCAAATTTCATCATGAACATCATTCATTTACAGTATTAAAGGGAACTTTACGACCTGCGAAGCTAAATAGTAAATTTAATACAGTATCATACTTTGCAAACAGATTGGAAGCAATTATTACTTGCTTGACCTGATTGCGGGATATTTTTACTTGTTGGCTGTTTGTATAATCAAGATTTGATTGAATTTTATCAAGATTAATTATTGCCATCCACAAAGCCCAAAGGCAAAATTTTCTCACCCCGGTTTCTCTGCTGGGCAATAATGTAGTATACTTCATTGCATTTTTTAGATGCCCGTGAGCAACACCTACTAATTGACTTATCCCATGCTGAAAGTTTATAGTGTTTCCTGTTTCTTTTAATTTAGCTAAATCATACCCATAACTCTTAAAGATATCTTTAGGTAGCCAGCATACGTTTCTTTCAGCATCATCCCATACATCTTTCAGGATATTGGTCATTTGCAGGCCCTGTCCAAATGATACGGCAAGCTTCATTACCTCTTCTTTTCTTTCATTAAATTCAGGTATATGTAGGCAAAAAAGTTCCGTGAGCATCTCTCCAACTACACCTGCAACATAATAACAATACTTGTCCATCATTTTCATATCCTTTAGGCCCACAGAGACATCTTGTTGTTGAAAAAATGCCATGCCCTCAGACATTATTTCCACACATCTTGCCAAAGCCTGCTTTTCATTTTCATCAAATTCCCGGGTGATCTCCATTACCCTGGGCATCATGTGAATAAGCTCATGCTCCATTGGTATGGTGCTTTCTGATAGTAAAGGAGCCAGGGCCCTTGAAAAATCCTCAACATTTGTAAAGTTCTTTACAATATCAGAAAACCAATTACAGTATTCTTGTTTTTGTGAAGCACTGAGGTTAGGTTCGTCCTCCACTGTGTCTACAATACGACACAGAAGATATGCATTTGAAATAACATATCTTAACCGGTCAGGAAGTTGTGGAATGGTTAATGCAAAGGTCCTTGAGACACCTATCAATAGGGTTTGTTGAAAACTAAAGTTATCCTGATCGTTGTATTTATCGTAGAGAGAATTTGTGGGAGTTGGATTTGGTTCAGATATGTTATGTTTCATTATTTAACAATTTGTTAAAGAAAAATATTAAAGCAATAACTTGCTCTATTATAATTTTTGAGCCTAAATTTTTGCGATATTTTCAACAAAAATAATATTATTTTATCGCTGTGTATTTTTTAGCTATAATTTAATGAATTCCATGCAAATACTACTAGCCCAACCCAGAGGCTTTTGCGCGGGTGTTGTAAGAGCAATTGATATTGTGGAATCAGCACTTCTATCTTATGGACCGCCAGTATATGTATTACATGAAATTGTACATAACCAACGTGTCCTCGATAACCTTCAAAGAAAGGGTGCTATTTTTTTAGAAGAGATTGAAGATATTCCGGATGGTAGCATCGTAATATTCAGTGCCCATGGAGTATCAAGAAAAAAGGAGTTAATAGCAGAGCGAAAGTCACTTAAAGTAGTGGACGCCACCTGTCCTCTGGTTTCTAAAGTCCATAAAGAGGTAGCCATCCATGCGAAAAATAATCGTGAAGTTATTGTTGTCGGGCATGCTAACCATGTGGAAGTTCAGGGTACCCTTGGAAGATATGAAGGCAACAAGGAAAAAAATATTTATGTGGTTGAATCTGAAGAAGATGTTGACAATTTATCCATAGAGAACCCGCAAAATTTAGGATATGTCACCCAGACAACATTATCCATACATGATACAAAAAATATTATCAACGCATTAAAGAAAAGGTTCCCGAAGATAAAAGGGCCTAATAAAGATGATATATGTTATGCTTCACATAACAGACAGAACGCAGTTATAGAAATGGCAAACACTATTGATTTACTGTTAGTTGTAGGAGCCAAAAATAGTTCAAACTCCAATAGGTTACGAGAAGTTGGTGATAGTTTCAATGTTAAAAGTTTTCTTATTCAGCATGCTGGTGAGATTGCAGAGGATTGGTTTAGTGATGATGTAAAACAGATTGGTATTACGGCAGGTGCATCAACACCAAACGAACTAGTCGATGAAGTTATTAATAAATTAAGGACTATGGGAGAAACGAATATTGTGGAAATGGAATACGTTTCGGAAAATGTGTATTTCCCTTTACCAGATGCATTAAAGCTAACTAATGAGAAAGAAGCTTTAAACAATAATTAATTCTGTATACTATAATATATTTGTAATCATTTAAAATAAAAATAACGTTATGGCGGTACCTTTAAGGCAGCAAGCAAAAGTAGCTAGTTACATCATTGGCAAAAAGTTAAAAGGAAAAAAGAAGTACCCACTGGTATTAATGCTTGAACCATTGTTCCAATGCAACCTAGCTTGTGCAGGATGCGGTAAGATATCATACGAAAATCATATTCTAAAAAGACGGATGAGTGCTGAAGACGCGCTTCATGCAGTCGATGAGTGCGGGGCTCCTATGGTTTCAATTCCTGGCGGTGAGCCTTTAATTCATAAAGAAATTGACAAAATAGTTAACGGCATTATAGCAAGAAAGAAATACGTGTACCTGTGCACCAACGCCGTCATGCTAAAGCGTAAAATGGACCTTTTTAAGCCTTCCCATTATCTTACTTTTAGCATTCACCTGGATGGACTGAGAGAAAGACACGATGAGTCGGTTTGCAAAGAGGGTGTTTTTGATGTTGCTGTAGAAGCTATCAAGCAAGCCCTTGACAGAGGGTTTAGAGTAACAGCCAACTGCACACTTTTTAATGGGGAAAACCCTAAAGAAGTAGCAGATTTCTTTGATTACGCCATGGAACTGGGGGTAGAAGGAATCACGGTATCTCCTGGTTACAGCTACGAAATGGCACCTAAACAAGATGTTTTTATCCCCAGAAAGCAAAGCAAGGAATTGTTCAGAGAGATATTTAAACATGGTAAGAAGCGTAAATCCAAATGGAATTTCAATCAGTCAGACCTATTCCTTGATTTCCTAAATGGTAATCAAACGTATGAATGTACGCCATGGAGCATGCCTACTTACAATATTTTTGGATGGCAAAAACCCTGTTATCTCCTGGTTAATGAAGGTTATGCTAAAAGCTTCAAAGAACTGATGGAAGATACGAACTGGGATAACTATGGTACAGGTAAAAACCCTAAATGTGATAACTGTATGGCACACTGCGGGTATGAAGGTACTGCTGCAGAAGATTCCTTTAAAAATCCATTGAAGCTTCTTAACCTTATGGTGAAAGGTATTAAAACAGAAGGAGAGATGGCCCCGGAGTTACCAGTAAAATATGACAAGTCCAAAGTTAAGCGCACTTTACTGGATGACCCTACCATGCCAGTTATCAAAAAAGATAAAGTTGCCTGACTGATAACGCCACAGAATATTCTTAAGGGAGGTGGTTCCAGCTCCCTTTTTTAAATTGATAAAAGACACCCATGAGCTATACAAAAGATGGCTTTATTTCACTTGATAAAATATTGAATGCTGTCGGGTAATATTTGGAGTGCCCCCGGATATTCGCTCCTTTTTAACCCAGATTTGTCATTGGAATTTTGTCATGAAGGGTTAAAGCCCAAAAAATCAGGCACTTAGGTCGAGGAGGCATAGCATTGCTATGGTGACGAGCCAATAACATGTTAAGTGTCTGATTTAAAGTGATTTATCCATGTAATAGAAAGTCAATGACAATTCTGGGTTTAATTCTTCTTTCAGCTTTTTTAGCTTTTGGATAAGTTCAGCCAGATCCGCCTTTACGCTAAATCCCTGTTTTGAATAAAATTACTTTAAGGTAAATACATACTTGACTTATTGAAAGGTTAATGAACCTTCAGTAGAAACAGCCATTATGTAATAATGTATTTTGCCGCTTAAAATATCTTTTTGTGGTAATGATCCATTTTTTTGTAATTTTTCGTAAAGATACGCTCATGAAAAGATTGCTGATATCACTATTGTTATTAATTGTAGTAGCCTGTGGCCAGGTTCGTAAAGATAATAACACGCTTAATCGATGGAAAGAACACGCTGAAAACATTACCATATTAAGGGATGATTATGGTGTAGCCCATTTATATGGAAAAACTGATGCAGATGCTGTTTTTGGATTGCTATATGCCCAGTGTGAAGATGACTTCAAACGTGTTGAAAGGAATTATATCTGGGCGATAGGCAGATTAGCAGAAGTGGAAGGCGAGCAAGCACTTTACAGCGACCTTAGGGCGCGATTGTTTATGACCAGGAATGAAGCCATTGATAATTTTGAAAACAGTCCTCAATGGTTGAAAGACCTGTGTATTGCTTTTGCTGATGGCATTAATTATTTCCTGCACACCCACCCTGAAGTGAAACCTACTTTATTAACTATGTTCGAGCCATGGATGACCATGTATTTTACCGAAGGGTCTATTGGAGGGGATATTGAAAGAGTATCGACAGAAAAGATCAGGGCTTTTTATGAAGACCGTACACTAAAAGAAATACTCTTGAATGATGAAAGCATCATTCAAGAACCCAAAGGATCTAACGGCATTGCTATCTCCGGCGAACTAAATAAGTCAGGTAATGCCTTGCTTCTGATCAATCCCCACACGACCTTTTATTTTCGGGGTGAATATCATATGGTCAGTGAAGAAGGACTCAATGCTTATGGAGCCGTTACATGGGGACAGTTCTTTATTTACCAGGGATTTAATGAGCACACAGGATGGATGCATACGTCTACCTACACAGATGTGATTGATGAATTTAAAGAAACCATAGAAAAGAAAGATAATAACCTTTTTTATAGGTTTGGAGATGAATTGAGACCGGTACAGGTTGATGCAGTCACCTTAAAATATCTGGATGGCGATGTACTAAAAGAGAAGACTTTCCCAACTTTTAAAACCCATCATGGCCCTGTGACACATAAAATTGATGGTCAATGGGTTGCCACTGCCCTTATGTGGAACCCTGTGAAGGCCCTTCAACAATCTTATATCCGAACCAAACAGAAGAACCTGGAAGGATTTAATGAGATGATGCGTATGCTAACCAACTCCTCAAATAATACAGTTTATGCCGATTCTGAAGGTAATATCGCTTATTATCATGGAAACTTTATACCGCGGCGAGACACCACTTTTAATTATACCAAACCTGTTGATGGCAGTGATCCGGCCACAGATTGGGAAGGATTACATCCTCTGGAGGAAACCATCAGCGTTATTAATCCACCCAACGGATGGGTGCAGAACTGTAATTCAACGCCTTTCACTTCTGCAGCTCAATACAGCCCAAAGCAGTCTGATTATCCAGGTTACATGTCTATCGACAGGGAAAATTTCAGAGGGATACATGCGCAGCGTTTACTTGAGAATATGAAAAATATTACGATGGATGGATTGATAGATCTTGCGTATGATCCATACCTAACAGCATTTGAAGAAGTAATTCCTGGATTGATTGATGCCTATGATCAATTCAAACCAAATAAAATTGATTATCAAGCTATTGAGGTATTAAGGAATTGGGACATGAAGACATCTAAAGAGTCAGTAGGGATGACACTGGCTCATTACTACGGCATGACTTTATTGAGAAATGTTGCCGTCCCTGAAAGTTTAAAAGGTATAGAAAGATTTAATTACTACGGCACCGGATTAACATCAGAGAAAAGGGTAGAGATATTTGCCATGGCACTGGAGCAACTCAATATTGATTTCGGAACCTGGAAAATGCCATGGGGGGAGGTTAACCGGTTCCAACGATTATCCGGTGACATCGACATGCAATTTGATGACGATCAACCCAGTACACCTGTCGGCCTGACCACTGGCAGATGGGGCGCATTGGCAGCCTACGGTATGCGTACAGAGCAGAAAACCAGGAAAATTTATGGTACCAGAGGAAATAGCTTTGTTGCGGTTGTTGAATTTGGAGACTCTTTAAAAGCTAAAAGTCTATTGGCCGGAGGACAAAGTGGTGATCCTCTATCCCCACATTTCGATGACCAGATTGAATTATATGCCAACGGCGAATTTAAAGACGTGGCTTTTTACCGGGAAGATGTTGAAAAACGGGCTGAAGAAACTTATCATCCTGGAGCAAGAAAACAATAAATGGTTACACTTGGCATAGCGGCACTATTTTTATGGATCATTATTTTTTTCCTGCCTTATTTACCCTGGCTCACTTATGAAAGGTTTGATGTAGAAGCTATTACCGCGCCAGAATCTATTGATCTATCCCTTGTATCAGTAATTATACCTGCCCGCAATGAAGAATTGGTGATCAAAACCACGCTACAGCAAGTGATCAATCAGGGAACTGGTCATAATATTATATTAATCAATGACAATTCTACAGATGCAACGGCTTCCCTGGCCCGGGAACTCAATTATCCAAACCTGGAAATAATTAATGGTAAACCGCTGCCCAAGGGCTGGAGTGGTAAGCTATGGGCATTAGAGCAGGGTCGGGTAATTGCTGACACGGATTATATTCTGTTGCTGGATGCTGATATATACATCTACTCTGGCCTGGTAGTCGATCTTTTAAAAAAGATGAATAGAAAGAATATTGATTTTCTATCTTTAATGGCGCATCCGCCCACAAAGCAATTCTGGGAGCATTTGATAATGCCTGCATTTATTTATTTTTTCAAACTACTTTATCCGTTCAGGTTGGCAAACAGCTCCAATAAGGTAGTTGCAGCCGCAGCAGGTGGTTGTATCCTGACCAAAACCACAGTATTATCAGCTATTGGTGGATTTGAAGCCCTCAAAGGAGCCTTGATCGACGATTGTACCCTGGCAAGAAAAGTAAAAGATAAAGGATATAGAACATGGCTGGGCCTAACGCATTCAGCGCATACAGTGAGACCTTATAAAGGACTTAAAGAAATATGGGATATGGTTGCTCGCACGGCATACAATCAGCTGCAATATTCACCTGTTTTATTAATGCTATGTACAATGATTATGATATTAGCTTACCTTGTTCCACTAAGTGCATTATTTTTTGATAAAACTGTTATTTACGGAGGTTTAACATTGATATTAATGTATTTAACCTATCTACCAACCATCTTATTTTACCGAATAAAACTATTAAGTCTTTTCTTCATTCCTTTGGTAGGTGCAATGTTCCTTGCGATGACCTGGACTTCTGCCATAAGATATTATAAAGGTGAAAGAATACGATGGAGGGGGAGGGTTATTAAAAAATAATAAAATCCAGCGCTTCCCTGATATTTTCCAGCGTTGCTGCCACATGCGCGCCCGGTATCATGTTAAATACATATCCTATGGTCTTTCTATCCAGCTCAGAACGGGTATCACTAAATGTTCGCATCCTGATCCTTAATTCCCGGTCACCCATAACGAAGTAATATTTAAGCCCGGTATCAGCTATTCTGTCTGTGCCATCCTGCTCCCAATAGTCGCACATACAGCCGGAGATGATAGCTCCTGCAAATCTCTCAGGATATCGGTTGGTCATGGCCCAGGCCAGGTCGCCGCCAAGTGAGAAACCGACAAGCACTACCTTGTCCGTGTCGATGTTGTATTCATCTTTGTGTTGTTCTATATCTTTAAATATCCTATTTTCATAGCGGTGAATGGCTGCCTGAAATCCAAGGTAGCTACTTTCTTTTGCCGTTCCTTCTCCTTTTGGTAGCATGACTATAAAGCTTTTTCTTTTCCGCTCATCTGTATCAGCATACATTTGCTCAAATATTCCCTTAATGTCTGATTTGTAGTACTTTGCACCCAGTGTATAGCTCAGGAAAAGGTCCCTGGCTGAGAGATAAGTGGGTGGTAAGAACACCAACAACGGATATTTTTTAGATTCATCATACTCAGGAGGCAGCAATATCTCACTAGGCAATTTTATTTGTAACTGATAGGTGGAATCAAGGTCCAGCTGGGCACGTCCTGAAGGTTGAGACAGGACAGAAAAAGAATAAAAACTAAATATTATTAGCGTCCAGAACTTGTATTTCATGTATTATTTAATTGATGGTTAATCAATTACAAAATAATCACTTTAGGGTAACAAATAGCTCTACCTTGAAAATATTTTTGAACACATAGGATGGTTAGACATGATCTTTATTAATTGAACCTGAAAGTTTTATAAAGAAATCATCCGAGAATTTTCTTCATAAGCACAAAGTTTTAAGTTTCTGATTTGCTGGAACAGTTAGCATCACAGCTGGACAAAGAATAAGACAAAGACATTGAGCGAGTAATTTTCTATTAATAAATTTCTACGCTAAATATAAAAATTGCGAGCGAAAATACTCGCCCAGACTCGATTTTGCCCGAACCTCTTGCATTACTTATAGCCTCGTGTTGAGGTGTCGTTTTTATTTTTACCCTGACATGGTACCAGCATTCCGAAAACCCCGGCTGCGATAACGGTAATAACCAAATAAAGCATACCGCGACTCAATTTACTTGCGATGCGGGATGTACCCTTGCCATAACGCTCGGTAGCCCGATAAAAAAGGGTATTGAAAGCCCGGAAAACCCTCCCAACAGACGTTTCGACGGTTCTAGTTTTTTCATTAACAGTGTACAAAGCACAGGACTGAGGCTAAGCGCATTTATGGAAGAAAAAACCACCGAAACAACGATTGTTATCGCAAACTGCTGGTAAAGTTTGCCGGTGATACCTACCATTGTCGCCACCGGCACAAAAACCGCCACCATCACAAGTGTAGTGGCGATGACAGGTCCTGAAACTTCACTCATAGCGTTGCTGCACATGGGGTCATGCCTTTTTCGATATTTACCTGCACGGCTTCCACTACTACGATGGCATCATCTACTACAATACCTATGGCGAGAACAAGCCCAGCAAGTGACAAACTATTTATGGTGAAGCCAAGAGCCGGGAAAAACATAAAAGCGGCGATAAGTGATACCGGAATGGCTAGTGTGGGTATAAGGGTGGCACACCGATCCTGGATAAAGAGGAAAACATCCAAAATAACTAACACCAGTGTAATAATCAGGGTTTTGATTATTTCATCGATGCCGGCAATGATGGGTTCTGTAGCATCAAGTGATATCTCATATTGAAGATCTTCTGGAAAATTGGCGGCGATGCGATCCATGTTTTGAATGACCTCTTCAGACAGCGCTACGTCGTTTGTTCCTGGCGACTGTTTTATGGCTATGGCAGCAGCTTCTTTGCCATTCCTTTTGGTGAAAGCATTATAGGTCCCGACACCCAATCTCACTTCGGCAACATCGCGCAAATGCAGCCTACCATGATTACTTTATCGTAAAAGAAGGCCTCAAGTCCGGAGATCGAGTAATCTGATCTTAAACCCAGATTTGTCATTGGAATTTTGTCATGAAGGGTTTAAGCCCATAAAATCAGGCACTTAGGTCGAGGAGGCATAGCATCGCTATGGTGACGAGCCAATAACATGTTAAGTGTCTGATTTGAAGTGATTTAACCATGTAATAGAAAGTCTAATGACAATTCTGGGTTAAAATGATTTGAGCTTCGATGATTATAATTTTCTGACTCAAATGCTTATTATAATAGGTTGTAAGGTACAAGCACATATAGGGTTATGTATTCACAACAAAATCAATCGAATTTACAATTAGAGTGCCTGTTGACACGAATCTTCCGTATGAATGCTGCGATGAATGCTTTTTTTCTCATATTAATCAAGGCTCAGAGTAGGCGAGCATTAGAATCCGATAACCTGACCTCCAGCACCAAGGTTGGTTAAAGATGAAAACTTTCAATGCAGCACTATCCACCCCCGGATATATGAGCTGAGTTCTTCCTGCTGGCCTTTTGCCAAAAGGTATTTCCTGCTAACTTTAAATATGCATCCACCATCTTTTAGGGAAGGATGCTTTTTCAAGGTAACCTCAACGAGGCAAGAGTAAGATGGATTGGTTGCAAGATCAATTCAATTAGATTATTTAAGCAAGAAAATTAAATGTTAATGTCTTAATTGACCAGCTCTTTATATCTGAAGCATTCTGTGGTATGGTCATTTACCAGTCCAACAGCCTGCATGTAAGCATAGATGATGGTACTACCTAAAAATCGAAAGCCTCTTTTCCTAAGATCTTTAGAAATTTTATCTGATAACTCTGTTTTCGAAGGTACCTGGCCAATGTCCTTCCATAAGTTCTTGATGGGTTTGTGGTCAACAAATGACCAAATAAAATTATCATAGCTTCCAAAGTTATTTTGAACCTCTATAAAACATTGGGCATTGTTTATCGAAGCTTCAATTTTCTTTCTGTTCCTAACAATTGAAGGATTATTTAATAATTTTTGTGTGTCATTTTCATTATAATTTGAAACAATCTCCGGATTAAAATTTTGATATACCTTTCGATATCCTTCCCGCTTTTTTAAAATCGTGGACCAACTCAGGCCGGCCTGGGCACTTTCTAAAACTAAAAATTCAAAATGCTTTTTATCATTGTGGATGGGAACACCCCATTCATAATCATGATAATCAATGTATGCCTGGAGGGTATTATTTACCCATTGACATCGTTTAACCATATGGCGTATATTTACTTTAATAAACCAAATACTAATATGAAAATAATAATTTATTCCTTCCTGTCATTTTTTCTCACTGTAATAAGTCTGTATGGACAAGAAGAGGAAGAAATAAATGTTGGCGGATTTACATTTTTGGATTATTCAAAAGACCTACCGGATGACTTGATTTCCTCCAGATCAATAGTGTTTGTAACCGTCCCACCAAAAGCGAAAAATACCAGTGAAAGAGGTCCATGGAAAGAATTTGCCAGAGAAGCTCACAGCCAGTTTGTTAAGATGGGCATAGACCCTGTGGGTTACTATTATATCGATGATCTGTACTCAGGCTATGATAGCCATCAGGCTTACTTTGAAAGCATGGAAGGTAGGGAAATAAAAAATGTGATTATCCTTAGCAAAGTGTTGTTAAACATTAAAGGCAAAGAATCTACCCGATATGTTATTCTGATCACTGCTTTTAATAATAAACGTAGTTTCATGGACCATGGACAAAATGCATGGAAGGACCAGAACAAATCTTTCGATAAAGTGATAAGAAAACTTGGTAAGGACATACTCAAAGAAGGTTTGGAAAAAACCAATTTTCTTGTTCTTGATAAACCTCAATTCTACACGGATGTCCCATTTTTTGAAGGTAGCAGAACTGAATTTTTTCCACTTGACTTAAACACTTCTATGCTTGCCGTGCCGATGTTTCAAAAAAAAGAGATCCCTGAAAATCGACCAGATGGAATAATAAATAATAAAGTAGTAAAACTAATTGAGGAATATAATAGTAATGTGGACCAATGGAATAAAGAACTTAAAGATGTGATGAAAAACTACCCTTACAAATATGAGTTGGTTGACGCAGCATCAGATTTCGATATTAAGGGGCTGGGATATCAATTTGTTATGAGAAGAATATATACCTCCGGGAAGGTAATCAAAGAATTGCTGGATTACGATGTTGATGCAGAAGATAGTTTTGTGACGGTAAAAAACATTGACGGAAAGGTAGTAATGAGAACAATTCCAATAGAAGCGCTAGTCAACAAATATTATATAAAACATCTTTTTAATAATGAAACTTTTATAGGCAGTCGTTGGGATGCAGATGAATTATGGGCAGATGCAATAGAGAACTATTTCAGAAATTACTTTGAAGAAATGAAAAAATTGCGGTAGTTGACAGAAAAAAATTTTATCACTTTTTCTCTTTTTAAATTTTCCAAAAATAAATTCTGGGCCTTCAAGCAGGTACCGCTCAGTAAGCAGTGCTTAAATGATTATCCACTAAAGTTTTCCAGATTTCTGGGCACCGGGGGAAATGGTGGTTTTAGCATGATGCCTAATTTTCATTTATATGGGTTGTTATGTGTTTGGAATGATAAATATTCAATGGAACAGTTCTTTAATGATGAAAATTCATATTATTATCGGGTAAAACGTCATTCAGAAAAAAATTTGAATTTTTATTTAAAGGCTGTGAAAGGACATGGTTCGTGGCATGGGATAAACCCATTTGATTATGATAAAAACATCAACATTGATACCGGACCCGTAACGGTCCTGACCAGAGCTTCAATAAATATTTCTAAGCTTCATAGATTTTGGAAATATGTTCCGGATACAGGTAAACAAGTAAAAAACAGTGAGGGACACGTTTTTTCAGTGGGTGTTGGCGAATGGCTGATCATTGAACAAGCTACATTTAGCTTGTGGGAAAATTATGGCGATATGGTTAATTATGCTTATGGAAATAAATACCATAAGCGGGTAATTGCATTAACTAAAAAAGAAAATTGGTATAAAGAAGAGCTGTTTTGTGTTTTTAAACCTTACAAAATAGAAGGCGATTACAACGCAATAGCCCAGTCAGATTATTGGGCCAGCGCTTTTAATAGCTCTTCTTGATTATTGTCATTTACTATTTTAATATCTTCCTGATTATCAAAATTTATCGAAACTCTTAGTGCTTTTAGTCCGCTCACACCTTGTAGCTCTTCTATATCAAGCTGTTCGACTTCAGGTTTCATATATCCTTTACTCTGGAGATATTCTATAAATCGAAGATAATTTTCAGACTCATCTTCACTGGAGTAGACAATAGCAATCTTATTGGGCTGTGTTAACCGCTCTCCGGTTCCTTTTATCAGCGCCTTATCAATTCTTTTCTTAACGATCTCGTACCTTATATTATAGGCTCCATCTACATCAAATTTCTTTTCGTCAAGTCTGAATCTGATAGAAAGTGGTGTTGTATGAACCAATATTAAATTGGTAATTTCCAATGGCAAGCTCAGTTGAGGTTGTAAAGCCTGAACCCTTCTGGCAATCTTGATGGTGGACAATAATTGCCATAGCTGTAGGTTTTTAAGGTACATATCATCATAGGAATCATTTTCATTTAATGTGGAACCTATGTAAATATTATACTCTACGCCATCTGTTTGATATTTTTCAAAATAATGTGGATACATTTTCTGAACAACATCTTGTTCCTTATCCAGGATAGTTGCTATGGTGTCATTGATCTTCATGACACTTTCTTCAAAAAACTTTCTGGCATGGTAGACAGTACCTAAGTCCACATCTAAAGATGCCCAATACTCATTGATCAGCGTTTCCAGTGTTGAGTTTTCAGACTTTAAATTATGAAATACAGGCTCTACTTCATTTTTTAAAAACCTAATAATATTTGTTTCGTCACCTGATAAGAGTCCTTTCTTTATTTGAAGATAATGTTTGTTTACTCTGAAATTTAATTCATCCAGGACGGGCAGTTTTTTCAACTTATATGCCCTGTTCAGAATGCTTTTGGTAAGTAGAAGTTGTTCTTTAAGGTCCTGTTGTATCGCTTTATTCCTTTCAGTAGATGATGATCGAATATCATAAGCAGCGTATAAAGGCGAAACATCCTTAAAAACTATCTCGGGGAGGTCTGTTATCTCGTTATTTTTTTGTTGGGTAATGCGGATAGCTGCTTCGCGAAACTTCCATTCAACAGATGGGTGAATGGATGTATACTGCTCTTTAATAATAGATTGAATTTCCGTATGTAATTCTTCTGCATTTCTTTGAACAGCCACAGCGAATAAAGGAATGACTTCCTCTAATTTGGAAAGAGAATAATAATCCAGACTCCCTTCCGTCTCAGATGCCAATTCCAATATACCAATAAACTCATCATCATAGAATAACGGAGCCAATATTAGGTTTTTAATTTTTTTTGATAAGAGCTGTTTTTTGATTGCAGGTAGTTCGCGAAATTCGTTAATGTTTTCAATCACCAACGGTTTCATCTGGTTTATAAGGCGATCGTAAATTTTATTTTCATCTATTGAGCAAACAAGGTTTCCTTTTTCTTGAGAAATCAAGCTTCTGTAAATTTTTCGTCCGTAATTGATCAGGCTCTCTTTATTTTTCTGTTGCGATGATATACCAATATGAAGATCTGGTACTTTCAATAGTGACCTTAAATTTCTCTCCAGTTTTAGAAACGTTGCTTCGTTCACAACACTATCCTTCTCCAACAATGCCTCTTTAAGAGCGGAAATTATTTCCTGCTCAGTAATTTCAATAAAGGAATAAATGACAAATCCTTTAAATTCAAATCGTTCAGGAGGCAAATATTTTTTCCATACATCAAGGTTATCAATATTATTTTTAATTTCATCAATGCTTTGATCAGTTAGTTTTGGCAACTCACCATCTACAGCAATTTCGCAAAATTTCGAATTTAATAGAACTTTATAATATCTTTCCAAACCATCTTCAGAATCCACAAGACGTAATACCACATCCTGCATACTATGGATATCCTGGCCATATAATTGCTGAAGAATGGATGCATAAGCAGCAAGTGTTTTTTTCTTACCCATCTTACCCATCTCCTCAATACTTATTGCCTTTATCAATTCTTCGAAAGATCCAGTTTTATCAATCAGTTTATGAAAAGGTTCTGTGGCATAAAAATAATCAAAAGAAAATGGTCTTAAAGCCGCCATCAGGTGATCTTCTCCTGTAGCTGGTGGGAATATGGCCAGCATCAGGTCATCAAGAATACTTTTATAATCTTTTAATACACTTGCATCGGTCAGGGATTCCCTGAGTATTGGGTTGGCGTCAACGAGATTAATTAATTCCTTGGCTGTTAAAGACTTAAAACTATCTTTATCATAAGACCTAAGCTCCCAATAACCAATTATATTCGATAAATTGAGTGAAGATTTGAATGGAAAACCATTCATACTATTTGACATGATCAGATAATATTATTTTAATAATTTAGAACGCTTATATTTTTAATTAGTTTCAGGGCAAAAACCTAGTAATAATTCAATTTCAAAATAGATAAATGTTGCCATAACTATGTATGTAAATTTATCCGGATTTAATATATTAGTAACGGGTGGGAGCAGTGGCATTGGTAAAGCTATAGCTACTAAATTGGCTGAGTCAGGCGCTACAGTAGCAATTCATTACAATACGAAAGCCCGTGAAGCTGAAAATCTTGCAGGAATGCTTGGTAATGGTTGTCGTGCATTCCAGGCTGATCTTTCAAATGCTGCGGCTAGTGCCCGATTATTCGATAACGTACTATTAGAAATAGGCAGTTGCGAAACTCTGGTTAATAATGCAGGTGCAGCAATATCTACAAAAATTGAAGATCCTGATGAAGATTGGGTTTCTAAATGGAATGAGACAATGGCCATTAATCTGACAGCTCCGGCAATCCTAAGTAAAAAAATCATAAATCATCTGCTGAAAAGAAAAAGGGGTGGAAGAATTATAAACATCAGCTCTCGTGCAGCTTTTCGAGGCGATACTGCTGAGTACCTTGACTATGCATCGTCAAAAGCCGGTTTAGTGGCATTAACCCGTTCTATTGCGCGGGCTTATGGTAAGAATAACATAAAGGCATTTAATATAGCTCCAGGTTTTGTTCGCACGGCTATGGCTAAAAGTTTCATAAACCAATATGGTGAAGAATATGCCATCTCTGATATATCACTTGATCGATTGACAGAGCCAAAAGATATTGCACCGATGGTAACCTTTTTGGCTAGCGGATTAGCTGATCATGCTACCGGCAGTACTATTGACATAAATGCAGGCAGTTACTTACATTAAATTGAACAAAACCTATATTGTATTTTGTAAATATTTTTTTTACAATTAATATTATAAATAACTTTATTGAAATCAATTCAATTAATTATGGCTCTGCAAGATTCTATCAGTATCAAATCCCAACTTCAACACTTAATTCGTCTTGCATTGGCAGATCATAATTTTCACAAGGATGAAAAGGTAATGATAGAAATACTTGCAAAGGCTAATAAAGTATCGGAGAGTGAAATAAAAACCTTGATTGACGATGAGCTTAATAATAAATCGCAACATCCGATCGAGGTCCCATCATTGTCTTTTGATGAGAAGTTTGAGCATCTTTATAACATTGTTCAACTAATGAAAATAGATAATGAAATTTATCTAAGTGAAATTAGGTATTGCGAAGATCTGGCGGATAAGCTGGGTTTTGATAAAAATGTAATCAAAGAGTTATCTTCAAAGATTTATTCCTCTCCCGCGATTACTGTTGACAGAGAAAAACTGAAAGATTCAATTAAAAAGTATATAAAATCTTAAATAATAATAATATGAGTATTAAGTCACAGTTAAGTGTATTAATTGGTTTAGCCAATATTGATGGTGAATTTGTAGGTGACGAAAAAAACCTTATTTACATGATTGGCAAGGCAAACGGTATCAAGGAAGTAGAGATTGATGTCCTAATAAAAAAACCTGAGCCATTACCTGATGTCAATACAATGTCTGATGATGAGAAATTCGAATACTTATATAATTTGGTGCAATTAATGAAAATTGATAACCAGATATATCTTAGTGAGATAAAATACTGCGAGGATATGGCGGTCAAATTAGGCTTTAAGAAATCAGTGATCTCAAAATTATCCAGTAGAATTTACAGCGACCCTGCTATCACATCAAATAAAGAATCTCTAAAAAAGACAGTATTTAAGTATCAGACTTAGTACCAGATATTATCTCCATGAAAAAAGATTCATAATTATTGACCGTATGGGTTATGTTTAAATCCTGTGTAACCCTTTTGTATCCGTTGTCTATTAATCTTTGTCTTAGCTTAACGTCTTTTAATAACCGAATTATTTGAGATGCTAATTGTTTAATGTTGCCATCTTCATAAAGCAAACCATTAAATTCATCTTGAATCACATTTTTTATTCCTCCAAAGTTTGTTCCTATAACCGGAATGCCGACAGCCATAGCTTCTACGAGTACCATGCCAAACCCATCCATTGTTGAAGGCAAAACACTCACATCGAATAATGGATAATGACTTATTGCCTCATCCCTATCAATGGTACCTGTAAATATTATTTTTTGCCTGATGTTTTCTTGCTCAATCAAGGCTTCATAATCAATGGAATTGATGCCAACAAAAATGACCATAACCTCATCGGGTAAAAATTTAAGTGCTTTTATCAATTGATCCTGATTCTTTTTTCTTGAAACACATCCAATAACGTTATGATGTTCGTGAATCTCATACTTCTTTCTTAGGTTATCGGTAATGTTGTAATCAATGTATTTCGTAAAATCATCTGGAAGACCGTTGTAAATAACTTTTAGATGGTTTTCAGGATATCCACTTTCCTTAAATAATTCTTTCATGCCCTCGCTTATTAATATTATTGCTTTAGTGGTTTTTATAAAAAATTGTCTCTTTAACCAGTTGCCGGGACTTTTAGCTTTTTGTCTTCTTGTATGCAAAATAGGTGCTTTCATTCCATAAATCCATTTAGCCCAGGCAGAAGTATATCGGTCTTTACTTGATTGAACATTTACTAAATCAATATTTTTTGCTTTTACTATGCTCGCTATGTGCCTGGCATTAGCAAAATCGAATTTATTTTTAAAATTCATCTCAATAGTGGCAACTCCAGTATTTTGGAGCATGTGGTATAGCAATGATTTTTTTCTGCATCCGACCCATATACTATGTCCTTTTTTTTCTAATCCTGTAACTAAATAGTATATTGAATGTGTGGATCCGGCGACATCTCCCTGAAATGTTATAAAGAGAATATTCATTTTGAAAAAAGTGTTAAAACATCAAAACGACAAGATTTCAAATGTACTGGTACAAATTGAATAATATAGATTTTTCTGAGTTATCCAAAACACGGAAAATCTATCATCTGGCTATACAAAATGTAGCTGCAGTGGGAAGAAGATTTCTGCTTAACAAAAAAGATGATTCTAATGCAAATCTTGAATGGATTCCTTCTCATAAAAGATTAGCTTCCCGATGGATCGAAGGAAAAATTAAATTCCGCTCATCTATTGGGTTTGATGACTTTACTATTCATCTGGTAAATAGTGAAATAAAGTCTATATCCAAATTTGAATTAAATGGTAAAAAACACAACCAGGTTCTGGTTTGGTTAGAAAAACAAATTGTAAATATTGGCCTGGACGCTTCATCATTAGCTTTAAACCTACCTTACCAGTTGCCTGTCTACCCTGAAGCGAAGGGTAAACCTTTTAACATAGAAGACTTCGCTGTTAGCAAAGAGCTAGGTAAATATTTTCATAATTCACAGATCATCATTAAAGAAATAACCTCCAAAATAAATAATACCAGCGATATTAAAGTATGGCCACATCATTTTGACATATCAAGTCTAATAACAATAAACGACACCGGGAACCATGAAACTTCAAGTAGTATCAACCTTGGTATGTCTCCAGGAGATGATTCAATAGACGAACCTTATTTTTATATCGTTCCCTGGCCATACCCTGAGGTGATGGATTTGAAAGAACTAGATAGACCGGCATTCTGGGTTACGGAAGATTGGTTTGGTGGGGTATTAAAATCCAGTGATCTGGTAAAGAGCGCTTCAGATAGCCAACATCAATACGAAATAGCCTATAATTTTTACAAGAGTGGACTGAGAATACTGGAAAAAATTGTCAATTGATTTTATTAGAAAAATCACCTCGTAAGCTTCTTAATCTTTTTCTCGCCTCAGCTGTGTAAATAGAACCTGGATATCTTGTTAAAAAATCTTTATAAATATCTTGAGCCTTATTTGTATCATTTATTCGCTCCTCATAAATCTTCCCTGTTAAAAAATAAGCATCATCACTGAATATATCGTAATTATATTCTTCATTTATAGCTTTAAGATATTTAATAGACTTATTAAAATTTCCGGTGGTTAAGTATATATCAGCAAGTTTCCAGTAGATTTCATCTGTTAACGAATGGCCGGGATAATCCTTGAGCATTTGTTTAAGCCTTGCTATGGAGGTATCCAATTTATTTTGATACACCAGTAACTCAATAGAAGCAAATTCTTTCATAGCAGTATCTGTCTCACTTAATATTGTGTTATCATTAATTAATATGCTTATAGCCAATGCGTCATTAGCGATTTCCCTTGTTGTGGCTAATTTGAGGATATCTATATGATCTTTTGCTAATGCAAAATTCCCTGTATAATAATTTAATTTTGCGTTTTTTAATTTTGATAAATAAGCGATTTTTGAATCTTTATTTGTTTTTTCAACCTGAGCATAATACAATGTTGATTCCCATGGCATCTCTTTCAGTAGATAAATATCTCCCAAATCAAGCTTACATTCTGATCTTAAAGAATTGTCAATTTTTGGACTTTCAATTATTTTAGTAAGGATATCAATTGCTTTATCCAATTCATCTAAGTAGAAAGCATATAAATGTGCTTTCGATCTTAATGCTTGTAAACTGGTGATATTAATTCCAATATCAGATACCAATTGATCATAATCTTCGATCAAAGAGTATATCTCTTCTTTATTAATTGGATATGTATTTTTTATTTTTTCTTCTTTGGATTTTAAGAGTAGCCTTTTTGAATTTACATAATATCTTCCATTTGCATAATTTATTGAGAGATATTCGAATATCTCGATAGCATCCTCATAGGATTGGTTATCTAAAGCTATGTTGCCAACACTAAATATCTTGGCGCCACCCGTGTTAAACCTTTTATCATAAGCCTTAGCTTGTATAAAGGCGCTAAAAAAGTTTTTCTCCTGAAGGTTCAACCATATTAATAAATCAATATAAGTGGTTGAATTGGTTTCTTTTTGAATTCTGTAAATGAGCTTTTGTCTTAGAATATCAAAATATTCCTCATCAACAATGATGTTTTGAAGTATCTTTTTGACGTAATTCAGGTTACTTTGTTTTTCTGAGGCAAAATTTAAATACTCCTCCATCATCAATTCGCCATCACCATTTACATTATAAAGATTAGCAAGTTCCAGAGCATACTTATTGTTATCGCCTGTACTACTTCTTGCCTGGATATAAACATCTATACTTTTATCAATATACTGCTTTGATTGTAAATATTGAGCTGCTGTCCTTAGCTTAAACTGATTGGTTTTATATCGTTCTTTAAGGTCTTCTATAGATTTATTAAACGCATCTATTTTCCCTTCTTTATCTAGCACGATTGACCTGTCAATTTGATATGCTATATTATTAGGATAGGCTTTGATTACTTTATTTAAATATTTGTCAGCTTCTTTATAATCTTTAAGCTCAATAAGTATAGAAAAATAATTAGGATGTATAAGTGGTATGTTATCTTTCTTTTTAGCTGCTTGACTGTATAAATCCAGTGCTTTTTGATATTCTCCATTGATATAATATTCATTGGCCAATAATATATCAGTATTCTGAGCCTGTACTCCAAGACTAAAAAAAACACTTATTAATAGATGTATATTTCGCATGTTATCCATTTGTTAACTTATCCACTGTGCTAATAGAAAAATAAAATTTATATAAAATATAAGTTATTATTATTAACGATGTTGATATGTTTATAACTCGTTAATCTTATAATATTTGTTGAAAACTAAATTAACCTGTGTATTTATAAAGAAGTTATCCATAAGTTAATGTATTGAATTTAAGGTAGTTATCTAATTATTAACAGATATAGTATTATCGTGGATTAT
Organism: uncultured Roseivirgaceae bacterium; assembly: GCA_964429655.1. Taxonomy (GTDB): domain Bacteria; phylum Bacteroidota; class Bacteroidia; order Cytophagales; family Cyclobacteriaceae; genus CAYSCZ01. The sequence continues at coordinate 48,896 of CAYSCZ010000001.1, forward strand.
TACATATGAGGATATTTATTTGTTGATATTTTAGAATCAATAAACAGACACATAAGGTTGACCTCACTAATAAGTGACAAGCGATATTTTATAATATTTTATCAACAACTTATAGTAATGTTATCTACATGTTATCAAAAAGAAAGATTAATGTTTTCGTTCTCCCAATTGGGCCTTACTTCAATAAAACCATCATAAAATATGATCTGTTCAGCTTCAATTTTCTTTAAATAGTTCGGATAATTAAATGTACCGTCATTATTGTCATCATTAACAATGCGTATGGTATATTTTCCTGGCTTAATAAGATTGAACTCGTAATTTTCAGTGTTGTAAATGCTTTCAACGACATTGTATTTATCATCAATTAGTTGAATAAAATAACCCGGCGAATCAGTTGATATGCTACCTCTGATAACCCCACGATTTTCAGGATTTTTAAATTTATAGGTAGAGCAACGAGCTTCTAACGAATCCTGATCAATAGATATGAAGGCGGCTTTTTTAAAACAAAGTTTAAATGAAGGATAATTTATGTCTTTATTGGCATTTTGTTGTTTTGTAAGTCTTGTTTTTTTATCCGACAAACTGTCTAACTGTTTGACCATTGTACTTGTATCTTTTTCTAACACTATATAATTTAAAAGGGTATCATTATTTATGGCGGTATAAATTGATGCAGATAGATGGTTATGAGAAAGTGTAACCTGATTCGAATCGACCTTGCTTATTAATATCGAATCTATCTCTAAACTAAGGCTATCAAAAAGAATATTTGAGATAGGTTTGGAGAAAGCAATATGAAACGAGGGATCATTATCTACAACGCTATTATTATCAGGTTTTATTGTGTATTCAAGTTTAGGATTTAATCTTTCACTTTCATCAAAGCGTAAGTATGCGGTATCAATAATTGAGTTCCTTAATGAATCGTAGGCAGCATATATTAAATATGACGAATCGGAGGCTTTTAGATTGGATGTGTTGTAGAACCTAACTATTTCATTGTCTTTTAAAAATGAATATCTTACGGGACTCAATATGGAATCTGTTTCAATGATTTCTATATCAGCTATATATTTACTAAAATATATCTGGTAGTTAGGGCCAACCTGGTTCTTATTGGTAATTTCTAATGGTCGGGAATCTATTTTTACTACCTTAATTGATAGAGAATCCTTTGATTTGCTTGGATTAACGGTTTCAGAAATAAACCCATGTTCTTCGACAACGAACTCAGCCCTAAAATTTTCATTTTCATCTACAAAGGCATAAATATTATAGTTTATATCTTTAAGGTTAGTTAGGTTAAAAACACCATTTTTATCAGATATTGTAAATATCCTTGGGCGCGAATTAACAATATTCAGCGTATCATTCTCAAAATAAAGTCCTACGACAGCATTTTCAACCCTGTTATTTGTTAGTAATTCCCTGACATTGCCTTTTAAACTAAGAGAGTCAATATAATCTCCTGTACTAAAGGCTAAATTTAAATTTTTGGCACTGTTACTTTCAGTGATATCTGTTATACCATCTGTGAAATTAAATATATATGTGGTAGAATCTTGGAAATTATTCTCAAAGGATAAAGTAATTACGTTTTTTTTAATTTTTGTTTTAAAGCTACTTTCAAAGTTAGGATTGATAATAAGTTTAGATCTTAGATTTTTTGCCTGGATATATTCATCAAATATTAAAGTAATTTCTTTGGTATTAACGTTTGTTTCACCTTTAGATGGTATCGACTCAAGTAAGGTGGGGGGTATGGTATCTTTGGGACCACCCGTAGGAGTACCTTGATTTGCACAAGAATTGAATAGAGTATCTATTATTGCAAGAACTATAATTACCTTAAATATTATTAAATATGATTTATTTGGTAATGACATAGACTAAGCTAGATGCATTTAGTTTATTCTTTTTAGAATGTCGGAATGATTTATAGCCTTGTGTTAACCCTCTGATAAAAGCTGGTCTTTCATCAAGTATGTTTTGGCTGATGATAGAATAAACAAAGGAATCTGTGTAAACCGGGACTGTTTCTAATAATTTAAGTTTGTTCTTTTTTAAAAATTTTTTAAAAGAATCTACTTCAAAAAGATAAAGATTCCTTGGAATATTTAAGCCTGCCCAATTTTGTTTATAATGGTTAAAATCGTATGACTCTTTATTTGGAAGTTTAATAAAAAGTTTCCCTTCCTTATCTAATCTTTTTTTGATTTTTTTTATCATACCTTTTAAGTCATAAAACTGTGGAAATACCTCCCATATGGTGATTACATCAAATTTTTGAGATTTTTTAATTTCATCAATTGAAGTAACTGCCGATATAGAATGATAGGTTTTCCAATGATTTTGATCTTCAAATATGTATGTGGACTTCCAACCTCTATGAGTTGCTTTTTTAACAAAGTTAAGTGTCTGGGGGTGAATATCCAGCAACGTACCTGAACTGTTGGTGGAGTAATTTTGTATAAGATTGGTATAGAATAAGTTGTTTGATTTATAAATATATTCTAGAATTAATTTTTCTATGAAATTCAGATGAATATTATAAGGATAATTTTTGTAGGGAAAATTTCCAAAGTATTTTATTCTGTTTGTTTGACTCGGTCTTGGATTTACAAATAGAAGATTACAGTTGTTGCATTTAACTAAGGCAAAGCTCTCTTCGGAATGCAAGTAATCATTACATATTAGATAATTATGAAAGTCATTCGATTTACAGGAAGGGCATTCATCTAATCTTTCATACATTTTACTTACCCAGGTATACTAATAATATTGATATATCTGATGGTGACACGCCACTTATTCTTGAAGCCTGGCCAATCGTTCTTGGTTTAATATTAAGAAGCTTTTCTTTGGATTCATTTGACAACGCCTTAATTTTTTGATAATCGAATTCAGGATCTATTGTGAAATTTTCCAGTCCTTTAATTTTATTAACTAATTGCTGTTCTTTGGCGAGGTAGTTCTCATATTTTATTTCAATGGATGCTTGTTCTACTATTTCGTCATCAAATAGTGAGCTATGATGAATAAAATTCCCTATTAGATTTGATAGTTCTATTTCGGGTCTTTTTAATAAATTATAAAGTGAGGTTTTTTCTTTAATGGTAGCTGTATTATTATCCGAAAGAAATTCATTTACTTCATCGGGGTTTATTTTATATTCTTTTAAAAAGTTAATTGCATTTCTGGTTCGCTCTTTTTTGTCAACAACCTTATTAAACCGTTCTATATCTACTAAGCCTATTTTATTAGCTATAGGTGTTAACCTCAAATCAGCATTGTCCTGTCTCAAGAGTATTCTGTACTCAGCGCGTGAGGTGAACATTCTATAAGGCTCATCTGTCCCTTTATTGATAAGATCGTCAATGAGTACACCTATATAGGCATCTGATCTATTCAATATAAATTCATCTTTATTATAAACTTTATGGTGGGCATTGATACCTGCAATTAATCCCTGACATGCTGCTTCCTCATATCCTGTGGTACCATTAATCTGACCCGCAAAAAAAAGGTTATGGATAAGTTTGGTTTCGAGGGTCAATGAAAGTTGAGTGGGCGGAAAGTAGTCATATTCTATAGCATATCCCGGGCGAAACATTTTTGCATTTTCGAAACCTCTTATTTTCCTAATCGCTTGCAATTGTATTTCATCAGGTAGGGATGTTGAGAAGCCATTTATATAAGTTTCGATGGTATCCCACCCTTCAGGTTCTACAAAAATCTGATGTCTATCCCTTTCTGAAAATCGATTGATTTTATCTTCAATGGAGGGGCAATACCTGGGGCCGATGCCTCTTATTTTTCCATTAAACATAGGGGATCGATCAAAACCAGTCTTTAAAATATCATGTACTTCAGGGTTTGTATAGGTTATGTAACAGCTTTTTTGTTGTTTCAGTAGTGGTGTATCAGCATAAGAAAATTTCGATGGTCTATCGTCCCCTTTTTGTTCCTCCATCAAAGAATAATTTAAAGACCTACCGTCAACACGCGGCGGTGTCCCTGTTTTCATCCTACCGGATTCAAATCCAAGATTAATTAACTGTTCGGTTATACCTTGAGCTGCTCTTTCACCGCTTCTTCCACCGCCTAATTTTTTTTCACCAATATGTATTATGCCATTCAAAAATGTACCATTAGTTAGAACAACAGCCTTACTATAAAAGCGTTTGCCTAAGCTGGTAACCACACCTTTAACGATTTCTTTTTCAATAATTATTGAAGAAATCATCTCCTGCCAGAAATCTATATTTGACGTTTGTTCTAAGAGTAAACGCCATTTTTCAGCAAATCTCATCCTATCGTTCTGTGTCCGCGGGCTCCACATAGCAGGGCCTTTAGACTTGTTTAACATCCTAAATTGAATTGCTGAATGATCAGACACCATACCAGAATAACCTCCCAGTGCATCTATTTCTCTTATTATTTGACCTTTAGCTACACCACCCATGGCAGGATTACATGACATATGGGCTATAGTATTCATGTTCATAGTGATTAATAGTACTTTCGATCCAAGGTTTGCGCTTGCAGCCGCAGCTTCACATCCTGCATGACCACCACCAACAACTATAACATCATAATTCGTATCCATAAGCTTATAAATGTTTCACGTGAAACATAAAAAAACATTCCACGTGGAACGTATTTAAAATTCACACAAAGATAAGTACCCCTCTTGTTTTTTAAACATTAAGATTTCATCAACCTTTTCTTTATCATTATATCCAATTAGGTGAAGTAATCCGTGAATGATTACCCGGAACAGTTCGTTTTCAAATATTATCTCATATGTTTTCGCGTTCTCATAAACCCTTTCAATACTAATAAATATATCTCCAGCTATCCTATCATCTTCATCGCTGCTGTCAAAAGTAATAACATCGGTATAATAATCGTGACCCAGATATCTGATGTTGACATCAAGAATTTTTTGGTCAGAGCATAGTATTATATTAAGTGTGTCTAATGATTTTTTTTCTTTTTGAATTATTTTTTGAATTAATTCAGTTAGTTTTTTCTCGTTGTTTAGTGTATGTTCCATATCCTCACAGAAAATATTTATTTCTGCCATTAACCAAGGTAAAATGAAAGTTCAACTTCGCTTCCATCATTCTTAAAGCATACTTCATCACTAAGGTGTTTCATTAAGAAGATGCCCCTTCCTCCAGGCTTATCGATATTTTCCGGTGCTGTAGGATCAGGAAGTTCTTTATAATTAAAACCATCTCCTTCGTCTTTTATAGAAAACTTTATCATACTGTCAATAAGGTTTAAGCTCAGATAAACGTTCTTCTTGGCATTTTTTTTGTTACCATGATTTATTGCATTGTTGACAGATTCTGTTACAGCTATCATTATGTTACCATATATGTCATCATTTAAGCTGTACTTTTCTTTAGCATTGTCAATAAAGCTTTCAACGATCCTAATATTTTCTTCAAGAGATGGGAATTGTATTTTAATTGAGTTCATCGGTTTGATCACTTAACCTTAAGAAATATTTATTTACTTCCTGTTTATAAAATTGATTTAGTTTTATCGGCACTGTTTTTAGGAGTTCGATTTCCTGCTTTTTTAGTTTAATATATTCTTCAAATTCTGGAGGAATATCACGTCTTTTTTCTTTTGCAGTTTCACCCTTTCTTTTTTTATCCATTTCTTGTTCCCTCAGTGCATCTTCGGACTTTAATAATCTGGTAAGTATCTCTTTTTGACGCTCAATAGTTTCTTTTGTTATTTGTTTGTTTACTAGGTCTAGTTCAGTCTCTTCCATCTTTTCAATAATCTCTCCTAGTTTATTTCCTGCTTTACCCTCATTTATTTGCTCTAGTTTACCTTTTTCTTTTGATAACCTTCTTCTTATTTTTTCTTGTTCTGCAGCTAATTTAGCCAGTTCTTCTGACAAGGATCGACCATTTTTCCCACTTCGCTTTAGCTCTTCGATTTTTTTATTCAGTTGTTGCTGAAGATTACTTAAGCTTGGCATTTTCATGCCTTTTTTTTGCTGACCGTCTTGTGGTTTACCCATAGCATCCGACATTTGCATCTGCATATTTTGAAGCACATCATTTAACATTAAAGCCAGATTATTCATGGATGTCATGGCAAATTGTTGCTTGCTGAGTGCCATGCCCCGCCTCCGTTCTTTTATGGCATCGCTGGCTTCATCCATGTATTTATTCATCTTATTAACCTCGCGGGTTACGAAGGACTTTAACTGGAACACCCTTTCTGCGAGCGCAAAGAGGCTATCTTCTATTATCTTGGCGTCATCCATAAGCTTAATCTGTTCTTGAGAAACATTCACAAATTGTGGATCACTTACATTTAAATTTCTGAATTTTCCCAGTACCTCTTCCTGATGAAAGGATAGTTTTAACAAATTATCTTCAATATCTCGCAGATTATTTAAGTTCTCACTCAGTGTGGCCATCTCCATATTCATCTGCATATTCTGAAGCTTCTGCTTCATCTTTTGCATCTGCTGGCTACTTTTCTCCTGTGACTGGTTAGCTTTTTTTCTTTTGCCTTTGCTTAAATTTTCGGAGCTCTTTTTTTGTTCATTCTTGATATTGTTCATTTCTTCAGACATATCATCTGTGGGCGTCGGATTTTTAAGCTCTTTATTCATTTCTTCCAATTCTTCGAGTGATTTCTCTACACTCTCAAACTCTTTATTTAACTTGTCCTGTTGGTCTTCTAATTCCTCCAGATTCTGATTTTTATCCAAAGTTTTTTCTGATATTTCCTTTTGTTCTTCGGCTTGCTCCTCAACATCCTTGATTACTTCGTCAAGTTTACTTTCATACTTCAGTTTCTTAAATAATTCTATTGCTCGTTCCAGTTCCTTTTCAAGGTTATCTTCGCTTTCATCTATTTTTTCAAGCATTTCTTGGACGTCACTTACATCCTTGTTTTCCTCCAGAAGTTTTTGCAGTTCTTTGTACAGCGCTCTTGTTTTTTCATCGAGCAGTTCATCCATCAATTCTTTAAGTTGCTCTGATTTTTCTTTTATTTGCTCACTTTGATCGTTGAACCTTTCATTTTTTTTATTGAAGGAATCATTTTGTTTCTTAAGGTCTGCAATGTCCTCTTGTATCTCTTGCCTTTTTTTGATCAGGTCTTGCAATATCCGTTCGTCCTGCCATTCCAGATTTTTCTTTCCTTTTAGGCGATCTTTGACTTTTTTTAGTTGGTTATTGATTTCTTTCGCTTTGCTTAATGATTTATTGATTTGTTGTTCAGTCTTTTCGGAATCTCTGTCTAAAGCTTTAGAAATTTCCCTTTTTGAAGGGATTTTAAAAGTGTAAATCTGGGATCTTGTGCTTTTACTTCCATTTACACCATCGTTATCCGTTACCCTAACAAAGAATTCAATGCCACTTTGTGTTCCTGACAATATACTATCGACTTGCCAATCATAAAATAAACTCTGATTATTTTGATTCTTATTAAAAGAGATGGCTATTGAATTAAAACCTCCATCGTTATTGTCTATGGATCGATATTTTAGTTCGATGGTATTTAATCCGTAATCGTCAGATACGGATCCTCCAATAATGACAGATTCATAAAAAACGGTATCTTTAAAAACTTCTAGTTCTATATTTGGAAATTCGTCTTTGATAACATCAATGGTATATTGAATTTTATCTTTATTAGTACTTAACTCATTTTTTAAATTGACAAGGTAAACATCGCTGGAATATACCGATTTGGTAAGTTCGAATATTCCATTTTCCAGCTTTTTTGTCTTGTATATATCTCCGGAGTTTAAAAATTGAAAGTAAATACTATCAGTTTCGGTGGTAGATAAGTTCCAATTAACCTGTGTTCCTTCGGGCATAACAAGATTTCCTGAATTTTTAATTGTTTCGTTTTTTTTATTAGTGTATCCGGGGAATAGTAACTCCACATTGAAATCTTTGATGTTGGGCCTGTTACTGACACTTAGATCGTACGTGCTTGAGTTGAATCCTGATGCATTAAAATAAAAAGACTTTGGTCTTTGAATTTTTAAGAAATTATGAGTGAAAATACCATCCTCATTATATCGCATCTTTATCCGTCGATCATTCACAACGATAAAGGTTTCATTTGGAGCTGGTTCACCTTGGTATCTCAGCATAACTTTAAAATCTTCATTGTAAAATGCATTTAGGTCATCATTGATTAACTTAAATGCAAAAGGAGCCACAGGCTTGTATTCATTTGAATAATCAATGATGCGGGTAGTACTGTTGGTAATAAATTGCGGACTAAATAATAGAATTACCAACAGTGTTATCAGAGGGATAGAAACATATTTTACATACCTCGTATTTGCTTTAAGGTTTATAGCCTCTTTAAAGTTTACATTTTTATAATTTTTTGATAATGCGTTAATGCTGGCCCTGGCTAGTTCATTATTTTTACTTTTTTCATATAACTGTATGATATTCAGAAGCTTATCCTTAATATAAGGAAAATTTTCACCAACCTTCCTTGCTGCCTCTTCATCGGTAAGGATATTATTTGAATTCATTAGTTTCCAGAAAGGAATAATGATATAATAGATAAATAAACCTATGAAAGATAGTGTGAGGGAGTAAAAAAGTATGCTCCTTATAACACTATTAAAATGGAATAAATATTCTAAAGCATTGATAAAGAGGTAAATACCTAGTACTGAAAGAAAAAAAATTAAAAGGCTTTTTATTAGTAGGTTTAAAAAATATTTCTTTTTGAACTGCTTCAGCTTATCAAGCAACGGGCTCTCCATACATCAATTTTTAATTGTTCATAGTTTTAATACGGCAAAGATTAAAATAAAGGCAAAATTTAATATTCTAATCATTCAATAGTTAAAAATTAAGGTTAATTATATTCGATTGTCAGATTGGCAGTTTGCCTACTTTAGTTACAAAATTTGAAATCATAAAACGACTTTAATTGTTAAAGAAAATATGGATTTTGAAAGACAAGTTATAGAAGAAAGTAAAAATCAACCAGTTTTAGTCGACTTTTGGGCCGATTGGTGTGGTCCGTGCAAATATTTAACCCCAATACTGGAAGAACTGGAAAAAGAAAATGCTGGCAAGTGGAAACTAGTTAAGATTAATGTCGACAACAACCAGGAGATAAGTGCAAATTATGATATACGAGGCATTCCTGATGTTAAACTATTTATTGATGGTGAGGTCAGGTCTAATTTCACAGGTGCCTTACCTAAAGTCCAAATAGAAAAGTGGCTTGCTAAGAATATTCCTGATCCACGTACTGCGGATCTTGAATCTATTTTAGAGGAAGTTAAATCCACTAATCATGGTGATTTGACGGCATTGAAAGCATTTGTAAATAAAAATTCAGACTTGAATGAGGGGAAAGTTTCTTTGGCAAAAGAACTTGTTTTTGGAAATCCTTCAGAGGCTAAAAAATTAATAAAGGATATTAAACCAAATGATGACCTATTCGATGAGGCCACCTATATTCTGAGCATTGGTAATCTTCTTGAATATCAGGCAAATGGAGCCATAGACATGGATTTACAAGTAATTCAACGACTTGTCAACAATAAAGATTTTGAACCGGCTTTAGAGAAACTGATCGGTCAGGTAATGATTAATAAAGATAAATACGAAGGTACCTTCAGGACCGGAGCCATTGCTATTTTTAATTTTTTAGGACCTGATAATCCCATCACAAAAAAATATAGGAAGAGATTTGATATGGCCTTGTATTAATTACCCGGCTTTCTTTTTCCAGTATCTAATGAGTCCTGCTACACTCATCCATGATGGATTAGCTGCTTCATATTGTTTTAATCCATAGTCATTAACTCCCTTGGATCTTAATTGCCCGGCGGTGTATTCCTTAAATTGTCTTACAATCTCTTCTTTTTCTTCTCCGGCTTCCCATTTGTCTTTTATCCAATATGCCCAGTCATTCAATATTTCTTTTAGTTCATTAAGGTGTTCACCAATATTTTCGATCAGGCCAAAATGCGTCAGATATAATTTTTTTGGTTTGAGGCTTAGTATTTTACTTATCGAATCATTCCAATCTTCAAGATTTATATCCGGAGGAGGGCAAGGAGGCACAACCGGACCATCCCCAATCTTTACCCCCGCAACATCCCCGGTGAAAATTATATCATTGATTTTCCAGGCAATATGGTGTTTTGCATGACCGGGTGTATGCAAGGCTAATACTTCTAAATTGCCAAGCTTGAATATGTCTCGGTCTTTAACTTCTGTAATCAGGCTTGAGTCAATAGGATTCATATCACTCCAAAGCCTATCCAAATCATCTTTATAAATCCTTTTGGCTGATTCAATTAATTTTGATGGATCAATTAAGTGACCGGCGCCGAAGGGATGGACATAAATATTAGACTGGTTTTGTGCAAATGCCCATGATGCTCCCGCATGATCAAGGTGGATGTGTGTGAGGAAAACATTTTTGATATCGCTCATTTCAAGACCATGCCTGGATAGCTCATTTTTAATACTACTGATTGTGGAGTAAGGGCCTGTTTCAATAATGACTGGCCCTTCACTAGTATTTACAAGAAAGCAGGCAATTGCTTTTTCAAGTCCAAGAAATTTTAAATCTAAAATATGTACCATTTTTGTGTCGTAGTTTAAATCCAAAATATGGAGAAAAGTGAATTTTTCCAAGACTATATGCCTGAAAACGTATGTTTTGGCTGTGGTATTCATAATCCCGAAGGATTGCAAATTAAAAGTTATTGGGAAGATAATGATTCAGTTTGTAAATGGATGTCTGAGGAGAGGTATCATGGCTGGGCAAATGTTATTAATGGAGGCATATTAGCAACACTTATCGATTGCCATTGTATGGGAACCGCAATGGCAGACGCTTATAAGAGAGAGAGCAGGTCGCTTGCGTCTTATCCTATCTATCGTTATGCAACCGGAACCTTAAACATCAAATACCTTAAACCAACACCAAATGACAAGATCATAGAATTAAGAGCAAAAGTAATTGAAGTAAAAGGTCGTAAAACGGTCATTAATTGCAATGTTCTGGTAGAAAATGTTACTACAGCTGAAGCCCGGGTCGTGGCTATTCGTGTATATGATAGTAGTCAAGACAGTGGCGATAATCCTTTTAAATGAAATTATAATGATATGATACTATTTTATAAGAACTATGACTATACTGGAAATTATATTGAGACTTTTTTGAATCAAGAATCAATTGCCCACAAAACATTAGAAACTGCCCAAAAATCTTATATTCAGGAAAATGGAAAAAATATCAAAGGTTATGACAACCTTAAAAAGTTTTTTAACCATCTAAAGAGGGACCTTGATTTTCAGCGATCAATATCAGGAGACGCTTGTTATATAGATCCTGATACCGGAACGATGTGTTAAACCATATCCAGTTCCAGCATCGATTTGGATTTTGACAGCAACGGTGATGGTGATGCCTCCATCAGATATTCATCCATTGCCTTGGCGGCCTCCCGTCCTTCAGATATAGCCCAAACGACCAATGACTGTCCCCTTCTCATATCCCCGGCTGTAAAAATTGATGGAATATTCGTTTGATAATTATCTGCTTTTACATTTCCACGTTCATCCAGTTCAATTCCCAACTTCTCAATCATCCCCTTTTTTTGCGGATGAACAAAACCTGCTGCAATTAATGCCATCTCACAGGGTATTATAACCTCGCTTCCTTCTATTTCTTTAAAGGTCTTTCCCGTCCACTCTATTTTTATAATTTTTAAACCAGTTAGTTCTCCTTTATCATTCCCAATGAATGCCTTAGTCAAAACGGACCAATCTCTTTCACACCCTTCCTGATGGCTGGAAGAGGTTCGTAGTGTCATTGGCCATTCAGGCCAGGGATTATTTGAGGATCTGTCTTTTGGAGGCCGCGGCATTATTTCGATTTGGGTTATGCTTTTCGCTTTATGTCTGTTGGATGTTCCCACACAATCTGAGCCGGTATCCCCTCCGCCTATAACCACAACATTTTTTCCAGTAGCCATAATTTGATCACGGATTGTGTCTCCGGCAACAACTTTATTTTGTTGAGTAAGAAAATCCATGGCGAAATACACCCCATCAAGCTCGTTCCCAGCAATAGGAATGCGTCTTGGTATAGTACTTCCTCCAGTTAAAAGGATTGCATCATATTCACTTTTTAAATCATCAACTGATACGTTCTCTCCTATGTTGGCCTTTGTTTGAAATGTAACGCCTTCTTTTTCCATTATTTCTAATCGACGATCGATTGTCCATTTTTCTAGTTTGAAATCAGGAATACCATATCTTAGAAGACCTCCTAAACGATCATCTCTTTCAAAAACAGTAACCCAATAGCCTGCTGTGTTTAATTGCATGGCGGCAGCCAAACCGGCCGGCCCTGAACCTACAACCGCCACTTTTTTACCGGTGCGTACTTCTGGAGGATTTGGTTTCACATAACCATTCTTAAAGGCAGTCTCAATGATGGTTTTTTCAATGTGTTCAATTGTTACAGGTGGTTTGTTTATTCCCAAAACACATGAAGATTCACAGGGGGCAGGACAAATTCTACCGGTAAACTCAGGAAAGTTATTGGTTGAGTTAAGAATGTTATATGCTTCTTCCCAGTCACCTCTGTAAACTGCGTCATTAAAATCAGGAATAATATTACCCAGTGGGCATCCACTATGGCAAAAAGGAACACCACAATCCATGCATCTTGCCCCTTGTTCTTGTGTTTTTTCTACAGAAAAGGGTTCATAAAATTCTTTATAGTCATTAATCCTTTCAGATGGATCTTTGTAAGATGGTTCTGAACGATTAATCTCTAAAAAACCTGTTTTACTTCCCATAATTAATTTCTTGAAGATTCTAGACTTTCTTTTTTTGCTAACAGCACTGCTTTGAAATCTCTAGGCATCACTTTGACAAACTTATCGATGTACCGCTCCCAGTCAAGCAATAATTCCTCAGCTACGCTACTGCCAGTAAATTTTAGATGTTTCAATAACATAACTTTGATTAATTCAAGATCTTCATTTTCTATAGGATCCAAATCAACCATTTCAAGATTTACACTCTCACACAGATTTTCCGCCGGGTCAAATGCATAGGCTATGCCACCACTCATACCAGCGGCAAAATTTCTACCTACCGGACCTAAGACAAGCACCCTTCCTCCGGTCATATATTCACATCCATGATCACCGACTCCTTCTATCACAGCTTGTGCACCTGAATTTCTTACACAAAACCTTTCCCCCGCCATACCACTGATATAAGCTTCACCTGAGGTGGCCCCAAATAAGGCCACATTACCAACAATAATATTTTTGTTCCTGTTAAAGGTGGTTGAATAGGGGGGATATATTATTAATTGAGCGCCACACAATCCTTTTCCAAAATAATCGTTAGCATCACCTTCAAGTATAAATCTGATGCCTTTGGTACAAAATGCCCCGAAGCTCTGACCGGCAGAACCCTTGAACTGATATTGAATGGTCCCCTCAGGCAGGCCATCCTTTTTATATTTTTTCGAAATTTCATGTGATAACATCGTTCCAACTGCCCTGTTGGTATTTTTGATAGGCATGAATCCTGAACAGACTTCATGCCTGGTGATTGATTCGGCGGTTCTCTTTATCAAGTCAAGGTCAATAACATCTTTTATTGGATGTTCTTGTTTTTTTGAATTATATAGCGTGTCGTCATGCCTGGGCTCTTCTTTATGAAGTATATTTTCAAGTTTCAGGGTATTTAGTTTGGATAATGGCTTCTTATCAATAACTTTTAAGTTTTGAGATTGTCCTACCATTTCATTTACATTTCTAAAACCAAGTTCAGCCATTATACTCCTAAGTTCTTCAGTTAAGAATGTAAATAAGTTAACGACATGTTGAGGATCTCCACTAAATAGTTTTCTTAGTACGGGGTTTTGAGTGGCAACGCCTACAGGGCAGGTATTTAGGTGACATTTTCTCATCATAATGCAGCCCTCCGCGATAAGGGCAGCTGTAGAAACACCCCATTCTTCAGCACCAAGCAAGGTAGCGATAGCGATATCCCTTCCTGTTAATATTTTCCCATCGGTTTGTAGTACAACACGACTTCTAAGTCCATTTTTGACCAGAGTTTGTTGCGCTTCAGCAAGACCAATCTCCCACGGTAGACCTGCATGCCTTATTGAGCTAAGCGGTGAAGCACCTGTACCCCCATCTGCTCCTGAAATCAAAATTGCGTCAGCAAATCCTTTAGCCACACCTGCAGCTATGGTACCAACACCTACTTCCGAAACTAGTTTAACATTTACTCTTGCGTTCCTATTTGAATTTTTCAGGTCAAAGATCAACTGGGCCAAATCTTCTATGGAATAAATATCATGATGGGGGGGTGGGGATATTAAGCCCACACCTGGTGTTGAGTTTCTGACTTTGCCGATCCACTCATCGACCTTATGGCCAGGTAATTGACCGCCCTCACCTGGTTTAGCTCCCTGCGCAATTTTTATTTGGATTTCATCAGCTTCTGATAAATAATAACTGGTAACACCAAATCTCCCGGAAGCTACCTGCTTAATAGCAGACCTTTCAAGGTCTCCATTCATTTTCCGTTGGTATCTGATTTCATCTTCGCCTCCTTCACCACTATTACTTTTGGCACCTATTCTATTCATCGCAATGGCAAGTGTTGCATGCGCTTCATGAGAAAGCGAACCGAACGACATTGCTCCGGTTGCGAAGCGTTTCAATATATTCTCGACAGGTTCTACTTCTTCGATGGGTATGCTATGACTTTTATTGAAATCAAATAGACTTCTAAGCGTAATAACTTTCGATGATTGTTCATTTACTCTCCGGCTATATTTCTGGAACAGCTCAAAATCACAAAGTTTTACTGATTTTTGAAGCAAATGAATCGTGTCCGGATTTAATAGATGGGCCTCTCCTCTTTGCTTCCACTGATATATTCCGCCAAATTCAAGCTGACCGTTTTTACTTAGCGAGTACTTCTTTTTATGACGTATTTCTTTTTCAAATTGCTCAAAGCCAATGCCTGATATCCTTGAAGGGGTACCTTTAAAGCATTTATCAATTACTTTAGGGCCTAAGCCCACAGCTTCAAATATTTGAGCGCCCTGATAAGATTGCAGGGTGGAGATACCCATTTTTGACATAATTTTTAGTAATCCATTACCAACGGCTTTGGTATAGTTTCTTTCAATCTCGCTCCATGGGATGGATATTTTTCTTTGGCTTAGTAGACTTTTTAATGTTTCAAATGCCATGTAGGGATGGATAGCAGAGGCACCATAACCGATTAAAGTGGCAAAATGGTGGGTTTCTATAGCGTCACCACTTTCAACTACAATACTCGTCCTGGCTCTTAGGCCTCTATTGATCAAGTGGTGTTGAACGGCACCTGTAGCCAAAAGCGAAGGGACCGGCAAATTATTTTCTTCAATATTTAAATCACTCAGGATTAATATTTTTTTATCATTAAGCACAGCTTGTTCTGCTTTAATGCATATTTTGTCAAGTCCCTCTTCCAGAGATTCGTCTTCGTGAAAATTGATTGGAATAATCTCGCTATTTAATTCTTTCGGCAATGTTTTAATCTTCTCTAAAATCCTCTGGCTCAGCACTGGTTGTGTGATGTGTACTTGCCGGCAGTGCTCAGGGGTTTCTTCCAGTATATTATGGTTACTCCCTACCCTGGTAAACAGTGACATTACTAAACGTTCCCTGATAGAATCGATGGGTGGATTGCTTACCTGCGCAAATATTTGTTTAAAATAGTTTGCTGGGTGTTGAGTAAATTTTGACAACACAGCGAGTGGCGTATCTGCCCCCATAGATCCAATTGGTTCTTTACCCGCCTCAGCCATGGGTCCCAGGATAACCTTTAGATCCTCTTCTGTAAAACCAAATAGTTTTTGTCTTTTTAAAAGATCTTCATTTGAAAAATTATATGGTTCATAAGGAACATTAGGTAATAATCTAAGCTTTATTCTTTTTTCATTAATCCAGCTTGAATAGGGTTGTTGAATACTGATCTCTCTTTTTATTTCCTCGTCAAATAATAATTCCCCTTTAGCTAAATTAGCAACCAACATTTTTCCTGGCTTTAGTCGTCCCCTGTTTTTAATTTGATGGTCCTCCACTTCGTGAGCCCCGCTTTCTGAGGCAACGATTAACGTATCGTCTTTTGTCAGCGTATATCTGATTGGCCTCAATCCGTTTCGGTCTAAACATGCACCAATAGTGTCACCTGTTGTGAAACAAATAGCTGCAGGCCCATCCCATGGTTCCATTATAGAGGCATGATACTTATAAAATGCTTTCTTATGTTCATTCATCCTTTTATTATCCTGCCAGGCTTCTGGTATAAGCATCATTAAGGTATGGGCGATAGACCTACCACTCATCACCAGTAATTCAACAATCTCATCAAGATTAGCCGAGTCACTGTTTTCGGATTTACAAATTGGAAGGAGCTGTTTGATTTCTTCATCTGTGAAGTAAGAGGATTTTAATAATGCCTCTTTAGCGCTCATTTTATTGACATTACCTCTTATGGTATTTATTTCACCGTTATGCGCTATGTATCTAAAAGGTTGTGCTAATGACCACTTTGGGAAAGTATTGGTTGAGAAGCGCGAATGTATCATACCAAAAGCAGATTTGAAATCGGGGTCTATCAAATCTGTGAAATAGGTAGACAGTTGGTCTGTTCTTAATTGCCCTTTATAAATTATTGTTTTTGATGAAAGTGAGCATATATAAAAATCCTCATAAGATGGGCCAATCTTGTTTTGGGCTATTTTCTTTAGAATATAAAGTTTTCGTTCAAGATCTGCAGGTTTAAGATCTATATTATGCTTTAAAAAGAATTGAACTATCCTTGGTTCATTGGACTTTGCGGTTTCACCAATAGTGGTATTATTGGTAGGTACTCCTCTCTTTCCTATTAGTTGAAAATCACAGCTAAGAATTATTTTATTCAATTGCTCAAATATTTCTATCTGCAAATTTTTATCCCTGGGCATGAATATCATGCCTACCCCATATTTACCCTTTGAGGGCAGGTCAAAGACAAGCTTATTTGATTCTTTTATGAAAAAATCATGGGGGATCTGAACCATAATGCCGGCACCATCTCCTGTCTCAGGATCGCACCCACAACCTCCTCTATGCTCCATTCTTTCAAGCATGTTAATCGCATCTTTTACAACCTTATTTGTAGGACTATTATTCAGTTTTGCAATAAATCCAATGCCACATGCATCATGCTCCATGGATGGGGTATACAATCCATTAATATTGATTTCACTCATAAGCTTAAATTAAATGTAAATAACGAACAGGTCTACTTAGGTGAATGTTGAATTTCTTACAATGCAATCAGTAAGACTTCAAAAGTAGTTTAATTATGTTGAAAGTAAAAATTAAATATACTTATATGATCTATAAAACAAAATATAATAAACATAACCAACATAATATCGAAATATTATTTCATTTAGGATTACTTAAAGTACTGAAGTGTTTATAGAAATAAATTATAGTTTCAATGCCTTTATAGTAATTAAAAAGGCGGAAATTTTCGTTGGGCGAATGAATGGCATCCTCACTTAAGCCGAAGCCCATTAAAATAGGGGTTAGTCCCAGAATTTCTTGTAAAAAAGGGACAATCGGAATACTACCGCCTTCTTTTGTTGGAATTGGTGTTTTATTCCATGCGCTTTGGAATGCTTTTTTTGCAGCTTGATATCCAGTGGAGGTGGTAGGCATATTACATGGATTACCTCCATGATGTTTCGTTACTTTAACATGAACCGATTGTGGTGCTATGCGTTTGATATGTTTTTCAAATAATTCGGCTATAACTACGCTATCCTGATTTGGAACAAGCCTCATGCTTATCTTAGCATAAGCTTTCGATGGTATCACAGTTTTAGCGCCTTCCCCGGTATATCCACCCCAGATACCATTAACGTCAAGGCTGGGCCTTATACCTAATCTTTCGATGGTGGTGTAACCATCTTCTCCAAGAGTATCATTAATTCCTAATTCTGACTTAAATTCATTTATATCAAATGGCGCGCTGTTAATTTCATCCCTTACTGCGGTTGATACTTCTTTGACCTCATTATAAAAACCAGGTATAGTAATTTTCCCTTGTTCATCTTTTAGAGAAGCGATCATTTGACACATGATATTAATAGGATTACCAATGGCTCCTCCAAACATTCCGGAATGCAAATCTCTATTAGGGCCTGATACTTCGATTTCCAGATAAGCTATACCTCTTATCCCCACGGTAATTGAAGGATTCTCATTGCTAATCATATCTGTATCGGAGATCAATAAGGTGTCTGATTGAAGCAGATCAACATTATTTCTCACAACAGCTTCAAGGTTCTTAGAGCCTACTTCTTCCTCTCCTTCAATTAAAAACTTCACATTGCAAGGCAACTCATTGGTTGCAACCAAGGACTCGAATGCCTTTACATGAGCATACATCTGGCCTTTATCGTCACTTGCACCCCTGGCAAATATTTTCCCGTCTTTGATAACAGGGTCGAACGGTCCAGATGACCATTTTTCAAGTGGTTCCGGTGGCTGAACATCATAGTGTCCATAAACAAGAACTGTGGGCTTGTTTTTATCCACTTTTTTTTCGGCAAAAATCACAGGATTGCCAGGTGTGTCTATAACCTTTATAGTATCGACTTTACATGCTTCAAACTTCTCTTTAAGATAATTGGCAGCTTTAAGAATGTCTGATTTATGTTTATCCTGGGTACTTACTGAAGGGATGCTTAAAAGGTCTAATAACTCGTCTAGAAATTTTTCTTTGTTATTATTCAGGTAATCTATTGCTTTATTCGTCATATCAATATTTAAAATCCAAAATCATCATCATCTATTTCTTCCTCTTCAATTGTTTTAAGTGCTTCTTCTTCCTGAAAAGAGACATCTTCTGGCATTTGTATATCAAAGGGTTCCTCAATGCCAAAATAATCTTTTCTAAATCTATTGATAAACTCCATCATGAAATTTTCTTCAGGCACCCCTATGACTAATTTCCCAACTTTTGCTTTTCCAATATTGGATTCACTTTTAACCTCCTGGTTGAACTCCGGATTACCCGAATATAATGACAATTGATTTTCCTGTAAATTGAAATAATACCATGAGCCAGGAGCAGCATATAGAAAGAGATGAAAGACTGCACCTTCCTCCGTATTTTTTATTTCACAGAAACCATCAAATTTAGCATTTATGTCAGATTGATAAATGTTGGAAAGTCCAATTTTTCCTTTACTATACCATGATCGATACTCAGGAGACCAAATAAATTTTATATCAGAAAGGACCAAGGGCTTCAAAAGCGCAGAAGAAGTTTGAATTAACGGGATATACTTATCAATTGATTTTAATTCAAAAGTTTTTGTCACTTCATCCCCTACATGATATGACAATTTTTGTAAATCATCTTCAGATATTTCATACGCCATGGGTGGTCCGATTCTTTCAACAATATCATTGAGATCGGTTGTCATTAAGGAGGCCAATCTTTTATTGAAAGGAAAGTCAAGGATAAGGAAGCTATTAGCTTCATAGTAATTATCTGATAATGATGCATTTCCTATTACGGATGCATCAATTTTAAAATCAGATAGATTAGGGAAAAAATCAAATAATCCTTCAAAGACAATTTTTTCAGAATTATTATCATAGATCATAACATTATTATCGTAGTAAAAACCTTCGTCTGTAGTTGTTTTTTCTTCCACAATGAAATACTGTTTTTCATCATTAAAACTCAAGGATCCATTAGGAGAGAACGCATCATAATCCAAATCACTTTCTTTACGGTTTGTAAAAGTTGTATAAATGCGTCCATCAAAAGTATAATGGATACCAATATGTAATGAATCACCATTTTGCGTGATGCTATTATTTACATTAATTGAAACATTTTTATCTGTACCATCGCTTGTGAATACAATCCAATCAACATCTGGTAAGTTATCAATATTTAATTTAACAAAACCATCAAGCGATAAAGCTTCTCTAAATGCGAATAACTTCACTTTACCCTTATAAAAAATTTCAGAGGAGATTTTCAACAAATCGTTTTCATCAACTTTTGCTTCAGATACTGTCGTCAGTTTATACTTTTTTCTTTTTTTATCTCCTTCATATTCTATCTCTTGAAGCTCGAAATTTTCAAATCTTATCGCGAAGGTATCCTTACTTGCGGTGGTTAATTGATAAGTAGCACTGCCTGCATAGTCATTTTTTGAAAAAATTTCTACTTCCGCATCGTACAGGTAATGAAATTCATTTAGGGTATCTAATATTATCTCGGCGTTGGTCAGTGTTTGTAATTTTGAGTTTTCTTGAATTATGGTTCTATTATTTTCTGGAATAATCTTAGCATCCGCAACTGTAATAAACGGAATTCCATTAATTACAAGTTCTGTGGTATTAATATCATATACAGCTTCTGTTGCATTGAAAGCCAGCGAATCTAGCTCTGGTCGGGTTGAATAGAAATATGAGTTTTTAATGTCAACATCCTCAGGCTTATTCATATAAACCTTTTGATTTGCTAAATCCCACGTAGCTTTTGTAATAGATGTTTTCATTTGTGCATATGGAAAGCTAATGGCTGCCACGCCTTCCACTTCGGGTTGTATATCTGCTATATTGTTATTCAAATCAAAATCCAGTAGTATGTCGTCTCCAGCCAAAGCAGGCTTATCAGGAATGTCAGATAAGACTTTAAAATCAGCATGACGTGCAGAATAGGAGTTTTTTGTAAATTTCAGATTTCTGGATTTCGCTATGGTGCCTCTGGTTAAAAGCGTGCCAGACCCAAGCATACCATTTGTTGTAATATTAGCTTTGCCATCTAATGATGCCGTACCATTATAGAATTGAAATGGCTCTTCAATATTTTCTATATACATGCTATCTTTTCTTGGGAGCCATCTCATCTTAAATTTTCCTAATACTGCTTGTGGAAATGAGGCATTGTCCAGGACTTTGTCTTCTATATTACCTCCAGATCCTACAGCTGTTACAGAGTCCATATAAAATGTAAAATCGTCTGAGAATAGTTCTGTTGATAAAAAAGACAATGACCCTTCTGATTGTATACCATTTTTATCGAGCTTAAGCTTTCCGTAGATCTTACCAGGCCCATTGTAGAGATTGAAACCTTCTGAAGGAATTGAATGATAAAAGCCAAATGATTTATCTGGCATAATTAACAGGGTTTCATCAAATTCGGGAAAAATCCCATTGGTATAAAATGTTCCTTCAAATCCCGCCGCTGAAGGATTTTTTGAATCAACGCTGTCCATAACAAAAGGAGGTATCTCAAAACGTATGGAGCGATCATACGCGCCATCTAAAATATCCTCTTGGTTAAAGTAAACAGTACTGTTCGAATTGGATGAAAAAAGTGGGTAATTAGGATATTCTTTTACCCCTGATTTATTTTCGGGCCTATCAATAGTTAATACACCTGATGTTTCTGTTATATGATTGTCAACAGTTTCTTTTTTTGCCTCATCATCTACTTTACTGGAATCTGTGCTTAAAGTATCCTGATAGCTTAATCTGATCGAATCTATCGCTTTCATATCTAGTGAAAACCCCTGGTAATCAAAGAGAAATTTTTTCCCTTTAATCACCATCTCACCTGCATTTACTGTTCCGTCAAATAATAAACCCCTACCTTCCTTCAATTTTACGATGCCACTGTCTGGTTCAACCGTCACGCCCCTTTCAGCGGAAAGATAAAACTCCTTTACCCCTCTTATGATCATTTCAGCACTATCAAATGATATCGTTGCATTTGGATATGCTGAAGAAAGGGAAGAAATTAATAAATGATCATAATCTTTTTTCTTAAAATTAGATTTCACCTGATGAAAGGCTTTTGGTAGCACTTCGATAGCTTCTGTTCTTTCATCATAGTTAATGAAGCCAAGGGCATTCAAATATTTCATGGAGGCTTCCATGAATTTTGGATTGAAATCGTAAGCAAATTTTAAGTCAGAAAGATTGTATTTTTTAATATCATAATCATCCGCATACTTAACAACTAATGCTATTGGGTGATATCTAAATAAGCCAGTATGTTTTCCATAAGTATAATTATTAAAATAATCATGTGATGTGAAAATTGCAGGGATGATATTGCTGGCGTTCATTATTTCAATATTCAGGCTGTCCGTGTCAAGATCCCATTCAATAGCATCAGCAAGAAATTCCATCTCAAAAAAGGTAGAATTAAATGGCCTGTCCTGACCTTTTCCGTCATAATTATAAACTCCCATTAAATTCTTAGCCCGATCATATCTAAGTTTTACATTTGAATGATACAGTGAATCATTATTATGGATTAAAGAAAAGCTTGTATTTGGACCTAAAATTGTACTATCCTGAAATTCAAATAATCTACTTCGAAACACTGCTGATCTTCCGTTTCCATCTAAAATGGTTAGTGTGCCTTTTTCATTAGAAAGATTTTTTCCGTAGGTTTTGTTTCCCTTTATTCCAAACCCACCATAGAATGAAACATTATCTTCAGGTAAGTCGAAATTGAGATCGGCATGATAGGAAGTAAACTGGGGGTATTTATATGCTCCACCAATTGGCTCTTGACTGATAAACTTAAAAAACCCCTGAGTTCCTCCTTTAAAATATACAGGATACTCTGCTTTTGCATAAGCAGATTGTAGTTCTGCACTTTTTGCTTTTAAGAAAAATTTTCCTAAGCCGACTTTAGCGCCTTCTCCAGCCCTCACTTGCCTTGACCAGTCAAACGTCCCCTGCTCCCCTATAAACAATAGTTTTTTTAACAAGAAAAACCCTGACACATCTTTAATTATGGAAGAATCATACCGGGTAACTAATTCCAAGCTTAAATTTTCAAACTCGATAACAGGCCCTACAACATCAAGAAATCCAAATTTTGTATCCAGTTTTATATCATATTTGTTTACAATAGGATCATCTGAGTAGTTGGATTGATATAGTTCATCAAACTCACCATATTCTAAGGATTTAAAATCATAGCTTCCGCCCGTAGCTTTTAGGTAACTGAACCTTGAGGTGTAAAGGATTCGCCGGGCAAAAAAGAAATTAAGGGAAAGCAAAAAAT
Organism: uncultured Roseivirgaceae bacterium; assembly: GCA_964429655.1. Classification (GTDB taxonomy): domain Bacteria; phylum Bacteroidota; class Bacteroidia; order Cytophagales; family Cyclobacteriaceae; genus CAYSCZ01. The sequence goes on from CAYSCZ010000001.1 coordinate 72,088, forward strand.
CTTCATATTCACTATAAGAAAAATCATTTAAGGCTTCTCTGTTTATTTCCAATACCTCTGATAGCTCTTGTGAGCTTATGTTTTCTTCAGTTTTAGAATAGGTAATATAGCCGAAATAATAGAGGAAATGGGGATAAACCTGCATCCCTCTTCCTTTCATTTGTCTCGCCAGGTCAATGATTGTTTCTTGTTGTTGATCGGTAAGTTTGGGCCAGATATTTATGAAGTCATAGCTAACCTTATTGCCTGCTTCAATATCTAGTGCGCTTAAGCTTTTAGTAACCTCTGATACAAACTTTTCCGGATCGTTTGAAATTCTTAGCGGCTGCCCACAGACACCTATGGAAAATAAAAGCAATGAAATGAGTAGAAATGCTTTATGCATAGGAACGAATCAATTGTTAAAATTAACGAATAAGCGGTGATTATCGCTATTTTAATTTTTTCGAAATAACATACAAGACCAATTATTTCGATGGGAAGATTTTAAATCAATGAATCCCTTTTTATTAGCTTCTTTCAATATCAAATGTTCATCTTCTTGATAAAAACCACTCAATAGCATCAAGCCATGTAATTTGAGCATACGATAATATTGCTGCATCTCTTTTAGATGGGTGTTTCTATTGATATTTGCTAAAATTATATCAATATCTTCTGAAAGAGTGATCTCATCCAGGTCTTCATCAAATAATTTGATATGTTCACAATTATTATTCGAAAAATTTTCTTTACTGTTTTGTACACCCCAGGGGTTTATTTCAGAGGCATAGATTTTTTTGGCGCCTAACTGGCTTGATACAATTGCGAGGATGCCTGTTCCTGTGCCTATATCAAAAATAATTTTTTCTTTAAGATCTAATGCTAGTTGCTCTTTTACCATTAAATAAGTTGTAGCATGATGCCCTGTGCCAAAAGACATCTTTGGATTGATTAATACCTTAAAAGGATAATCTTTATCTATTTTGTGGAAAGAGGCATGGATAAGACATTGATCCTCAACAATAATTGGTTGATAATTTTCTTCCCATTCTTCGTTCCAGTTTGCATTTTTTACTTTCTTGAAAACAAATTTTAATTTCAGGGAATCTTTTAAACCCTCAAGAAAATTTTCAATATTTTCTACATCAAGTTCCCTTACCAATCCATAACATGATAAACCTTCATCAATCTCTTCAAATGTGTTGAAATTATAGTCTGCTAACCAGGCAATCAGGATTTCTCTTGTATCACCATTGCAAGATATCTTAAGTTCTAGATATTCATCTTCTATTGATTGCATCCGGCAAATGACTCATAATCCGTAAAAAAAACAGAAAAGTCAGCATTATATTTAGAGTCGCTAAAATAAATTCTGTAATCGGCCAGGTTTCTATCTTCAGTATAAAACCACTTTCCTGTCTTATTAGCATACAATCGGTTACTTTCTTCAAATAATATGGCATCAGCGAACGTTTCAGAATCGGTTTCATAAACTGTGTAGTGGGCCTGACTTTCGTATTCTTCTATGTAAATAACACCGTAAACTTTGCAAAAAGGATTGGTTACCTGTTTTTCAGGACTCAGGATCGATACCCAAGTGATGAATACTAAGCAGTAAAAGATTGAGTTCATTTAAGCATTTATTATATCCAAGAAATCATTGGTCTTCAATGATGCACCACCAATAAGCCCTCCATCAACGTCTTCTTGCTTAACCAAATCTTTTGCATTACCGGGTTTCATACTACCGCCATATAGTATTCGGACATTTTCTGATAACTCACCACCCATATTTTCTTTGATCTTATTTCGAATAAATGCATGCATTTCCTGGGCTTGTGCAGGAGTTGCTGTTTTACCCGTACCGATAGCCCAAATAGGTTCATATGCGATGATCACCTTAGAAAAATCCTCTTTAGAAAGTTTAAATAAAGTCTCATTTAATTGCTTTGAGACATACTCAAAATGTGATCCCTCTTCCCTGATTTCGAGTGGTTCGCCAATACAAAATATCGGGATAAGATTATTTTCGAACGACTTTTGCAGTTTTTTTAATAAAATTTCAGAGGTGTCATTAAAGTATTGTCTCCTTTCACTGTGACCTAAAATAACATAATTTGCACCAGTTGATCTAACCATAGCTGCAGAAATCTCTCCGGTGTAGGCACCGTTATCAAATTGGCTGCAGTTTTGTGCACCGAAAGCTATGGATGTGCCACTTAAAATATCATTTACACTTGATAGATGAATGAAAGGGGAGCATAATACAATATCTTTATCAATAGATTTTCCATCCAGCGCATCTCGGATTTCCATGGCTAAGGAAATGCCGTCCTCTAATGATTTGTTCATTTTCCAATTTCCGGCAATTACTTGTTTTCTCATAATATCATAATTTTTGTTGAAGGTATTGAGCAGTATAATTGTTTTTCATTTCTATCATAGCTTCAGGTGTGCCTGTAAAGCAAACTTCTCCACCTTCAAGTCCACCTTCAGGCCCTAAATCAATAATCCAGTCAGCACATTTAATGATTTCCATATTATGTTCTATAATAATAACTGAATTCCCTTGATCTATCAATGCATTTATTGCTTTTAATAGTTTGTTAATATCATGAAAATGTAATCCGGTAGTTGGCTCATCAAAAATAAACAGTGTATGATCCTTTTTTGGGCTGGCATGACCAAGAAATGAGGCTAGTTTCACCCTTTGTGCTTCTCCTCCACTCAATGAATTGGATGATTGACCTAGTGTGATGTAGCCAAGCCCAACATCATAAAGGGGCCTAAGCTTATTAATAATACTTTTTTCACCGGCAAAAAACTCCATGCTATCCTCGACAGTCATATTTAAAACATCTGCTATATTTTTACTATTGTAGCTTACTTCTAGTATCTCACTTTTAAACCTGCTTCCCACACAATTTTCACAGGTTAAGTAAAGATCTGCCATGAACTGCATTTCTATTTTTGTTTCACCTTCTCCATTGCAAACTTCACATCTTCCGCCATCCACATTAAAAGAGAAGAAAGCAGGTTTATAGCCACGATTTTTAGCAAGTTCCTGGTTAGCAAATAAGTTTCTGATCAAATCGTAAGCTTTTATATAGGTAACAGGATTTGATCGTGAACTTTTACCGATTGGATTTTGATCTACCATTTCGATATGGGAAATTTTTTTATAGTCGCCCTCCAGTTTTTCAAATTTTCCAGTAGATTCAGAAATGGTCCCTAATATTTTTCCGATCGCAGGATGAATTATTTTCCGTACCAGTGTTGATTTCCCCGAACCGCTGACACCAGTTATAACGGACAATACACCAAGAGGTATTTCTACATCAATATTTTTAAGATTGTTTTCACTTGCCCCTTTGATTTTTATTGAATTAATCCATTTCCTTCTTTTTGTGGGTAATTCAATTTCATCTTTTTTATTTAAGTACCTGGCAGTATAACTTTTTCTTTCCTCCCGAATGGCATTCCAGTCGCCCTGAAATACCAACTGACCCCCATTAGTACCAGCACCTGGTCCTATGTCGATAATTTGGTCAGCAGCTTTCATAACTTCTTCTTCATGTTCAACCACAATTACCGTATTCCCGATTTTCTGGAGTTTTTTTAAAACGTTGACCAGCCTGCCGGTATCTCTTGGGTGTAAACCAATGCTGGGCTCATCCAAAATATACATAGAACCAACCAATGAGCTACCCAGGGAGGTTGCAAGTTTTATACGTTGATATTCACCCCCTGATAATGAGGAGGTAAGTCTGTTAAGGGTTAGATATCCCAGGCCTACATTTTGTAAGAAATATAATCTGTTTTTTATTTCATCAATTATTCTTTTGCTTACCTTAACCTGATATGGCTCAATATTTAGGTTATCAATGAAATCGGACAGACCATTTATTGGCATTAAAACGAGGTCGATGATGGATTTTCCATCAATCTTTACATAAGAAGCGTCCCTTCTTAATCTGGTTCCCTTACATTCAGGGCAAACGGTTCTACCCCGGTATCTGGATATCAAAACTCTGTATTGTATTTTGTGGGATTTTCTTTCAAGGTACTTAAAGAATGCGTTTATGCCCTTGAAATATTCGTTCCCCTCCCATAAAAGGTTTTTATGTTCTTCGGACAGATCTTTGAATGGTTTGTGAATAGGAAAATCAAACCGAATACCATTTTTAATTAATGGTTCCAGCCATGCGTACATTGTATCACTTCTCCATGGGGCTATGGCACCTTCATAAACAGAAAGATTTTTATCAGGGATAACAAGGTCTGGGTCAATGCCCAATATTTTCCCAAAACCTTCACATCGTCTACATGCACCATAAGGGTTGTTAAAGCTGAAAAAATTTAATGTTGGCACTTCGAATTCAATACCATCCTCCTCAAACCGGTCAGAAAAGTGCCTGTTCATTTTCCCGGGGATTACAATTTCACATTCACCATGCCCTTCAAAAAAAGCAGTTTCGATAGAATCTGATATTCGGTATTGATTTTCCTCATCTTTTCTGGCAGTTACCCGATCAATTAAAATATCAATACTTACATGTTTAAGTGTATCATTGTCGATATGATCTTCTATTTCAAGGAGTTCATCATTTAGATATATTCTTGTGTAACCTTTGGCTAACAAAATCTTGAACTCCTCAGTAACCGATCTCCCATTTTGAGTTAATAGGGGACATCTAATAATTGCTTTTGTATTTTCTGGATATGAAAGCAACCAATTTACAACATCACTTACAGTATCTTTTTTCACAATTTTCCCGCTAAGGGGTGAATATGTTACCCCTATCCTGGCAAATAATAATTTCAGATAATCGTAAATTTCAGTGGTAGTTCCCACAGTTGAACGTGGGTTTTTGATGGTAACCTTTTGTTCTATGGCAATCGCCGGTGACACTCCCTTTATGTAATCAACCTCAGGTTTTTCCATTCTGTCCATAAACTGACGGACATAACTGCTAAGGCTTTCTACATATTTTCGCTGGCCTTCAGCAAATAAAGTATCAAATGCTAATGAAGATTTTCCGGAACCGGATAATCCAGTAATTACTACCAATTTGTTTCTCGGAATCACCACATCAAGATTTTTTAGATTGTTAACCTTTGCACCTTTGATGATAATGTTGTGCCTGGGATCCCGGTCTTCAATGGATAAATTGTTATTATTCATAAAATGCCTTAAAGGTAAATTTTTACTTTGTTAGATAATTTTTAAAATAAAGTAAGGAACACTTTTTGTTATAATTCAATGATTTAAATAGTTTTGATCATCTAATTTTTAAAAATAATCTTAACAATATGATATAGACCTCTACGTTAATCAATCAACTATCGAAATGAATAACAAAAAAATGAGTGATAGAAAATTATTATCACTTTACAAAAATGGAAACGAAGAGGCCTTCGAGGAATTGCTTAACAAGCACAAAAACAGGGTATTCACTACAATTTACTTGATTGTCAAAGATCAATACATTGCGGAAGATTTATTACAGGAAACTTTCATCAAAGCAATTAACACCATAAATTCAGGGCGCTACAATGAGGAAGGTAAATTTCTGCCCTGGATACTTAGAATAGCTCATAATCTTGCGATCGATTATTTTAGAAAAGAAAAGCGCTATCCGACCATAGTTATGGAAGATGGCAGTAATTTATTCAATAGGCTTGAATTCTCTGAAGAATCATCAGAGTCTGCGCAAGTCAAAAAAGACACATACGCAACCTTAAAACATTTTATCCAAGAACTGCCTGAATCCCAGAAAGAGGTACTTATCATGCGGCACTACATGCAAATGAGCTTTCAGGATATTGCTGAAGCTACAGGTGTAAGTATCAACACAGCATTGGGTAGAATGAGATATGCGCTTATCAACCTGAGAAAAAAAATGGAAAATACAGATATCGCCTATGACAAAAACCTTTACAGAAGATGACCTTATCCGATTTATTTATGGTGAAACTTTAGAAAAAGAAAATATCTTAATTAAAGAGGAACTGGCCACAAATTTTAGACTAAGGGAAGAATATATTGAAATGATTTCCCTATTAAATAATCTTGACAGACTGCAGCGTACCCCCTCAAATGTTGTAATCCAAAATATTATGGATTATGCGAGGATGCAAAATTCGATAAGAAGGTAATTTATTTACTTCATGGATGCTTAGAATAGAAAGGTTCAAGAAGTTTATAACTTATTTTAGTGAGAACTTCCCAGAACCAAAAACGGAATTAAACTATAATTCGCCATTCGAATTATTGGTTGCGGTTGTATTGAGTGCGCAATGCACAGATAAAAGGGTGAATATAGTTACTTCAACTCTTTTTAAATATTTCCCCACACCCGAACACGTAGCCTCCTCAAGTTTTGATGAATTATTTCCTTACATTAAGAGCATATCTTATCCAAATAACAAAACCAAACATCTTTTAGCCCTTAGTAAAATACTGGTAGAGGAATTTAATGGTGAAGTGCCCGAACAAGCAGATCAATTGATTAAGCTGCCCGGAGTTGGCAGAAAAACTGCTAATGTGATCATGTCTGTATTGCATAAACAACCAATGCTTGCAGTGGACACGCATGTTTTTAGAGTTTCAAAACGGTTAGGTTTAGTTAATCAAAACTCAAAAACACCTTTAGAGGTTGAAAAACAATTGGTCCGGTATATTCCTAAAGGATTAATTCCCAAAGCCCATCACTGGTTGATTTTGCATGGAAGGTACGTTTGTATGGCCAGGAAACCGGTTTGTAATAAATGTAAAATCAATGAATTTTGCAGGTTTTATGAAAAGTCATTTAAGAAAAATCCCCGGGATAATTAACCAGGTTTAAAGTTTGATGCCCTAAATATTAGTTGTGCATCTTTTTGTGACATCAGTTCTGCTAAAGAAACATCAGGATTTCTATCCATGTACGCTTTTACGATCAACCAACCCAACCATCTTCCTATCCTTCCGGGGCATTTTTCTCCAATTTCATAAACGTTCGGTCGTTCCCCTATATATTTATTTTTAATAAAATGATTGGTTTCAAATAGCAATTCATTCTCAATAAAATGAGCCCAAATTACATCGACATTATCATTTATATCATCCATTGTAACACTTGAATAACCGATTATTAGTGAATCGGGGGTGCAGGGAAGCATCATGCTTGTGAAAAAATAGTTTTTCCCATAACCAATCATTTCATTGAGTAGGGTATTGTCACCATAGTTTGTAAGGTTGATATTATTGGCAAGAAAATTAAATACAATTGGAACAAGATTCTCTTCCCTATACCGGTCCATAATATATCCGGGAATATCATTGGGCATGTAAGTACCTTGCTTTCCAAGATAATAATCAAGGCCTATAACTACCAAAGAATCTGATATCAGCAGATCTTTATAGAAACCAGTAAAAATGGTTTTAATTTTGGGGATGTCAGCTGTGGGGAAATAATATTTCAGGTTTTTGAATCCGGTAGAAAATTGAGACTTGATGTGGTTCAGGCTTCCAAATCTGTTATTAATTTCCACTATTAAGGTATCTTTAACATGTACATCGTTTAGCAATGCATATAACCTGTTGATCAGTAAGCTATCATGAGGATATTCTTTAGAATCAAGAAAGTATCGCTTTACGGATTTGTATTTATTTAATAATTCATTTAGCTCATTTTTTGAATCTATCTGTGCCAGTTTTTGGTCGAGCCTGATTATATCAATGTTGACTTCGACAGCATTATTTGTGGGTTGGTAACGGCATTTTTTCTCATCTTCACCACAAGAAGAAAATGTCCATAAAAATATTACCAATAATATATAAGGGGCTAACGTTTTCATAAAGCGTTTAAAATAAGTTGCAAAAGTATTTAAATTGCTGATGATGAAGAAGCATACCCTAATCCTGATTTTTGTTTCACTGGTGGGCACACTTTCAGCACAATCCAAGTTGGCTATTCAGTTTTCACCTGCAATTTCTTTAAATAGGAACGAACTAATCTCTGATTCATTGGATGTGGATACCGATGGTATAGGAGGAAGGTTTATGTTAGGATTGGTTTGGGACATACCTATATCTGATAATTATTTTTTTAGTAGCGGCATTTATTACACACCCAAGAGAGTAGCATTTGGGATATCATCAGAAGACAATCAAAACAGCTTAATAAATGAATCATACAACCTGCAATATATTCAGATACCAATAAGCCTGAAGCTCTTTACAAATGAATTGGTTACTGACCTGAGCCCTTATGTTCATTTGGGGTCTTTAATTGATGTAAAGGTTCATGATGAACCAGCTGAAGAAGATTTTAATGCAATTTCAGGTATTAAACCCTTCGATGTTTCATTGATGATTGGTATCGGAATTGAATATAGGTTAGGGGTAAATACAGTATTGTATTCCTCCCTGATATATAACCGGGGGATGCTGAATGTTATAGATGGGTCGTCTATTAATGATCTTTCTGTCAAAAACGACTTGCTTTATCTTGGATTCGGTGTAAAGTTTTAAGCGAGTGCTATCTCTTCATTCTGTTTATTGATGAACGAATAATCAGTTATTCCCATTGATGAATCTTCCACCAAATTAACCCATTTGAAGTATTTAATAAACCACCTAAGCTGCTTGGAATATATTCCTCTTTTAAAATATGCATGAAGGTAGGGATGAAGAACCACTGTCAATGATTTTTCATTCTGCTTTAAAAAGATATAATCAATATTCTTTTCTATCTGATCAGCTATTAAAATAGAAGCGGTAATTTTACCTGAACCGCTGCATGTAGGGCATACTTCTCTTGTGCTTATATTAAGTTCGGGTCTAACCCTTTGACGGGTAATTTGCATAAGTCCAAATTTTGAAAGCGGCAAAATGGTGAATTTTGACCTATCCTCTTTCATTTCTTCTTTCATTTGATCATAAACAGCTTTTTTGTTTTCGGCTTTCTTCATGTCAATGAAATCAATTACAACAATCCCTCCCATATCCCTAAGCCTAAGCTGCCTGGCAATTTCTGTGGTAGCATTTAAGTTGACCCTAAGTGCTGTACTTTCCTGGTCGTTTTCACTATTCGACTTGTTCCCACTATTCACATCAATTACATGAAGGGCTTCGGTATGTTCTATGATAAGATAGCCTCCACCTTTTACGCTTACCGATTGACCAAAGAGTAATTTTAATTGCTTTTCTATCCCATAGTACTCGAATAGTTTTGTCCTGCCTTGATGGAATTTAAGTATGTTCTCCTTATCGGGTGCAATGGTTCTTACATATGATCGGATATCTTTGAGAAGGGCTTTATCATCTACATGAATTGCATCAAACGATTCATTTAGAATATCTCGCAAAATAGAATTAGCCCTATTCATCTCACCAATGATTTTTTCATTGACGGATGCCTTTTTTAGCACCTTTACGCCATCTTCCCATAGTGTTACCAGGTTATTTAGGTCTTTGTCCAGCTCTTTTACATCTTTTCCTTCCGCAACCGTTCTGATGATTATCCCAAAATTCTCAGGCTTTATAGAACTAATAAGCCTAAGCAGTCTTTTTCGTTCTTCACTGTCTGCAATTTTTTTAGATATATTTATGCTATTAGAGAAAGGTACAAGAACTAGATATCTTCCAGCTACCGATAACTCGCAGGATAGTCGTGGCCCTTTTGTCGAGATTGGTTCTTTAACAACCTGAACCAATACTTTTTGATTTTTTGAAAAAACCTGACCGATTTTACCAAGTTTATCAATATCCTGCTCCTGTTTAAATCCCAAAAAACGAGCACTCGTATTTTTCCGGGTTAGAGCTTGTTTTGTAAACTTATTTAGTGAGCGTATTTGAGGACCCAGATCATGATAATGCAGAAAAGCATCTTTTTCATATCCAATATCAATGAAAGCAGCATTAAGTCCCTGAACAATTTTCTTGATTGTTCCTAAGTATATATCACCAACATTAAAACTACTCCCACTACGCTCCTCGTTGTACTCGACAAGCTTTTTATCTTTTACAAGGGCAATCCGACATCCATTTTGAGTTGAACTTATTATTAATTCAGTACTCAAAACCAGATATTAAATTTGATTATTTCTTTTTGTGCCTGTTTTTTCTTAGTCTTTTTTTTCGCTTGTGCGTTGAAATTTTGTGTCTTTTTCGTTTTTTTCCACAGGGCATAATTCTAATATTTTTAATTTAAACATTATTGTATCTCTTTTTTAAATTCATTGACCATACTAAGTATGGTTGAATCGATAGTAATCTCTTTGAGAAAACTTAATTCACTCATTGCACCTTCGCTATTCCCCAGTTCATTATAACTTATCGCAAGGGAAAATCTACCTTGTATATTGGTCGGTTCTAAATCCCTTACCTTCTCCAATCTTTGAACCGCTTTTTCATACTGTCCTGTCCTCATTGATAATAGTCCAAGGTTTAACAAGGCATCTACGTTTTCAGAATCTTCTTCCACAATTTTCCTGAGCATTAATATCCCTTTCATTGGATTATCTGATGAAACATAAGTCATTGCAAGTATATTCTTAAGTTCATCATCTAATTCATAATCTTTCTTATATTCGTTTATGTACTTTCTAATCAATTCTCCCAATCCTTTGGCTTGCGTTCCTTCGATAATTAAATTATAACCAAAATAGAGCACTGAAATATTTTTCCTTAACCCCTCCTCATTTTTTAAGAAATCAGAAATTTTAATCGAGTAAATTTCCCCACTATCAATTTGGTTAAAAGTAAAATAAAGTCTTGCTAAAGAATCCGCAAAGTTAGCTTTTTTTTCGTTATCAATATCAAGGTTTAGCTGGCTTTTTAGATAGTTTATCCGTTTCATGGATTCTTTATTCATAGCTAAATCATGGACTTCTTGATTTTTACCAGTTTGCAGGTCCATTGATTTCGAGTCAGATATGTCTTCCTTTTCGTTTTCCACAACAGACTTAGGTAATTGATATAAACCCACAACTATCAGCAAGCATATTGCGATGAGCAATATCTTATGTAATGATTTCAAAATCTTAATGCTTTAACTTATTGCTATTCTTGATTTTCTCGACAAACACTTTCGAGGGTTTAAAACTGGGGACATAATGTTCATCTATAACAATTGCAGTATTCTTTGATATGTTTCTGGCAATTTTTTTTGCCCTTTTTTTATTTACAAAACTTCCAAAACCACGGACATAGATATTTTCCCCCTCAAACATTGAATTCTTTACTACAGTAAAAAAAGCTTCAATTGTGGATTGAACATCGGCTTTATCTATTCCTGTTTTTTCGGCTATTTCATTTATAACATCTGCTTTAGTCACAATGGTGTTTTTTAGAGATATATTTACCTGATACTGATATGATTACAGACAAATTTATATTTACATCTTTAAATAACCATAATTTTGTATAATAATAACAATATACTTGGATTTATTTAAGAAAAAATTTGCTGCATCCATCATAAATTGGTTTGAAAAGCATAAAAGGGAACTTCCTTGGAGAGAAACTAACGATCCTTACAAGATATGGTTATCTGAAGTAATTCTCCAACAGACCAGGGTAAACCAAGGCCTTCCCTACTACTTAAGGTTTATCAACAACTATCCAACCGTATCTGACCTGGCAAATGCTGAGGAAAGAGATGTTTTAAAACTTTGGCAGGGACTGGGTTATTATTCGCGCGCAAGGAACCTTTTAGAATGTGCAAAAACTATTGTCAGAGATTATAATGGCAGGTTTCCGGTCAAAAGTGTCGAATTACAACAGTTGAAGGGTGTTGGAGAATATACGGCTGCAGCAATTTCTTCCATTGCTTTTTCAGAAAAAGTACCTGTGATAGATGGAAACGTTTACAGGGTACTATCTAGAATATTTGGATTAACCCATGATATTGCGTATAGCAAATCAAAGAAATATTTTAGGCAAATTTCATATGATCTAATGCAATCAATAGATGATCCGGGAAATTATAATCAGGCTGTTATGGAGTTTGGGGCAATAAAATGTGTTCCCAAAAACCCCAATTGCACCAACTGTATTTTTAAAACAAATTGTATAGCTTTTAAAGAAAATCTACAGGCATTCTTACCAGTGAAAAGTAAGAATAATATAAAAAAAAGAAGGTATTTTAATTACTTCATTTATGAGTCGCCGGAATCGGTGATTATCAAGAAACGGGAAGCAGGTGATATATGGAATGGGTTATACGATTTTATTTTACTTGAGTCAGATCAAGCACTGCCACAAACAAGTTTAATAGACTACCTAAGAAAAAACTTATATATTGAATGTGATGAAAACATTAAATTATTATCAATTTCAGAGATGTATAAACACGTCTTAACGCATCAGTATATCTTTGCAAGGTTTATCAGGGTGTGGTGTAAATCAATGCAAATAAATGATAGCAATGGTTTAAAAATAGATAAGAATAAGCTCGTAAATTATCCTATGCCAAAACTTATTGTAAACTATTTGGACAATGAAAAAATTTATATAAATTGAATTAATTAAACATAAATCACTATGGCTGGAGTTAACAAAGTAATCTTATTAGGCAATCTGGGCAAAGACCCTGAAATTCGAAATTTCGAAACTGGCAGGTCAGTTACTAATTTCCCATTAGCAACAAGTGAAACCTATAAAAACAGGGATGGGGAAAAGGTCACTAAAACAGAATGGCATAATGTTGTATTATGGAGTCCGCTTTCTGAGATAGCAGGGAAATATTTAACCAAAGGGGATCAGGTTTACATCGAGGGAAGAATTACAACAAGAAGCTATGAAGATAAGGAAGGTGTGAAAAAGTATATTACTGAAGTTGTAGGCCGGGAGATGACATTGTTAGGGAAAGCGAAAGGGGCTGATAGTGTATCTGAGCCATCCGATAAATATGAAGAAGGTCTATCAAAAACTAATGTAGCGGGTGAAACTGAGCCTGATGATCTGCCGTTTTGATGGGTATAATTAATTAATCTTTGGATTCAAATATTGATGACCCCTACCTGGGATTAGCGATCCTGCTTTCTTTGCTAGAGATTTTGCCATTTTTTATTATTGTTGCACTCACACTTGTTGTCCTGCTTATTTTTTCCGGATTGGTATCAGGATCAGAGGTTGCATTTTTCTCACTCACACACGATCAGTTGAAAAAATGTAAATCAGAAAACCATAGCTCCAATACCTACATCATTAGCTTACTGGGCAAGCCTCAAAGATTGTTGGCCACCATATTGATATTAAATAACTTTATAAATGTTACCATCATAACAATATCAACTTATGCCACATGGCAATTGACTGGGACCAAGGACACAGAAGGGCCTGTACTGGCGGCATTATCATTTTCAATTACAATTCTAATTATTCTATTTGGGGAAATAGTGCCTAAGATCTATGCAAACAATAATAATCTTTATTTTGCCCGATTTACTGCCAGAATGTTGACTGTCAGTTCTTATGTCTTCAAGCCATTATCATGGATTCTGATGTCAATGACAATAATGATAGAGAAAAGAATAAAAAGAAAGGGATATGACGTTTCCATAGAGGAGTTGAATAAAGCATTGGAACTTACCACACATGAAGAGGCTAGTGATGAAGAAAAAGAGATTCTAAAGGGGATCGTAAATTTTGGCACCTTATCCGTTAAGCAGGTAATGAAGTCAAGGATGGATATTACAGCATTTGATTCAGAAATAGATTTTCATGAATTAATGGACCAGGTTAATAAAACAGGCTATTCCAGAATACCAGTTTATAGAGAGACTATTGATAAAATCGAAGGCATTTTATATGTGAAAGATCTACTTCCTTATTTAAATGAGGATGAAAATTTTAATTGGCAAAAACTTCTGAACACAGGATTTTTCATACCTGAAAGCAAAAAAATAGATTCTTTGTTCAAGGATTTTCAGCAAAGAAGAGTTCATATGGCTATTGTTGTAGATGAATATGGAGGTACATCAGGCCTGGTTACAATGGAGGATATTGTGGAAGAGATCGTGGGTGAAATAAAAGATGAGTTTGATGAAGAAAAGGAAATAGCATATACCAAATTAGATAAAAACACCTATGTTTTTGATGGAAGGACATCCCTGAATGATTTTTGCAAGATTGTAGGCGTAGAAAATTCGGAATTCGATGAGGTGAAAGGGGATAGTGAATCGTTGGGCGGCTTACTTTTAGAGATAAACCAAAAAATTCCAAATGCGGGAGAAAAAACAGATTATGGAAGGTTTTTGTTTACCACCGTTGCTGTTGACAACAAAAGAATAAAACGAGTGAGAGTCTACAAGAAACAAAAAATATCTGAGAATAATTATTTCGCGAGTTGATGAGGGTTGTTTTCAAAATAATATTGTTAATATTTATAATAAGTTGTACAAAAGATTATTTTCCTAAACCTAAAGGCTATAACAGGATTGAACTTCCAAAAGCGCAATATCAATCTTTACCTGATTCCTTCCCTTACGCTTTTGAATATTCCAAGCATGCTATAATATTGAGGGATTCATCATGGATCTCTGAAAGGTATTGGATAGATATTTTTTATCCTGAACTAAATGCAAACATTCAGGTGACATATAAACCCGTTAACAATAAAAAGTCACTTGCTGAAGGTTACATAAGTGACTCTTACCGATTAACTGCCCAGCATAACATCAAGGCTTATGCCATTGAGGAAAGTGTGATCAAACTTCCAAGTGGTGACCTGGCGACCATCAGTGAACTCGAGGGTGAAGTACCAAGTCAGTTTCAATTCCATGTTACGGATTCCTCTCAACATTTCTTAAGAGGCGCGCTGTATTTCAAAACAGCAACTAAAAATGATTCCCTGGCTCCTGTGATTGAATACATGAAAAAAGATATAATCCATATATTAAATACATTGGATTGGCATTGATTCTATGAATGATTATATCAATGGGAAAATTGAATTTGTCAAAGGCATAGGCCCTCAAAAAGCGAAACTTTTAAATTCAGAGCTAAACATATTTACCCGTCAGGACCTGATCAATCATTTTCCTTTCAGATACGAGGACAGGACACGCATTTTTAAGATTGATGAAATTAATTCTGCATTGGATTTTGTACAGATTGAAGGAACAATTAGATACGTAGAGACAATTGGTATTGGTCCTAAGCAAAGATTAGTAGCTTATCTTCATGATGAAACTTCTGAAATAGAACTTATCTGGTTCAAAGGCATAAAGTGGATCAAGCCAAAGATTAAAACCGGCGAGAAGGTTATAGCTTTTGGAAAACCAACCTACTTCAATGGAGGCTATTCCATTGTACATCCTGAACTGAAAGGGAATAATGATAATAACCATCAAACCAACAAATCCCTCACCCCAATTTATCCGGGGACTGAAACGCTAAAAAAAAAACACATTGACAGCAAGTCATTTTCTGAATGGCAATGGAACGTTCTAAAAGATGGCGCAAAGTATCTAAGGGAAACACTTCCGGGCGAAATCTTACAACAGCACAACCTCATTACTAAAAAAGAGGCAATGATAGCGATTCATTTCCCTAAGAATTATGAAATGTTACAAAAAGCCAGAACCCGCTTAAAGTTTGAAGAGCTGTTTTTTATCCAATTCTCCCTGCTAGGATTGAGAAAGGAACGCAAGGATGTTTTTAAAGGCATTTTCATGAAAAGAACGGTGCTGCTAACCAGGTTTTATGAGCAATTTCTTCCTTTCGATCTTACAGATGCCCAGAAGAGAGTGATTAAGGAGATTTACAAAGATTTAAAGTCAGGGGAGCAGATGAACAGGCTTTTACAGGGTGACGTTGGTAGCGGAAAAACGATCGTGGCCTTTATATGTATGCTCATTAGCATTGATTGTGGGTATCAATCAGCATTTATGGTACCCACAGAGATACTGGCTGAACAACATTATAATGGATTGAAAGAATTTTGCGACAAATTAGATTTAAAAATTGCGCTCTTGACTGGTTCTACGAATAAAGCTGATCGGGATAAAATCCATGATAGTCTGTTGAGTGGGTCTTTAAATATTATCGTAGGAACGCATGCGTTGATACAAGATCATGTGAAATTTTGCAAACTTGGATTGGTAGTTATTGATGAACAGCATAGGTTTGGTGTGGCTCAAAGAGCTAAGCTTTGGAATAAAAAGCAACAATATTACCCACACATCCTGGTAATGACAGCAACACCAATTCCAAGAACTTTAGGCATGACATTCTATGGAGACCTGGATGTCTCCGTAATCGATGAGCTACCACCTGGTCGGAAGTCTATTCAAACCGACCACATGTATGAAAGCAAAAGATTAAAATTATTCGGGTTTATTAAAGAACAAATAGAGCAAGGACGTCAGGCTTATATCATTTACCCCTTGATAGAAGAATCTGAAAAACTTGACTATAAAAATTTAATAGAAGGCTATGATTCGGTGGCAAAAGCTTTTCCAGACATTCCCATAAGCATCATTCATGGGCGGATGAAACCAAAAGATAAAGAATATGAGATGCAACGGTTTGTAAAAGGTGAAACTAAAATCATGGTTTCTACAACAGTTATCGAGGTTGGAGTGAATGTGCCCAATGCATCTTTAATGGTTATTGAAAACGCTGAAAGGTTTGGCTTGGCCCAATTGCATCAGCTTCGCGGAAGAGTGGGAAGGGGCTCATATCAATCCTATTGTATCTTAATGACAGACTACAAGATGAGTAAAGAATCAAAAGCGCGCATGGAAACAATGACCAGAACCAACAATGGATTCGAAATAGCGGATGAAGATTTAAAGCTCAGGGGCCCGGGAAACCTGATGGGTACGCAACAAAGTGGATTATTAAACCTGAAGATCGCAGACCTTGCTAAAGATCATGACATTTTAAAATTAGCCAGAAGGGCAGCTCAGAATATTTATCAGGATGATCCAAAACTGGAATCGAAAGAAAATCAAATATTAAAACGGAACCTGAACTACAATAAAACAATTATAAATTGGAGTGATATCAGCTAATTTTAATTGTGATTATATTGTGCCCAAAGATGATATTGAATAATTCTTATAATGAAAGAAGAATATATAAATCTGTTAGCTGATCAAATAAAAAAATTAGAGGATGAAAAATTTGATCTTGAAGCCTGGAAAAGTTCTGCCACATCCATCTTATCAAAAGTTTATGATAAATATGACCCAAAAGTAAAGCAAATAGAGCGGTTGAAGATTGATTACAGCAGTTGGATGCTTAGGGATTCGTCTTCAACATACAAACCTATAGATTCTGCAAAAAAGCTTGGTCGCGAAATACTGGAATCCACCATAAATGAGATAAGAATATTTGGCCTTCCTGATCAAAGCAAAAGCATAATCCAGAATATACTTGAATTGTTAAGTGACGAATTGAAAGGTTCCGACTTTAAAAAATTACAACAGATGGTGGAGGATAAAACAATTACAGAAAAACATGTATATGAGATAGTCAATAAATTAAATAAGAATAGTTTATCAAATTTGGTTACCAAAATATTAGGTGAACTAAGCTAAGATAAAAGATTATTTGTTAAATTAATCATATGGATAAATACCGCAATAAAGCATTTGTTGGCATAATTCTAGTACTTATAGGAATTGTACTTTTATTAGATAATTTTGGCCTGCTTCCTTTCTTTTTACCCGATTATTTATTCACCTGGGAAGCCCTATTGATCTTGATTGGGCTGGTAAGCTTCTTGTCAGGAAGGATTACCCAGGCAATAATTTTAATACTTGTAGGTGTGGTATTCTTATTTACTGATTATCTGGACATTCGCTTCTGGGATCTTTGGCCAATCCTCCTGATAATTATTGGGGCATCTTTTTTTATCCGCTATAGAAAATCTAGTGATGTCGATTTTTCAGCGCTTAGTCAGGATGAATTGCTGGAAGACACTGCCGTCTTTGGAGGAACGAACAAAACTTTTAAAGCAGAAAATTTTAAAGGAGGAAAGATCACTGCATTATTTGGCGGTTCAAATATCGATTTGAGGAATTGTCAACTTGCGGTTGGAGTATCAAAGGTTGATGCATTGGTGGTTTTTAGCGGTTCAAAATTGTACCTGCCTGATACATGGAATGTCAAAATTAATGCCACACCTATTTTTGGAGGGATTGATGATAAAAGAGATAGTAATGCAGGGCAGGACGAATCAGGCACTTTAATAATAACCGGTTTAGTCTTGTTTGGAGGAATAGAAATTCTTTCCTGACCCCGATTTTGATATTATCCCACCAATAATTAATTCTGAAATAGCAGCCGGATATATTTTGATCAGTCACAATAAACACATGTAGTTTAATCTCAATTAATTAATACTTCATGTACAATTAACACCGATGCAATTATTTATTATTTTTTTTGTGGTTGAATCAAACTTGTTTTATTATGGGTATTAATCAGCAGCTAGTACTTAAATTTTTAATGGTTATTGCAGTATTGTTCTTTTATTCCTGTTCAGGAAAAAAAGAGAAAGAACCGGCAGTGGATGCCCGGTTGCTAAAGATTGATGGATCCAGTACAGTCTATCCGATCACAGCAGGAATTATCGAAAGGTATAAGCAAGAATTTGACAATCTTAGGTTTGACATTGCGGTATCAGGAACTGGTGGAGGGTTTAAGAAATTCATCCAGAAAGAGACAGATATAAACAATGCTTCCAGGTTTATAAAAGATGCGGAAGAAGAGCTCTGTGAAAATAATGGAATTGCATACACTGAATATGAGATTGCTTATGATGGTATAGCCATTGTTATCAATCAGGAGAATGACTGGGTTGACAACCTTACGGTTGAAGAATTAACCAGCATCTGGGTTACCGATGGAGCAACGAATTGGTCCGATATCAAATCGGGATGGCCCGAAGAACCTATTAAACTTTACGGTCCTGGCGATGAATCCGGTACCCACGATTATTTTATAAGTGCAATTATACCAGATACTTTATCCATGCGGGATGATTATGTTAAAAGTGAAAATGATAATTTATTAGTTACTGGCATTTCAAATAATAAGAATTCCCTTGGGTATTTTGGATTAGCTTATTTTGAAAAAAACAAAGATAAAATAAAACTTGTACCCATTGACAATGGAAATGGCCCTGTATTACCAACACCCGAAACAGTTGGTTCTGGAAAGTATCAACCTTTAGCAAGACCACTGTTTATTTATGTGAATGATGATTTTGGAAATAGTGAAGACGGGAAAACGTTTATTAACTTCTATTTTCAAAATGCAGGTGAAATAGCAAATCGGGTTGGTTACGTGTCATTACCGCCTAATAATTATCAAAGTTATATGTCGTCCTTATAAAATTCTCATAACACGAGTATGAAGAACCTATCTAAAACCTATATTCTGGCCCTCTCCATTATTGCATTGGTTATTACAGCGAGTCAATATTTAGTCCAGCGGTCAATTGCTACAAATAGTTATGACTCAAGGACGATAAATATATCAGGCAGGCAAAGCATGTTATCTCAAAGAATTTCTAAAGCAGCTTTGGCGTTAGAAAAAGCCGAAAACGAAGATGAATTTCAATACAGAAAAAATGAACTCCAGGATGCAGCAGACTTATGGGAAAAGTCACACAATGCACTTCAGTATGGAAGCGATGAAATGCAACTTGATGATGTAAATAACTCAGAACAAACTTTTTTATATTTTCTTGATCTTGAGCCACACTATATTACCATCAAGGAAGCCATTAAGAATATTTCTGACTTAGACTATGAGGATAAAGACTCAAGGGCCTTCCGCAGAAGCATAGATAAGATTATGTCTAGTGAGGACGATTATCTTAGGTTAATGACTAACATTACCTTTGATTATGATAATGAATCTGTTGAGCGACTAAATAAACTAGCCATCACTGAATACATTCTATATGCAATTGCCTTATTTCTACTTTTTATTGAAGCGATACTTATTTTCAGGCCGGCAATCAAACGAATCAATGATTACACACAAAAGCTGATCAAGCAGGAAGAGTCCATAAAAAAGGCACTGCAAGAAACACAAAAAGAGAAAGCCAAGGTTGAGTACTTAAATACTCAAGCGGAGACTGTTTTTACCAATGTGGATCAGGGTATATTTCTTATGGATGAACGATACAACATCAGTGACCTTCACTCCAAAGCGCTAGAAGAAATATTTGAGAAAAAAGATCTCTCCGGTACTAATTTCATATCCCTGCTAAGGCCCAGGCTTGTGCAAAGGGACCAGGAAGCATTAGAAATGTTTGTAAAGCATCTCTTCAATATGAATATTGAAGAGGATGTCCTGGAGGATCTTAACCCGGTAGAACAAGTCCAGATATTTTCTGATAATCAAGGAGAGGCGTCTATTCATTCAAGATATATTCGAATTCGATTTTCAAGAATTCGGGATAAAGAGAAGATATACAGTATTCTAGTCACTGTAACTGACGAAACTGTAGAAGTATTGATGAAAAAAGAAATCGAAGAAACCCAGGAAAGAAATAAAAGAGAGGCAGAACAGTTATTGAGTATATTGAAGGTTGAGCCTTTGGTGTTAAAAGAATTTTTAGAGAACACAAAAGCAGCCCTGAACAATATCTCATTAAAATACGAAAATGATAAATCCCAGGATTTCAGAGAACTAATAAACTTTACATTCAATACAATTCACAATCTCAAAGGCAACGCTTTATTAATTGACCTACAATTATTGGCTGATAAATTTCATGATATAGAGGGTACCATCACTGAATTAAAGGATAAGCAGGAAATAGTCGGTAATAACTTCCTTAAAATATTGTATGAAATTAGTGAAGTAACATCCATTGTAAATAACATGCAGCGCATGTTTGTTAGAATTGCCGAAGTTAATAAGACAGTTTCAGAGGATGGCAGGGTTTCATCAAACCAGCTATTTGTTAATTCACTGGAAAAAGGGTTAAGAAGAATGAATGACGAAACCGGCAAGGATGTAAAACTTCAGTTCGCTGACAACGGTGTCTCAATTCCCGAAAGATTTAAATTATCTGTAAAAGATATCTCTATTCAGTTAATCAGAAATTCACTGGCTCATGGTATCGAAACTGCCGATGAGCGAAAAAAGGTGGGTAAGACTGCCTCTTCCACCATCTCAATTAATGTAAATGAAGATAAAGACAATTTATATCTAACTTATCAGGATGATGGACAAGGACTTGACTTTGACAGAATAGGAAATAAAGCGCTTGAAAATAGAATCGTTACCGAAGAAGAATTATCATTAATGTCCGACGATGATAAGGCATTGTTAATATTTAGTGATGGATTTAGTACTGCGAAAGTTGTTGATCAATATTCAGGAAGAGGTCAGGGTATGAGTTTGATCAAACAAATAGTCGAAAAGTATAATGGCAAATTCACGGTTACTACCAAGAAAGGAAAGCAATTTAAAATTGATATTACATTACCACTTGAAACACAACCTCAATTAACTGAAGCTTTATAATGAAATTATTAATTGTTGACGATTCCTCTATTATGAGGAGAACCATTGAAAAACATCTTAAGAATTATGATCTTGAGATAATTGGTACCGCTAAAAATGGAGTGGAAGCCATTGAAATATTAAAAGAAAAGAAGCCAGATGTAGTCACACTGGATATCACTATGCCTGAAATGGATGGTTTGACATGCCTTGAGGAGATAATGAAAATTGCTCCGGAAACAAAAGTAATGATCATAACAGCTCTATCCGATAAGCTTACCGGCCTTAAAGCATTGGATAAAGGTGCCGGTAGATGCCTTAACAAACCGGTGAATGAAGAAAATTTGAAGGATGCCTTTGATAAATTATTAAATAGAAATTAAAAAACATATCTTTATTAACGCATTAATTCAATAAACTCATGGATAAAAAAGAAGAATTCGAAGCAACCTGTGCAGTATTTATCGACTCAGTCAATAATTACTTCACAGAGCTAACAAATAATCCCTCAAAAACAGGTGTTCCTTATTTGAAAGATCAAAATGAACTTTTACTTAATGATTATACTGGCATGATTGGTATCTCCGGAAGTAGAAAAGGGTTCATTTATATTTCAGGAAACAGGGGGTTATATACAGACCTAATTAAAAGATTTATTGGATTAGAAGAGGCCACAACAGAAGATATCTTAGATATGGCAGGTGAATTATCAAACGTTGTGGCGGGTAATTTGAGAGAAACTTATGGAAGCAATTTCATGATATCCGTTCCGATAGTATTTGAAGGAAGCCCTGACAAACTAAAGTTTCCAAGTTCTGTAACACCATACGTAATTCCAATTGTTTGGAATGAACAAAAAGCAAACGTAGTTATTGGTTTGGAATAGATTTTCAAATCGATATTTCTACATTAATTTGGTGGTAGTTATCTAATCTTTTAAAAACTTTTTATAACCAGCTGGATATGTTACCATCACTTATATCGGAATCAGGTAAGGATAAAGGATTTAAAAGTAATTTACGGGATGAATCTTTGGTAAATTACTTTTCCTCTTTCCCGGAAGAAAGTCTAATAAAAAAATTCTTTAAGAATGCGTTTATAATCAACCGGCCCATGAGTGGTGTCGGTGGAGATGGTTATTGGCTTTACTACGAAGAAGACGTAGGGTTGGTATATGTGATCGTTTATGATTGCATGGGACATGGACGTCTGGCAAGTATTATGACCAGAATATACTTAAATGCTATTAAGGAAGTAGTAGAAACCAAAAAAGTAAGGGACCCAGCAGAAATACTTACTGAAATACATGCCACCATAGGTAGAAATTTTAAAGATAAACAAGACAAGCAAGTGGGAAGCGGGGCAGATATGGGTGTATTAAAATTTGACACTAATAATAGAAAAGTTTTGTTTGCTGGGGCTAAAATGGATCTGGTCCACATATCAGGCAACATGGTAAACCGAATAAAAGCAGATAAAAAGCAACTGGGTGTTTTATTCGACTACAAACATGATTACCACACCAATGATATTGCAATACCGGAAACCAAAACCTCAAATTTTTATTTGTTTAGTGATGGTGTTACGGATCTAATCGGTGGGCCGAATGATAAAAAACTAAAATTTTCAAACCTTCTTGAAATATTAAAAGGAGTCCAAAAATCACCAATAGAGGGTCAGAAACAAGCTATTGAAAAAGAATTCAATAATTGGGCAGGACATAACTCCCAGTTAGACGATCTTTTGATGATAGGCATCTCTTTTTGATTTATTTAATCTCGATTCTCCCATCAAAGGCTACATGACCTTTGATATTTTGAGCCAGTGCACCAGGCGTTTTATACGTCCATGCGCCGTCCTTAATAATATTTTCGCCGATTTTTATGTTAAAATAAGTTGCTGCCCCTTTCCATTGGCAAATGGTTTTAGTATCACTATCAATAAAGTATTCCTTTCTTAATGATTCGAAGGGGAAATAATGATTACCTTCCACTTTTATTACATTTTCACTTTCGGCTAATATTTCGCCATCCCAAATTGCTTTCATATTATAAAATAAGTTTTTTTACACTTAAATACCTGTCAATAAGATATAATATCAGGAACCCATCGACCACCAAAAAAAATTGACCAACTTTTTTAAACCATTCTATACTGATTAATTGATTTAAGCTTTCGTAAATATTAAATCGGATCAGGTATGTCAATTCAGGATCGGATATGTTTTTAGAGGGTATTAATAAAACAACGGTAATTGAAATAATTGCCAGGGCAACTAATGAAATTACGGGAATGAAATAAAAGTTATCATTTTTTAATAATGCTACCTTCTTTGAAACTTTTTCTTCAAATGATTCAGATACTTTTTTCAGCGGAACCTTTTCAAAGAACTGATCAGCTTTTTTAATTGAGGATAAAGTATTTTGTAAATTAAAATCTTCATTTATTTGCCGTCCTATACGTTCATTATCTGAATTGCTTAGAGTGCCTTCCAAATAATCGAATAACTCTTGTTCAGAAATCTTCATATCAATGAATTTACCTCGTCATTTAAATTTCTTGAAATTATTTTTCCCATACGCTTGCGGGCCCTGAATAGCTTTATTTTTAGATTATTTATATCGATGCCCGTAATCGCATTAATTTCTCTCAAATCAAACGATCTAAAATAGTACAGGTTTAATAACACTGCATCATCAGGGTTCAATTGGTTCATGGCTTCATTTACAACTTTAATGCGTTCATTTTTTTCTATAAGATTGTCACAACTGTTTTCTTCCGTTCCAACATCATAAGCTTCAGATATATCAATATGGTCATATTTTCTTTTTCTTGATGCGCTGATGGCCGTATTGATTACAATGCGAAAAAACCAGGTTGAAAATTTTGATTCACGCTTAAATTTTTTCAGAGACTTATATGCTTTTATAAATGAGTCGTGGGCTATCTCTTCAGCATCTTCGCGATTTTTCACTACCCTGAATGCCAATGTAAAGGCGTAGTTTTTATACTTTTTCACAAGTAGAGAAAACAAGTCTTCTCTTCCATTTAATACCTTCTTTACAATTTCGGAATCTTCCATGTAATTAACGGGTGAAGCTTTGACGCATAGTAAATAAGATTGGTTACTACTTTTGAAATGATGTAACCTAAATCAGTTCGCGCTAGTCAAAGTGTTGAAATCAAATTAATTAAAAATTATGGCGGAAGATATAATTGTACCGGTAGTAATGTTTATAAGCATCGCAATCGTAGTGATTTTCATAAGAAAATTTGTAAATGAAGAGCGCAAACTACTGTTAGAGAAAGATAAATCAGCTGATCTTTTCAGAAAGGAAGGTAGTAAATATGGACCTCTTCGTTTTGGACTGCTATTCATAGGCGGGGGTGTTGGTTTATTAATTGGAGGTATTCTTTCAGAAATAACATCCATTCATGAAGAGACCGCCTATTTTTCCATGCTTTTCATCTTTGGAGGATTAGGACTTTTCATCTCCCATAAAATGGAGAACAAAAGAAAAGATGAAATATGATAGGATAATTCTAACCTTATTATTTGACTGACATGTGCTTAATTGAACCCTACTGCAAAAATTATTGCTAATAGCAAGGACATTAAAAACGTTATGAAGATGAACCGGATCGGCACATCTAAAGTTATTAACACGGAATACATTGGAGGGATAAGGATGGTTTCAGAAATGATTAACCCCACAGCGACGGATTTTTTTGAAGAGATAAGAAAATCAGGAGAAGACCTTACTTTGTAAAAAATAAAAATAGCTGACCGATTTGTAGGGCAAAAAGTCACCGATATCAATCTCAAAAAATTCGAACATACATTGCTCATAGCATTGAAAGAAAGCCATAGTTGGGCTTATCACCCCAATGAAGAACATCTATTAAAGAAGGATACCAAATTGGTGTTACTAACCAATCCAGAAGATAAAAAATTATTCGCGCATCAAATTTCGAAATCATAAGATATCAGAGATAAGAATTTAATCCATTGATAAATACTTATTGAAGTCAATTATTCTATCCGGATGGCCAATGATATAAAGTATATCATTTTGGCAAATTTTATCATCAGGTGATATTTGGCTGATAAATTTATTATCCCTTTTAATGGCAACTACCGTAACATTAAAATTTGTCCTCACCATTGACTCTAATATGGATTTACCCACTACTTTGTTATTACCTTGCTGAACCTGTAAAGAGGCAATTTCTATATCCGGGATCGATAATGGATATCGCCCGATACTGGTTATGCCTTCTGACATTTCCCTTAGTTTCTCATAATTACGTGATCTTATTTCATGCACAAATCTCAAAATCTCATTCCTGGTAATTAGATATTTTTTTAAAACACGAGTGAAGATTTCTATAGATGTCTCAAATTCCTCTGGGATTACTTCATCTGCGCCTAGACGAATGATCTCCTCTACTTCTCTTACATATCTAGTGCGTACTATGATGTAGGCGGTTTCGCTGAATGACCGGATCATTTTAACAATGTTTCTGGTGGTCCTGGGTGAGGAAATAGCAATCACTACTACACGCGCCTCTTGAATATGAACATGTTTAAGAATGGTTTCATTGGTCGCATCACCATAAACAATATTTGTTTCACCTGACTTTTTTGCTTTTTTGATCATTTCAGGATCCAATTCAATGATCACATGAGGTAGCTCAGCTGAGCTGGCAGCTAGAGCTACATTCTCTCCATTAATGCCGTACCCGATTATAACCATATGGTCTCGATATGATTTATCCGTTTTTTTAGCTTCATTCTTTTTTTTGGAAAGGTATTTAAACCTTGATTTTAAAGGTTCAGGTAATTGAGAATGGAAAAAATAATTTAAAATGGAAGAAGAATAAGCTATGGTGAAAGGCGTTAATGCCATTGATATAATGGAGACCGATAAAAAATATTGATAGGTATCTGCAGACAATAAATCATATCGCATTCCAACAGATGATAATAAAAACGCAAATTCACCTACCTGAAATAAGGAAAGAGCAGTAAGAAAGATCACCCGCGTAGGATATTTCAGAAGAACTACAGTGAGTATAATTATTAGAAACTTCATAATAATCACACCGCTGGTTGCAAGTAGGATTGTGGGTACATGCTCAACAAAAAACCTAACATCCAGCAGCATGCCTATGGAAACAAAGAAGAAGCTGATGAATATTTCTCGAAAGGGGAGAATATTTGCTGTCGCTTGATGACTGTACTCGGATTCCGACACAATAAGGCCTGCAAAAAATGCGCCCAGTGCCAACGATAGACCTGCAAAAGAAGTGAGCCAGGCTACAGAAAAACAGATCAAAACAATAGTAACAATGAATAACTCCTGGCTTTTTGTTTTTGCAACCCAGCTTAGAAGCAAGGGAACAATATATCTGGCTAGCAAGATTACCGCAATCACAATCCCCACTACCTTTGCTAACAATATAGGTACAGAGCTCTCAGGGTCATTTACTTTCCCAGCCAGCAATGGTGTAATTAAAATCATCGGGACGACAATGATATCCTGAAAGATCAAAATAGCTACAGATACACGGCCATGAGGAGAGGTTATCTCGCCCTGCTGTTGTAGCATTTTTAATACTATTGCGGTGCTACTCAGAGATAACAAGCAGCCTATAAAAATGGAGGATTGCCATGAGTAACCAAGCAATACTGCTATTACCATAACCGCAATTAACGTACCCCCTACCTGTAGAATACCACCACCAACCACTGTGTTTCTTATGGAAGAAAGGCTTTTTAACGAAAATTCAATCCCGATCACAAATAAAAGAAATATAATACCTATCTCTGATAGCGGCTCCACTTCATGACGATCATTTATGAGATGAAGACCTGAAGGGCCTACCATGATACCAGTTATTAAGAATCCAAGTATAGCCGGTAATCTTATTTTTTGAAATAACAAGATTGTAACTACCGAAAAGCCAAGTATGACAACAATATCGTTCAGGATAGGTAATTCCATAAATAAGATTTGGTATTGATTTACGGAATATCAATTCCTTAATCCATACTAATTAGCATATTTCATTAAATCCTTTGGTGAATCAATTAAATATTCCGGATTTAATGACCTTAATGCCTCAGCTTTGCTAAAGCCCCATGATACTGCTATGATTGGGATCCCAGCTTTTTTGGCAGCTTCTATATCCCTGGTTTCATCTCCTACATATACAACCCTACTTTTTTCTAGTTTATTTTTTTTAATACACTTCAGCATGATTTTATCTTTCGAAAAAATATGCTTACTGGTGTAAATAAAATTAAATAAATGCTCGAGGTTTTTATGTTCTAAGAATAGCTTAACATTCTTTTTGGAATTTGAAGTCAATATACCGAGTTCAAAACCTGCATCTTTTAATGCTATGAGTTGCTTTTCGATATTGTCTACGAGATGTATATCCTCTATTCTTTTATGTAGCTCTTCTCGGCCTCGAAGCAACATTTTAGGTAATTTCATGTAACTGACATCAATTTCCTCAATGAATTCCCGGGGTGTTTTTTTTCTAATAACTTCGAAATCTTCCTTATTCATGATTTTGCATCCAAATTCCGGGGCTATTTCGTTATAGACCTGAAAGATTACTTCCAACGTATCTGCAATGGTGCCATCAAAATCAAAAATGAATGTTTTATATATCATGTTAAGTGTGCAAATAGTAAGATAGCAAAGAATCAAATATTATTATCAAATATTTTAACATAGTAAATTTTAACCCTTTGCTAAGTCAAATTCCCTCAGCCTTTGGGTCAACTTAAAAAATCTATCAATAATATACAGAATGATACGATCAGTGGCTCCACTAAAATACTGGAAGATTTAACAATTACAGTAAGAGATTGGGCATCAAAGCGCGCTACTGATGCCAATGATTTTAGGGTTTTAGAAGATTTGTTGATCGACTTACCACATGACGTGGGCGCTTTCCCTGTAGTTCAGCATTTTATCAACACCTTGCTTAATTCTGCCAAAATATCCACTGAATAATCTTCTAATTTTATTTTCAAAGCAATAGAAAAACATCAAAATGATTGGAAAGATGTTAATGAAAGCATTGCATCAAACTTGTTACATGAGGATAATCCACAGGACAAATCAGTCCTTCTTAATAGCTATAGTAATACTTTATCCCATGTTTTTATTTGTTTGAAGCAGTTGGAAGTCCGGGTTAAAATATTTCAAAACTGAGCCTGACCAATGTTAGAAGGCCGAAAACAAGCAGAAATTCTGAGTAAAATAGAATATCAGGTTGAATTTTTTGTAGATGCAATGCTATCCAAAAAAATAAAGGAGGCTGATATAGTCCTGCTTGGAGCGGATAGTTACGATGACCATTTTTTTACGAATAAGATCGGTTCATACTCCATTTCAATACATTGTGATCATTACAATAAACCACTTTTCGTTATTACTGATAGCAGGAAGAAAGTCGATCATAAGATAAAAGAATGTCTAAAACCAAGTAATCAGGTATGGGCAGGCAAGCCACATGATATTTCCATATCAAATTATTATTTTGAATCGGTAACTCGCAATCTTATTACAAAACTCATCAACCAAGAATTATAAATCTGTTAATTTAGCCAGTATAAATAATACGTGATGTCTTGGTTTCAGAGAAAGGAGAAAGGAATTCAAACTTCCACCAAAGAGAAAAGAGAAGCACCTGATGGTTTATGGTATAAAACACCCAAAGGCACCATCATTCATATGAGGGAACTCAAAATTAACGCATATGTTAGTCCTGAGGATGGGTATCATGTAAAAATTGGATCAAAAGAATATTTCGAAATCTTATTTGACAATAACCAGTTCGAGGAGTTAGATGAGCATTTAACTTCTGCTGATCCTCTAAACTTTAAAGATAAAAAGACCTATAAGAGCAGGTTAGAAACCTCAATGGTAAAAACGAACCTAAAGGATGCAGTAAGAACTGGCGTTGGCAAGCTGAACTCAAATGATATCATAATCTCTTGTATGGACTTCAGTTTTATCGGTGGTTCAATGGGATCAGTAGTTGGTGAAAAAGTTGGCCGTGCTATAGACTATTCCAGAAAAAACAGAATCCCATTACTTATTATTTCCAAGTCGGGCGGTGCCAGAATGATGGAAGCTGGCTACTCACTAATGCAACTTGCCAAGACAGCATCTAAGCTGGCCTTGCTTTCTAAAGAAAAAATCCCTTATATATCCCTGCTAACTGATCCTACCACTGGGGGTGTTACGGCTTCATATGCCATGCTTGGAGACTTTAATATCGCTGAACCCGCTGCACTTATTGGATTTGCAGGGCCTCGCGTTATTCGAGAGACAATAGGAAAAGATCTGCCGAAAGGTTTCCAAACTGCAGAGTTTCTTCTTGATCATGGATTTATAGATTTTGTGGTGGATAGAAGAAACCTGAAAAATAAACTGACCACTTTATTAAAACTATTGCAGAACTAAAACCAATTTATCTCACACTCTGTTGAGAATGTTAGTTTTTGATGGTTAATTTGTAAATACAAAAAAATTATATTCTATGGGGTCAATCGTTATTACTTCGATTTTAGCATTTACAGCAGTTATCCTGTTATTGGTGATTATACTCTTATTTGCTCAATCTAAGCTAGTCCAATCGGGTGATGTAAAAATAATTGTTAACGGAGACGAAGAAAATCCAATAACAACATCTGCAGGTTCAACCTTACTGTCTACACTTTCCGGTCAGAAGGTTTTTCTACCTTCAGCATGTGGCGGAGGAGGTACCTGTGCCATGTGTAAATGTAAAATAATAGAAGGCGGTGGAGATGTTCTTCCTACTGAAGTTGGTCACTTAAGCAGGACAGAGCAAAAAGAAAAAGTAAGATTGTCCTGCCAGGTCAAGGTAAAGCAAGATATGAGAATTGAGATTCCCGAGGAGATTTTCGGGATCAAGAAATGGGAGTGTGAGGTTGTTTCCAATTACAATGTCTCAACTTTCATTAAAGAGTTTGTGGTAAAATTACCTGAGGGTGAAGTTTTAGACTTTCAATCGGGCGGTTATATACAAATAGATGTCCCTCCGATTGAAGTAGACTTCAACAATTTTGACATTGATCCTCATCCGGATTTAAAACATGATAAGGATATTTTTAGGTCGGATTGGGACAAGTTTAAGTTATGGGACCTCAAGATGAAAAATGATGAACCTATTTTCAGGGCATATTCTATGGCCAATCATCCTGCCGAAGGAAACATCGTGATGTTAAATATAAGAATTGCCACACCTCCTTTTGACAGAAAAAATAAAAAATGGATGGATGTAAATCCTGGTATATGCTCATCATACGTTTTTTCAAGGAAGCCGGGTGATAAGGTTACAATTTCAGGTCCTTATGGTGAATTCTTCATTAATCCTACAGAAAGAGAGATGATTTACATTGGTGGCGGCGCTGGTATGGCGCCTCTAAGGTCACATATTTTCCATTTATTCCATACTGAAAAATCAAATAGAAAAGTATCCTACTGGTATGGAGGAAGGTCTAAAAGAGAGCTTTTTTACCTGGATCATTTTCGAAAAATAGAAAAAGAGTTTCCTAATTTTAACTTTTATATTGGTTTGTCGGAACCGCTGCCAGAAGATAACTGGAAAGAAAAAGAATCGCTGGATGATAACGGTGATGGATACGTTGGATTTATCCATCAATGTTTGTACGATAATTATCTTAGCAAGCATCCTGAACCTGAGGACGTAGAATATTATTTATGTGGCCCGCCACTTATGAACCAGGCAGTTCTGAAAATGCTTGATGACATGGGAGTGCCTGATGAGAACGTAAGGTTCGATGATTTCGGAGGTTAATATATAATCATTAAAGGCACTATATTAGAGGGAAGTAAAATGCTTCCCTTTTTTGTTTATGGACCTTAAAATTTTCTTTAATAAACTTCCAGATGAAATAATCGATAAGAGTGGATACGGTGAGGATGAATTAATAGAGTATATTGAGTTTAATGATTCATTTCTAAAGGATATTGAATATTATGATATTGCGCTGGTAGGTATTACGGAACAAAGAGGGGGTAAGATTAATCTGCCTGATACTCTTCCTGATAATGTTAGAAGACAATTATTTCGGTTAAAGAAAGGTAATGGTAGGTATAAAATTATTGATTTGGGTAATCTGAGAAATGGACCCAACAGTGCGGATACCTATCACCGGATAAAGGAAGTATTATCTTATTTATTAGATAAAAACATCTTTCCATTAATGCTCGGGGGAACCCATGATGTTACTTTAGCACAATATACCGGATATCAAGAAATCCAAAAATTTATAACACTTTTAAATGTAGATAACAAAATTGATATTAATTCCGAGGATCAATTAACCAATCAAAATTTTCTGGCTAAAGTATTATCCCATGAACCGAACTACTTATTTAATTACAACCAGATTGGTCACCAATCCTATTTAGTGACACGCCAAAATTTACAATTAATTTATGATTTAAACTTTAGTGCAATTCGGTTGGGAAATGTAAATGAAAATTTTAGTGAGATTGAGCCAATAATAAGGGAGTCAGATATGATGACCTTTGATCTTTCCTCAATAAGTGTTAAAGATTCACCGGGAGGAAGGGACTCAAAAATATTTGGTTTAAATGGTAAACAAGCGTGCCAGATATTCTGGTATGCAGGACTAAACGATAAGCTTAGTTCTATTGGTATTCATGAATATGATGAATCAAAAGACTTTCATCACAGAACACCTTTCCTTGTAGCAACCATGATCTGGTATTTTATCGAAGGATTTTATCAAAGAAAAGATGAGCGGATATTTAAGCTAAATGAGTACTTATCCTATGAAGTATTTTTAAATAATACCCCTTCTTCCATAATTTTTTATAAAAGTAAAATTTCTGAAAAATGGTGGATGGAAATACCAGGTAAAACATCCGAAAAGATATTTTCCAGAAATCAAATCATCCCATGTAGTTATAGTGATTATGAAAAAGCCACAAAAGGTGAGATACCAGATCGATGGATAAAAGCTGTGGGCATGAACAACTAAAATTTCATGTAGTAAAGATCCCTCAGACTAATTGAAGGTTCATTAATCAGACTGGTATCAGTAGCAATTTCGATTGATCTGGCCTTCCACTTATATTTTGTTTTTTTAATGGTTTTCAGTTCTATACCATTTTGAATCAAGTAAAAAGCAACGATTTTAATATCCTGACTCTTAACGGAATCGCCGAAATACATTGCATTAGACCCATATTTATAATAAACGTCACCTGAGGGTCTTTCATGGACATAAATATTAAATTTGGAAAGGTTATAAACTATTTGACCATCCTTTTCTTTAGGATAATATCTTATGATAAGATCGTCTCTGTTTTCATATTTGCCGTAGTTTGAATAATTTCTATGGTAGCCGTCCATGAGAACATTAAAAAAATTATTGATCTCATCCTTTTGTAAATAATTAACTTCAGGTTCATTTTCTACTTCAACCGACTCAAAGTCAGATTCCTCGGTATTATCAAAATTATCCTGGATGGGATCATCAGTGAAGTCACTTTCTGGATTTTCGATATTATATTCTTTAAAGGAAAGGTATTCTTCTACATTTTTAATTTCTTTATCACTGATTTTTTTTTCAACCTTGCTTATAACCAAACTATCTACCAACTGTAGCGTCATAATAAATCCAATTGATAACACTAAATAAAAAAATAGCTTGTTGTTATAATTAATTTTCATGAACCCTCCGATCAATCATAAATTATATTTAAGATAAAAATAATTCAAAATATTTAATGTAAAATTTTAATTAGGCATTACTTTTGATATGTTCTGAAAAGATTTTCTTATTAATAATTTAAATGATATTTAACTATAAACAATTATCTTCACTGGTATTAATCAAATCTATATTTAATTGTTTATAGCTCAATCAATTACACTGTTTAAAATTGTTATATAAATTTTAATATTATAATTTCAAGCTCGAAAAATCCTACAAAATGAACAAGAACATACTTTTTTCATTACTATTTCTGGTTATATCTTCTCGTTTTGCATATAGTCAAAACGAGAAAAGTACATTCAACGACTCTCGAGATGGTCAAACCTATGATATTGTTGCGGTTGATATAAAACTAGAGGGAGGTATTACAATACAAAGGACATGGTTTGCCGAAAACTTGAATTATGAAACTGAGGGTTCGGTATGCTATAAAAATGAACCTGCATATTGCGACGCATTTGGCAGATTATACACTTTTGAAGCTGCTAAGGTGGCATGTCCTGATGGTTGGCATATTTCAACTTCTAAGGAATGGAAAGAAGTATTTGATACTTTTGGTGGTAAGTTTGTCTGTGCTCCGGCATTAAGGGAGGGAGGAGAAAGTGGGTTAGAGATAAAAATGGGGGGTTTTGGTGATCCTGGGGACCTTTTTGTTGATGTTGGAGTGAGCGGAAATTTTTGGGATGCCGAATCAGAAACTACTTCAACAGCAGGACTTATCACTGTGCCTTCAAATATTGACGAAGTTTTCCATGTTCAGATAGGAAGTAATCATAAGAATCACTGCAGATGCGTTAAAGATTATTAAATTCTTTAACAATAAATCCAGAAAGAAAGAAGGTCACTCAATATTTTGAATGACCTTTTTTTATACCTTTTTCTTGACTACCCCAAATAGTAACAACTGTGATATAGCAAGACTCACAGATAATAAGGAAAATATCAACCTATAGATTATAAATTAATTCTGTTGACTATCAACTTCACTTTCAACTTTCGCAACCTTAAATGATTTACGCTCTTTGTGACCGCAATATCCACATTCAAAGTATTTCATTAATTCACCTTCTTCAGTGGTCGTAGGCGATTGAATAATTTCTTCTCTAACAACCTTAAGGGTCTGGTAATTACATTCTGGGCACTGAAGCGCATGAAGCCTACCATTATATTTTTCTATTTTAGTAAAACCAGACACTTCATCTATCCAAACATCATAATCCACAGAATAAGCATCTTCTTCAGCTTGCATGCCTTCATCAAGATAAACATCTTCCTCTTCTTCGCTGAGTAACTTCATTTTACGGCCATCAGGCGATATCCTTGGAGTATATCGAAGCTTTTTAAGTCGTTTTTCAATATAAAAAGGATAATAAAACTTTATTATATTTTGTACTATTATACCAGCAATAATTGCAAAAGCGGTACTCATGAATATTCTGATAATGAACCATAGATATGCAGTTTTTTCAACTAAAGTGTTGGAGTAGATAGCAACACCAATTATTATTAGAAGGCTACTTACCCACAAAACATTGATTTCATTTTGATTTATGTAGTCATACTTGGTTTTAAAATCTTTAATAGTCATCAATTTAAATAGATGAATAAGAAAGTAAACTAGACCGGCACCAACAACTAAATATGCAGCTATTCTGCCATAAGTGTTCCAGGCTTCAATGATACTTGGGGAGATGTTTTCCATGGTTTAATTATTATATTAAGGTTAAACTTCCAATTTAAATTTTACCAATAGTAAATTTATACAAAAAAAAACATAAATAAATTAATCACAGATCAAGGATTTTTTCACGACTTATTTCTTTGCTAATCTTATTTTCTCAAACCTTGATTTAATTCTATGCCTGAGAAGGTGAAAGATTATTTGAAATTTTACAAATTAATAATTACTAAAATTTGCTGTGGTTAGTAGCAAAAATATTCTAATAATTGCGTTGTATAAATAAACTATAAATTATAACTTATGACTACATTAAAAAATTTCTGGATTTTATTAATAGGGGGGTTAATTTTTATTTCATCATGTAGCGATGATGACGATGAAACACCATCCCTAGCTGGGCCGGAATTGACAATTCAGGCGTCTGTAGATGGTGTAACTTTATCTGATGGAGGGGATGTGAATGCCGGGGATGCGGTAGATTTTGACATCACAGTAAATGCTCCGGCAGGTTTCAATACCATTAATATCTCTCAAGACGGAAGCGTACTACAAACATTCTCTAGAGACCCAGGAGAATTTCTGGAACAGGCAACTTTTGATTTACAAGTGACAACAAACGTTGATCAGGCAGGTACTTCTGCAACACTGGACTTTGAAGCAATTGATGATGAAAATCAAACAAATACCAGTAGTTTTTCATTCAATCTTGTCTCTCCTGATGCAAAAGTCCAGACCGCCGTATTGCTTGAAGCTCCATTGGCAGATAATTCTTCGTTAACTTTCTACTCTATTTCCCGGGATCAAAGATATAGCCAAAATGATGTGTTTGGCACCTCTGACCCTATATCAGAGAATATCGATATCGGTTATTTCTTTGGTCAGATGGATGATGCATCTTTATCCTCACCCGCACTATATCCCTCGGATGTATTGGATTTATCTTTATGGAGTGTAAGAAACTCTACCAAGCTTGAACTTACTACTTTATCACCATCAGATTTTATGGAATTAAGCTCTATTGCAGATGTTGAGTCAGCTTTAACCGGCATTGATTTGAGTATGGCCGAGGAATTTATTACCAATCTCTCAGAGGATGATGTAATTGCTTTTAGAACTTCAAGCAGCATCGAGGGGTTAATGATCGTTCAGAGTATCACACCTGGTGATGGACAAAATGGCCAAATAGAACTAGAGTTTATTTTGGCCCAATCAAACTAGCATTTCCTAAATTCATAGATTTTAAGCCCCTTAAATGGGGCTTTTTTATTTTATATTACTGGTAAAATTTATTAGCATGAGAGAATTTTTATTGTTGACAGTTTTAATCACATCAATTGGGTGTGCTAAAAAATCAGATAATCAAAATAATTCCCGCGAAACAAGGCCAGTTTCTGAAATGACAGATCAAGAGCTAAAGGAATTCACTAATGAGATTGCCCGAGAGGTAATAATTGCTGATGGACATGTTGATTTGCCATATCGCATGGAGGTCGCTGGATTTATGATTAGAAAAGAGATTATGGATGTTTCCGTTAGAACCGAAGATGGAAACTTTGATTATCCAAGAGCCAAAGCAGGTGGCCTTGATGCGCCATTTATGTCAATTTATGTTCCCGCATCATATCAAAAGACTGGCGGGGCTAAAGAATTTGCAGATTCTTTGATAACAATGGTTGAAAAAATTACCGTTCAATACCCTGATAAATTTGCAATGGCATATAAACCTGAGGATATCATAGAGAATTTCAGGTTAGGTTTGGTTTCCTTACCGATGGGTATGGAAAATGGTGCGCCTATCAGGAAAAATATAGAAAATGTTGATTATTTCTATAAAAGGGGGATTAGATACATTACCCTTACACATTCTAAAGATAATCTAATATGTGATTCATCCTATGATACCACCAGGACATGGAATGGTTTGAGTCCATTTGGAGAGGAAGTTGTAAAAAGAATGAACCAGATAGGTATTATGATAGATATCTCACATGTATCGGATAGTGCTTTTTATGATGTTATGCAGATTACTAATGTTCCGGTAATAGCTTCTCATTCTTCATGCAGAACCTTTACCCCTGGCTTCGAAAGGAATATGTCAGATGCAATGATTAAAGAGTTGGCAAAAAATGGAGGTGTCATCAACATAAATTTTGGATCAAGCTTTTTAGATGGTGAATCAAGAGCAGCTTTTAATGAAATCAGTGAACATATTGTGAACTGGCTTGCTGAGAATGATCTAAAAAGAAGCGATCCGGAGGCCAGGGTATATATCGAAAAATATTACGAGAAAAAAAACCCTTTTTCAACGGTTGAAAAAGTGGCTGACCACATTGATCATGTCAGGGACCTGGTGGGGATTGACCATATTGGCTTCGGATCTGATTTTGATGGTGTTGGTAACTCATTACCTATTGGCTTAAAAGATGCTTCTCAATACCCTAACCTGATTTATGAGTTACTAAAAAGAGGTTATTCCAGGGAAGATCTTGAAAAAATTTGCCATAAAAACTTATTTCGTGTCTGGGACGAGGTCATAAAATATGCTGATAATAATACTTAATTATTATAGAATAGTATCAGCAGTAGCCATTATTTCATTGCAATGATCAAAAATGCCTTGAGCATCAAAATTACATTCATGATGTAATTGCGGCTGTTCTCCATGCTCTATGATTTTATCGGGTATTCCAAGCCTGGTTACCCGTGCATTATATCCATTATCAGCCATGAACTCAAGGATAGCGCTTCCAAAGCCACCCATTATACATCCATCTTCAACCGTAAGAATTTTATTATACTTTTTAAAAATAGAATGCAATAATTCCTCATCCAGTGGTTTCACAAATCTCATATCATAATGGCCAGCATTGATGCCGTGATCTGATAATTGATTACATGCATCCACCGCATAATTTCCTACATGGCCTATCGTTAATATTGCTAAATCATTACCTTCCTTTATAATTCTACCTGTGCCAATCTCGATTTTTTCCATATCATTTCTCCAATCAACCTGCACACCTTTGCCTCGTGGGTATCTAATGGAAAAAGCCCCTTTTCTTGGTAGTTGAGCTGTATACATTAAGTTTCTTAATTCGCTCTCATTCATCGGTGCAGAAACCACAATGTTAGGAAGGCATCTTAGATAGGCGAGATCATATGCGCCATGATGCGTGGGGCCATCCGCTCCGGCAAAACCCGCTCGATCCAGGCAAAACACTACGTGTAAATTTTGGATACAAACATCATGAATAACCTGATCATAAGCCCGTTGCATAAAGGTGCTATAGATATTACAAAAAGGGATGATATCTTGTGTTGCCAAGCCGGCAGATAACGTAACGGCGTGTTGTTCGGCAATTCCAACATCAAATGCTCTTTCGGGCATCTCTTTCATCATTATGTTCATAGATGACCCGGAAGGCATAGCTGGGGTAATGCCCATAATCTTTTCATTCTTCTTAGCCAATTCGACAATCGTATGGCCAAAAACCTGTTGATATTTTGGTGGTTCAGGATTGAGGGGGACTTTCTTTTTTATCTCCCCTGTAATTTTATCGAATTTACCAGGCGCATGCCATTTTGTTTGATCTATTTCTGCTTCAGCAAAACCCTTGCCCTTGACTGTAACGCAATGTAGGATCTTGGGACCAGGGATTTCTTTTAGATCATTTAAGACGTGAATCAAATGGTTCAAATCATGACCATCCACCGGCCCAAAATATCTCAGGTTTAAAGATTCAAATAAATTACTTTGTTTGAGTAAAAATGATTTGGCACTTGTCTCGAACTTAGATAAAATTTCCCTGGCATTGGAACCAAATTTATTGACCTTTCCAAGAATGTTCCAGATTTCATCCCTTAATTTATTATAAGTCCTGGAGGTGGTAATATCTGTTAGATAATCTTTTAAAGCGCCTACATTGGGGTCAATTGACATGCAATTATCATTCAAGACAATTAAAAGGTTACTATCGCTTACCCCTGCATGGTTCATTGCTTCGAATGCTAATCCACCGGTCATTGCCCCATCACCAATGACAGCGATATGATGTTTGTCTTTTTCATTTTTATATTTGGATGCAAGAGACATTCCAAGCGCTGCTGAAATGGATGTTGAAGAATGGCCCACACCAAAAGTGTCATATTCACTTTCTTTAATTTTAGGAAAACCTGACATTCCTTTGTAGACCCTGTTTGTATGGAAAGAATCTCTTCGTCCAGTAAGGATTTTATGTCCATAAGCCTGGTGACCTACATCCCAGACTAATAGATCTCTTGGCGTATCAAAAACACGGTGAAGCGCTATGGTTAATTCAACAACGCCTAAACTTGCTCCAAAATGTCCTCCATAGACAGAAACGTTATCTATTATGAATTGTCTTAATTCCTCGCTAAGTGTGATTAACTCTGTTTGATCCAGTTTTTTAAGGTCTTTGGGGCTATTGGTTTTAGAAAGTAAGGGACCGGGTTTAATTAGCATAAAAAGTAAGTTAAAGTGTTATTTGAACAAAGCAATATTAATATTTGTTTGGGCCGTTAATTTTAATTAAAAATAAATAGATAATTTGCATTTGTACCTCAAAAAGCAAATCCAAAATACGATCTGTGAGCTTTGAAATTAAAACCCCGCTATTTGAAGGGCCATTTGATTTGTTACTGTTTTTTATTGAAAGGGATGAAATCAATATTTACGATATTCCAATCTTTAAAATTACAAATGATTTTATTGAATACATAAATCATTTGGAAAGAATGAATTTAGAAGTTGCTAGTGAGTTTATTCTTGTGGCCTCAAAACTTATGAATATAAAGGCTAAAATGCTGCTGCCCAGACCAAGCATTAATGAAGAAGGAGAGGAAGTAGATCCAAGGGATGAACTTGTAAAACATCTTTTGGAGTATAAAAAATTTAAATCAGTGGTCGGTACTTTTGAGGCTTTGGAAAAGCAGAGACAATCCATGGTGTCAAGAGGTAGTAGGAAGAACGAAATCAAGCGCATTGCACAATCCGTTAATGTTGAGGCGGAGCTTCAATCCATTGATTTATATAGACTATTTAGTGTTTATCAAAAGGTTTTGACAAGGATGAGTGAGCAAGATCAACAGTCACTCCATACCATTGACAAGTTTCAGTATACCATAGAAGGTCAAAAAGAATTTATTCTAAATCGACTTGAAGAAAGAAACCAATTATCTTTCTATGATCTCGTAGATGCTAACCCAACAAGGATTGCTGCCATATTTAATTTTTTGGCGATTCTTGAAATGATTAATTCCCAACTAATCAGGATATTGATAGGTATCGGATACAATAATTTTTGGATCCGCGTAAGTGATAATTAGAAATTCTATCAATATCGCTCTAGCTGATTGAAGAAAAAGTCTCCTTCGATTTTTGCATTTTCATCTGAATCAGACCCATGAATTGCATTGGCTTCGATTGACGTTGCGAATAACTTTCTGATTGTACCTTCATCTGCTTTTGCTGGATCTGTTGAACCAATTAGCTTTCTAAAATCCTCTACAGCGTTATTTTTTTCTAAAATCATGGCAATAATAGGTCCGGAAGTCATGTATTTAACCAGGTCATTATAAAAAGGCCTTTCTATATGGACCTCGTAAAACTTTTTAGCTAAATTCTCACTAAGTCTGGTTAGTCTTTGGGCTTTGATTACAAAACCAGCTTTTTCAATCATTTGAATTATCGATCCAGAATACCCTGCCTGAAAAGCATCTGGTTTAATCATTGTAAATGTTGTGTTTCCTGACATCTTAAGTAATATTTAGATTATGGAGAAAATATATGATAATTTTGATAATAAAAATTAATTTTAAAGGTTTTGAAGTAATATGGCAAAACGAAGATTCTCAAAATTTTTTCCGCTAGTCTTTCTTGCGATAGATCTTATACTTTTAAACTCCTCTTTTCTCGTAGCAAACTACATAAAGTTTTTTGAATTTTGGTATGTAGATGATAACTATCCTCTGCTTTTATTATTTCTCAATATTACCTGGGTTGTATTATTTATCGTTTTTCGAATGGACGAATTTAATCGAGAAGCTTCTGTTCTAGACCATATCAATCAGGTACTTATTGCATTGGTCACAAACCTTGCTATTATTTTCTCCATGTGGGTTATAACTAAATCCTATTTCTATTCCCGCGGTCATTTATTTTATACTTTCCTGTCATTCACAATACTTCTAAGTTCATGGCGTTTTTTATTTTATTATGTTTTAAGATATTATAGGGCACGAGGTTTTAATATTCGGAATGTACTGATTATTGGTTATGGCGAGACTTCCAGGTTATTAGAAAATCATATCAAGAAAAACCCAAACCTTGGTTATAATTTATTGGGATATTTAGATGATAACTATAAAAATGCCATGGCCAGCACACGCCAGTTAGAAAGCTTTTGCAAGCAAAACGCGGTGGATCTGATATTCTGCAATTTTTCAAATCTGAGTGATAACCAAACCAAAGAGATTATTGATTATGCTGAGAATAACTTGATAAAAATCAATGTTATTTCCCGCTTCAGTAATTTTTACGGGAGAAATCTGACTTTTGAAAAGTATGGCCACATACCGGTAATTTCAATCAATACAATCCCCCTTGATAGCGAGGTAAATCGATTGATCAAAAGGTCTTTTGATGTCATATTTTCTTCTCTGGTGTTAATTTGTATATTTTCCTGGTTAGTTCCGGTCATCACTTTGTTGATAAAATTGGATTCAGAAGGCCCCGTATTTTTTAAGCAAAGGAGGCATGGCCGAGGAAACAAATATTTTTCATGCTTTAAGTTCAGAACCATGATCATGAATAACGATTCTGATCACAAGCAAGCAACAAGGTCTGATCCAAGGGTTACCAGAATAGGAAGTATACTGCGCAAAACCAGTATGGACGAATTACCTCAGTTCATCAATGTTTTCAAGGGGGAGATGTCCATTGTGGGCCCCAGGCCTCATCCAATAAAATTAAATGAAGAATTCTCCAGCAAGATCGATCGGTTCTTCCAAAGACATATGGTTAAGCCAGGTATAACCGGGTTGGCTCAGGCTAAAGGATATAGAGGGGAAACAGCGCAATTTAGTGATATGTCAGGTAGAATAAGACTCGATAAGTTCTATGTAAGAAACTGGAGTCTTACGCTTGATTTCAAGATTATTGTTCTGACTTTCTTTTCCCTTATCAGGGATTCGCAAAAAGCGTATTAAAAAATTACCTTAATAACTTCTGATCTGCTTATTTATTTAAAGGCCTTAATGCATTTTTACATTTTGATGTAATATTAAACTATCCACCGCATGCTTTTAGAGATAGAGAAA
This sequence comes from uncultured Roseivirgaceae bacterium, assembly GCA_964429655.1. Lineage (GTDB taxonomy): Bacteria > Bacteroidota > Bacteroidia > Cytophagales > Cyclobacteriaceae > CAYSCZ01. The sequence continues at coordinate 114,379 of CAYSCZ010000001.1, forward strand.
ATAAGAAAAGAGATTAATGATTTTAATGTTTCAACAGAGGAGGAGCTGGAATCTTTTAGAAAAAAATATGTAGGAAGAAAAAGTGTAATCAATCAATTATTTGAAAATTTTAAAGAACTGCCGGGTGAACAAAAACGGGAGATAGGCAAGCCTTTGAATATCTTGAAAGAGGAAGCTCAAAATATATTTAAGCAGTATGTAGAAGATATTAATAACAAGAAAGAAAAACAGAAGTCTGATGTTCCAGACATGACCTTACCAAACATTCCTAATACATTGGGTTCCAGACATCCGGTGTCTATTATAAAAGAGCGAATGATAGCAATTTTTGCAAGGATAGGTTTTAATGTTGAGGAAGGCCCTGAAATTGAAGAGGACTGGTATAATTTTACGGCCTTAAATTTCCCTGAAAATCATCCTGCCAGAGAAATGCAGGACACATTTTTTATAGAAAATGATCCTGACATCGTTCTTAGAACGCACACCTCCAATGTACAAATAAGACTGATGGAAAAAACAAAACCACCCATCAGGAGTATTATGCCAGGAAGAGTATACCGCAATGAAGCTATATCAGCGCGGGCTCATTGCTTTTTTCATCAGATAGAAGGGTTATACATCAATAAGAATGTTGGGTTTAAAGACCTCAAAGACACTATATATTATTTCGCTCGCGAACTATTTGGTAATAATACCAAGATAAGGTTCAGGCCATCCTATTTTCCTTTCACTGAACCAAGTGCTGAAATTGATATCTCGTGTGGCTTGAATGAACCGGGGGAATGTAAACTCTGTGGAGGAACTAAAAATATTTGTAAAGGCACAGGCTGGGTTGAGATAGGAGGATCCGGTATGGTGGACCCCAACGTACTGGAAAATTGTAAAATTGATCCTGATATTTACACGGGATTTGCGTTTGGAATGGGTGTGGAACGGATTGCCATGTTAAAATATCAAATAAAAGATATCAGACTATTTACAGAAAATGATATAAGGTTTTTACGCCAATTTATTGGTGCTTAGATCAGTCTTGAAATTATTTCATTGACAGATACATTATCTGCTTCCGCCTTGAAGTTTCTTATGATTCTATGTCTTAAAATAGGGCTGGCTATAGCCTGTACATCTTCAATATCAGGAGAATATTTCCCATTGAGGACAGCGTGGCATTTTGCTCCAAGTACTAAATATTGAGAGGCTCTTGGCCCTGCGCCCCATTCCAGATATTCATTCGAAATTTTAGAGGAATTTTCAGAACCAGGCCTGGTCTTGTGGGTAAGGTTAACAGCATATTCGACTACATTATCTGCTATAGGTACTTTCCTGATTAATTTTTGATACTCAATGATATCGTCGGCGGACAATATTGGGGTGATTTTTTCGCTTATTTCCCTTGTTGTATTTTTAACAATTTCGATCTCTGAAGTAAAACTCGGGTAATCCAGTTCAACCATAAACATGAATCTATCCAACTGGGCTTCTGGTAGGGGATAGGTACCTTCCTGTTCGATTGGGTTTTGTGTAGCCAACACAAAAAATGGTTGGGAGAGCTCATATTTCTTGCCTGATATAGTGACTGAATATTCCTGCATTGACTCCAAAAGTGCAGATTGAGTTTTAGGAGGCGTTCTATTGATCTCATCGGCCAAGATAATATTTGAAAATACAGGCCCTCTTACAAAATGGAAGTTTCTTTCCTTATCTAATGTTTCCGAACCTAATATATCAGAAGGCATTAGGTCAGGGGTAAATTGTATCCTGTTAAAAGATAGGTGTAGCGCTGATGAGATGGTGTGGACCAGAAGTGTTTTGGCCAAGCCAGGCACTCCTACCAATAAAGCGTGCCCTTTACAAAAAATTGATATTAGAATGAGTTTTATTACCCCCTCTTGACCTATGATGATTTTTTGTATCTCGCTTAAGAGCTTATCATAGCTATCTTTTAATGAATTTGCGACAGCAACGTCGGTTGTTTGGTTTTCCATTAATTATTAATTTCTTTATTTAATCCGCAATAATCGTAATCTGAATCTATATCTATAAAAACATCCTTTTTAGCCTCACTGAACCAATTTGAGAGGATAAGGTTTTTCTTTTGGTTTAGGGCTGCCTGGGCAATCTTTTGATAATCTTTTGAAAGTGCAGCCTGATGAGGGGGTATCCGATCTTTATAATATATTATCCTAAAGGCTGTATTACCATTTGGCTGCTCGAATTTTAGGGGTTTAGATATTGTTCCAATCGTCATTGAATCTAAAGTAAAAAATAGGACCGGATCAATATTTTCAACAGACACTCTTGGGACGCCTGAATCATCCAGAAAAAAACCTCCGCTAGAGGACGTAGCCTTATCGTCTGAATACTCAGCGGCAGCTTTATTAAATGAGATGCTATCATTTATGATAAGTGTTCTCAGACTATCCAGAAAGTTTCTGGATTTTTCAAAATCTTTTGCCGAAGGTTGGGGTGTAAGTAAAATATGCCTGGAATTAAAGATATTTCCCCTGCGCTCTATTAATTCAATAATATGAAAGCCAAACTCTGTCTCAACAGGGCTTGAAATTTCTCCAGGATTTAAGCTCATGGCTGTGGCCTCAAATTCGGGCGCTAACTCACCTCTTTTGAAAAACCCCAGTTCACCACCTCTTGATCCTGAGCCCGGATCCTGTGAATACTTACGGGCAAGTGCACCAAAGTCTTCCCCATCGATAATTCTTGACCTTATTTCATTTAGTTTATCAATTACAACTTGTTTTTGAGGTTTTCCGGGTACGGGGTTGTGTACGATCTGGCCAACAGTCACTTCCGCTGAGAAAAAAGGTAATGAATCCGCAGGTATGCTGTTGAAGAATTTTTTTACTTCAGCGGGCGTCACTTCTATATCCGAAGTGATCTCGCTTCTCATGCGTTGGGTTACTAATTGTTCTTTTATTTTGTCAAATAACTCGGATTTAAACTGATCTATGGTTTTTCCATAATATTCCTCGATCTTTTCCTCTGAGCCAATTTGTGATATAAAGTAATTCATCCTTCTGTCAAGGTTGCTTTCAACTTCTGCATCGGAAACTGTTATAGAGTCTTGATCCGCTTTGGTTAGTAGCATTTTATTAATAACAAGACTTTCAATAATCCGGCATTTAGTGTTACCACCAGAAATTTCCCCACTTGATAAAAAATCTAAATAGGATTTTTCAAATTCAGATTTTAAGATAATGTAGTCATCAACTTTAGCGATAATCTCTTCAATTACTACGCCTTTGCTTTGAGGTAATGATGAGAAGCCACATAACAGTAAGAGACTAGTTATTATAAATTTCAAAAATTTTATTCTTTTTGGCTTCAGCATAGATATTGTTTTCCAATTCCTTCTTTAACTCTATTCTCCTCTTATTTATTATAATGTTATAAATATCATCTTTGATGTATTCCAGGGGTGATATTTCATCAGAAAATTTGTAATCTAATATTCTTAAGAAATAAATATTGCTGTCACCTGTTGTCTCAGTGTATGTATTATTCCTCAAGAATTGAACTTTATTGGATATATCCATTAATGGTGTGCCATTAATTACTTCGTCAAAGTTAAACCAAATGGAATCCTCAAGATTTGATTTAAGTGCAAATTGATAGCAATAAGATTTAATATCGTCTATCTCAGCATTTGGGTATGACCTGATTGATCTCCTAAAACGTTGAATTCTTGGTGCTTGTTTAGGTATTTGAGCAAAAAGGCATTTTATAATATTCTGTTTTAGAAGGAAATTCTCTGAGTTATTTTCATAATAATCTTTGATTTCTCCTTCACTAATATTGTTGTCAAGGTTCTGATTAATATAGTATTTCTCATACTGGTGGACGATTAATTCCGACCTGTAATCTCTTACTTTCCTGTCCAACTCCTCTTGATTGATATCTATCTGTGATAGTGCCTTATTTACCATTAATTGTTTTCTAATTCGGTTATTCAGATACTGGGATATTATTCTCACACTATCTTGCTCGGAGTAGTTTTTTTGCAATAGATTATTTAGTTCACTTTTATAGATCTTTATGTCTTTCACTGCGGCAACAACTTCATCGTTGGTGCTGCCAAGATTAGTTTCTGTGATAGCATCGCATGCAGCAATTAGTAAAACCAGCATTATAGCCATGAAAACTTGCATCTGATCACTGATTTTTGGCGAAATTTTTAGTCAACCTGCAAATATTCCGATTTCTTCCAACTTGAAACTCTACATTGTCCATTATTTTTCTTACCAGCAATAATCCTAGTCCTCCTTTTCGTTTTTTCTTTTTCAGTTCCTCAAGCGTTGGTTCCTTATACTTGGACAAGTCAAAGCCAACTCCCTGGTCGATAATTTGAAATTCAAAATTTTTGGTGGAATGACAATACACGAAAACTTCTATATGGTTGTCTTTATTACAATTATTGGCATGGATAATTAGGTTGGCGCATATTTCATCAATGGCAAGGATTACTTTATTGGCTTCTAATTCTGGAATAGCGTTTTTCTTCAATATACCAGATATGAAACCCCTTACCTCAAAGAGATTGTCTTTAACACAGGAAATTTTTATCTTATGATTTTCCAATTTTACTCCTTGCTTCCGTGCTGCTTCTTACAATTGTGAAAAGCTTGTCTAAACCTAGTATCTGAAAAACATGATGCACCTTTTCATGCATACCGAACAAAACCAGGGTGATTTTTTTATCCTCAATTTCATTCAGATACGACATAAAAACCCCTAAGCCTGCTGATGAAATATATTCCAGCTTTTCAAAGTCTATGAGTATATTTTGATGGTTGTTTATAGCATCATGTATCGCCTGGTCAAATTTTATGCTGGTACTGGCGTCAATTTCACCATCTAATCGAACCGTATTAATATCGTTTTCTAAACTACTGGTAATATTCAACATCTATTTTAAATAAACTTAATTGTCATTAATGTATAGTCATCGTTTAGGCTATCATTCCCGCAGAAATTGTATAAGTCATCTACAATAGCCTTTTGAATTAGGTTTGGTGAACTGTGGGCATTACCCAGTACAATTTCTTTAAGTCTGTCATATCCATATTGTGCTTTGTTGCCGTTAATCGCCTCTGTAATGCCATCAGTGAATAACAGCATAATATCTCCCGGGCTATATTTAATCTCCTCTTGCTCAACGTAGTTTGAAAATCTAATGTTTCTGATAATACCCAGGCCCATTCCTTCTCCGGTCAGGAACTTGAAATTATTCTCTTTTGAAAAATAATACCCGGTAGGACAATGCCCGGCTCTGGAATATTCAATTTTTTGTTTATAAGTATCAATTATAAAGAAACTTGCGGTAACGAAAGAAGCACTATCTAAGCTGCTACTAATGGCATTATTTGCATATACAAGGAAGGTTACCGGGTCAAGGTCGAGCTGTGTTAGGCTCATAAAGATCCCTTTCACTTGCGACATATGAAATGCAGCAGATGTCCCTTTTCCTGAAACATCTCCGATTATTAAAGCATATCTGTGATCATTAATTTTAAAAATATCATAATAATCCCCTCCAACTTCATCGGCGGTATATGAAAAAGCAGAGATGTCAAAACAATGATTGTTGATCAAAGCACCAGGAAGCAGGTTTTTCTGAACATTGGAAGCAATTTTTAACTCTTCCTGATATCGTTCATTTTTTAATGCTTCTTGCAGAAGCCTGTAATTTTCTATTGAAATCGATGCTTGATTTACGAACGTATTTATAATGTTGATCATTTCACGATTAAAGCCATCATCCACTTCTTTGAGCAACGTAATTTCTCCTATTTTGTCATTTTTTACCTGCAATGGCAGAACCATGGCAGACTTATAAGGGAGCTTTTTCAGATTTACCGTAAACTTTTGTAAGTTTTTATTTGAGGTTATATCAGGATTTAAAATGCGCTTAGACTTACTGTTTTCTATTGCTGATTTGATGTCCGTTAGGGTCTGTTCATCAATATCTTTTACTATCCTTCCATTCAAATCACCAACGGTTTCAAGGTAAGCTGCATCTGCATACACTGCACTCATAGCACTGTCCAGCAATATTTCATAGACCTCGTTTTCTGTTTGACCCATCGGAATGGATTGGCTTAACCTTTGAAAATCCATTGCTTCTTTCAACTTCTTTTCAAATACGGAGGTTGTTGGAAGGTTGAAAAGTATTACCAATACGGATATAACTGAATAGATCATTATGAAGCCAAACATTGACCAGATGAAAAGACTATTGAGAAAATCAAAGATTATTCCCTCAGAAGCCGAAAAATCCCATAACCGGGACCAGAAATACCATAAATATATTCCGGCCAATACTACAAAAAGTATGCTTTTCCATTTTTGGGCAAAATTTAAGTAGGCAACCCATCTTAGATTAACTGACAAGACAGTAGCTTGAAGCAAAAGGAATACCAGGAAAATATTAAAATAGCTGCTTAATGGCTCAAAGTTGAAGAGGTCAAATATTAAGCCGGCCAACAGCGAGTATTCAAAAAGTGTCCAAAATTGGATGAGTAGTTTGGATTTTTGATATAGGATCAACCGCTTCCATACAGTAAAGGTTGATATCAGAAAGGCTAATATCAACCCAAAATTCATATGATATAAAATATTTTCTAACAGTACATTGATTGTAATGCCACGTGCATCCAGGATAGAGAAAAAGAATTTTATCACTAATGAAACGATAGTGGTTAGCAAGCCTGATATAAATATCTGCCACAGTAGGTCAATAAAATTAATGCTTTCTGCTTTGCTGATTTTATGCCTGAATAGTGTCCACAATTCCAGGATAAGCGCGGTCAATAAGATATTAGAAGCAATTGGCGGGACACCAAGATTTAGATGATGCTCATTTTGAAAACCAATAACAAGGTTAATAAAAAGTAGTAATAGCCATGTTATTATGGAAAGTATTGAGAAAAGTCTGACACGAAATTTCCTGGTTGGCATAAATTATATTAATACAATCTTAATAAAGAAGGATTACTGTTTAATTAATGCTCAATTTAGTAAAATAGTGTGCCAAAATTATCGACGGGAGTAGTTTGGTGCCTCCCTGGTGATATGAATGTCATGCGGATGGTTTTCGATTACTCCTGCATTGGTAATACGTGTAAATTTAGCATTATGCAGTTCTTCGATGTTTTTTGCTCCACAGTATCCCATACCTGCTTTTAAGCCGCCAGTAAGCTGGTACAATACCTCAGACACCAATCCTTTGAATGGTACACGACCCACAATCCCTTCCGGAACCAACTTTTTTATATCATCTTCAGCATCTTGAAAATATCTGTCTTTAGAACCTTCCTCCATAGCTTCCACGGAACCCATCCCTCGATAGGTCTTATATTTTCTCCCTTCATACAATATTACCTCTCCCGGAGCTTCATCGGTGCCTGCCAGTAATGAACCAACCATAACACAATTTGCACCTCCGGCAATAGCCTTTACAATATCCCCGGAGAATCTAATCCCACCATCAGCAATGATTGATGTGTCAGTTCCACTAACTGCTTTTGCGCTCTCCATGATTGCGGTTAACTGAGGCACCCCAATACCTGCAATCACTCTTGTTGTGCAAATACTTCCCGGCCCTACCCCAACTTTAATGGTATCAACACCTGCATCTACTAATGCTTTGGCACCCTGTTCAGTAGCAACATTTCCAACAATCAAATCAAGATTAGGAAAGTGACTTTTAACTTTTTTGGCGGTTTCTATTACTCCCTTAGAATGACCATGGGCCGTGTCTATAGCTACGATGTCCACGCCGGCATTCACTAATGATTTTATTCTGTCAGTAATATCTTCTGTAACCCCTACCGCAGCGCCAACACGCAATCTACCAAACGCATCTTTACAAGCATTGGGTCGATCTCTGTTTTTCAGGATATCCTTATAAGTAATCAGTCCGCTTAATTTCCCATCCTTATCAACAATTGGGAGTTTTTCAATTTTATACATCTGCAGTATTTTTTCTGCTTCTTCAAGATTTATCTCTGTACCTGCGGTAATCAGGTTCTCTTTGGTCATTATTTTTTCTACCGGCATACTGAAGTCCTTTTGGAATCTTAAATCACGATTGGTGATTATGCCAATTAGTTTATTGTTTTCGTCAACCACCGGTATACCGCCAATCTTATTTTCCCTCATGATCATATCAGCATCTCCCGCAGTGGAATGGACATAAAGTGTGATTGGGTCCAGGATCATACCACTTTGTGAGCGTTTTACTTTTCTTACCTCAGATGATTGCTTCTCAATGGTCATATTTTTATGGATCATACCAATACCCCCTTCCAGTGCCATTGAGATTGCCAGCTTTGCTTCAGTAACAGTGTCCATTGCCGCTGATATCAATGGTATGTTTAATTCAATATTTTTGGTAAGTTTTGTTTTGGTTAGAATGTCTCTGGGAAGAACTTCGGAATAGCCGGGTAAAATCAAGACATCATCGTAAGTGAGTGCCTCCTGAACAATTTTTAATTGATAAGTATTCATAATGCAAATAATCGAATATTATTTGCGGTGTAAAGCTAACTAGGAATGCATAGATATAAAACATTATATATTATTTAACCAAGAAAATTCAAGAACTTGTTTATCGCTTTACCATAATCATTATGCCTGATTATTCAATTCTGGAAGTAGTAGCTGTCGTTTTTGGTTTTGTCAGTGTATGGTTCAACAAACAGGAAAATATACTTGTATACCCAACAGGGCTGGTTTGGATTGTGATCTATATTTTTATTACTAATGAAGCCGGATTATACGCTGATATGGGAATTAATTTTTATTATCTGGCAGTTAGTATCTATGGTTGGATAAAATGGTCTCAAATGAAGCGGTCCACACGGCAACATGTCACCATTACCAAAAATTCTGTTTCGCAGAACCTTACATCAATAGGGACTTTTTTGCTGGGCTTTTTTGTTTTAAGATTTCTGCTAGCGAAGACAGATAGCGATGTTCCGATATGGGACGCTATTACAACTTCTTCTTCAATAGTGGCCATGTGGTTAATGTCAAAAAAGAAAATAGAAAACTGGATGGCCTGGTTTGTGACCAACACCATTTCAATACCGCTTTATTATGTGAAAGGACTTCCTTTTACAAGTTTTCAATATATGGTTTTCACTGCTTTAACCATCAGTGGTTATATCTCCTGGAGGAAGAAACTCAATTATTCTCAAGAGGAATAATACAGTCTTTTGACCCTGCTGCTGACAGCACTTATTAGCTCATAAGGTATGGTATCGATTTTTTTTGCCTGCTCAGAAATATTAATATCTTCCCCGTAGACTATTACCTCATCTCCTTCGCTTGCATTGACATTACTTAAATCAATCATCGTCATGTCCATACAAATTTTCCCAACAGTAGCTGCATGCCGTTGATTCACAGAAACTTTTCCAACACCATTACTAAATGCCCGGCTAAATCCATCGGCATAACCCACCGGAATAATACCTATAAGCATATCTTTTGTCGCTTCATATGAGCCGCCATAGCCAATAAACTCACCCTTATCAACTTTTTTTATTTGAGTGATAAATGTTCTTAATGTGCAAATATTTTGTAATTGGTCAGCTATTTTATTGCTGGTGTCAAAGCCATAAAGACCAATACCAAGCCTGACCATGTTGTACTGTTTCTCAGGATAGTTTATTATTCCGGTGGAGTTTAAAATATGCCTTGTAGGGTTTTGCCTGAGATTATTTGTAAGTTTTTTCATTGCTACCTCAAATTTCTCAAACTGACTTTTGGTATAAAATTCATGTTTAGGGTTATCAGAGGCAGCAAGGTGCGACATAATACCTTTTACGCTAATGTTTTCAGAGCCAATTATTTCAACTAATTCATCCAGTTCCCTCACTTTTATCCCCAGACGGTTCATACCAGTTTCGATTTTTAGATGGATAGCTGGAGTTGATTCTCTTTGCCCGAAATAATTTATAAAAGATCTTAACAGGCTCAGGCTGTAAATCTCAGGCTCTAAATTATAAGCTGCTAGCAAGTCAAATGAATCTTCTGTAGGATTCATTACCATAATTGGCAGAAATATCCCCTGTTCTCTTAGATCAACTCCTTCATCAGTGTAGGCAACACCAAGATAATCCACCTGGTTATACTGCATATGTTCTGCTATTTCTTTAGCTCCCGCCCCATATCCAAAGGCCTTAACCATCACCATCACTTTGGTTTCAGGTTTCAAAAATGATCGATATATATTAAGATTATGTGTCAGTGCATCAAGGTCAATTTCAAAGATTGTCCTGTGTATTTTCAGCTCTAAGTTTTGAGCAATCTTCTCAAAATGAAATTGTCTACTACCCTTTATCAGTATGATCTCATTTTTAAACCTCAGATTGGATCTAAGAAAATCCTCAGTACCTTCAAACGGATAAAAATCAAAATGATTCGATTGAGCCAGTACATTAATAGCCTCTCCAACTCCAATCACTTTGGTAATTCCTTTTTCACACAAGATATCAGATAATTTTTCATAGAGGCTTTCTTTGGACATACCCGTCTGGTATAGGTCAGAGAGTATGGCTGTTTTTGCTTTCCCTTTATTTTGTTGACTTAAGAAATCCAGCGCTACTTCAATTCCGGTAATATCATTATTGTAAGCATCATTGATGATGGTGCAATTATTTTTTCCTTCTTTTTTATCCAACCGCATATTAATGGTAGGCAATGATTGGACATCATGAACGATATCGGAAATGTCAAACCCTAAACAGATTATTGCAGATAAACAATGCATTAAGTTTTCGAAGAAAACTTTATCAGTTTTTGGCACTTTGATCACCTTTTCATTTTGCTTCCATCTGACATGCAGACTATGCATTTGAAAGAAAGCATTTATAAAACCTTTGCCATGAAAAGACCACGGGAATAACCGCTCAGTATCAATAGCTTGATTTAGTTGAACGTCGATATCATGATGATCCCTGCAATAAATTACTTTTTCACAGCTTCGAAAGAGCTTGGATTTCTCGATTATTTTTTGGCTTTGATTCTCGAAACCGGCGCTATGGGCCATTCCTATGTTGGTGAAAATCCCCATTGTTGGTTGAATGATGCTTTCAAGGTTCTGCATTTCATCACGGCCAGCTATTCCTGCTTCAAAAATCCCCAGTTTGTGCCATTCATTTATTTCCCAAACTGATAGTGGCACACCTATCTGGGAGTTATAACTTTTAGGGCTTTTTATTATGGGTAATTTTTTGTGAAGAAGGTGAAATAACCATTCTTTAACAATGGTTTTTCCATTGCTTCCTGTAATGCCTATGGAAGGCAAAGGAAATTGTTCTCTGTGATAAGTAGCTATAGCTTGAAGTGCATCGACAGCGTCTTTTACTAATAAGAAATTGCAATTTTCATAATTCTCAAAAGAGATGTATTCTGTAGAAATCACAAACTGACGGACGCCCCTGGAATATGCTTCGTCTATGTATTTATGTCCGTCATTGGTATTGGTAACAATGCAAAAGAAAACACCTCCTTTTATGCCATAAGCAATACGGGAATCGATCATCAGTTTTGTGACAACCCAATCCTCATGGAACCTGACAAATTCCCCATCGCAGATATTAGCCAAGTCAGTAAATCTCAGGAAGTGCTCGATGCTATCGAATGTTTAGGATTTGAACTTTATTCAGATCAATAATCATGAAAAGTAAGCAAAGGGATCTTAATATCAATCGCGATATTTTTAGAAACACTTTTCTTAAAAACCCGCTCGAACAAACTATGCTTTTTAGGTATTAAAACCAGCATGTCCAGGTCATGTTCATCAATAAAATCCTTGATACCATGTATTACGTATTCATCTTCTTCCGTGTAAAATACACAATCGACACCCGGGAATTTTTCATTTATTGATTTCGCAATTCTACTTCCTTCGAAGTGCTCATTGGTTATCAGATGTTTCACAACACTAAAGACCAACAGCTTGGCATCGAAAGTTTTTGCTAGCTTATGGATAATATCTAACCTGCCTATTTTATGAACCGCTTCAAACTCTGAGGCAAAGCCTATTATTTTAGGATAAAAAGCATCAAGGTTTCCAGGTACCACTAAAACGGGTATTTCTGAAAAACCGATCACATCTGTACTGTGTGTTCCTAAAAGGTGGTCAGTTTTTTCATGATTAGCCCTGGTTCCCATAACGATGAGGTCGGCATCTGTTTCTTTAGAAGCACTGTAAATAGCGTCAGTCAGATAGGACACGAACTTTTCTGAATCATGGGGCACATCTTTTAGCTCAATTATTTCTTTTTCTAACTCCTGAAAGAAATTTTGAACCTGCTCTTCATAATCAGCGATAATAGGCTCAATGAATGTTCCGGCACCAATATCCGAATGTGGTACATGGATATGGACAGCATTGATCATGTGTATTTTTGATCCCCACTCTTTGGCAAGCCTTATAGCAACCTTTAATGCTTTCTTAGAGCATTCCGAAAAATCAATAGGAACCAATATGTTATTAATATCCATAATTATGCAATGAATTAATAAAAGTTTATTAACTAAAAATAAGCCTAAACTACTACATTTATTCTGACTTTAGTCATTAGAAAAGCTGTAAAATTACTATGAAAGACCAACCAATCTATTATGACAGGGACCTAAGCTGGCTCTCCTTTAATTACCGGGTATTAATGGAAGCCAGGGATAAAGCCAATCCCTTATATGAAAGAATAAAATTTTTAGCAATATACTCTGCTAATTTAGATGAATTTTTTAGGGTCAGGGTTGCGGGAATAAGAAGTCTTTCTCGAATTGATAAAGAAAAAATTAATATACAGTCGGAAATATCGGAACCTAAGCGTCTGTTAAAAACTATCCATACGAAAGTTACCGAGCAACTCAATGTGTATGGGGATGCATTGAATGAAGTTTTTGGAGAATTGAAAGCTAAAGGTGTTTGTGTGCTTGAAGATAGCGTTTACACCGAAAAGCAAAAAGAGAAGATATTATACTTTTTCAAAACTAAGGTGCTTGCATTTCTTAAACCATATGTGTTCGGAAAAAACTCGGGGGAACCCTTTCTAAATAATAGGCAGTTGTATCTCGCGTTGACTATCAAAAAGAAAGCCTCCACAGAGAAAGAATATGCATATTTGAATGTACCATCAGATAAACTGCCTAGGTTTTTTCAATTGCCATCAGAAAACGGTACTTACTATTTCACTTATCTTGACGATATCATAAGAGCCCATCTGGATTTTGTCTTCCCTGACTATGAAATTTTAGAATGCAAGAGCATCAAACTGAATAAAGATGCAGACCTCCATATTGATGATGAGTTTAGCGGCGATCTCGTTGAAAAAATCGAAAAACAAATAAAAAAAAGAAACCTTGGCGAGCCATCACGATTTCTTTACGATAAAACGACATCAGCTGATCTAATTGATTTCCTCTCTGAAAAATTTGAATTGTTTGCTGAAGATAAAGTCCCCGGAGGACGTTATCACAATTTAAATGACTATATGAAACTACCGAACCCAGTGGGCAGTGATGTTGAAATCCAAAAACTTAAACCTATTAAGCATCAGGGTTTAGAAAGCAAACGGTCAATTTTTTCAGTTATCGAAGAAAAGGATCAGATCCTCCATTTTCCTTACCATTCATATGATTACATTCTTCAATTTTTTAATCAGGCTGCCATAGACCCATTTGTAAAAGAAATCAACGTAACTTTTTACAGGATGGCTGAAGAGAGCTTTATAGGTGATGCCCTCATAAGTGCCGCCCAAAATGGAAAAAAGGTCATGGTTTTTATGGAGCTTAAAGCAAGGTTTGACGAAGAAAACAATCTTAAATGGGCTTCCAGGATGAATGAAGCTGGCATCACCATTATTTATAGCATACCGGGCCTAAAAGTTCACGCAAAGGTTGCATTGATTAAAAAAACCTGCAAGGACGGATCATTGAAAAAATTTGGTTTCTTCGGTACAGGCAACCTGAACGAAAATACAGCAAGAATATATGTAGACCATGCGCTATTAACATGTCACCATGAAATGACTGATGAACTATCAAGTGTATTCAGGTTCTTATATAAAAGAAAGGATCCTGCACACTTTAAACACCTGATGGTGTCACAGTTTAATATTCTGGAGGGATTCTATGCCCTAATCGATAATGAAATAAGTATTGCAAAGCAAGGCAGGGATGCGCGAATAACCATCAAACTCAATAATATAGAAGAAAAGAATATCATTGATAAGCTGTATGAAGCTAGCCAGGCCGGGGTTCAAATTAGGATGATCGTTCGTGGAATTTGCTGCCTCCGCCCGGGCATTAAAGGGCTGAGTGAAAATATCTATATCTCGCGAATTGTTGATAGGTTTTTAGAGCACGCCAGAATATTCGTTTTTCACAATGATGGGGATGAAAAAATATATCTGGGTTCAGCAGATTGGATGAAAAGGAATCTTTACCGTCGGGTAGAGGTAACTTTCCCGATTTATAACAACAGCATTAAAGACCAAATTAAACGCATTTTAGATTATCAAATCAATGATACCGTCAAATCGGTTCAATTAAATCAAGACCTGCAAAATATTCCCATTGAAAATATTAACAATGTTCGGTCCCAGTTGGCCATCTATGACTATGTAAAGAAACTTGAGGGATCAAATGGCATGAAGATCTGAAATTCGCCTGCCAAAGTGTCATTTTTGAAACATAGGGTTGCATGTGGAATAAATTTTGAACTGAGAAGAGATGAGTTAAAATCAATTAGTCATGCAAGAAAAAGGTACATTATCAATCCACACAGAAAATATATTTCCCATAATCAAAAAGTTTCTTTATTCCGATCATGAAATATTCCTCCGGGAACTCATCTCAAATGCAGTTGATGCATCACAAAAAATAAAGCGTATGGCCTCAATTGGCGAGTATCAGGAGGAACTTGGGGACTTAATCATCGATGTTAGTTTCAACAAAAACCTAAAAACCATCACCATCAGCGATAAAGGCGTCGGCATGGCAGCTGATGAAATAAAGAAGTATATCAATCAGATAGCTTTCTCAGGAGCCTCTGAGTTTCTTGAAAAGTATAAAGATAAAGGAGAAGACCAACAGATCATAGGTTTTTTTGGGTTGGGTTTTTACTCGGCCTTTATGGTTTCAAAGAAGGTTGAGATTATCACCAAGTCTTATCAGCAAGATGCGGAACCGGCCCAATGGGTTTGTGATGGAACTACAGAATTTGAGATTAACAAGGCTGTCAAAAAAGAGAGAGGTACAGATATCATTCTGCATGTAAATGAGGACTCAGAAGAATTTCTTGATGAAGTCAGGCTGCAGGGTATTATGGATAAGTATTGCAAGTTTATGCCCGTGACTATCCGGTTTGGACAGAAAGATAAAAGCGTTGAAGATGGAAAAGATAAAGATGGCAACACAAAATATAAGACGATAAAGGTTGACAACATCATTAATGATACCGTGCCGCTGTGGACAAAATCTCCCAGTGATTTAAAAGATGAAGATTATCTGAATTTTTATAAAACATTATATCCATTTTCCGAGGATCCTTTATTCTGGATTCATTTAAATGTAGATTATCCATTTAACCTAACCGGCATATTATATTTCCCTAAAGTCAAGAGCGATTTTGAACTTCAAAAGAATAAGATACAACTTTACTCAAAACAAGTATTTATTACGGATGAAGTCAAGAATGTCGTTCCTGAGTTCCTCATGCTTTTACATGGTGTAATTGACTCACCTGATATCCCGTTGAATGTTTCCAGAAGTTATCTGCAATCTGACAGCAATGTCAAAAAGATAAATAACTACGTTACTAAAAAGGTTGCAGACAAGCTTGGAGAATTATTTAAAAACGACAGAGCTGCCTATGAAAAAAAATGGAGTGACATTGGAATATTTGTAAAATATGGCATGATCTCAGAAGAAAAGTTTGATGAGAAAGCAAAAGATTTTGCTTTATTAAAAAATGTTGAAGATAAATATCACACGGTAGAAGAATACAAAGAATTTATCAAGGCCACCCAAACGGATAAGGATAAAAACACCGTCATTTTATATGCAACGGATGCCCAGAAGCAACATGCTTATGTGGAGACAGCCAAGAAAAGAGGTTATGATGTGCTAATATTTGATGGTATCCTGGATAGTCATTATATCAACCATCTGGAACAAAAAAATGACAAAGTCTCAATCAAGCGTGTAGATTCGGATATTGTAGATAAACTCATCGATAAAGATGAAAAACGCGAATCTGTGCTTAGCGATAAGGAAAAAGACGCACTAAAGCAGGTTTTTGAAAATTCAATCAATAATAAAAATGCAACGGTCGTGATGGAAAACCTTTCACCAGAAGATATGCCGGTGATCGTAACCATGCCTGAATTTATGAGGAGAATGAAAGATATGCAAAAAGCTGGTGGCAGCCCAATGATGATGATGGGTGATTTTCCTGATCAAATAACCGTTTCTGTTAACTCAAACCATCGATTGATATCAAAGATTAACAAGTTGGAAGATGAAAATGAGAAAAAACAACTGGTAAAGCAAGGTTATGATTTAGCACTTCTATCTCAGAATATGTTATCTGGCGCCGACTTAACAAATTTTATTAAAAGAAGTATTGAAATAACTACTGTATAAAAAATATTTTCGTCAATTTTCATGGCCGGTTTTTTAGCTGGCCATTTTTATTTATAATTTGAACCCCTCATATTCGTTAAACAAAAAAAACCAATACATGCTGCAGAGACTTTTTTGTCTGGTATTTTTTATGCCTGGCATACTTTATAGTCAGGATGATGCCACCATTGATGAATTATTTAAGGTTGAATACACTACTCCATTAACCATTGATTTAGATACCGCCCAGGATCATATTGTTCAGCCAAAGGAGAAGAAAAAGAAAAAAAAAGTTTTTTATGGATTGAAAACCAAAAAGGGTTTTAATAAGCGACGATTTCGAGGAAAAATGATAGTAGAACGTTTTAGGTGTCTTAAAGAGTTTGATACAGAAACGCTTGATCCTTATCTAAGAGAAATCTATTACTACAATACAAAAAGAAGAAAGATTATAAAAACCACAAGTTTTGACCCGGAAAAAGGCTATATCCTACACGGGCCTTATATTAAAACCTATGATGAACAGCTAATCCATAAAGGCATGTTTTATAAAGGTGTAAAGCATGGGCGATGGGTAAAACTAAACAGTTATGACATTCTTACCGATAAAAAACATTTCTATAAAGGCTGGCCTAAAGAAGCACGAATAGCTTATTATGATGTAGAAAAAACCAAGATGAAGGAGATGATCCCTATACACTATGGCGAGAAAAATGGGGATTATTATGCTTATCATAAGAATGGTGAGCTGGCGGTAGAAGGCCAATATCAATTCAACCAAAAAGTGGGCATGTGGAAAGAATATTACCCAACGGCTCGTCGGCGTACAAAGAGGATCATCAAATATCCTGATAAGCCTTTTGATGAGGAAACCGAACCTTATATAATGCGTGAATACAGCATATCTGGTGAACTAATTTATGATCATAAAAAGCAGCAGGCCAGAAAGTAAGAATTAATAAAAAGCATCTTCAAAATGTGCCAGCTCATTGGTTTCAACATTGATGGCAATGATGTCGAATCGCACGTTATGCCTCCAATCCTTTTCCCGCACATAATGTGCGGATGCTTTTAAAATCATATTTTTTTGATTATCAGTCACAAAATCCTCAGGATGGCCAAAATCATTATTAGAGCGTGTTTTTACTTCTACAAACACCATTAATTCTTCATTGACAACAATTAAGTCAATTTCTGAACGCCCATATCTGTAATTTCTTTGTAACACGCTAAACCCTGAATAATTTAAATAGGCTTCCGCAGTCCGCTCTCCTTTTTTTCCTAATTCCTTTGATTGGTGATTCTCTGGCATAATAAACTACTATCTTTGACCAGGATGAAAATTAATAAGTAATGCTCTATCCATTAAAATTTAAAACCATCTTCAAGGAGAAAATTTGGGGTGGACAGAAAATTAAAACATACCTGGGAAAAGATTTTAATCCATTACATAACTGTGGGGAAACATGGGAATTATCGGGAGTTGAAGGAAATGTGTCTATAGTAAAAGAAGGAGATTTTCAGGGGAAAAAGATTAGCTCGCTTATTGAACAGTTTAAAGACTCACTCCTGGGTAATAAAATTTATCGGAAATATAAGAACGAATTCCCTTTACTGGTGAAATTTATAGATGCCAGAGAAGATCTTTCCATACAGGTACACCCTGATGACACGTTGGCAAAAGAAAGGCATAATAGCCCGGGAAAAACAGAGATGTGGTATATCATTCAGGCCGATGAAGGGGCAAAACTCATCACAGGTTTCAATCAACCAGTTACCAGAGAGCAGTATTTGGAAACCTTTCAACAAGGAAGAATAAAAGAAATCCTGAATATTGAGAAGGTTTATTCGGATGATGTATTCTACATACCTGCCGGCAGGGTTCATACAATTGGGAAAGGTATTTTACTGGCTGAGATTCAACAGTCTTCAGATGTGACTTACCGTATTTATGATTTCGATCGTATTGATTCAAATGGCAATAAAAGGGAATTACATGTTGAGCAGGCTCAGGATGCGATAGATTATAACTATTATGATCATTATAAAACAAATTATAATAAGTCACTGTCAAATGTAAATCTGGTTGACCAAAAGTATTTTACAACAAACAAGATCAGGCTGCATGGAAAAGACGAAAAAGATTTCAGTGCGATCGATTCATTTGTGGTCTACATCTGCATTGAAGGTAGTTTTAGTTTAGGCTTTGAAAATAAAAGAATTTTTGGAAAAAAAGGCGAAGTTGTACTTGTGCCTGCTTGCATAAAAAAATATGAATTAACCTCCGGGGTTGGTTGCACATTGCTTGAAACCTATATTAGCTAGACTTTCTTCATGAATTATCATTTAAACCACATGGTTGAATATATCGATGTAGGAGCAATTGATTTTCGCGAAGCATGGGACTATCAGGAAAAGCTATTCAACACAATAATTGATGTTAAAATAAACAACCGGAAGAGGAGTGTAGATTCACAACATAGGACACCTAATTACTTGATATTTTGTTGCCACCCGCACGTTTATACTTTAGGTAAAAGTGGTGATATTAAAAATCTGTTGGTTACTGACGATGAATTAAAAAAAGGCCAAATATCGTTTTATCATACCAATCGCGGAGGCGATATAACCTATCACGGTCCCGGGCAGATTGTTGCATATCCAATTTTTGACCTGGAAAATTTCTTTACAGATATTCATAAATATTTGAGGTGCCTGGAAGAGACAGTCATTCTGACACTAGCGGAACTTGGTGTAAAAGCTGGAAGATTGAAAGGATTAACAGGCGTTTGGCTAGACCCGGACAACAATATAAAATCAAGAAAAATTTGTGCCCTGGGTGTTAAGACCAGCCGATGGGTTGCTATGCATGGATTAGCATTTAATGTAACCTCTGATTTAAATTATTTTAACAAAATCGTGCCTTGTGGCATAAAAAATAGAGCCGTTACCTCTTTGCAAAATGAATTGAGTTATCCTGTTGACATCGAAGCGATAAAAACAATATTGAAAGACAATTTTCAAAAAGTATTTGATATTGAATACAAAAATACAACAGACAGTATATGATTGAAGACCTAAAAGATTTAATAATACTAGATATAGAAACAGTTTCTGAAAAGCCGGATTTTGATCAGCTTGATTATAGGTTCAAAGAATTATGGGAAAAAAAAGCCTCCTTTTTAAAAAATGAACAGGGGCATTCAATAGCAGAGCAGTACTTTGACAGAGCAGCTATCTATGCTGAGTTTGGTAAAATAATAACCATAGCACTGGGTTATTTTCAACAATCCAAAGGAGATATTTCTTTGAGAATTAAATCATGTACCAGCCATAGTGAACCGGAATTATTAAATGAGTTTGTATCGATCGTTAAAAATTTTGATAAAGGCAATCTCAGGCTCTGCGCTCACAACGGGAAAGAATTTGATTATCCATATATATGCAGGCGACTGCTGGTCAATCGGATGGATATTCCTGAATGCTTGAATATAAGAGGTAAAAAGCCATGGGAGGTAAACCATATCGACACAATGGAGATGTGGAAGTTTGGAGATTATAAAAGTTATTCCTCGCTTGACTTATTAACCGCTGTTTTAAGCATTCCCTCCAGTAAACAGGATATCGATGGCAGCCAGGTAAATACGGTTTATTATCATCAAAATGGATTGGATAAGATTAGTAAATACTGCCAGAATGATGTGATAGCTACCGCAAATCTATACCTTCGCCTTAATAACCATACGATTTTAACCCCTCACCAAATCATCACCTTGAATTAATGTCTAAAAAGAAAAGAAAAAAAATAAGATCAAAGAGAGGAAGAATAGTCAATCTGGAGGTCTCCTTGCTGGATTTTTTAAATAGTAATATTGAAAAAAGTTTTAGCATCCGTCAGCTTGACAAAGCCATGGATGCCAATACCAAGCATGAAAAACTAATCCTGAAAAATACCATCCTCGATTTAGCAGAAGAAGGAAAAATAAGAAGACTGATGAATGATCATTTCATGAGCATTGAAGAAACTGATGACTATGTAGGTGTGGTAGACCATGTGAATGCAAAATTTGCCTATGTTGTGGTAAAGGAATTGGAAAACGACATCTGGGTATCATCAAGAAATTTAAATGGTGCGATTCATGGAGATGAAGTACAGGCTAGAATAACAAAACAAACAAGGTCAGGAAAAAATCCCGAAGGTAAAGTTATAAAAACTGTAAGACGAAGCAGGGATACACTCGTAGGAAGGGTCGAGCTTTCACCGAGTTTTGCTTTTGTAATACCGGATAGCAGAAACATTTATTTTGATGTATTTGTGTACCCGGAAAAGACCTTAAATGCCAGGAATAACGATAAAGTCATAGTTAAGATAAAGAAGTGGGCTACCTCCGGACGAAATCCCGAGGGAGAGATCATAAGCATCCTGGGCCCGGCGGGAGATAACGAGGCTGAGATACACTCCATTATGGCAGAGTTTGAGCTTCCTTTCGAATTTCCTGAGAAAGTTGAGCAAGCTGCAGAAAAAATAAAGAGCGGATTTACTAAACAGCAAATCAGGCATAGAAGGGATTTCAGGGAAGTTTGCACCTTCACCATCGATCCGGATGACGCCAAGGATTTTGATGATGCCCTTTCCGTTAAATTTCTTGGAGATGGTAGTTATGAAATAGGCGTTCACATAGCAGATGTAACGCATTATGTAAAACCCGATACGTTATTGGAAGAGGAGGCTTACAACAGGGCAACCTCGGTTTACCTGGTGGATAGAACCATACCGATGCTTCCTGAGCGGTTATCAAATGACCTTTGTTCACTACGTCCCAGGGAAGATCGGTTAACTTTTGCTGCGGTATTTGTTTTAAGTGAGCATGGAATGGTGATTAACGAATGGTTTGGCAGAACAATCATCCACTCTGATCATAGATTCTCGTACGAAGAGGCGCAGGCAGTTATTGAAAGCGAAGAGGGGCCCTATTCCAGGGAATTAACCGTATTAAATAACCTTGCCAAGAAAATACGAGATAAAAGGTTTAAATCTGGAGCGATTAACTTTGAAACAGTTGAAGTGAAATTTCAGTTAAACGACCGTGGTAAACCTTTAGGAATTATACCTAAAGTGAGGAAAGATGCGCATAAACTTATAGAGGAATTTATGCTGTTAGCCAATAAGCATGTCGCTGAATACGTGTTCGGGAAAAATGACGGTGAAAAAACGTTCGTGTACAGAACACACGGCGATCCTGATCCGGAAAAGCTGGAAAATTTTGCGGGTTTTGCCACCAGGTTTGGTCATAAGCTTGACCTGTTATCTGACATTTCTAGAGCCCTTAATCAACTACTTTCCAAAATTGAAGGCAAGCCAGAACAAAACGTGTTAGAGTCATTGGCAGTCCGGTCAATGGCGAAAGCTAAATACACCACCACCCCGGATAAACACTTCGGTTTGGCTTTTGAACATTATACCCATTTTACATCTCCTATCAGAAGGTATCCCGACATGATGGTTCACCGGGCTTTACAGCATTATCTTGACGGAGGCAAGTCCTTGAATAAAAATGAATATGAAGATCGATGCATACATTCGTCAGAGCGGGAAAAAAGAGCCAGCGATGCCGAAAGGGCTTCAATAAAGTTTAAGCAGGTTGAATTTATGGAATTGCAGGAAGAAACAGATTTCTCCGGCATTGTTTCTGGTGTTACCGAGTGGGGCATATTCGTAGAGATTGTTGATTTTAAGGTGGAAGGAATGGTTAGGCTGGCAGATATGAAAGATGATTTCTATCAATACGATGATAAAAACTATCGAATTGTTGGTAGAAATAATAAAAAGATGATCACGCTTGGCGATAAAGTAAAAGTCAGGGTTGTCAAGACAGATATTGATAGAAGAACGATCGATTTGGAATTTATAAATGATGATGAAGCATAGCATAAAAGAGTTTCAAACGCATATAGAAAATGCTATAAACAACATTGATCTTAAAGGAAAACCAATAGGATTGTATGAACCTATAAAATATGTGATGGATCTTGGAGGCAAGAGGTTGAGGCCTTTGTTGGGATTGATAGGCTACACACTTTTCAAAGAAGATTATAAACGCATCATCAATCCTGTCCTAGCGGTAGAGTTATTTCATAATTTCACTTTAGTTCATGACGACATTATGGATGAAGCACCACTAAGAAGAGGCCAGAAGACTGTGCATAAGAGATGGAGTCATAATAAAGCAATCCTTTCAGGAGATGTTATGTTAATCAAATCTTATCAATTGCTGACGGAAGTTGAATCAAATCTTTTGCCATGGGTTCTTGACAGGTTTAACACAAGTGCTATAGAAGTATGCGCCGGTCAGGAATATGATATGGAATTCGAGTCTATGACTGAGGTTACAGAAGATCAGTACCTTGAGATGATTCGCCTGA
The DNA here is from genome assembly GCA_964429655.1 of uncultured Roseivirgaceae bacterium. GTDB lineage: Bacteria > Bacteroidota > Bacteroidia > Cytophagales > Cyclobacteriaceae > CAYSCZ01. The sequence continues at coordinate 137,461 of CAYSCZ010000001.1, forward strand.
AAACAGCGGTCCTTTTAGGATTTAGCCTTGAATTAGGTGGGATTTTAGCAAATCAAAATGAACTTATAACCAATAAATTGTTTTCATTTGGAACCAATATAGGTGTTGGTTTCCAGATAAAAGATGACTTTCTTGATGTCTATGCAGACACCAGTAAATTTGGTAAGCAAAATGGTGGCGATATTATCGCCAATAAAAAAACTTTTTTATTGATTGAGGCACTTAAGAATGCAAATAAAAAACAGCATAAAGCTTTGGTAGACTGGCTTAAATGCAAAGTCTTTGACAAAGAGGAGAAAGTAAGGTCGGTAAAAAATCTATACAATGAGATTGGGGTAAAGGCAATAGCCACTGATCGAATGAACTGTTATTTTGAAAGAGCATTTCAAAATTTAAATGAAATAGATTGCGAGGATGATCGAAAGGAGGACCTAAGATCATTTGCCAAATATTTGATTGACAGAGAGCATTAACTAAGGATGCGGTAGTGCAAGCCTTTTAAAATAATCTACTGATTTTATCAGACGGGATCCATACCATGAAAACAGCTCTCCATCAACCAAACTTATTGATGATTTGGGAAATAGTTCCCTGAACCTTTCAAGATGTTTTTCATTGAAAGGATATGGCTCTGAGGATAGAAAAACCTTATCCGGATCAAAGTTTCTTAAATCATCTTCTTCAAGGACTGGATACCTTGGTGTATTTTTTAATAAATTGTTAAAACCTAGATGATCTAGCATGCTATTAATGAAGTTATTGCCTCCTACAACCATATACGGTTTCATCCATATGAAATAAAGTATATTCCCGGAGCATTTATTCTTTAATTGATTAAATCCATTTTCTATCTGATAAATAATAGAACTTGCTGTTGACTCAGTCTGAAAAATTTTACCAAATGACTTAATCATTTCTAATGCATCAGATAGATTATTAACATTGGAAGTCCAGACAGGATATTCTAACTTTAACTTTTCAATTCCTTCTTTGTAGTTCTCTTCTTTATTCGCAATGATTATGTCGGGATCAAGTCCCCTTATTCTATCAAAATGGAATCGTTTTGTCCCGCCCACAATGGTTTTTTGATTTCTTAAGTGAGCAGGACGAACACAAAATTTGGTGACCCCTACAATTTTGTTGTCCAAGCCTAAATCAACAAGAAGTTCTGATAAGGAAGGAACCAGGGATACGATATTTAATACTTTATTAGGTATGGCAACAGTAGCCCCTAATTGATCTTTTACAATGCTTTCAGTCGAAATAGCTTAAGTTCTGGTCTGCTTTTATAGTAACTACCACCTGATATATCAATTCAATGACTTTTTCGATGTCATCCTTGCTTGCCATCTCCACTGTTGTATGCATATATTTTAATGGCAATGAAATTAGTGCGGAGGCTACACCACTATTGGAGTATGCAAAAGCATCCGTATCTGTTCCGGTAAACCTTGATGAAGCAAGCCTTTGAAAAGCAATTTCTTTTCCTTTGGCAGTCTGTATTATCAATTCCTGCACTTTATGATGTACAGCAGGGGCATAGGAAATAACAGGTCCCTTGCCAGCTTTCAGGTCACCCTCCTGTTTTTTATCGTACATTGGTGAGGTAGTATCATGGCATACATCGGTTACAATAGCCATATTTGGGATTATTCGATTAGCGATCATTTCTGCGCCGCGTAACCCAACTTCTTCCTGAACCGCATTAACTGCATATAATCCAATTGGCAGTGTATGATTGCTTTCTTTTATTTTTCTGAGTACCTCTGCTATCATAAACCCACCTATTCTATTGTCGAGCGCCCTGCCAACAAGATATTTCTCGTTTAATTCCGTTAGTTCATCTTCATAAGTTATTACCGATCCAACATGAATACCGAGTTTTTCTACCTCTTCTTTCGACTCGCATCCTACATCAATGAAAATATTTTTTAAGGAAGGCACTTCTTCATTTTTGCTTTTCCTGACGTGTATGGCAGGCCACCCAAATACACCTTTCACCAAACCTTTTGCAGTATGAATATTTACTCTTTTGGAAGGGGCTATTTGATGGTCAGAGCCTCCATTTCTAATCACATAAATATAACCTTCATCTGTGATATGATTTACATACCAGGAAATCTCATCTGCATGGGCTTCTATCACTACTTTAAAATCAGCTTTTGGATTTAATACTGCGACGGCCGAACCATAAGTATCAGTATAATGGTCGTCACAAAATTTGGAGACATAATCCAACCAGATTTTTTGCCCTGAATATTCGAAACCTGTTGGTGAGGGGTTGTTAAGATAGCGGTATAAGAATTCTTTACTTTTTTTATCCATAATATTTATTTAAGTTATAATGGAATATTTCCATGTTTTTTACGCGGCAGTTTTCCAACCTTGTTCTCAAGCATATCAAATGAGCGGATCATTTTGATGCGCGTGTTTTCAGGTTTTATGACCTCATCGATATATCCCCTTTCAGCCGCAATATATGGATTTGCAAACTTTTCAGTGTATTCATTTATTTTTTCTTGAAGTTTCATTTCAGGGTCATCAGCGCTTTGAATTTCCCTTTTGAAGATTATCTCTGCTGCTCCTTTAGCGCCCATTACTGCAATCTCTGCCGTCGGCCAGGCAAAATTCATGTCTGCACCTATATGCTTGGAGTTCATCACATCATAAGCACCGCCATAAGCTTTTCGGGTAATGACAGTAACCCTGGGCACTGTGGCTTCCGAAAAGGCATAAAGTAATTTGGCCCCACTTGATATTATCCCCCCCCATTCCTGATCAGTACCAGGTAGAAATCCCGGCACATCCACAAATACGATCAGCGGGATATTAAAACAATCACAAAACCGTACGAATCTCGAACCTTTCTTACTTGATTTTATTCCCAAAACGCCAGCCAATACAGATGGTTGATTACCTACAATTCCTACACTTCGTCCTGCCAATCTTCCAAATCCTACGATTAAGTTTTCGGCATATTGCTCATGCACCTCAAAGAAGCTATCTTCATCCAGGGTGTTTATGATCACATCCCGCATGTCGTAGGGTTGATTTGGATTAGCAGGCACAATATCTTTTAATTGAGGTCTTAATTCGTCATTTTGCTTGTAATTCAATCTTGGCGCTTCATCTTCGCAATTTTGAGGAAGATAGCTGATCAATCTCTTGATATTTTGGATACATTCTACCTCATTCTGGCATGCGAAGTGGCTAACCCCACTCTTAATGGCATGGGTTTGCGCACCACCTAACTCTTCAGATGTTACGTCTTCCTGGGTAACTGTTTTGACGACATGCGGTCCGGTCACAAACATGTAGGAAGTTTGCTCTACCATAAAAATAAAGTCAGTTATAGCGGGTGAATAAACGGCTCCACCAGCACAAGGCCCCATAATCGAAGAAATTTGAGGGATAACCCCAGAAGCCATTGTATTTCTATAAAAAATATCAGCATAGCCACCTAGAGAAACAACCCCTTCCTGGATTCTAGCGCCTCCTGAGTCATTCAGACCGATAATAGGGGCACCATTCTGCATGGCTAAATCCATTATCCTCACAATTTTTTCTGCATGAGTTTCACTCAATGAACCACCAAAAACCGTAAAATCCTGGCTAAAAACATAAATGAGACGCCCATCGATTTTACCAAAACCCGTAACAACACCATCGCCCAGTACTTTATGTTTCTTAAGATCAAAATCATGACCACGATGCATTACAAACTTTCCGATCTCTTCAAAAGAGCCAGGATCCATCAGTAAGTCTATCCTTTCTCTGGCGGTAAGCTTTCCTTTTTTATGTTGCTTTTCAATTTTGTCCTCACCACCACCTAATAAAGCTTTCTGGTTTTTTTCTTTTAGAATATCCAACAATTGTTGTGATCTGGGAATTTCTGATTTTGTGTTATTCATAATTGTTATTGAAAAATTGATGGCCTAATTTATGCAAGGCACACTGAATAATTAAATGTTTGTTGATCTTTCATGGTTTGATTTATTGACAAACACCTTGTGATAAAAATCATTTACTTTGCCCCGTATAAATTAAATCATGAGAATTGCTGTAATTGACCTTGGAACAAACACTTTTCATTTGCTGATCGCAGAGGTAAATGACACCTCATTCACAGTGATTCACAGGATGAAGATTGGTGTGAAAATTGGTGAACGGGGGATAAATCAGGGCTACGTAGTACCGGAAGCTGTTGAAAGGGCTAAAGAAGCTTTGCTGAAATTCAAAAGTGTAATGAATGAGTTTTTGGTGGAGAATATCTACACTACCGCTACCAGTGCCATCAGAAATGCAAAAAACGGTAAAGCATTAGCCTACGAATTGGAACAACTTATAGGTATAAAGATTAGAATTATTACCGGACATGAGGAGGCAGAATTTATTTATTATGGTGTAAAACATGCCATAGACCTGGGTGACGAAGTCTCCCTGGTAATGGATATCGGCGGAGGTAGTATTGAACTCATCATAGGGAATGCGCACAAGGAATACTGGAAAGAAAGCTACGAGGTGGGAGGACAAAGACTTATAGAAAGGTTTCAAAAGAATGACCCCATATCTTTAGAAGAAATAGATGGTTTACAATCATACCTGGATGAAGAATTGATTGGCTTAACAGAAGTAATAGCTAAGTATCAACCAACGGTACTTGTAGGTTCATCGGGAACATTTGATACATTGAGTGAGATCTATCAGATGGAAAATGGTATAGAAAAAAAATTGGATCAAACAGAATTCCCCCTGCCTTATTCTAATTTTAAGGCGATGTTAAAATCCATAATTTCCAAAAACAGAGAAGAGCGACTGCTGATCCCGGGTATGATCGAATTGAGGGTGGACATGATCGTAGTTGCTTCCTTGTTGGTAAATTATATACTGGATGTATCACAAATAAAAAAACTGCGGGTTTCTGCATATGCTTTAAAAGAAGGTGTCCTTCTTCATACCTTACACAATATTTTCAATAATCAAAAAACGATTAAAATACAGAACTATGCCCAATAGAGTAATGTCTTTATTTGGATAGTGATTTTTTATGAAATACTTTCCATATACCTACCTGAAAGAATTTATCAAGGAGGTTTTAATCAAAATTGGTCATTCCGAAAAAGATGCTGACCTGGCTTCTGGCGTACTCATCAAGGCCGACTTAAGAGGAATCGATTCACATGGTTTAGCCCGGCTAAGTGGCTATGTAAGATTATGGGAGGTAGATAGAATTAATCCATCGCCGGGTATCAAGATCACAAAAGAAACGCCTACAACTGCTGTCGTTGACGCTGATAAAGCACTGGGATTGATTTCTGCGCCAAAGGCTATGGAAATTGCTATTGAAAAAGCAGGGCAGGTTGGCACAGGATGGGTAGCAGTAAATAATTCAAACCATTTTGGCATTGCCGGTTACCATGCCATGATGGCATTGGAACATGATATGATAGGCTTTGCCATGACCAATGCGAGTCCTTTGGTGGCACCAACTTATTCAAAACAAAGATTATTGGGAACTAATCCAATAGCTGTTGCGATACCTGCAAATAAAAATGAATCATTTGTTTTGGATATGGCTACAACCACCGCTGCTAATGGTAAATTAGAAGTTATGGAGCGTAAGAATGAAAGCGTTCCGGTTGGATGGATACAAGATCCTGATGGAAAACCCACAAAAGATCCCAGGGGAGTTAAAAAAGGAGGTGCTTTATTACCCCTTGGCGGAGATCGTATCCATGGTTCTCATAAAGGCTATGGGCTGGGCGCTGTGGTTGATATTTTATGCGGTGTGTTGTCAGGTGCTAATTATGGCCCTTGGGTTCCACCTTTTGTTGCTTTTTTAAATCCAAAAGATGATTTGGTGGGAGAAGGCCTGGGTCACTTTGTCGGGGCATTTAAGATTGATAGTTTCCAAGCCCCTGAGTCATTCAAGGATCATATGGATAATTGGATTGATACATTTCGAAATTCGCAGGTTGTGGATGGGTTTGATAAAGTGTTAATCCCAGGAGAACCAGAAAAAGAAATGGAACAGCAGCGGAAAGAAAAAGGAATACCAATAATGGATGAGGTCATACAAGACCTTGAAATACTTTCAAAAAAATTCGGCCTAGCCTATAAATTCAAATAGCATTTTCATGGAATAATGCTAGTTTTATAAAAACATTTTTATTATGCACTCAAATTTTATCGTTATAAGGTTTCTATAATATCAGGATCCTAAATAGGGAATCTTGACATATTTCATCTATTGGCGTTTAGCGGCATGCGGATTAAACCCAGAATTGTCATTAGACTTTCTATTACATGGTTAAATCACTTCAATCAGACACTTAACATGTTATTGGCTCGTCACCATAGCGATGCTATGCCTCCTC
>CAYSCZ010000002.1:0-50937 GCA_964429655.1 uncultured Roseivirgaceae bacterium
TTTTTGGGCTTTAACCCTTCATGACAAAATTCCAATGACAAATCTGGGTTTAATTATTTTGCCTCAAACGTTTTTAGTGTAATCCAATTATAAACCCCTTGCCACAAACACCTGATTAACAATAGATTATACACTAACAACGTTCGAGGCAATCTCTTTTTTGATAATTAAAATATATCATCGACCTTCGCACTATATCAAAATATAAAGGATTTGAAGGGGATATTCCACTTATTAAAAAACAATAATCAGGATAACAATTATTTACCACTTGATGTACATTCCCATCTGATTCCGGGGATTGATGATGGGGTAGAGACCCAGGAAGAAGCATACGCTATAATCAAAAAATTCCAGGAACTAGGTGTCAAAAAAATTGTTACAACGCCGCACATTATGCAGGGCATGTATGATAATACCGGCGCATCGATAAGAGAAGGCGCAGAGCTTGTAAAAGGGGTAATCCTGGAAAATAACTTAGCTGTTAAATTTCAAGCAGCCGCAGAGTATTATCTTGATGATAATTTTATTAGCCTTATCCAAAAAGATGACTTACTCACCTTTGGAGATAAATATGTGCTTTTTGAAACACCAATGATGGACCGCCCGCTAAGATTGGAAGAAACTATTTTTAACCTTGCTTCCCGGGGCTATAAACCGGTTCTAGCTCATCCGGAGCGGTACCTTTACCTGGCTAATGACTGGAAGTTAGTTGAGAAATTGAAAGAAATGGGCGTGTTATTTCAGGTAAATGCCAATTCTATAATTGGTTATTACTCTCCTATTGCAAGAAAAATAGTAGAAAAACTTTACAAATACCGTCTGATTGACTTTTTAGGATCTGATTGCCACAGAATGAAGCATTTAGATATTTTAAAAGATACAATAAATTCTAAACTATTCTTGAAAATTTCTGCCCTACCGTTGAAGAATTACGAACTAGCAAACGTTTGAAAACAAACAAATCATAAGTTCCAGACCACCTACAATTAAACCATATTGCAAACATTATACTTGAATGCTTACTTTTGCCGACATTGAATTTTGAAGAAACATAATGTCAGATTATTCTAAGTGGTATTTACCGTATAAACCTGCCGATAAATACAAAAAAAGAGTGGCTTATTTCAGCATGGAAATTGCAATTCACCAAAGCTTGAAAAATTACTCCGGTGGCTTGGGTTTCCTTGCTGGTTCTCATATGCGCAGCGCCTACGAACTAAAACAAAATTTAATAGGGATTTGCCTGCTATGGAAATATGGATACTATGATCAAAATCGTAATCCTGATGGGACGCTGGCTCCTAAGTTTATCGAGAAAAACTATTCATTTCTTGAAGATGTAGGCATAACCATTACCGTTAGAATACTGGAAAATAGTAGCGTTAAAGCGAAAGTCTATTGTCTCAGGCCTGAAACATTTGGTTCTGTACCGACATATTACCTCACCACAGACATCCCGGAAAATGATCATTTGTCAAGGACGATCACCCATAAATTATATGACTCGAATGAATCCACACGAATCGCTCAAACCACCTTATTAGGTGTTGGCGGCGCTAAACTGGTTGAAGAACTAGGTGGTGCAGACATCATCCATTTGAATGAAGGACATGCTTTACCGGCTTTCTTTTATATGAGCGACAAAGGATATAAAAGAGATAATTTTGTATTTACCACACACACACCCGAGAAGGCAGGAAATGAGGAAAGAGATGCCAACTATCTAAATTACACGGGATTCTTCTCTAAAAACTTATCAGATGAAGAGATCAAAAAATACACCATACATGACGCTAAGCTGAACTACACGGTTGCTGCACTTAGAATGGCTAAAATCTCTAATGCTGTATCCAAGTTGCATGCAAAAGTTTCTAACGAAATGTGGTCCAAATATGAGGGTATAAGTAAGATCATACCCATCACAAATGCTCAAAATGGAACCTTCTGGCAAGATAAAACATTAAAAAAAGCCCTAAACAATAATGATGACCAACGCTTAATGGCCAGAAAGCGGGAATTGAAGGAATTATTATTCAGAGAAGTCGCTGACCAGACTGGCACGCTGTTCGATCCTGATGTAATAACCATTGTTTGGGCCCGTAGATTTGCGGGTTACAAGCGGGCAGATTTATTACTAAGATTCGAGGATGAGTTTCAAGAAATACTCCAAAATAAAGACTACCCCATACAAATAATTTGGGCCGGAAAACCGTACCCGGAGGACAGGGGGGCGATCGCAACATTCAATAGACTCGTCCACTACACCAAGCATAAATCAAATTGCGCAGTGCTTTTTGGTTATGAAATCTATTTATCCAGGTTATTAAAAACAGGAACTGATATCTGGCTAAACAATCCAAGAGTAACGAGGGAAGCCTCTGGTACCAGTGGGATGACTGCTGCCATGAACCTGTCGGTCAATGTTTCCACAAATGATGGATGGATACCAGAATTTCAAAAAGACGGCGAAAATTGTTTCATAATTCCTCCAGCCGACCTGGACGATCCTTTTGAAAAGCAAGATGACCACGATGCAAGGGAATTATACAAACTTTTTTCAAAGACCATTTTACCGCTCTATTATGATCAACCTAAGCAATGGCTAAAAATAGCCAAGCAAAGTATGCGGGATGTAATGCCAGCGTTTGAAAGCAACCGTATGGTCGCTGAGTATTATGAAAAAATGTTTAACTAGAATTTAAAAAACAATACTGGATTTCACGTAGCGAAATAATTTAATTTGTGACGGAGGTATTCTAACCAATGATATTTTCGTCATTCCCTTTTTTACGGTTTTTAATATTTTACATATGCGGCGTTTTATGCTATAGATTTAATTTAATTGCCCTTCCGGCCCAAATATTTTACTTACTTATTGCCTTATTTTTTATTCTTTCTTTCTTTAAGAGAGTAAGCAAAATTTATGAGATTGGATATTTCACAGGTATTTCCTTTTTACTTCTTATCCTCACTTTTGGCTATTTTCGAGCTTCCCTTTATGATGAGAGCAACGCCCATAATCATATCATTAATTATCCGAAAACCACCGTCTATGAAGCTACCATAATTCAACCTCCGGAGGAAAAAAACAAGACTTTTCTTCTTCCGCTAAGGGTGAATTATACCTTGGTAAATGATAGTATAATAAAAGCCACAGGGCGGATAAACTTATATATTCGAAAAGACAGCTTAGGTACAGCATTTAAACTTGGAGACAAAATATTGGTGTATGGTGCTCCCAATGTAATTAAAGCACCTAAGAACCCGGCGCAATTCAACTATAAAGGATACCTGGCCAGTAAAAATATTTTTCATCAACAGTTTACAAAAAGACCAAACCTAAAGATTATTAGCAGGGGAAATTTTGTTGGGTTTATGCATCCTTTTTATAAACTCAGAATCCGGCTGTTAGAAATTCTTCAAAAGGTAATACCCAATGCCAACTCCCGGGCCGTAACGGAAGCTTTGGTTCTCGGCTATAAAGATAATCTTGACAGCTCTGTTAAGGAGACCTATGCATCAGTGGGTGCAATGCATATCCTGGCAGTTTCCGGCCTTCACATTGGTATTATTCTAATCATTATAAATTCAATATTAAGGCCATTTGAACAAAGAAGCGCTAAAAATAAAGCCTGGTCAGCAGCAATTAAGATTTTAGTGCTTTTTTTATATGCTTTTCTCACAGGCTTCTCCCCCTCTGTTTCAAGGGCGGCAACAATGTTTAGTCTGATAATCATAGCGCAGGCCACAGGAAGAACCACCAATATCTACAACACATTGGCCGTATCGGCTTTCATTTTGCTGGTAATTAATCCAAATAATATTTTTTCTGTGGGTTTTCAACTCTCTTACCTTGCCGTGCTCGGTATCGTTTATTTCTATCCTAAAATTTATTATCTGATTGAATCGAATAACCCTTTAGCAGATAAAATGTGGTCACTTACTTGTGTTTCCATAGCTGCTCAGCTGGGAACTTTTCCTATAGCGATCTATTATTTCAATCAATTTCCTATTTATTTTCTGCTTACAAACCTTATCGTTATACCAGCCGCATTTCTTATCCTGTCTTTAGGTATAATCCTGCTGGTAGCAGGTTTAGCGTGGTTACCACTGGCCGGTTATTTGGGCCTTGGCTTTTCTTTATTAATGGATGTTTTGTATCAGGTATTAACCTTTATAAAGGACCTGCCATTTAGTAAAATAGACTCAATCCACATTACACCCCTGGAATTGTTAAGTATTTATTTCATTATAATTTTTATTGCTCTTTTCATTTTCGAAAAAGAGATATCCTATTTAGTAGCTGTAGCTATATCTGTCTTTATATTGTCCGGACTACTTATAAATCGTCAATGGCAGCAATATCAACAGAAAATGATTATCATATATGCCACAAACTATGACAATATTATTGACTTTGTAGATGGTTTTGACACTCGTTCCTATCAGGATGGCAAGGGCCTTTTACAATCTGCCCGGTTCAATATAGATCCATTTAGGGTTTCAAAAGGATTAAAAGCCTTTGAACCTGAAGAAAAACAGATTGAAACTTATTCTGTCTTTCAGAATGGCATTGACTTAATAACATGGAACAACAAAAAAATAATAATCCTCAAAGACCCAAAAAAGAAATTTGAAGCATGCAATCAGAAAGTCGAGGTTGATTTATTGATTGTACTTAACAATGCAATAATAAGTGCGGAGTCTTTAGCATCATGTTTTGACATTAATCAACTAATAATTGCAGAAAGTAATAATTATTACAACGCAAAGCTTCTGCTGGAGGACGCTAAAAAAATTAATCTAAATAGCTATTCTATCTCGGAGAAAGGCGCATTTGTACTTAAATTGTAAGCTAAAAAATTATTTTTTATGCTTTGGGCTAATCATTTAGGCAAAAGGGCTAATCCTACACTGAAAACTGAAGCACATTGCCTCTTCTGCAAGCGTGAGGTTATCCCCGTACATGATGACAACTTTGTTAATCATTGGGAGCATAAATACAATACAACTTGCGATTCATGGAATGAAAAAGAAACCATTTGGCACCGTAAATGGAAGTTAAGTTTCCCGAATGATTGGCAGGAAGTAATGATTGTAAAAGATGGAGAAAAACATATTGCTGATATCCAAACCCCGGCAGGCATTGCGATTAACTTTTGTACTCAGTCATATTCTAAGGATGAGATCGTCTACAGGGACAAGTATTGGGAAAAAGCGATCTGGATTATAGATTTTTCAAATGAATCTTATGATTTAGAACCTCTTCAATCCATTAAAATCTATGAATTGGAAATAGAATCGGAGAAAAAAATTTCAAAACTTAAAGGCGATGATAAGCATAAGGCTTTAGAAAAATTAGAGCGAAAAAAGAAGCGTATTAAAAAATCCTATGAAGGTAATTATATCCTAAAGTGCGAAGATGTCTGGTATCCATGGTTTAATATCAGAAACGCAGTTTTTTTTGATATCGGTAATGATGAGATGTTTATGAAAATAAATGACGGCACTGCTATATCCAAAGTCAGCAAGGAGGGTTTTATCCGAACATTTTTTGAATAATTAATTTCAAGGCAGGCTATCAATAAAATCCTGGTAAGTAAATCCCGGCTCTTCAATAGATGTTAGTGAGCATCCAATATCAACAGCTTTGAGATTAATATCTTCCACCCTATTATCTGGGTCAGGGTGCGTACTTAAAAATTCCGGTACACCAGGTGTTGAACCATCATCGATCAGTTTCTGAAAAAAACTAAATGCTCCATTGCAAGCGTAATCTGTGTCTGCTAAATAAATCACAGAGTATTCATCCGCTTCCGACTCATCATCCCTGCTAAATTTGAGAGAAGCCCCTGTAGAAGCTAACTGAGCAGCTATTTCTGTGATCTGATTGGTGTTTTCTCCCAAAACAATGTCAAGCAGTAACTGTAGCCCGAAATTTTTCTGAAGTTGGTTCTTTGAATGTCTTCTATCGGCATGAGCTATTTCGTGTCCAAGCACCCCTGCCAGGTCATCTGCCTTATCCAAAAATTTTATCAACCCAGTATAAACATAAATGTACCCACCTGGTGTGGCAAATGCATTCAAAACATTATCATCTCCTATTATTTTAAGCTCCCATGCAAACAATTCCCTGAATTCAATAGCATTGCTGGCCAGAATATCATCCTTCATATCATTGATGTAGGCATAAGCCTCCGGATAGTCAGTTGGATCAAGCACAAGATACTGACCCGGGTTCGATTCAATCTCGGTGGCTACCTGCATACCAAGTTCTACATCATTTTCAGGAGTCAAACCGGTTAGATTATCAAGCAGTGAGTTTCCTGTGTTATCATCACAACCGCCAAATAACATGACCATCGAAAAATATAAAACAAAAACAATATTTTTTTTCATCTTCAAAGTTTACAGATATCAAATCTAATATCATTATCAATAAATAATTGATCAAAGACGGCTTAATATGATTTATCTAATTTAACTTCTTTATGGTCTGAATATTTCGTGGCGAAGAATAGTTTTTGAAGAATAATTCCAATGATAAAAAATGGTAAAGAAGCAACGAAAGCATAAAATATTCCCGTAACAAAGGCCAGGTTTCTCTTAAAATCAAATGTTTTCAAATGAAACGATTCCCTTTCTTCCCTCGTCATCTCTTCTTCACTAAAAAAACCATCTCCATCCAGATCATATTTTTTTATTTCCAACTGATGTTGAATGTCTCGATAGGTGGCATCACTTACCACATATAAGTAAACCAAAAGAAAAATGATTGAACTTCTCCAAAACCAAACTTTATTTTCTCTCCAAAATCTTTTAATGAATGACCTGGATTTTCTTCTTTTTTTCTTCTCTGGTTTAAGGAGTTTACCCCTTTTAAAATATATAATTAATAAAAATATAAGACTTAATAGTGCCGGTAAGGCTAAATGAAACGGTATGGTTACTGATGACATCATCTAATACTGATAATTTTATAAACATTTTTAATTGTTAATATAAATATAATACAAAGCAAATATTTAAGATATTTAAAGCATCGGTAAATATCTAAAAATGATAATTCAACAGTAAAACCATGAAACCATTAATTATTCTATACCCTCTTATTATTCTATGCCAATGGAATGTATTATCTCAAACGCCTGATAGAGAAAATTTATCATCAGCGTCAGATAAAATTCTTCCTGGTGAATTTGCCCATATCGTATTTTTCTGGCTTAAAAGACCTGATAACAAAAATGATAGAGCCGCTTTTGAAGCATCTTTGGAGAAATTTATAAGCAACTCTAAATATGTTTATAAAAAGCACCTGGGCACTCCTGCCGGTACCCGAAGGGATGTGATTGATTCAAGCTATACCTACTGTTTACTACTAACTTTCAAATCTGAAAAGGATCAGAATGCCTATCAGGATGAAAAGGTTCATAAAATATTTATAAAGGAATCGGAAGATTTATGGGAAACAGTAAAGGTGTATGATTCGATAAATTTTTGGTAATTAGATGGTAAAATGGGAATAATAAAAACAGAAGTAAAAGACAGGAAATATTACATCATCCTTAATCGGCCTGAAAAAAGAAATGCACTAAACCCCAATTTGGTTAAGTCATTATCTTCAGCTTTCAAAGCTGCCCGGGAAGATAAAAATGTGAAAGTAATCATACTTAAAGCTGAAGGTAAAACATTTTGTGCAGGTGCTGATTTAAGCTACATCCAATCTTTACAGGACTATACCTTCGAAGAAAACCTGGAGGATTCAAAAAACTTAAAAGACTTATTTTACCAGGTTTATTCTTCTTTAAAACCTGTTATTGCTCAGGTGCAGGGTCATGCAATAGCTGGTGGTTGTGGTTTAGCGAGCATTTGTGACTTTATTTTTGCAGTCCCTGAAGCTAAGTTTGGATATACAGAAGTTAGGATTGGTTTCATACCAGCATTAGTAACTGTGTTTTTATCAAGAAAAATTGGTGAAGGTCATGCCAAAGAATTATTGCTTACTGGCGAATTAAAAACATCGACAGAAGCTTTAAGACTTGGATTGATAAATAAAGTAATTGATGCCGAAAAATTAGAGGAAAGTGTAGAAGTTTTTGCAGATGTATTGATTAAGAGTAATTCTTTATCGGCAATGCAACTGACTAAAAAGCTGATTCATGAGGTGAAAGACATGGATATTAATAAGGGATTAGAACACGCAGCCCAATTAAATGCACAAGCCAGAAGCACCCTGGATTGCAAGGAAGGTATTACTGCATTTCTTGAAAAAAGGGTGCCAATATGGAAATGATGTGATGAAATATGATCCTCATGAAATCTTAAAAAAGTATTGGGGTTATAATTCCTTTAGAAATCCGCAGGAGGAAATAATCAAGTCAGTGCTTAATGGAAAAGACACCCTGGCGTTACTTCCAACAGGTGGTGGCAAGTCTATCTGCTTCCAGGTGCCGGCCTTATGCACAGAAGGTATTTGCATAGTCATATCTCCTTTGGTAGCCTTAATGAAGGATCAGGTAAACAATCTCAAATCCAGGAATATCAAAGCAACCGCCATTTATTCTGGTCTAAGCAGGGAACAGATGGACGTTTTGTTGGACAACTGTATTTATGGTGAGACTAAATTCCTATATGTCTCCCCTGAGAGATTGAGAACAGAGCTATTCCTGGAAAGAGCTTCAAAAATGAACATTAATTTATTAGCAGTTGACGAAGCACACTGTATCTCTCAATGGGGGTATGACTTTAGACCTTCATATCTAGAAATTCATGAGTTTAAAAATAAATTCATTAAAATACCGATCATTGCTTTAACTGCTACCGCTACTAAAACGGTAAAACACGATATCCTTGAGAAACTGGAAATTAAGGATGCTGCTGTATTCATTAAATCTTTTGCAAGGGAGAACTTATCCTACTCAGTTTTTAAAGAAGAAAATAAGGCTTCGAAATTGATTGAAATATTAAATAATGTCTATGGGTCGGCAATAATTTATGTGAGCAGTCGAAGACATGCGGAAAACTTATCAGTTTTTTTAAATAATAGAAGAATATCGTCAAGGCACTACCATGCCGGACTTAGCCACAAAGACAGGGATCAGCGGCAAAGTGAATGGATAAAAAATAAGTTTAAAGTCATGGTCGCTACCAATGCCTTTGGTATGGGTATAGACAAGCCAGACGTACGGGTAGTTGTCCACTACGAGTTACCGGAAAGTATAGAAGCGTACTATCAGGAAGCTGGTCGTGCTGGAAGGGATGGTAAAAAATCATACGCTGTTATCTTGTACCACGAAAGTGACATAGAAGAATTACAATTAAAATTTCACAAAGCCAACCCCTCGGAAGAAATGCTTAAAAAAGTCTATCAGAGCTTGGCCAACCATTATAAAATAGCTGTGGGCACAAATTACCTTGCCAGCTATGACTTTGACTTGAGAAGCTTCTGTAAAGCTTATAAACTGGACGCCTTATCAACATTCCATGCATTGAAGAAACTGGAGGAGCAACAATTAATTCAGTTTAATGAGAGCTTTTATGCTTCATCTATGCTGAAAATTAATATTGACAGGGAGGAGCTTTATAAATATCAGGTGGCACATGCAACTATTGACGAATCAATAAAATCCTTATTAAGATTATATGGCGGTGAATTATTCAGCAATTTTATTAGCGTATCGGAAGATCAACTGGCGATCCTTCAAAAATCCAGTCATGGCGCAATAAAAAATCAATTTATACAAATGGATAAACAAGGTATAATATCTTATCGCCCACAGGACAATACACCTAAAGTCATTTTTTTAACTGCAAGGCAGGATATAAACAAACTATCCATCGATAGAAAAATATTATCCGAAAGAAGGGCAATTAAGGAAAATAAAGTCAAAAAAATCGTCGAGTACATTACCAGTAAAGTATTATGCCGTACACAATTCCTACAGGAATATTTTGATGAAATTTCATACACAACATGTGGGATTTGCGACGTATGCCTTGAGAAGAAAAAGCATAGCAAGAAACTTCAAATTCCAGATTTAAAAGACAAAATCAATAAATTAACGATTAAGACCACCGAAAGTGATCAAATAGCAAGAATCCTCAATATTAAAAAAGACGCTCACCTGATTGAAGCGATCAGGCAGTTAAAAGAAGAAGGAAAATTAAAGCAATAAAAAAGGGGCAATTAAGCCCCTTCCATTATTTTGCTGCTTCAAGTCTCTTATTGACCTGGTCCCAATTAATTACATCATAAAAAGCTGCAATATAATCAGGCCGTTTGTTTTGATACTTCAAATAGTAAGCATGCTCCCATACATCAAGTCCAAGAATTGGAGTGCCATTGGCATCAGCCACAGGCATTAGGGTATTGTCTTGATTAGGTGTGGAAGTAACATGTAATTTTCCGTTACCATCAACAATCAACCACGCCCAACCTGAACCAAACCTGGTAGTTGCGGCTGCGGTAAATTTTTCTTTGAAGGAATCATAAGAACCAAATGCTGAATCAATTGCTTCGGCGACTGCCCCTGTAGGATTCCCACCACCATTAGGTGACATGATTGTCCAGAATAAGTTGTGGTTGTAAAAGCCACCACCGTTGTTTCTTATCGCATTGTTGTCAACATTATTCTTTAGCAGCTCGTCAATTGATTTCTTTTCCAAATCTGTGCCTTCAATAGCGGCATTCAGTTTGTTAGTATAAGCAGCATGATGCTTTCCATGATGAATTTCCATGGTTTTAGCATCAATATGCGGTTCCAATGCATCATAGGCATAGGGTAATGAAGGTAATTCAAAAGCCATAATATTTAATTTTAGGTTTTTAGGTTAAACAAAAATTTGTAGTAAACTTACTTTATGTTACTGTTTTTATGCCTTAACTGTTTAAAGAAATCTTTAATTAGGTGCTGACATTCCTCCCTAAGTACACCCTCAACAACTTCGGTTCTGGGATGGAGCATTTTATTATTTGTGTTCATGAACCCTCGCTCAGGATCAGAGGCCCCATAAATCAAACCATCAATTTGACTCCAGAATAATGCTCCCGCGCACATCGCACAGGGCTCCAGGGTAACATACATCCTGCATTCTTTAAGATATTTGGAACTTAAGTAATTCTCTGCCGCAGTAATAGCCAGTATTTCGGCATGTGCCGTTACATCACACAATCGCTCAACCTGATTATAGGCTCGTGCAATTATTTGATTATTGCATACCACCACCGCGCCAGCGGGTATTTCTCCTTCCTCATAGGCATACCTGGCTTGTTTTAAGGCCTCCCTCATGTATCTTTCGTCGCTGTGGATAGCTATCACCTGATTTATTTTATTTTGATGGTTTGCATCACCTGTGGAGCCACCTCTCTCCAGGGGCCTGATATCCTCTTGTCACAATTCATATGGAATATATAAACTTCCGCTTCATGTACCGTGTATTGAATGTAAGTGTACCTGGACAAAGGTCCATTTTTGAGCACAGAGTTTCTGCCTCCCTGCACACTGGATTCAAATTCAAAAACGGCATATTTTTTATCATTGATCACCTGAATTTCTTCTCTTATGAAATCAACTTTATCATAAATGTTCAGAAAATTAGATCTATAAAATGATTGTAGGATTTTAATATCACTTTCACGCCATTGGGTATTGCTTTTATTAACCCCGATGTCAACACGACGTGATGGATCACTATACATAGCAATGGGTGATTTGTAAGCCAGATATCTTTGCCTTATTTCAGATTCCGACATTGGTGTAAAAGACTCTGGAATCATCATTCTGATGTTACCAGCAGGTTTTACTTTAGCTAACTCAACAGGTTGAATCAGCAGTGTTAGTATCATGATTCCAAATATTTTCATTGACGCATTGAACTTTTATTTGGTTAATTAATGTCGATTGCCAGGTCTGATTATTTTTACCGATTCAAAATTAAATAAATTACTGATGTATAGAACACACACTTGCGGTGACTTGAGAATCAATAACGTAAATCAAAAAGTAAAATTATGCGGCTGGGTACAGAAAGCAAGGGACAAAGGTGGGATGATCTGGATTGATTTGAGAGACCGGTATGGAGTAACACAATTAATTTTTGAAGAAGATAGTACAGATGCGGGGATCATAAAGGTTGCACGCAGTTGCGGAAGGGAGTACGTAATTCAAATTGAAGGCGAGGTAATAGAAAGGGTATCAAAAAATCCGAAACTGCCTACAGGAGACATAGAGATTAGGGTTATTAAATTAGAGGTACTTAACCAGTCAAAAACACCTCCATTCATTATAGAAGACGATACTGATGGAGGTGAAGACCTACGGATGAAGTACAGGTATCTTGACTTAAGAAGAAATAAAGTGAGAGGTAAGCTGGAGCTAAGGCACAGAATGATGAAGCATACGCGTCAATACCTGGATGATAAAAACTTTCTTGAGGTGGAAACACCAGTTTTAATTAAATCCACGCCGGAAGGTGCAAGGGATTTTGTGGTTCCTTCAAGGGTTAACAAAGGTCAATTTTATGCATTACCTCAATCACCCCAAACTTTTAAGCAGCTGCTTATGGTATCAGGATTTGACAAATATTTTCAGATTGTTAAATGCTTTAGAGATGAAGACTTACGAGCGGATAGACAACCTGAATTCACCCAAATAGACTGTGAGATGTCTTTTGTTGATCAAAACGATGTATTTCAGGTTTTTGAAGGGCTCGTAAGCCATTTATTCAAAAGTGTACTGAATGTTGAAATTGGAGACTTCCACCGGCTTACGTATGATGACGCAATGAAAATATATGGCAATGACAAACCTGACCTACGTTTTGGTATGGAATTTACCGAGCTGAATGAGGTATGCCAGGGAAATGGATTCCAGGTTTTTGATCAGGCGGCATTAATTGTAGGAATAAACGTTCCGGGTTGTGCTGAATACACCCGAAAGCAATTGGGTGAATTAACCAATTTTGTAAAAAAACCTCAGATCGGCGCTAAAGGCTTAGTGTATGTTAAACATAACTCAGATAGCACTTTTAAATCATCTGTTGATAAATTTTTTAACCCTGATCAATTGAAAAAATGGTCCGATAAGTTTGAATCAAAGCCGGGTGATTTGATGCTGATCCTTGCCGGAGAAAAATCCAGCACCAGAAAAGCACTTTCCGAATTAAGATTGCAGATGGGCAACAGGCTGGGATTGAGAGACACAAAAACTTTTAAACCATTATGGGTAATAGATTTTCCTTTGATGGAATGGGACGAAGAGACCCAAAGATATTATGCCATGCACCACCCTTTTACCTCGCCCAAAAAAGAAGATATCCCATATCTTGAAACAGACTTAAGCAAGGTACATGCAAACGCTTACGATATGGTAATCAATGGTGTTGAAGTCGGCGGAGGCTCCATTAGAATACATGACAGGGGAATGCAACAAAAAATATTCAAAACACTGGGATTTACAAATGATGAAGCCAAGGCCCAATTTGGGTTTTTAATGGATGCCTTTGAATATGGGGCTCCTCCTCATGGTGGAATTGCCTTCGGCTTTGATCGCTTATGCTCATTATTTGGTGGATCTGAGACCATAAGGGATTACATAGCCTTCCCAAAAAATACCAGTGGAAGAGATGTTATGATCGATTCACCATCTGAAATTGCAGTGGAACAATTGGATGAGCTTGGCATCAAACTGGCTTAGTAGTCATCCCTTTTTATATCACCTAACCCATCTGTTTTTTGGTTTATGTTGGGTTGTCCCCGGTAGGTTATTTTACTAAATCCAGAGGAACCAGCGGTTAAATAGTCTTTAGCGTAGACCTCAGCCTTTGAAGCTCCTGAGACATTGATCGAAACATTCTCAACCCTGAATTCATAAGCAGAGAGTTTGCTTGCCCCGGATAAATTAGCTTCCAGAATATCGGCTTTACCAACCATTAAAAGAACAGAAGCGCCTTCCAGATCAATGCTGACTTCCTCAAAATCAGCGTTAATCCTTCCCCTGGAGGCTCCATTAAGCTTCATAATAATTGACTCATTGTCAAACCCAATTACATTGGCTTTACAAGCACCGGATAATTCAAGATAATTCACAATAGGCATTGATATATTTACCAATGGAGGTTCATCTCGGTAATTAAATAACCACCATTTCATATCCCTGTTTATATCCAACTTCAAATTATCTCCCATCTGTTCAACCACCACATCCCTGACCATTTCCTTTTCACCTGATAGTTCAACTTTAAATTCATTGGACTGCACAATATTTAGCCTTAGTGCAGATGAGGCTATGACCTCATCGAAATCTTTGAAATCATAGGTAATCAAATTATCATTTCCATCATACTCATATTTAGATGAAGGAAAATCAATTCGCTCTTCACAATCAATGCATATCAATCTTCCATTGGTAAACATCCAATGATTACTTCCATTGCCATAATCATTTATCCCCTGCAAGACCATGCCATGCTCAAGCAGATACTCAACTCCTGAGCCAACCCTGAAACTATGCTTTTCAGGAATATATAATGTAAGCGATACTTCCTGGAACCTAAATGGAATCTTTTCAAAGCCAAGGTTTGAATCAAAAATTAAAGAAGCGTCCTGCTTAACCACGTTATAATCAATCAATGATGCAGCCTCTTCAGCTTTATGACGGGTAAATGCCCTGGATTCAATACGGGTGGATAACTTAATGATACTATCCTGATGGCTTCGAAGTCTTAAATCGACTGATTTGTAATCCCTGTAACCTGTCTTGTTAATTTTTAAATGAGTAACCTCATGATCCAATGGAAAATATGTAGTTGTCTGGTGAACACCACTTTCCCTAAAACTACCAACAGAGTTGGGGACAAGAAAAACAAACAAAATAAACGAAAGCACCCAAATAGCAAGCAATGACCAACCGGCATAAGCATTGACCAACCAGCGTTTTGCCAAGGCTGCCAACCCAAGGAAAATTATAAATAATGACGGTATAAAACCGATAATAAACACACCTGTATGCACATACCATGGAATGCTTGCTGCCAACAAATCAAGTGGCCAGTCAAAAACAGTGGTGTATTGAAGCAGTCCGTTAAAGCCTAAAGTGGCGGCTAAAAGAGCAGAGAATGCCGTAATTAATGATATACCGGTGATAATAAGCACTATCCCAACCACGACCCTGATAAATTGAACCAGAAAATCGGCAAAAGGACTCATAGCCTTGGATAATCCATTAATTATGGTGGCAATTAGCCTGAAGGGGAATAAAAGTATTTTAACCAGTACGCTTTCCTCCTCGCCTTCTTTAAGATTTAATGTTCCTTTTACATTCGATTCTATGTTGGCAAGCGTCACGGGTTCACCCTGCATCTGCATCTTTTCAGTGATACTTTTAGCTTCTGGCGTAATGATCCATAAAATGAAATAGATGACTATTCCTGCTCCACCAAGGAATATGGAAATCACGAAAATTAAACGAATAATTGTAGGATCGGCGCCAAAATAGGAAGCCAACCCCCCTGCTACACCACTTAAGACCCGGTCATCAGGGTTGCGGTATAGTTTTTTAATCTTCTTATCTTCTTCAAGGCTTTCTGAGGCAGGGACAATGATCCATAAGATGATGTAGCTGATCAATATTATTCCGCTCAACTTCAAAATAATAACATTGAAAAAAAGAAGAATTATAATTAATCGTATCCAAAGTGGATCAATATTGAAATAATGCGCGATACCTGCTGCCACACCTCCAAGTATCCTTCGGTTAATATCACGGTAGAGACGCTTAGTGCCAAATTTTGGCGGATTTTCCTGGCCACCTTCCTGGTTCGATTTTTCATCCTTCTCATCCTCTTGATAATCTCCTTTTTCTTGTAATTCTGATGCAGCCTCAAAATCTGATATGGTGCCCATGGTTGCAATGAGCGTTTCCACATCTTCATAGGTGATCACCTGTTTCCCATCAGAGAGTTTGGAAAGAAATATTTCTGCCATCCTGTTTTCGATATCATCAATGATCTCCTGACTATCTTCGAATGATGAAAAATAAATATTGATTGACTCCAGATATTTTTTGAGGTGTTCATATCCATCTTCTTCAACATGAAAGATGATACCACTAATATTGATACTTATATTCTTCTTCATGGATCAAATTTTTGTGTCTTTTGAAATAATATTTTGTGTGGACTCCAATAGTTCCTTCCATGTTTCATCCAATTTATGAAGGAATGATGATCCCTGCTCGGTAATTGTATAATATTTTCTCGGAGGTCCAGAAGTAGATTCTACCCATTTATAATCCACGAGTCCAGCTTTTCTAAGCCTGGTTAGCAACGGGTATAATGTTCCTTCTACCACCATTATCCTTGCCGACGTTAATTCTTCCAGCATATCCGAGGCATAGACTTCTCCTCTTGAGATTATGTGCAATACGCAAAACTCAAGTAAACCTTTCCGCATCTGTATTTGTGTGTTTTCTAATTTCATGACACCCCTGTTCATTCAATAGTAATTACGATAAAGTACCTTGTATAGCCAGGTACTATATGATTTATTTATGTTTTTTAATGAAATTATATTTTTAATTATACTTTTTATTATTTTATTCATATTAACAAAACAATAATTTTGGATGGCTAAACTTTTCGAAAGGTGATTGACGTTATTTGTGGAGTTATTTTAAACACCCGACCAAGATTGAAGAAACTATTTTTACTAATTCTGATAGTCTATTCGACAGACTTATTATCACAGGATAACACGCCGAAATTCAGTAACGAGTTCCTGGCGATAGGCGTTGGAGCCAGGGCTTTGGGTATGGCCAATAGTGTTGTATCCAATACTTCCGATGTAACCGCAGGGTATTGGAACCCGGCTGCATTAATGGAAGTCAGTTCAAAATACCAGGGTACCGCCATGCATGCTGAATATTTCGCAGGCATAGCTAACTATGATTACCTGTCCTTTACCACTCAACTTGATAAAGATAGTAGAATTGCAATTACCGGTATTCGATTCGCAGTAGATGACATCCCTGACACAAGGTTCCTATTTGATGCCAATGGAACGCTGAATTATGATAATATTCAATTTTTCTCGGCTGCTGATTATGGGTTTTTACTATCCTACGCCAGAAGGCTTCCGCTTTTTGGTGGGATAAATGTTGGGGGGAATATAAAAGTGATCCGAAGGATTGCCGGGGATTTTGCAGATTCCTGGGGCTTTGGCCTGGACATTTCGGCTTACAAAAAAATTAAAAACTGGCAACTAGGCTTGGTGGTTCGTGACGTTTCCACAACCTTTAATGCATGGTCGTTTAGCACTGAAGAATTGATTGATGTATTTTCACAAACTGGTAATGTAATTCCAGAAAACTCCACTGAGATCACTCTTCCCAGGGCATTAATGGGTATTTCAAGATATTTTACCATTAGTAAGATTGGCATCTTACCGGCTGTTGAATTTGATATAACTTTTGATGGTAAAAGAAATACGGTTTTCAGTGGCAACACACTGTCAATAGACCCTCACCTGGGTATGGAGTTGGATTATGGAAGACAATTTTTCTTACGGTTTGGCGTGGGCCAGTTCCAGGAAGTGAAAGATTTTGATGGTTCAAAGTCTACAACTTTCCTACCCTCCTTCGGAGCGGGGTTACAATTTTCAAATGTAGGTATAGATTACGCCTTAACAGATATTGGTGATCAATCTGAGGGGCTATTCTCTCATATCTTTTCTTTAACTGTTAGTTTCAACGACGCACAAAATGAATAAAAGACTTTTACTGCTATTAGTAATACTAATCCCCATATTTTCCTTCGGCCAGGAAAAATTTGGCAATGAATGGATCAATTATGATCAGGAATATTACAAGATCATGGTAGATGAAGATGACATATACCGCATTGATAGACAAACCATGGACTCTGCAGGCATTCCCGTTAATATTATTGATCCGAACCTCTTCCAGATGTTTTATAAAGGAGAAGAAATAACCATCAAAGTCGAAACCAGGGAGGATGGCACGGTTGATTACCTCGATTTCTATGGCGTAAGAAATGATGGCACCTTTGACACTCAATTGTATATTAAGCCGGAATACCAGCCGCATACATTTTATAACATATTTTCAAACTTTTCAGCTTATTTCCTCACATGGAACAATGAAGGAACCCCCGGAAAGCGCATCCCCTCAATAGAATATGATGATAGCGGAGACCTTGATACCTTGGAATATCATATGGAGGAGGAGTTGATAATTTTTGATGAGGCATATTCCGCTGGTCAAACATTTAATGGAAATCTATTTTCAAGTGCCTATGACCTGGGAGAAGGATGGACAAGTCAAATAATAAGTAACAAGAAGTCAATTTCATATGAAATTGAAAATCATTTTTTTCTGGATAGTTTAAAAGTTGAAGGTCTTTTTCGCGGTCTAAGATTTGAAAATCACCAACTAGGTATTCTTATATCAATTCAAGGGAATGAGGTATTGAATGAATCAATAAACTTAGTTGACTATAACTTCAACAATTATTCCATTAAAATACCTTTTAATAATGATTCTCAACAAGAAGATTTAACAATGAACCTGGAATTGAATAATGTTACTGGGAATCCTTCTATCTCTTATCTGGAAATATCTTATCCTCAAAAGAATGACATGGAAAATTCTCTGTCAAAAGTATTTAATATAATTCCTGGAGAAATGGAGGATGCAATCTTAAAAGTATCAAATTCTCCATTTGATGTTCGCTTATTTAATATTGGTGACATTTACAATCTATCTGAAATTGAGACAAGATCGGCAATTGGTGGTTTTAATTCCACTTTAAGAAATATTTCGTTTGAAGAGAATAAACTATATGCTAGATCTGGTGCAAAAGAACTGACCAATATTCAAAAAGTAGTAGTTAATCAAGTAAAACCTTCAGAGTATAACTACTTATTAGTTACTAATAAATTATTAAATCAAGTTGACGAAAACAATATTAATCCTATATCGGAATATACTCAATATAGAGAAAGTGTTATTGGAGGCGGTTTTAAGGTACATGCTATAAATATAAGTGAAGTGTACAATCAGTTTTCATACGGGTTACAATCTCCCATAGCAATAAAAAAATATTGTGAATTTATGAATCAAAATGGAAACCCGATGTTTCTATTTTTGGTCGGAAAAGGTATTCAATCATTTTTCAGAAATTCACAGGAGGATAATCTAGTTCCAACATTTGGGTTTCCTGGTAGTGATGTTTTGTTTAGCTATGGAATTAGTAGTGATCCTGAACTAGAAGCAATACCAACAGGAAGAATTAATGCTACCTCCTCTTCTGATATATTGAATTATCTAGATAAAATTAAAGAACATGAGTCTTTACCTTTCAATGATCTGTGGAGAAAGAATTTTCTTAATTTAAGTGGAGGATTAAACTTGATTGAACAAAACAATTTCAGGAATCATATCAAGGATTTTACTGATATTGTGGAAAATGGAATTATTGGCGGGAAAGGCATCAATATTAGTAAAGAGACCTCAGAGGCAGTTGAACAGATAAATGTTGTTGATGAAATTAACAACGGTACACTTCTTGTCACCTTTTTTGGACATTCATCAGCAGGTGGTGCGGATATTAGAATTGGAAATGCGTCAGACCCGAGTATTGGATTTAATAATAAGGGTCGGTACCCATTCTTTTATGTTAATGGCTGTAATTCAGGGAATTTTTTTCTGTTAAATGAATCTTGGGGAGTAGATTGGGTATTAACACCTCAACTTGGAGCCGTTGGATTTATGTCGCACAGTAGATTAGCTCTGAGTAATGATTTAAAACGACAAGCTGATATTTTTTTTGATGTAGCTTTTAACGACAATGATTTTATTGGAAAAGAAATTGGAATAATCAAAGCTGAAGTCGGTAGGAGATACCTTGAACAATACGGCACCTCAAGTCGCCACCTGGCGCAGGTAAGGCAATTATGCCTTCAAGGTGACCCAGCCATTAAACTATTTACAAATAAACCCGATTTTGATATCCAAAACACTGATCTATCTATAAAAGGATTTAATAATGAATCGGTGACAGCCAGATCGGATTCATTTTTAATAGAAATGAACATAAGAAATTTTGGCCGCAGTGCTGATGACTCACTTAAGATTCAGGTAACAAGAAATTACAGCGATAATACCACTGAAAGGATTGGGCCCAAAATATTTCCATCTGTGAAAAGATTGGATACTTTGGAATTTTCTATAACACAATCAAATGAGATACCTGGTGAAAACACTTTCCAAATAGAAATAGATCCTTTAAATGAAGTCGATGAATTATCTAAATCAAATAATACGGCGATTATTGAGTCCTTCTTTCCTACTGGACAAATAAATAATCTTCTTCCATTAAATTTTGGCGTCCAAGGTAACAACAAAGTCTTATTTCAATTTCAACTTGATGGAAATCAACTTGAAAATAGAGTTTATCTATTTGAAATAGATACGACATCAAAATTCAATAGCTTATCAAAAAAAAGTATTGAAACCAATGAAAATATCATCGCCTCGGAGATTGTTGATTTAGATAATATTTATGATGACTCATTAGTAGTTTACTGGAGATCCAGATTAGTAAACCCAAAAAGCTTTGAGGACACTTCATGGTTTGAAAGTAATTTCACTTTCTTAAATAACTTAACAAATGATTGGTTACAAATTAGAAAATACCAATTCTTAAAAGGAATTATAAATGGTTTGAATATTAATGATAAAAGCAAATGGAGTTTTCTTGATAATGAATCCGATATTGGTCTAAGTACCCATGGCGGGGATACAGCGCTCGGATTTGAAAATGTAAATGTTTTCGTTGCAGGTTTGAATCTCGCTTCACTTAGTGAATTTACGAACCAAAATCAGAAAAACAAGGAGACCTGCAGAAGCAACTCTATGAACTTTGTTGTCTTTGATCAGCAATCAACTGTTCAAAAGCGACCTATTCAATTTGATGAATTTGACACTTCAAATCCAGATCTTTGCGGTGCACAGCCACAATTCATTTACACATACAACAACAATCAAATCAACAATCAAGACAAAGCCTCAATTCTTCTGGAAACCGTTGAGGAGGGTGATTTCGTGGTTGCCTTTACATTCGGAACAATCGATTACGGAGCATTAAATGACAGAACCTTAGAAGCTTTTAATAGCATTGGAGTTAATAGTGAGACTTTTGGAAACTTAGTTGCAGGTCAGCCTTTAATAATATTCGGTCAGAAGGGTATGGTTCCCGGAGAGGCTACAATTGTTAGCGATAACGGCAGTGATCTACCGGTGCAACAACAAGAAATATCCTTAAACACTGTCATACCAGGTAAATTTTTCAGTGGATCATACGAAGCACCGAGAATAGGGCCGGCTCAAACGTGGAAATCGTTGAATATCGATTTACAAAGCGAACCATCTGACAATATTAACATCCAGGTTACAGGGCAGGAATTTACAGGAGAAGAAAATGTTATTTTATCAAATGTTCAGTCTGGAAGTACATCACTTGCTTCGATTGATGCAGCTCAGTATCCTTACATTAAATTAAAAATGTCAACAAATGATAAGGAAAACCTCACAGCCCCACAGTTAAGGTCATGGGCGGTAGATTATGATCCGGCCCCTGAAGGCATCCTTTTGTTAAATGAAGATTTAGAGGAATTAAACAACAGAGAAGTTCAGGAAGGAGAAACTGTCAAAACCTCTTTTATTTTTTGGAATTTATCTGAATCTGATTTTCAGGATTCTGTTTTCGTTTCCATCCAATCCCTCAATCAGACCACGGGTGAGTTAATAAAGGATTCACTGGTATTATCAAATGTTCAGGGCGGGGATTCTTTGATTTTTGACTATGATTTTCAAACCTTAGGAAAAGCTGGAGATCACAACATCACCGTTTTCGCCAATCCGCAAAGAGAGTTAGAGAGAGAATTTGGTAATAACCAATTACAAATTGATGATTTTATAACCGTAGTGCCAGACAATACTAATCCGATATTGGATGTCACATTTGATGGGAACTATATCCTTGATGGTGATATTGTATCTCCAAGTCCTTTTATAACCATCACTTTAAAAGATGAAAATCAATTCAACTTCAAAGACGATACCACCGGCGTCAATTTATTCCTGAAAAAGCCATGCGAAGATTGTGAATTTGAACGGATCGGCTTCAGCAATCCAAGGGTTGAATGGATTCCAGCAAATGAGCGTGAGGATTTTAAAATCAATTATCAACCTGAAAATCTAGAAAATGGCATTTATGGATTTAGGGTACAAGCCAGCGATGAGGCAGGAAACCAGGCAGGTGCTCAACCATACAGTATAAACTTTGAAATTATAAATGAATCAACTGTAACAAATTTCTACCCATATCCTAACCCGTTTTCTTCCAGCGTTCGATTTGTTTTCACGTTAACAGGATCAGAAATCCCCGATCAAATAAAAATCCAGATCATGACCGTATCCGGCAGGATTGTAAGGGAAATTACCCAAGATGAGATAGGAGCAATAAAAATTGGAAATAACATAACCGAATTCGCATGGGATGGAAGGGATGAATATGGTGACCAGCTGGCTAATGGCGTATATCTTTATCGCGTTATGATCAATAATGATGGTCAGCCCATGGATAATCGAGCTACGGCTGGCGACAAAGCATTCAAAAGAGGATTTGGGAAAATGTATCTGATGCGGTAGATCAGTAATTCTTAAATATTACGGTAGTCGTTTTATCAAACATGTCTTCGGCGGTGGCTACATGTTTAATACCATCAATTTTCTTTAATTCATCAACATAGTTATCCCGGGAGATAACAAGCGCTTTATGGGTATCTAAGTATTTTTGGATTTCATCGAAATCATCATACCCTTTTATTTCCTTATTAACTTTCAATACAAAAGCAGGATTCATTCGATGATAATAAATGATCTGTGGTGCATCTTTAAAATGCTCCTTTGTCAGGTAAATAGGATTTCTTCTATCAATCTTTGGGAAAGCCACAAAAAAGAAAATTATAACAGTAACTAAAAAAGAAGCAGACATGGAACCAATGATAATTTTTGAATTATTGACAAACCATCCTAAGATGGCCAATATGCCCCCGACAGGAACTGCAAGCAGGTAATATGCTAAATGGTTAAGTTCTGCTAAACTTTTCTCCTCACTCAAACCATAATATGCACTGATGGGGACAGCAATAGTTATAATTAAATATATCAACAGGGTAAATAATAAACTTTTCTTTTTCGGTTTATACCAGTCCCGGTTTGCTATAAAATTTGCAATAAGTATGCTCATAAAAGGCAGTGTGGGTGAGATATAATTAGGAAGCTTGGTACTGGATATGCTAAAAAAAATAATCGTGAAAATAACTGTGGTTCCACTAATTAGTAAAACATTCTTATTCCTATCATGAAAGGCTTTTTTTAAGGATTGAATAATAAAAATTGAGAAAGGTAGAAGCATTATGATCGCATAAAGTGGTGTTAAGAAAAATGATCCACCGTGCCCTTCTTTTGGACTTGAAAACCTATTGACGTTATGATCAAGAAAAAAGTCCCTTGTCCACTCACCATTAGTCTCAATATGAGCACCAATATACCATGGGCTGCTGATCAATAAAATAACAAGCGCTCCGGTTAATGGTCTGAAATTAAGGATGCCCTGTTGAGAAAATTGCCCGCTGAAGATCAGAAAAAATAACATGGCTATTCCAGGGATTGCTACAGCAATTGGTCCTTTGGCCAAAACACCCAGCCCGATGGACAAGTAAGCCAAATAAAGATATTTTACTTTTTGAATCTCATTGTAAAAAAGAAAAGAGACTATTGATGCCGTAATAAAGAAAACTAAATAAGGATCCGGTACCGCCATATGAAATTGGGCATTAAAACCAAGTGATGACAAAAGGATCAGTACGCTGAAATTTGCCGTCCTGATACCAAGAAATCTTTTGGCTGTGAAGTATGTCAACATGACTGTAAGAACACCAAAAATGGATGAAAACAACCGTGCTGAGAATGGAGAAAATCCAAAGACAGCATAAGAAAGCATCATAAAAAAATAATGCAGTGGTGGCTTATCGGTCCGGATAGAGCCATTGAATGTTGGAAAAAAATAATTTCCAGTTTCCCACATTTCCCGGGCACATTGTGAATTCTTTGCTTCGTCAAGCATATAAATGGAAAATCCACCAATGTTAGAAGATATAAACAGATAGGATGTCACCACAAAAAGTCCAATCTTAATTCTTTCACTCATTGTATAAGCCAATTATGAAAGTATTTTGGTAAGCTTCATAGCTACTCCCATGTCCCCCTTTATCTTGATTTTACCAACCATGACGGCTGCCGTTGGATTAAGATTACCCTCAATGAGTTTTTCGAAATTTTGTAGACTAATATATATGGTGCAATTGGATTTACTATCCTCATTATTAACATTAACAGGCCTTTGCGTATCATCCAAAAAAATCACATCGTCCTTGAATTGGAATTTAACGGTGTCATTCAATAATCCCTCATTTTTATGAGCAAGCGCTCTTATCATTTCTGTTGCTTTTTCAATGGTCATATACCTATTTCTTAAAGATTTTAATTTCAAATAATTTAGGCCACCGCTTACCTGTAACAAGTAATGTTTCCCTATCCGGATGGTAAGTAATCCCATTAAGGACCTCATTAGGATGGTCTATTTTACCAACACTTTCTACAAGTTCTGTTAGGTTAATTTTCCCTTCTACCCGACCCGATTTAGGATCAATGATTATAATATAATTTTCCTGAAAAACGTTTGCGTATACTTTACCATTTATAAATTCCAATTCATTAAGATCCACAACAGGCCCATGCGTATCATAAACCTGTATTTTGTCCACCTCAATAAAATTCTGAGGTTTAACATAATAAAGATTTTCGGAGCCGTCGCTCATTAAAATTCTTTCGCCTATCGTGGTTAATCCCCATCCTTGTGTTGGATAATTAAACTGCTCGAATAACTCAAAGTCAAGATTATAAATGAAGCCTACATTCTTTCTCCATGTCAATTGATAGATTCTATCATTATAAAGGGTTACGCCTTCTCCAAAATATTGATTATCCAGCGCAATAGATTTCAACACTTTCCCTGATGATAGTTCTACCTTTCTTAAACTGGATTCCCCTCTTTTACCTGTTCCTTCAATTAAATATCCATTATGAAAAATAAGGCCCTGTGTAGAGGCACTAACCTTGTGGTCATAGGTGTTTACAATCCTGAATCCATATTCGATCGGATCTCTTGATGGCAATACCATTATTTTGGGGTAATGGGTCTCCTTTTTTTGATCGAAGTGAACATCAAGTACTATTCTTGGCTTACCAATAAGATTTGTTGAGGGGATTTTGAAACTTTGATTTCTGGTAATCACCGTATCTAACCTCGTCCTCACTAAAATAGAATCTATCTCAAGATTATTGGTTGCTATTGTAAATTCAATACTATCTCCTTCTATATACTTTTCTTCTATTGCCGGAGAAATTAATTTCGATTCCTTTCGTACATTGAATTTTCTGGAATTTTTATTACCGGAACAATTTATAATCAAGATAAAACCGGCAAAAAAGGTAAATATTCGATATATCGTCACAATTCTCAACTTATTGAGTATAATTTATTATCGTTAATTAATTTTTAAATTTAAAAGGATATATTAACCCAAATACGACATGAAAAATATTTTTAACAAAATTTTAGTTCCTACTGATTTTTCATCACTTGCTTTAAACGCCATCCAATCCGCTGCTACGTTAGTAAAGAAATCTGATGGTGAAATGGTTTTACTTCATGTTCAACGGGAAGATGAAATAACCAAAGGCAATCCCAATGAGCACTTAAATAATATTAGAAACGAGTATTCATTATCAGATTTAAACCTAAAGCAAAAGATTATTTCAAATAATGAACTGCTCAAATCAATACTTCAAGAGAAGGCAGACCTGATCATTACCGGTACACATGGGGCAAGAGGTCTGGAAGAGTTGTTTAAAGGATCTTTATCAGAAAAAATCGCAAAAAATGCAAATAGCCCGGTTATCATAGTGAAAAATAGATGTGACCTGTCAGAAATAAAAACCATTGTTTATGCCTCTGACCTTCGATATGAACAATCGGAAATAATAGATGATGTCAAAAAGCTGCAAGCATTTTACAATGCTAACCTTCACCTGGTTAAAGTATATGATTCAGAT
Source organism: uncultured Roseivirgaceae bacterium (assembly GCA_964429655.1). GTDB lineage: Bacteria > Bacteroidota > Bacteroidia > Cytophagales > Cyclobacteriaceae > CAYSCZ01. Next base: position 26,262 of record CAYSCZ010000002.1, read on the forward strand.
TTTTTAATTAAAAAAGTAGTAAAAGATAAAGTTAATGAATTTGCCATTCATCATAATTTACAGAATTATACCGCCAATGCCATTGAAGATACCGACGAAGCCGTGGGTATCCTTCGATTCGCTGATAAAATCAATGCACAAATGGTTGCCATAGCTACCCATGAGAGGCATGGTTTAGAAAAATTTTTTGGTGGTATGATAACCAAGCATGTAGTAAACCACGCGGAAATTCCTATTTGGACAAAATCAATCAAGGATTCTGATTTTTAAATCTTAAGGATCTTATCAATCGAGGTATGGTAAGCCCTTGATATAAGATCGATATCACAACTACAATATAAGTCATGGTGAGCATTAACGACTTGCCCTCAAAATCCGGCAAGGATAAGGATAATGCAATGGATAGTCCTCCCCTAATAGACCCCCAGGTAAGTATAGGTATGGTATGGTTTTCAAATTTTCGCTTCCTCGCCATAATAATGTTTAAAGGTACAGTCACACTAATCCATCTGGCTATAAGAACTATGTTGAAAGCCAGTAATCCGGCCGCAAAATAATCTAACTTAAAAGGCAAAATTAACATTTCAAGGCCTATCAATACGAAAAGCATAGCATTCAGAGACTCCTCAATTAACATCCAAAATTTATATAAATAATCGCCTGCTGCTCCTTCTATGGACGATGAACGGCCTTCATTTCCAATAACCAGGCCCATAATGACGGCTGCTTGTTTAGCAGAGAAATGTATAAACTCGGCTAGTTGGGAGCCAACCATAACCATGGCTAAAGTCACCAAAATTTCAACCTCCACCTCTTCATTATCTACAAATTGCAAAATCCGGTAACCCAGATAACCGAGAAATAACCCAATTACTATTCCACCACCAATATCTGTAGCAAATACATAAATAATCTCAAATGTTGTCAGATCATGACTCTCCCCGGCACTAGCCAGGTCGAGTAATAAGAGCGCTAGCACAACTGCAATACCATCATTAAAAAGAGATTCTCCGGAAATTCGTATTTCAAGATCTCTGCTAATCCTGAAATTCTTTAAGGTTTTAGTAATCGCTATCGGATCAGTTGGGGAAATCAAAGCGCCAAAAACCAGGCAGTGAATATAATCAAGCTGATAAATCCCAATAAGATGCAACAAATAATAAATGGCCGTTCCTATTATCCCGGTGGACAACAATACACCTGTAGATGCCAAAATAAGCACCAGGGTTTTTTCTTTTGAAAGCTTCCTGAAGTCAATCTGTAAAGCTCCGGCAAACAACATCAGGCTGAGGACCAATTGATATAACAACTCGGCATAATTGTAATCTTCCACCAGCTCCGCTGTATGTAATTTAAACTCAGGAAATATTGCGCCGGCAATTAAGGTGACAACTGACAAAACAAGCGCCATAATCATTAGACCGATCGAAGAAGGGAGCTTTAAAAAATAGGTATTAATAAATATGAAAACACCTGCAAGTAGGATGAATAATGCAATGATATCCAGTAATTCCATTTTATAAACTGATAAGTGCGTTTAATATTAAACCAGCCGCAATATTATTATAATTATTTATTATCAATTGGGGAAAAATTAGTGAAAAAACTACTAAAATGGTGGTTAAACCCAATATACTTATAATAAACAAATCAAAAAATATTAATTGATTCAATCTTAAACACTGTCTATATAATATTACGTTTGTAAATTAATCAGTGGATAAAGCTGAAATTATATGAAGGTATACATCGTGATTTCAATATTTGTCACTTTTTCTGACATAGTTTTTTCCCAAAATTTCGATAATACAAACTGGGAGCTTATGGCAGATGTAGAGTACAAAAAATCTCAGGATGAATATGGGGAAATCTTTGTCCCGATTTTTAATGATAATGTCAAATCCCTGGAAGGCAAAAACATTACTTTACCTGGTTATATCATCCCATTCGAGGGTATGTTTAAACCTGAACACATTATAATCTCTTCACTGCCGGTTGCTTCCTGTTTTTTTTGTGGTAACGGTGGACCTGAAACAGTTGCAGAAGTCTATCTGGAAGAACCAATTAAATATACCGCGAATGCCATAAAAGTCAGAGGAAAATTAGAACTCAATGACACTGATTATGATAAATTAATGTATATTCTTAAAGATGCAATAATGATTGGAAAGCTTAATTAAATGAGAAATATAGTAACACTAATTTTTATCCTGACAGTCATAAGCTGTTCAGATAATAAAATAGATAAGGAAGAAGCCTTATTAAATGAGTTGATGGATATCCATGATGAGGTAATGCCTGAAATGGGGGCCATCAGAAAGAATAAAAAAGCGCTGCAGGTTATTGCTAATCAAATCGCTGAAGAAGATTCTGTAGCCGCTCATAAGCTTAATGCTTTAGCTAGCAAATGTGCCAAAGCTAATGAAAGTATGATGTCCTGGATGAGAAGTTTTCAACCCATTGAAAAAGAACTGCCACATGATAGCATCATGAACTATTACCTGCTTAATAAAGAAAGCATTATAAAGGTGAAAGAAAATATGCAAAGTGCTTTAAAGGAAAGCAACAGCCTATTGGAAAAATATGAGGATATTCTAAAACAGGATTAAAAATTATCAAAGAAGTTCCTCCGCTTTTCAAGTTTTAAATCCTGTAGAATGGGTGACTTCACGCGAATGGTAAAATTGTATGAAGCCTGCGCGCCAAAAGGGACCCAATTAAATAGCAAGGTCCAACAATGCAGGTCTCTGCTTACACCTATTCTTGCTGTGGTGAACTGCTTGTCTTCAAAATCAAATCCTGATCGATAAGTAATCTTGGTTTTATCTGTGATGCTTACATCACCAGTAAAAGTCAGGGTTTGCGTGATATTAGGATCCATCATACCATTCTTTGTGCGGTTTATACTGTACTGAATGTTAAGATTCCATGGAACCGTAAAATCAATATAGTCACTTATATTCCGGTTTATATACTCCAGCTCTTCTTCAGTTCCTTTATCGCTTTCTTTTTTCTTCCTCCTTCCTTTTGGGGCTAATCTTAAGCCGATGGATGTGCGCAGAGCACTTAATGTGCCCAGTCCTTGCCCCCTATTCCAGGCGAATTCATTTATTTGCCTTTGATTGGTTGACCGTGAGCTATCAACCACAAATAGATATGGATCTACTGTGCCACTTACTGCTATGCTTAAAGCATTTTTGAATAAGCTGGTTCTCGTGTTGAAATTTATATTACTTAATTGGAATGAGTCAGCGGCAAAATTATAACTTGTCGATAACGATAGGTTATCTAATAATTTGACTTTTTTGGTCTCATCTGTCGAATCATTTTTAGACTTTACCTTCATCTCAAAAGTATTATTTATTGAAAATGAGGCGCTCGCATTCTGCCCTCCTGTAGGGCCGCTCCCAAAAATGAAATTCTCAAATTTTGAAAGCCTTCGCGTTGTACCTGCGGTATCTATTTGAACTTCCCGGAATACACCAAATTTTTCATTTGAAAAATCAGGATTAAAAGAAAATGACACGCTTGGGCGAATTATATGCCTTATTGCCTGAATACTACTTTTCTTTGGAAATGGGTAAAACCCATAAATGGTTGTGTTTAACCCAAAAGATGTTCGGTAAGACCCGGCACGTGCAAAACCATCAAGTGTATCTACCCTCACCCCATTTTGTTCTGCGTCAAATTCATAACGCAACTGCTTAAAATACCACAACTCAGAATAGCTGAAAGATGGACTTACTGTTAAATATTTTAAAATATTAAAAGATGTTCCCGCCTGGATATCATGTGTAATTCCATTTTTAGCCCGATCAAAAATGCGTCCGAAATTATTAAAATCGAAGGCAAGTATACTGTCATTTAATGGCGATGAGTTGATAACATAGCTTGGAACCGAAAGGGGCTGGTTGCTTATCCTGTTGGTTAACCGCGTATTGTAGTTAAAATTAAATTTAGCCAGGGGGTTTTTGCGTCCCACAAGTTTTTCCAGTGGGTATATCCTGTTCATGTTAACTGTTATTTCAGGTAGTGTTAAATTGACAACCTTGGTTTGAAGGTTTTGACTGTGCCTCAAATTGGCAGAAAGATTAAAAGGTGTCCCCGGAAGAGCGTTAGAGTAAGTGATATTTGATCCGAATTGTCCTTGAATACTACTCTCAAAATCCCTTACCGTTTCGTTGTTATTTTGATTAAAAGTACTTGTTCGGGCATTCACACTGGCAGAAAAGTTACTGCTCCTTCCCCTGTTATCCGGCCTGTGGGACCACCTCACTGAAAAATCATTGGTTTTTATAGGATCCTCCAGTTCTGCGCTTCTATTACTCGTAAAATTAAAATCAAAGGATCCATTGTAACGATAGCGCTTTTTATAATTCGTATGATATCTTAAAGCACTACCGCCATTAGAAAATATGCTGCCAGTTAGAAGCATATCAACATAGTCATTAACCATCCAGTAATATCCACCATCTCTTAAGAAAAACCCTCTTCTCCGTTCTTCGCCATAAGTGGGAAATATAATACCAGAGGCTTTTTTGTTGGGTTGGGGAAACATACCAAAAGGAAAAAATAACGGCGTTGGCACATCCTTGAACTTTAAGTTGAAAGGGCCAGACATTACCTTATTGCCTGGTATTGCTTTTAGTTTTTCAGAATAAATGTGGAAATGAGGTTCTGCCAGGTTACAGGTTGTATAACTAGCTCCTCTGATAAATAGCTCGTCTTTTTCATTTTTCTTAACCCTTTCACCATGCATGAAAGCACCATCCTGTTCAGTAACAATGCCACTTATCACTGCTTTTTTAGTATCAAAATTATAAACCATATTATCGGTTTCATATACCTCGTTCTGCTCAGTAAATACCGGCTTACCAATTTTTTTACCAGTAGAATCCACTACATAATATGCTTTAATGGTTCTGTTAATCCAGTTTAGTTCTGTCTTTTCCGCTTCCAGTTGCACCTCACCATAATCAATGTGTGTGTCTCCATACAAATAGACATTTTGCTTTTTTACATCAAAAAATATGGAGTCGCGCGCATCATAATTGACCGTGGTCTTAATGTCTCCCACCGGTTGTTTTGTTAACTGGTTCTCAACTTTCAAGCTATCGGCAATATTAGGTATAGAATCACGTTGAGAAGGAAGATCTTTTAACCCTAACCCCAAAGAATCAGTGACAGTCCTTTCAGGATTTGTGATTAAGGTATCAGGTTTTTGTATGGTGTCATCCTGCGCAAATAAAGGAAAACTTATGAAAAGAAGGAGAAGGGTTATCGATGCCTTATTCAAAAACTACAGACAGTTTTTAGTTTCGCTTAAAAATTTTCAAATTTGCATAAAATTAGGTGATTGTTCAATAAACAACTGTGGGGTTGTGAAAAATATTGCCATTCTTTCAGGTTTTGTTTTAGTCATTTTTTTGGCCTCGTTTCATACTGTTGGCATTAAAAGGTATTCAATAAAAAAAGTGGTTATTGATGCTGGTCATGGTGGCAAAGACCCGGGGGCCAGTGGAAAAATTTCAAGGGAAAAGCATGTTGCTTTGAGCATTGCGTTGAAATTAGGGGATATTATCAAGGAACACCTTCCGGATGTAGAAGTAATGTACTCCAGAGATGATGACACCTTTATCCAACTACATCAAAGATCTGACTTAGCCAATAAAAATGGCGCTGATCTTTTCATTTCAATACATTGCAATGCCAACAATAATAAAAGCGTTTATGGTACTGAAACCTACGTTATAGGCCTTCATAAAACCCAGGCAAACTTTGAAGTAGCGAAAAGGGAAAATGCTGTAATAGAGCTTGAAGAAAATTCTGAAGAAAATTATAATGGCTTCGATCCATCCAAGCCGGAATCATACATATTATTTTCATTATACCAGAGTGCCTATCGTCAAAATTCACTCAACCTTGCTCAAAAAGTAGAACATCAATTCAAAAATCGAGCAGGTAGAAGAAGCAGAGGTGTTCGGACTGCCGGATTTCTTGTTTTATGGCAAACATCTATGCCTAGTATACTAGTGGAAACTGGTTATCTTAGCAATCCTAAAGAAGAGATTGAGTTAAACGACGAATTAAACCAAACTTACATAGCATCTGGAATATTCAGGGCATTTAGGGATTATAAGCAAGAACTAGAATCAATCAATTGATAAATATCAGTATCTGTGTCTAAGGAATTTAAAATTGGTTTATTGGCCATTATTGCCGGAGTGTTATTCTATTTTGGATTTAACTATCTAAAAGGCATTGATTTTTTCTCTTCATCTTATAAATATTATGCCGTTTATGAAAATGTTAATGGATTAACAGTCTCTAATCTGGTGATTGTTAATGGTTTTGCAGTTGGAAGGGTAAACAACATTGAACTCCTTCAGGATAAAAATAACCAGATTCTTGTGGAAATGATGGTCAATAATGACCTGACATTAAATGATAGTACTGTAGCCCACTTAACAAGTAACGATTTGTTTGGAAGTAAAGGGATAGTCCTGGAAATCGGAGATGGGAAAAATCCAAAACAAACGGGCGATACGCTGATGTCAAGCATAGACCCCGGAATAATGGCATTGCTGGAAAGCACACAACCAGTAGCCGACAACCTTACCACTACCATCAGAAGGTTAAATGAAATTTTACTGGGTTTAAAAGGTAGTGGCGAAAAATTTAATAACCTGCTTGCTAATCTTAATCAAACTACTGAAAATGTAAACTCACTTATAGATGCAAATGAACGCTCCATAGCTTTATCAATTGATAATCTAAACAAATTACTGACCAATCTTGATGGAAGAGTGAATGAGATAAGTGTAGTGTTGAATAATTTTAATGGCACACTGGATAGCCTTAATCAGCTCGATTTTGCAAATTCACTCGAAAATGTTGATTCGCTGGTCAATAATTTAAATTATACCATTACTGATCTTTCACAGTCCGATGGCACTATAAATAAGCTCTTCAAAGAGGATAAGTTATATCAAAACCTGAATACGTTAACCAAAGACCTGGATTCACTGATCAATCATATAAATTATTATCCCAAGCACTTCTTCTCACCACTTGGTAAAAAACACAGAAAGATTAAAAAACAATTAAATAAAGAGGAGAAATGAATCAGTCCTAATTATTGATTAATTTAGGTGCAATGAACCTTGAATTCAATAAGAACGAGGATCATCTCAAACAGCTTGTTTTCAAACTTGATGAAAAAAAGAAAAAAGTTAAGCTGGGAGGTGGTGAAAAAAAAATAGAATCCCATCATAAAAAAGGTAAACTAACCGCCAGGGAGCGTATTGATTATCTTCTTGACAATTCCGATGATTTTATTGAGGTCGGACTGTTTGCAGGACATGATATGTACAAAGAATATGGTGGCTGTCCTTCTGCTGGCGTGGTAACAGGCATTGGGAAAGTACAATCAAAACAATGTGTTGTTGTAGCAAATGATGCGACGGTTAAAGCCGGAGCATGGTTCCCCATAACAGCAAAAAAAAATCTAAGAGCACAGGAAATAGCGATAGAAAATCGCCTCCCAATTATTTACCTGGTTGATAGTGCCGGAGTTTTTCTCCCTCTACAAGACGAAATATTTCCAGATAAGGAACATTTTGGAAGACAGTTCCGGAATAATGCCATCATGTCTAGCATGGGGATTGTACAAATTGCGGCAATCATGGGAAACTGTGTGGCTGGTGGTGCTTATTTACCCATTATGTCGGACGAAGCAATGATTGTTGACAAAACCGGTTCTATTTTTCTTGCCGGAAGTTATCTCGTTAAAGCGGCCATAGGAGAGGACATTGATAATGAGACCTTAGGCGGCGCAACCACCCATTGTTCAATTTCAGGAGTTACTGACAACAAATATGAGTCTGATAAAGCATGTCTTGATGCCATTAAAGCAATGTTTGACAAAATCGGCGATCCTGAAAATGCTGGTTTTAACAGAAAAGAACCGTCAGCTCCGAAGAAAGACCCCTCAGAAATATATGGGGTATTGCCGGAGGATCGGGTAAAACCATACAACACCTTAGAAATCATTCATCGGTTGGTTGATAATTCGGAATTCGATGAATACAAAAAAGACTTCGGAATGACCTTAATATGCGGTTACGCCCGAATAGATGGATGGTCAGTAGGAATTGTGGCTAATCAAAGAAAGGTTGTGAAAAGTAGCAAGGGAGAGATGCAGATGGGTGGAGTTATTTATTCTGATTCCGCTGATAAAGCAGCAAGGTTTATTATGAACTGCAACCAACGGAAAATACCACTCGTTTTCCTGCATGATGTGAGTGGTTTTATGGTAGGAAGTAAGGCAGAGCACGGTGGAATAATCAAAGACGGTGCAAAAATGGTCAATGCTGTTGCAAATTCTGTGGTTCCTAAATTCAGTGTGATCATTGGTAACTCATATGGTGCGGGTAATTATGCCATGTGTGGCAAAGCATATGACCCGAGACTTATAATTGCCTGGCCAACCGCACAAATCGCAGTGATGAGTGGAAACGCTGCCGCTAAAACCCTCCTTCAGATAAAAGTATCAACACTTAAAGCACAGGGAAAGGAAATTTCTGATGAAGATAAAGATCAATTATTAAAAGAAATTGTTAATAAATATAATAACCAACTAAATCCATATTATGCAGCATCGAGATTATGGATTGATGAAATTATAAATCCATTGGAGACCAGGAAATATATTTCTGCAGGTATTGAAGCGGCTAACCATGCACCTATTGATAAAGCTTTTAACGTAGGTGTAATACAGACATAAGAATTATAAAATTGGAATGAAAGAAAACGAACTAAAAGCATTGGTGTCACTCATCGATGATGATGATCTCGAGGTTTCCTCTCATGTGGAGAACAAACTAATATCCATGGGGAGCGATGTAATCCCGCTACTCGAGGAAGTATGGGAAAAAAGCTTTAATTCAGAGGGTCAGCGCCGCATTGAGGATATTATACACACCCTTCAATTTGACCAGCTAAAAAAGCGCTTCGCTCAGTGGAAAGAACAAGGAAGCAAAGATATCCTGGAAGGAATGTGGTTGCTTAGCACTTATCAGTACCCTGACCTTGAATTGAAATCCCTTCAAAAGCAAATTGACCAGATGTATTACGAGGTTTGGTCTCAATTCCGCAACAACCTTAATGCAATTGATCAGATCAAAATATTAAATGATGTCTTTTTCGAACGATTTAAATTCAGGGCTAACACCAAAAACTTTCATTCACCCGCAAACTCCATGATCAACATGGTTATAGAGTCTAAAAGAGGCAACCCAATAACTATGTGTGTGTTGTATATGCTTATTGCCAGAAAGCTTAAAATGCCCATCAGTGGAGTGAACATGCCTAACCTTTTCATTTTAACCTATAAACAAAATGAATTACAATTTTACATCAACGTTTTCAACAAAGGAATGATCTTCTCTAAAGAGGATGTGGAGAACTATCTTAACCATTTAAAAATTCCACATGATGAAAAATTCTTCCAGCCTTGTGACAACCTGGATATAGTTAAAAGAGGGATGCGAAACCTGATAATATCTTTTGAAAAACTGGGAGAGCATGAAAAAAGCGATGAAGTTAAGAGTTTATTGTACGAGATAGCTGATATGGATGAAGCTTAATTATCAAAAGCAGCTGTAAACCAGGATATAATTATCAGTTTGTTCACACATCAGCGAATAGTTTTGTTGGGTTTTATATATATGGCCAGTTAATTCCGGGTACTCAATTTCCAGGTCATCCTTAAAAGAAAGGCCCTTTTTCCCATATAGCTTGTAAAGTGCTTCCTTGGCACACCAAAATGTCGTTAACTTATGTATATCAGTACCACATTCATTCCTTTCTTCACTATTAAGGAATTTATCGGCAATTCTTAAAATTCTTTCTCCGGGCTGTTCAATATCGATACCACATTTATTTTTAGTATTTATCAACCCGACAGCATATGGATAAGCATGGGATATAGAAATGTGAACTTTGCGGCCTAAAACATAGGGCTTACCACAATAATCCTTAAGTAGTTTGTAATCAGATATATCAAATTGATTCAGTAACTGATTTATCACTATTCTAGTCGACAGATATTCTTTCTTTTTTAGCGTATGGAATCTATTATAATCTTCATCAAAAATTATATCTGTTGATAGCGCCTCTAGTTCGGCCAGTTCTTCGGTAATATGCCATAATGAATAGGCGGCATGAGGATTTATTTGACGTGACTTAAAAAGAGGCATGGTATTGAATTAAATTGCGTAATAATCACCGGAATGATATTTCTGAAAACCATTTTTTAAAAATTGGCACTGCCAGGAATTATTTTTGCCGATAAACGAAATTACTATGCCAAAAATAAATGTAAACAAAGTAATGAATCTCACCGGGCATAAAGATTGTATTTATACCCTTGAAAAAGGTAATAACGGGCAATTTTTTTCAGCCGCGGGCGATGGTATGGTAGCCGTATGGAATTTCAGTAACCTGGAAAATGGGCATCTGGTTGCCAAAGTACCAAACTCAGTGTATGCAGTTCATTATCTAAGGAATGAAAATCAGCTTTTGGTGGGTCAAAATTTTGAAGGGATACACTTAATCGATGTAGAAAACAAAAAGGAAATAAAATCTCTTAAGCTTTCAAAATCAGCCATATTTGATATCAAATCTTTTGATGGAAAAATCTATATAGCTGATGGTAGCGGAACCCTATGGGTAGTAGATAAAAAGTCTTTTACTGTATTAAAAAATATCTCACTATCATATAAAAGTGCAAGGTCAATTGCTATCAATGAAAGAAGAAAAGAAATAGCAGTTGGTTTCAGTGATAATTTCATTAGAATACTTGATTTGAATGATCTTTCTCTAAAAAAAGCAATTGAAGCTCATAATAATTCAGTTTTCACCCTCAGGTATTCTCCGGAATACAAATACCTGTTAAGTGGCAGCCGAGATGCTCATTTGAAAATATGGGATGCTCAACGGGGCTATGAGATGTTCAATAAAATCGTAGCTCATATGTATACCATTAACCATATTGATTATAGCCCTAGTGGAAAACATTTTGTAACTTGTAGCGTGGACAAGTCAGTGAAGATATGGGACGCTGACAGCTTCAAATTACTGAAAGTCATTGACAAGGCAAGGCACGCTGGTCATGGAACATCCGTTAATAAATTGTACTGGAGTGATCACAATGATTGGGTAATCTCAGCAAGCGATGATAGAAGCATATCAGTTTGGGAAATAAATTTTAACAGTTAGCGCATGAGGATAACACCATTAGAAATTAGGCAAAAAACCTTCGAAAAAAAGCTCAGGGGTTTTGATAAGGATGAGGTAAATGCCTTCTTGACATCTATGTCAAATGAGTGGGAGAAGATAATAGATGAAAATAAGGAATTACGAATGAAATTAGACCAGGCTGAAAATGAGGTGAAAAAACTTCGAGAGGTGGAATCATCACTTTTTAAAACACTAAAAACCGCCGAGGATACAGGCGCTAATCTTATTGATCAAGCCACCAAATCGGCACAATTACATCTTAAAGAAACCAAAATGAATTCTGAGGCGATGATGAATGAAGCTAAGAATAAAGCACGGGCAATCATCGAAAAAGCTGAAATACAATCAAGACAGGCCATCGAAGAAATGCACGAAGGAATCAAAGAACTGGAGCAAAACTATAAAAGCCTGGAGAGCTATAGGGATAATCTGCTTAATGAGCTTAAAAATCTTTCACGGGATGTGATTGACCGCATTGAAAGAGTAGATAAAGAAGGAACCAGATTCAAACTAAATGACCATCTGCAAAAAGTGAAAAATGTCATAAGAGAGTCTGAAGATATGATCAATGCTGAAGAATTGCATGTTAAGGAGATCAAGCCACCTAAAATACTATCTATTGATAAAATTCAGAAAAACATTTCCTCTGAAGGTAGTGGAAGAAACAAGAAAAAAAACATCTCAGAAAGAAAACCTATAAAACCGCAACAAAAAACTTCAAATGAAAGTGCTGAAACAACTATCTCATTTTTTGATCAATTAGAGGAGGATTAAATATGGGTATTGTCGCATTGGAGGGACTAGAATTCTACGCACGACATGGCTATTACGAAGAGGAACGTAAAATCGGAAACAAATATTCCGTTGATATCCATATCAACATGGACTTTGAAAATGCTGCCATCCATGATGACATAAAAGAAACGGTTAATTATGAGAAAGTTTATTCCATAGCAACGGAGGTGATGAATATCGAAGCCAAATTATTGGAACACATTGCCATAAAGATGATTGACCGTATCTATGAATATTATCCACAGGCTAATAATGTAAAAGTAAAAGTTTCTAAACATAATCCACCACTGATGGGCCTGTGCAAGAAAGCATCCATTACACTGGACAGGTAATCCCTTTAACAAACAATAATCTCACAAAATGCCCCCAAATACCATTGAAACAACAACCAAAGAATTATTCGCTGAATTGGAAAAGCTGACAGCTCATTATAATGATATCATTGAGGACTGGGATAAGAACCAGGGGAATGTAGCTGTTTGTGTGATAACAGCCAACGGCGAAATTTTCGGAAAGATGTTCGGAGATGATAATACCAAGAAGAGGAAAACCATGGAAATAGCATGGAAAAAAGCCAGCCAGGTTTGGATTACAGGTCATAACACCGGAGAATATGAAAAAAAAGTATTTGGCGGAGCTATGGATCCGGAAGATTCGGTTGTTTCATTACCTGAACTTATTGGATGGATTGGAGGACAGAAAATGAAAATTCATGGTCATGATCTGAATATAGGATTTAGCGGTTACCGAGGGCCCAGCGACCTTGAAATCGTCAAAAAAGCAGTTGATAAAATTTCAGGTGAAAGGATGTAATCCTAATTGTTTTGATAAAATTTTTCCATCACAAAAACATGAGGAAGTGTAATAGATGATATTAATATCAATAATACCAACGGGTAAGATAGGTCTACAAAATTAAAATGTATACTCCCGAATATTAATAAGGTCCCAAAAACTGATAGAATAGAAAGCGGTAGTAACTTTTTTATAAATTTAATTAATGTCTGTCGATTTATTTTATTATAGAAATGATTGAATTCTGATTGAAAAACTTTAAAAGAGTGGACCACAATAAAAAAAAGTGCAAAACCTATTAAAAAATTAGATAAATAAGCTGTCACATATATTGACCCCAGCATAATCAGCTCGATTAAGAATTTCTCTAATGATATCTTTTTGAAAAGAGAGAATCCAACTAATAAAGTCAGCGTAAATCCATTAAAAAAATAAAAAAGAGGGTTTATAAAACCTGGCTTGACTAGAAACCCAATATCTGATGTTAATTCTCCACTTAATATAAATGTCCTTAACTCTTCAACATTAAAAAAAGTGAAGGATAATATTACAGAAGCCCCCCAAACAAAATACATGACGGATGGTAGTCTGAAGCTTTCAAGATCGCTTGAAAACTGGGCTTGGCCAAAGTGATAAGAAGACATAATCAAAAAAATAATAAAAGCGATAGCTGGTAAATAAAACCACACCAATGCGTTAAAGATAATCATCCCTAAATAATAAGTGTAGAACAAAAAAGGAGGGATCTTACTTTTTTCCAAAAATAAAATGTTATCCATGGCTCCGTGGGGAATGCCCAAAAGAAGTATAAATGAGAATGCCAGTAGGTTTTGGCTCCAGTAATGGAGGTTACTGAGGAGCGGAGTTATTACTAAAAGAAGGAGAAAAAGCGATAAAAAAAGAAAATTGGTTTTCGTCATAAAAAAAAATCGAGAGGATAAATAAATATCCTCTCAAAAAATGATTTTAAGCCGCGGCCTGAACTTTGGCAGTTTCAGTGGTAGCAATATTATAAACCACCAAACCAAATCCTATTTTGTTTACTGCATCGGCAATATTATAGAACAAATCAACATTACCAGGACCCCATCCGAAGGCGATATTCAGCCATCCACCAGGCATACACATGTAACCAATCGGATAAATTGCCCAGCCAACCAGGACAAACCATGCCAGCGTTCTAACGCCTCTTTTAACTACATCACTATTCGAGTTTGCTGCTAACTGAGCTACTTCCCCAAACCATGCAGTATACAAAATGTAAATGTATCCCAATGTTGATAAAACACCCCAAATGACTGAGTGTGAAGTATCACCACCTTCTGGATTAAAAGCTTCTCCTATGTAACCTGTAACCAACATAAATACTGCTGCCAGTATTAGCTTCCATAAAAGGCCGAGTTTTGCACCTGCAAACTTAGTTAGCAGATAAAATTCCACACACATTAACGGAACTGTTAACGTCCAGTCAATGTAGCGTAATGCTGTAGGATTTTCCCCGGTAGACATGTAGTAATCCCTCATGTAGTAATAGTGTACAGCTGCTATACCTGTTATTAAACCAGATATTAAAAGGGAAAGCTTCCACTTCCCTTCAACTCTACCTCTTTCAAAAAAGAAGAATACAGAGGCAGCAAACATAGCCATGTAACCCGTAAAGAATGTAAACGCAACCGGATCATCCTTCGGAATAGTCATAATGTTGTCCATATTTTTTTGTATTTTGTAATTTGTCTGACTTTTAAACTTGGCGGTAATAATTTTGTTTAAATAAATTTAAAAAAAGTACCACAATAAATAGTGAGGGGCAGAGATACAATTTTTTAATACCATGAAAACTAACAGATTGTATTATCCAATTGAATAAAATTAAATTTCTTGTATAGCTTTTGTTATACAAGAAAAGATTTTCGTTTTATAAGTTTATCAGGATTTGCCATCGAAAAGCCCAGCGCCACTTTATTTCACAGTCAGTCAGTCCTGCTTGAGAAAATATTAACTTAAGCTCTGACTTAGTAAATCCCCTTGCAACAGATACTTTCGCGTCATTTTTTACCATGTAAGACCTCGAAAAGATAGCAGTTAACAGCCCGATGCTATGATAGGCCAGGTAGTGTCTGTGCAGGTCATTGATTATAATTATTTTTTTGGTAATAATTTTTAGTGACTCAAGTACCCCTACTAATTCATCCGCACTAAAGTGATGAAAAAATAAGCTGCTGTGGGCAATATCATAATTATCTTCTATGAATGAAGTATCAAGAATATTTTTACATTGAAAATCTATTTCAGGATATTTTGCGCAATTTTTTTTGGCATAATCAATAATGTGGGGATTAGCATCAATACCGGTAAATTGAACTTTATAGTTTTTTTCCCTTGCTTTTTTAGCCATTTCAACTAACATATCTCCCCCTCCACAACCAAGGTCCACCAACTTATGAGTAGTAAACCTGGAATTTTCTTTCATAAACTTATCAAATATTTCTATGCTTAATTGATTACCGCCTAAAAATTTATTGATAAAGGCGAGCTCTTTTAAAGTCTTTTCGATAACCTCACCATGACAATTGAAGTCGTCCATTAGTTCTGTTTCAAATGATCGTTTTGAGAAGTTCATAGATCAGGACTTTCTCAGGATCATACTCTCTAAACTGAGTCCTGGACCAAATGCTGCACATAAGACCGACTCACCATCAACTAATGAATGGCTTTCAAGTAATCGCTCAATGACAAATAAGATGGTTGGTGATGACATATTACCATAATTCCTAAGCACATGATAAGCCCATTCATTTTGAGCCTTTGTAATATTCAGCGCTTTTTCTGAGGCCTCCAGTATTTTTCTGCCGCCGGGATGAATACAATAATAGTCTATCTTATTACCATTTAGTTGACCCCTCAACCGCTTACCAAGCTTTTTCATCCCCACTTCTACAAATTTTGGAACAGTTGTGGACAATTTCATATTAAATCCAAAATCGCCGATCTTCCAGGTCATTTCATTTTTACCTTCAAGAAATAAATCGCTATAAAATGATTCGATCGAAAGGCCAGATTGTTCATTTTCGATAATAACAGCTGCTGAGCCATCTGAAAACAAGGAGTTTGCCAGGAGATAGTCTTCAGTAAATTCTTTCTGAAAGTGCAATGAACACATCTCCGTACATATGACCAAAACTTTTGCTTTAGGTTCTGAATTACAGATTTGATTAGCAGTCCTAATGGCATTGAAGGCGGCATAGCAGCCCATGAAATTAATGGCGGTGCGGGGTGTGTTTGGTGATAGTTTTAAAGCTTCAATTAACTCTATATCAAGCCCGGGAGCATACAAACCTGTGCAGCTCACCGTAATAAGGTGTGTGGTGTCTACTGGATTATAGGTTACCTGGTCAAATGCTTTGCATATTGCTTCTAGCGACAATTTTAGCGCTTCGGACTTGTATTTTTCCATCCTTTGCGAAACTGTAGGGAATGGCTCCAGGGCTGCATTATGCGGAAAGAATGTAAAATCACTGACCTGTGCGTTATAGTCTTCTAGCACGGTAAAGCGATTACTAATGCCACTTGCCCGGTATAAAACTTCCAGCTTTCGCTTCTTTTCATCATCCCAATCAAGGTTATCCTTCATAAATTCAACTATTCTATCCTGAGAAATTGAATATTGTGGATTACTTGTTGCGATAGCGGTAATTTTGGGCATGTTGAAAGTGATCAAACAAATTTTACTGTAAGCTTATTCATTCTTTATGATTAATAAATCAACCTTCCTTCATTTAAGGATTCCGTTTTCATTTTTTTTGATGCCCATTTATCTTTTTTCACTCGCTGCAAGTAGTGGTATCAATATTTCCAACACAATCCTGTCGTTTGTGGTCCTTCATTTATTAATCTATCCCGCCAGCAATGGTTACAATTCATTTTTTGATAAAGATAAATCAAGCATTGGTATTTTAAAAAATCCACCAAAAGTGCTTAGGGAATTATATTACACATCTTTAGTAATGGATCTTCTAGGTATTTTGTTAGGATTTTTTATAAGCCTGGAGTTTTCAATTATGGTATTAGTGTATGGTTTGATTTCCAAAGCTTACAGTCATCCGTCTATAAGGCTGAAAAAATATCCAATAATCGGGTGGTTGGCCGCAGGAATATTTCAGGGTTATTTTACTTTCTTCATGGCTTATATCGCCATAAATGATGCATCTATTTTTTCAGTGTTCAGCAATTTTTCGGTTCAGCTGCCGGCGATACTTAGTTCAGTCATTTTATTGGGTTCATATCCCATGACACAGATTTATCAACATGATGAAGATGCGCGACGTGGTGATTTAACCATCAGCAGGTGGCTCGGCATTATAGGAACCTTTCATTTTACCGCAATATTTTTTTTGATTGGTAATGCTGGACTCATTTATTATTTATTGAATTACCAATCTTTCTATGAAGTGATCATACTGCAATGCTCATTTCTGCCCATACTTTTCTTTTTTGGGAGATGGTATCTCAGAAGCCGGAAGGATCGTCATCATATAAATTACGAAAACACCATGAAGCTTAATTTGCTATCATCTTCAGTTTTCAATGCTTTTTTCGCCTACTTATCAATCATAAACCTATGAAAATGGCCTGCCATGTGTTTGCGATATTACATAGTTTGAGACCCTCTTATAGTTCATTAAGCCAAGAAGTAACTTAGTCATATATCGATTTCCAAACATTTTTTGTAAGCTTCTGCCTACCCATAGCCTATGGCAAAACATATTATTCCATGATTTTGAATAATCATTTTCCAAATTTATTCTTCCGTGTGGTTGGTCAACGGGAAATTTTAAAATTGAATCGACTAATAATTTAGCCGAATGAATTGCCATGGCCATTCCATTACCACATAGCGGTGTTATCAATCCAGCAGAATCCCCACACATTAAAACGTGGTCCTCAAGAATTGGCTTAGGCTTAAATGTAAACCCATTGATAACCTTGGGTTTATCAAAAAGGACCTTACTTTCTTTCAGGATTTTTGCCAGCTCTTTATTCTTTGCCATCACCTGGTCTTCAAATTCATAAATGTTCCCATACCTTTTAAACACTTTTCTATCAACCAGGTAGCAGACATTAATTTTTTGGTCTTCAATCATAGAAACGCCACAATATCCGCCCTCAAAATTGTGCAATGCAATTAAATCATCCGCAAAAGGATAGGCTACGTGATATTTTACTGCAATGAAATCCCGTCGATTTCCGAGCCACTCCCTGTTCAAAGATCGGTCCAGCTTGGAGTTTTTCCCAAAAGAACCGATGACAACAGGAGCTTGAAGGGTATTACTATCAGTAGTTGATATGGTATGCTTAGCTCCGTCAAAATCAATATTAGTTACCGCTGCATGCCGAATATCAACGCCTAGCTCCAGGGCTTGCTTCGCCAGAAAATCATCCAACAGGTAGCGACTTATCCCAACGCCACCCAAAGGCAACTTCTTGGCTTTACCTTCACCTTTTGTATTGGTAAGGTATAATTGATCAATTCTTGGAAACCTTTTTTCAGAGGGCCAAAGTCCTTCCTTTACTAAAAATGGAATCACTTCTTCTGAAAGATACTCACCACATACCCTGTGAAAAGGATATTGATTTTTTTCGATCAGCACAACCTTAAAATCATTTTTGGCTAATAGCGAGGCACTAACAAGGCCAGCTAAACCTCCCCCAACGACAACAATATCAGGCAATTATTTATCTATTTGATATGTAAAAACAAGACCAATCAAAGCGGTAATGGCGGTGACAGCAAAAAAAAGCAACGTAAATGCAATTGCCTTACCCTCCTCAATATTCAAATATTGAAATCCAAATATAAAAACCAGCTCCCTTGCACCAACACCACCAATAGTGAAAGGCAATACCGCAACAACGGAAGAAGCCATAAACAGTGCTAAATAATCCATGTAAAAATCATTTACCGATAATGCCACCAGCAATAAAAATGCACATAATACCTGCCCCAATTGAACCCAAAATGAATACTGTGTGGTAATAAAATACTTACTAAGAAAACCTGGAAATAATAATTTTATGAATACATAAAATGTTGGCATCACTAAAATTAAAAGCACGATAAGAACGGTATGAAAGTATGGTATATTTCCTTCAAATGAACTGAAAAGCACAAATAACAAAGCAAGTACCAGCAAAAGTGCCAGTCCACTCAGCCGGTCCAATAGTGTAGAACTGATTAATGATTTTACTTTAACTTCCTGATTGCCTTGTTTTAGAAGGTAAACTTTGTAACCATCTCCTCCGATAGCACCCGGCAGGAAAAGGTTATAAAACATCCCAACATAATAAAGTTTAAGGTTAAAAATTTTATCCAGGTAAATTCCAATTACCTCATAAAATTCCCTAACACGAAAAGCGGCTATGCTCTTGGATATATTGAATGCTGCAACCGCCAGTATGAAAAAGAAAATGTTTACCTGTTTGATAGAGTCAACAAACTGTTGAAAATCAATCTTATTGAATACATAAATCAACGCTGCGCTAGTCAGGGTAAGTTTGATGACTTGTTTAATAATAGACTTTAATTGCTCTTTTTTCAAGGATGTTGATATTTCTAAAACTGAACCAAATAAAACGCTTTATCATGATATCGAAAACTGTACAGACTTTTATAATCAATGTCTTGAAGAAAAGATTCATTGGAAATAAAATAGCTGTCATGATCTGTTGTATATTTTCTCGACAATACTTTCCCTCTTTCTCGCTCAATATAAAACACAGTAGTTAGGGAAAATCTTGAGGCCTTAAAAAGATACAAAGGGTTATCATCAACAATCTCAACAATTTCCGTTGCAATTTCTTTGTCTTTTGCAGCGGTACTTTTCTCGGCCCTTACCTCCAGGACCGTTAGATCAAAAGCAATCCTCAGAACAATCATGGTAATGATGACCAGGTACAACCTCCATTTCGATACTTTAAAATATAGAAAAACTATGATTAGAAATATTATGGAGAAAATAATACTTAACAGTGTTAGGTTTGGCACAACTTCCAATGGAAGTATATAAGGCAAGGCCATTGCGCCAAGGAAACCAGTAATGGGAAATATGACTAACACCCAATTAAAAAATCTCATCAAACAACGATGATGATTCCCTTTCAAATAAACATAAATTAAAACTGTATGCATTAGTGGGAAAAACATATACAAATACCTTGACCGGGTTCCGGGTGACAGCCAATAAAGGGAGATATTTGCCAACAGCATAAGTGCTGAAAAAACCACAAAGTCATTAGTTCTAATGACCCTAAACAAGTCCTTTCTAAAGAAAAAAAGCGCTAATAAAGAACCGGGCAATAAAAAGCTAATATTTTCCAGCGGGAATAGGACAAGGTTTTGGATAAAATCAAATAAGCTATTAAAAAATAGTGTTCTTTCTGTGGTTTGGGTTACCAGTGAATCTTTCGTTGATAAGAAGCCTACTGGGTTATTATATTGATTATAAATAAATATATACCCACCAATTATCAGCAAGTAGGTAGACAGGCCCAGATAATGAGGTAAAGAAAATAATTTCCTGAAGTCTTTTTTGTAGATGAAAAAGGTTAAAATCGAGATTCCCAGAAAAGGGAGTGAAGGCAATCCTTTGGTTAGTGTGCCAATGGCACCAAGTATATAAGTCACTCCGAATAGCAGATAATAGTTTCCCTTAATATAAAAATGATAGATCGAAATAAAGCTCGCATAGGTCATCAGGGAATAAAATAGATCTATCTCGCCGGAGGTGATAGAAAAGTAGAAAAGAATGTCCGCGGAAATCAGAAAAAAAAGTGTGGAAAAGATGGCTGCCTGCTGATCAATATACTTTCTGGCAGCCCAGTAAAGAAGGCCTCCTGTTAAAAGAAATGATAATACGGATAATGAGCGTACCGCCCACTCCGAGTAATTGCCAAAAACTTTATAGCCTGCGATGATAATCCAGTTGTAGACCGGTGGTTTTTTGTAATAATATTCCCCCATTTCTGTTGGTACAATCAGATTGCCATTAAACAACATTTCCAGGGCTATCAAGGCCCGTCTTGGTTCTTCGAGATAAAGAGGATATATGCCTAAATTCAGGTACAAGGCGATTATTAATAAAGCTAAAGAGGAAAAGAAAAAATAAAGATTAGTCTTTTGATCTGTAGGATAAAGCTGCAATTCTCTTTTTCGCCAAAAGTAATGCAAATTCAACTTGTAGTATTCCTAAATCGTCCGGCGTAGACGGAACTTTACTTTAAAAGTGCTATCCCTTCTTTGAATTTTTAATTTGATCTTTTTGCCTGGCCTTCGTTTAAGTAACTCATTGATGTTGTTCAGCCCCTTTTGCTCTGCATGGTTTCCATTGATTTTTTTAATTATATCCCCTACCATAATACCTGCTTCTTTAGCAGGGGATGCTTCCCTCAGGTTATACACAAAGTATTGATCCAGCGCTTTCCCTTTTACATTAATTTCCATACCACTCATATCATATTCAAAATCATCCCTGAAGTTGCTGTTTTTACGGATGTATAACACTTCATCCGAGTAATTAAAAACACAATTGAACCTCCTCAAAATATCGCTACCTAAAGTACCATCCCTTGATCCCCTTAAGATCTTATTTGAATAATCATCTCTATTGGGAAAGGAACCCAATACATCTTCAAAGCAAAATTTACCGATCATAAAGGAATTTAACCTGCCAATCTCTCCAAATATTTCGCCTCCAAGTCCTCTGCCCAATAAAGTGTTTATGCTTTTTTCAGGCACACTAAGTTTCTCATTGGACTCCTGGCTGATCAAAATAGAATGGCTGGCACCAGAATCTACCATCAATCGAACATCTACCGTATCATTGTTTTGGATAACCTTAGCGTTAAGGTAGGGCTTGGTACCATCAACATCCAAAGGGACTGGATAATATTCTCTATACTTTCTTTTTTTTGATTTTCTCGGCCTTCTCAGGATTATCTGACTACGGTCATAATCAATCTCTACAATAAAACGACTGAAAATATCGTATCCGATAATCCCGTATATCTCTTCACCCAGGCTATTTTCAAGTTCAAGGAAATCATTTTCCAACACTAAAATTGAACTGTTGGATGAAAAAACTTCATTTGACAGCTTCAGGTTGACCCTGTTAACCACATGTGCAAAAATAGAATCTTCCTGGCCCGGACCACCAATGGAAATCTTACGGTCAAAACTCAGGCCGGTAGCCTGTGCCAGTAGTTTCTCCGTGATGATAGCGGATTGTACACCTGTGTCCAGAATGAATTTCAACCTTAAGCGGTCATTGATCAATATCGGGATAATGATCAGACTATTTCTGGTTTCAAATTTTATGACAGACTTGTCAAACCGATCTTTAAAATGAAAACCCAGATATTGAGATTGTAAATCTTGAGAAAATAATAAAGCGACCATTAATGGCAAAATATTCTTTAGATAGCCGGGCATGCACTTCATGTTAATTACAAAAGATAACATTTTATTCTCACTCTTCCTTATTCGTATTATTCAGGATTAAAATTCTGTTATCTCATTCAAACACAATGACAGATGTCATTCTTAAAGATTTTCTTACTCATATGCGCGATTGGAATAATAGAATAATGTTGTAAGAAATAAGGAAATGGATTTTTTTATATCCCTTTAAATATTCAAACTCAAAACAATTCACTTATGTCATATGAGGCTGGTTTAAGAAAGGCTTTAAAAAAAGTTAGTTATGGTTTTCACATCATTACCACAAAAACATCCGATAATAAAGCGCATCCTTTTGCAGCCGGCATCATTTGCTGGATAAGCCAGGTTTCTTTTGACCCTCCACTGGTGATAGTTGCCATAAGAAATGATTCTGATATAAAAAAACCAATTCAACAAAGCAATGTCTTTGCCATAAATACATTGGGCAAATCCAATCAATCAATGATTGGCGCATTTGCCAAAAAAACGGTCTTTGCAAAAGATAAACTTAATGACTATAGTTTTGTAACAGACAAGACAGGCTCACCGATATTTTTAGTTGTCCCCTCCTATTTTGAGTGCAAAGTCACCAACCAAATAGAAGCAGGCGATCATGTTCTTTTCATAGGTGAAGTTGTCAACAATCTAGTAAGAAACGAGGGGGCGGAGCCATTAACAGTCTGGGAAACAAAGTACAGCTATTCAGGATAATTAGTCCCTCATGTTCCTCATTGTTTGCATAATCTTTCTTATACCTTGCTAACGGATTTGTGATTTACAGATAACCTAATTCCGAGCAGCGGAAACCAAAACAAATAAATTGATCCTGCAATAAACACTTAGTAGAAATACCTGTACTGATATCATAAATTCAGTGGGCCTGGTCAGCATACGAAAGGATTTGCCCACAAAAGCGAAAAACATTTATGACTAATTAAAAATATCTATCTTCCTTCTGTATCCGTTAGAAAGTTCATTGAAAGGAAGAATCATTTCCAGATCGTTATGTTTAAAACTTGCTGATATATTCTGATGATCAACATCATTTGGGATATCAAAAAAAGTGATCAAATAAGGCATCTCGTTATTGTTGGATTGTATCCTGTGGAATACAAGGATTTTATTATTGTTGATTTCAACATTTAAATGTTCCCTGCTGATCCCCGGAATATTAAACGATACCTTGTAATGATTCTCCAGCTTATTAAATTTTGACCGGACCTGAACCATTCCCCCCCCGACAGTATTCATAAGGTTACCTGCCACTGCTAACTGTTTCGTTATATCTTTTTTAGTTATCATAGTTCTTTTTATTTTAATTCATGTCAATTCGAATACCATAGTCGATACACAAAACACATACTGCCATAATGACTTAAAAATACTCTTGTTGCGACAATATTTCATGAGTAAGGATGAGTGGTTAGTGAAAAACTTAGTTCACAAATAAATCAGGTGCTATTTAATGGATAAGCCCCGCATATTTAATTCCAACACGGGGCTTGGGGTAGGAACCCAGGTTTCCTTAGACATCAATATAATTAAATTATCTGTCTTTTTCAAAAATAAGAGTCGGTCGCTGATTATTAACTTATTAATTTTATTCCCATTATAGAATAGTTCTGTAGTTCGCTATAATGAACAAAGGCGAAATTTTTAATAACATGAAAATTAGGCTTAAGTGCGATTAGATAAAAAAAGGTATTGACCGACTGTCAATACCTTCAACCCAAATTATGGACTAACCTAAAACCAAACCAAAAATGAAATCGCTATGTTGATTACTATGACAAGCATCAAAAACAATGTTTTCTTTGAATTATTCATTATATATGATTATTTTTTTATTTTATATAACTATACAAATAAACTTATTCCAGTAACTATCGATCTGACAGAAAACTTTCATTTACTGCCAATTCATAAATGCAATCAATATCGAATTATAATTTCTAATATATTATTGTACTAAAAGTGAAATCATGAAGATTAGTTTATTCGTATGCAGTATGCTATTAATTTTTGGTTGCAGTAAAGTACCACAGAAAAATATCATAATCTATGGTAGTAATAACTGTCCGCACTGCGTAAGTTTTAAGGCCAGTTTGAATAATGACGGCTACACATACACTTTCCATGATGTAGATAAAGATGACGATTTAGTCCAGGAGATGATGGATGTGGTAACAGCTTCAGGACATAAAGGACGAATACTCTACCCTGTAGTTGTGTTGGAGGATAGTGTGTATGTAGCTCCGAAGTATGAGGAGATCAAAGTGTTGTTATAAATAA
>CAYSCZ010000002.1:51037-143597 GCA_964429655.1 uncultured Roseivirgaceae bacterium
GATAGTGTGTATGTAGCTCCGAAGTATGAGGAGATCAAAGTGTTGTTATAAATAAAGTGTTGTTATAAATAAGGTAATCAGAATAAAACTTAATAAATCGCACACTAATAATTTAAGATTTTAATCAGTGTAAAAATAATAAAGCCGTTATTATCTCGCTTAGTTCTTTTTTGTAATTGAGCCCGAAATTCTTCTGAAGGTTATTGGTTGTGATACTTTTTAAATGCCAATAGTTGAATGATCATATTTATTAGTCATCGTATTTACTAAGAAGTTTCAATTAAATAAAGAAATCTTCATAAGCTATTTTACTATTTATTCATAACCTCAGACATCGTATTTATACCTTTTTTTTGTTTTTGTATACCTTTTCAAAATTCTAGCTTCGACCACTCATCAAAGAAATTGACATGGAAAAGGTACAGATTTTTGACACTACGTTGAGAGACGGAGAGCAGGTTCCTGGCTGTGGACTTAACCGCGAAGAAAAACTAATTATTGCCAAAGCACTGGAAGACCTTGGGGTGGATGTGATCGAAGCTGGTTTTCCGATATCCAGTCCCGGTGATTTCGCATCGGTAAAGGAAATTGCCGACAATATCACCGAATCAACTGTTTGTGGTTTGTCAAGGGCTGTGCAAAAAGATATTGAATGTGCCGCCAAAGCGGTTAAAAAAGCCAGGAGGCCAAGGATACACACCGGATTAGGTACTTCCAAACAACACATTTATACCAAACTACAATCAACGCCGGAAAAGGTTATAGAGCGCGGCGTTGCCGCAGTAAAACATGCAAAGAAGTATGTTGAAGATGTTGAATTTTATGCTGAAGATGCAGGGCGCACGGACAATGAGTACCTGGCAACCATTATCGAAGAAGTAATAAAAGCAGGTGCAACAGTGGTTAACATACCTGATACTACAGGTTATTGCCTACCCGAAGAATACGGTCAAAAAATACGATTCCTTAAGGAAAATGTTATTGGAATCGATAAAGTTACCATATCAGCCCATTGCCACAATGACCTTGGATTAGCAACAGCAAATAGTATATCCGGCGTTCAGAACGGGGCCAGGCAAATTGAATGCACCATCAATGGATGTGGCGAAAGGGCCGGAAATACTTCTCTGGAAGAAGTTGTAATGGTGCTTAGGAAGCATCGCTGGCTGCACTATGAGACCAGGATAAAAACCGAAAAACTTTTTCCTATTAGTGAATTGGTCTCCAACACCATGAACATGCCGGTACAGGCTAATAAAGCCATTGTTGGAAAAAATGCTTTTGCACATTCTTCAGGCATCCATCAGGATGGCGTAATAAAAAGCCGGGATAATTACGAAATAATTGATCCCCGTGAGGTGGGGGTAAATGAGTCAACCATCGTGTTAACAGCACGCAGTGGCAGGGCAGCTTTGAAATACAGGATCAATAAACTTGGTGTAGAAATACCACAAAATGAGCAAGAAGATATCTATCAAAGATTCCTTGAACTGGCAGACCATATCAAAGTGATCAATGACAAAGACCTTGAAGAATTACTTCAAAAATATGCTTCCCAACATCTAACCGTTTAAAAACAGTAATGGGGAAAACATTATTTGACAAAATATGGTACAAGCATGTGGTTACCCAGGTTGACAATGGGCCTAGCCTGCTTTATATTGACAGGCATTTAATACATGAAGTCACCAGCCCCCAGGCATTTAAGGGATTGGAAAACCGAAATCGTCCAGTGCTACGCCCAAGGCAGACCATCGCCACTGCCGATCATAACGTCCCCACCATCAATCAACACTTGCCAATCACCGAGGCGCTATCCAAAAAACAAGTTGAAAAACTTACAGAAAATTGCGCCAATCATGATATTGAGCTCTTTGGTCTTGGACACCCCTTCCAGGGAATTGTCCATGTTATAGGCCCGGAGTTGGGGATAACCCAACCAGGTATGACCATAGTCTGCGGAGATAGTCATACCTCTACCCACGGGGCATTTGGTTCTATTGCTTTTGGCATTGGCACCAGTGAAGTTGAGCAGGTCTTGGCTACACAATGCATCCTTCAGTGGAAACCAAAGCAGATGAAACTGGAAGTAAATGGAAAATTAGAATACGGGGTCTCGGCTAAAGACATTATCCTTTACATGCTCTCTCAGATATCTGCTTCGGGTGGCACCGGCCATTTTATTGAATATTGTGGCGACACCATTGAAAACTTATCCATGGAAAGCCGAATGACCATTTGCAATATGAGTATCGAAATGGGTGCACGCGGTGGCCTGATAGCTCCTGATGAAGTTACTTTTAATTATATAGACGGCAAAAAATACGCGCCTACCAAAGGACTGTGGGATGAACGCAAAAAATACTGGGATAGCCTATTCAGTGATAATGATGCTACATTTGATATCAGCCATCATTTTAAGGCTGAAGATATTTCCCCAATGATCACCTATGGTACAAACCCGGGTATGGGTGTTAAAATTTCTGAAGCCATACCAACCTTAGATACCATCAATGGTGATGATGCCGGTTTTAAGAAATCATTGGAATATATGGGCTTAAAACCCGGTGAAAAATTACTGGGTAAGAGTGTCAATTATGTTTTCATTGGTAGTTGTACCAATTCACGCATTGAAGACTTCAGAGCAATCGCCCAATTAGTAAAAGGGAAAAAGAAAGCTGCCCATATCAATGCATTGATCGTACCCGGCTCTAAGCAGGTTGAAAAGCAAATACGTGAAGAAGAAATTGACAGTGTGATGGAGGAGGCTGGATTTCAGATTAGACAACCAGGTTGTTCCGCCTGCCTAGGCATGAACGAGGACAAGATTCCGAAAGGAGAATATTGTGTCTCTACCTCAAACCGTAATTTTGAAGGTCGTCAGGGCCCGGGAGCAAGGACATTTTTAGCCAGTCCCTTGACAGCAGCTGCAACCGCCTTAAAAGGACAGATCACTGATGTAAGGGAAATGATATAACCATGGAAAAGTTTAGGATAATAACTTCAACCTGTGTACCGCTCAACGTTGAAAATATTGATACTGACCAAATTATACCGGCACGCTTTTTAAAAGCCACTTCCAGGGAAGGTTTTGGAAAGAACTTGTTCTGTGACTGGAGATATGATCAGGATGGAAATCCTAAAAGCGACTTTATTTTAAACCAAGCCAAAGGAGAGGTCTTATTAACCGGAAAAAACTTTGGCTCCGGATCAAGCAGGGAGCATGCAGCATGGGCACTTCATGATTATGGGTTCAGGGTAGTTATCTCCAGCTTTTTCGCCGACATCTTCAAAAATAATGCTTTGAATAATGGTCTATTACCCATAACTGTATCAGAGGTACAGTTGAAGCAATTATTCGATATCCGTACGCAACACCCCGGAATAAAGATAAAAGTAGACCTGGAGAATCAATCTTTTGAAGTATTGGATAAGGATATTCATGCATCATTCGAAATAAATGAATACAAAAAAATGTGCCTGTTGAATGGCTACGATGACATTGATTACATGCTAAGCCAATCAAATAAAATTGAAAGTTTTGAAAAAGACCATATTTACGCAAACCCGGTATGAATAAAAAGATAGCCGTACTTCCCGGTGACGGGATAGGGCCTGAAGTCACCGAACAATCAATCAAAGTGCTAAAAGTTATTCAGGAAATATCCGATATTAGTTTTGACCTGGAATATGGATTGATTGGTGCAGATGCCATAGAAAAAACCGGTGAACCTTATCCCGCTGAAACACAAAATATCTGCGAGCAGTCTGATGCTATTTTATTTGGAGCCATTGGTGATCCTAAGTATGACAATGACCCAGGTGCAAAAGTGAGGCCTGAGCAAGGGCTTTTGCAAATGCGTAAGGTACTGGGATTGTATACAAATGTCAGGCCGGTCAAAAGTTACCCTGCCTTATATGAATTTTCTCCACTTAAAAAGGAAAAAATTGAAGGTGTTGACTTCACGGTTTACCGGGAGTTAACCGGCGGGATCTATTTTGGTGAACCAAGAGGGCGGAATGAACAGGGAACCAAGGCTTATGACACTTCTATATATTCTGATGAAGAGATTCTAAGGGTTACCCGCCTTGCAGTAAAAGATGCCCTGAAGAGAAAAAAAAAACTAACACTTGTCGATAAAGCCAACGTATTGGCAACTTCAAGACTATGGAGGGAAAAAGTATCAGAGTATGTAAGTAATTATCCTGAACTGCAATATGAGACTATGTTTGTAGATAATGCTGCCATGCAAATCATTCAAAACCCTGCCAGTTTCGATGTGATATTGACTGAGAATATGTTTGGTGACATCATAACCGATGAAAGTTCTGTTATCACGGGGTCTATAGGGATGCTTCCTTCCGCTTCTTTGGGTGAAAGGGTTGGGTTATTTGAACCAATCCATGGATCATATCCTCAGGCTGCAGGTCTAAATATTGCTAATCCATTTGCGTCTATACTTTCGCTAGCTATGCTTTTGGATCATTCCTTTGCAATGAAACTGGAATCAAAGACTATTATAGACGCGGTAAATCAAGCAGTCAATAATGGCTTCTTAACAAAAGATCTTTCTGCAAAAGGGGCATATAGATCCACATCAGAGGTTGGAGATTATGTGTGTAATACTTACCGTTATTTGTTTGCTTTTTCAACCAAATGATAAAATAATATTTATGAACACTTGCATAAAGAAAACTATTCAAATTATCTTTGTCCAGATTTTAAAATTAAATGATAAACATTATTACCATATCCCTAATTATTGTGGTCGTCATTATGAAAACCACGAAGGGAATGGTATGAATGAAATAAAAAATTATTCAGGCGCCATTCCCGGTAAGGGGATGGCGCTTTTTTTTTAGACATAATTAAACATGTACTTTAACAATCAAACCTGGTTATTTCAGAATGGCAATTGGGTTAGGGCCGGACAAGCCAGTACCAGTATTTATAGCCAGACACTTCATTATGGTTATGGGGTTTTTGATGGTTTACGGGCATATAAAACAGCAATGGGGCCCCGTCTATTCAGAGCAACAGAGCACTACACCAGGCTTTTGAAAGCAGCCCGGGAAATGAATATTGAAATCAATTACAGTGTAGAAGAGCTGATTGAGATATCTTATCAGTTATTAGATAAAAATAATTTGCAAAGTGCATACATCCGACCACTGATTTATGTAGGAAATAACATGAGGCTGTCTCAGACACCACAGGCAAATATCGCTATTGCGTCATGGAAATGGGGCAGATACCTGGGCTTTGAGTTATTAAAGGTGATGATATCTTCTTTTGAAAAACCCAGCCCTAAAGCTTTACCTGTCAACTACAAAGTAACCGGCCATTATGTGAATTCAATCATGGCTACCTCTGAAGCAAAAGCAAAAGGATTTGATGAAGCTTTATTACTAGATAACCAGGGTAATATTTCCCAGGGACCAGGAGCGAATTTCTTTTGCGAAAAAGATGGATGTATTTATACGCCGAAAAAAGGAAATATTCTTGCGGGCATAACACGATCAGTAATTTTTGAAATGGCTGAAGATCTGTCCATACCTATTTACGAGGTGGATATGACAGCTGAAGAATTAACAGCTGTTGATTTTGCTTTCTTCGTGGGTACAGCTACTGAAATAGCTGGTATCAAATCAATTGGAGGCCATGAATATGAGCAACCATGGGAAGACTCCATAGCCTATAGTTTGTTACTGACCTACCGTGAAAAAATTAAAGAAGAAGGTTTCCAAAAAGATTCCGTGATCATATGAAATTAAATAAGTACAGTCAAGCCGTCACACAGGACGAAACACAACCTGCAGCAAAAGCCATGCTTCATGCCATCGGCCTTTCGGAAGAAGACCTGAACAAAGCCCAGGTAGGCATTGCCAGTACCGGTTATGAAGGCAATCCCTGCAATGCGCATCTTAATGATTTGGCTAAAGATATTAAGCAGGGGACACTGGATAAAGGTTTAGTTGGGCTGATTTTCAACACCATCGGAGTAAGTGACGGTATTTCGATGGGTACCAAAGGGATGCGATATTCCCTGCCCTCCCGGGATATAATCGCTGATTCTATTGAAACCGTAATGAACGCCCAAAGCTATGATGGATTGGTTGCGGTAGTTGGTTGTGATAAAAATATGCCAGGTGCCATGATGGCCATTGGGCGGCTTAACCGACCAGCAATTGTCGTCTATGGTGGCACCATATCCCCGGGGTTTTATAATGGTCAAAAACTGGACATAGTTTCCGCTTTTGAAGCACTGGGAAAGAAGTATGCCGGGAACATCACTCCGGAGGAATTCAGGCAAGTTATTTTGAATGCCTGCCCCGGTCCGGGAGCTTGTGGCGGTATGTATACAGCTAACACTATGAGTTCAGCAATTGAAGCAATGGGTATGTCTTTACCTTACAGTGCTTCGAATCCGGCTACCAGCTCAGAGAAGAAAGAAGAAGCAAGAAATGCCGGACTACAGATTCAGGAACTGCTGAAAATAGACTTAAAACCAAAGGATATTGTTACCAAAAAGTCACTAGAAAATGCCGTAACGCTGGCAATTGCACTTGGCGGGTCTACCAATGCGGTGCTTCATATACTGGCTATCGCACATTCATTCAATATATCGTTTGATTTATCTGATTTTCAAAGAATCAGCGACAGGACTCCGTACATAGCTGATTTAAAACCCAGTGGAAAGTATGTTATGGAAGACTTACATGGTATAGGTGGCATCCCCGCGGTTATGAAATATTTATCAGAACAAGGATTGATAGACGGGTCGTGTCTTACGGTTACCGGGAAATCAATAAAAGAAAATCTTGCTTCCGTTGCTTCACTCAAAGAGGGACAAGACATCATTTATCCGATATCCAATCCGTTAAAGAAAAATGGCCACCTACAAATCCTTCAAGGTAATCTGGCCACAAAAGGAGCTGTTGCAAAGATCTCTGGCAAAGAAGGGGAGTATTTTGAGGGACGGGCAAAAGTTTTCAACAGTGAATTCGAAGCCAATGACGCGATTAGAAATAATAAAATAGACCAAGGCGATGTAATGGTAATAAGATATGAAGGGCCAAAAGGAGGGCCCGGGATGCCGGAAATGTTAAAACCCACATCACTAATTATGGGCGCAGGCTTGGGAAAAGATGTGGCGTTGATCACCGATGGACGTTTTTCCGGAGGTACACATGGGTTCGTCGTTGGTCATATTACGCCTGAAGCTTATGAAGGTGGCAATATTGCGGTGCTGGAGGATGGTGATATCATTGTGATTGATGCCAAAGCCAATGCATTAAATGTCAAGCTAACAGATCAGGAATTGAATCATAGACGAAACAAATGGAAGAAACCATTACCGAAAATTGAATCAGGAATCTTACATAAATATGCTAAAACAGTGAATAATGCCTCGTTAGGATGCACTACTGACACATTCTAAAAAACTGAATATGGAAACAACACAATATCAACAAATATCAAAAGCTACAGAACAACTGAAAGGATCTGATGCGGTGATTAGATGCCTGATAAATGAAGGCGTGGACCTGCTCTTTGGATACCCCGGAGGGGCAATCATGCCCGTTTATGATGCGCTTTACCATTATCAGGATAAAGTCCATCATGTGCTGGCTAGACATGAACAAGGAGCAATCCATGCCGCACAGGGATATGCAAGGGCTTCCGGTAAGGCAGGCGTGGTACTGGCAACATCAGGACCTGGAGCCACCAATTTAATCACTGGCATAGCAGATGCTAAAATCGATTCCACACCATTGGTTTGTATTACTGGTCAGGTTCCCTATCCGCTGTTAGGAACTGATGCTTTCCAGGAAACAGACGTGATCAGTATATCCATGACAGTGACCAAATGGAATTATCAAATAACAAAAGCAGAAGAAATACCCGAAGCGTTTGCTAAAGCATTCTATATTGCCTGCTCAGGAAGGCCGGGACCGGTACTTCTGGACATTACCAAAGATGCCCAAAACCAACTTGTCGATTTCAGTTATAAAAAATGTAAGAAAATAAGAAGTTTTATTCCAAAACCGGAGATTGAAAAGGATAAGGTTAAAGAAGCAGCCAGACTGATCAATGAAGCTAAAAAACCATTCATCGTATTTGGTCAGGGCGTTATTCTGGCAGGCGCCGAAAAAGTGTTTAAAGACTTTGTAGAAAAAACAGGTATTCCTTCAGCCTGGACAATATTAGGGCTTTCTGCGCTGCCCACTGACCACCCTTTAAATGTAGGTATGCTGGGAATGCATGGAAACTACGGCCCTAATATACTTACTAATCAGTGTGATGTACTAATCGCCGTTGGTATGCGGTTTGATGATCGGGTTACCGGGAATACCAACACATATGCCAGGCAAGCTAAAATTATTCACCTGGAACTGGACCCCGCGGAAATCAATAAGAATATAATTGCTGACTGTCCGATTATTGGTGATGCTAAAGAATCCCTGGAGCTATTGATGGGCCAAGTGAAAGCCAATGTGCACCAGGAATGGATGGAAGAATTTGAGAAATACAGGAAAATAGAGGAGGATAAGATTATCAAAAAAGAACTACATCCCAACGGAGACAAAGGATTGTCTATGGGGGAAGTTATCAGGATAATCAACGAACAAACCCATGCGGAAGCCATTGTGGTAACCGATGTGGGTCAACACCAAATGGTTACCTGCAGGTATGCTGAGTTTAAGCAAACCAGAAGTAATATTACTTCTGGAGGCTTAGGAACCATGGGATTCTGTTTGCCTGCAGCATTAGGCGCTAAGTTAGGAAGACCTGATAGAGATGTAGTGGCGGTAATCGGAGATGGAGGATTTCAAATGACTTTACAGGAGCTGGCGACTATCGCTCAAACTAAAGCTGCGGTAAAAATTGTCATTTTAAACAATAACTTTTTAGGAATGGTGAGACAATGGCAGGAGTTATTCTTTGATAAGCGTTATTCTTTCACTGAAATGGTAAATCCAGATTTTATTACCATCAGCAAAGGCTTTGGCATTGAAGCAAAAAGAATAGATGAAAGGGATAACCTGGAAAGCTCCATAAAAGAAATGTTTGAACACAAGGGGCCTTATCTATTGGATATAGCCGTCGAAAAAGAGGATAATGTATTTCCAATGGTTCCATCCGGGGCTTCTGTTGATGAAATAAGACTTGATTAGATATGGAAAAATTTACAATCATCGTTTACACCGAAAATCAAATTGGCCTATTGAACAGGATCACAACGCTTTTCACACAAAGGCATATCAACATCGAAAGCCTTACCGTTAGTGAATCCCACGAACATGGTATCCATCGATTTACCATAATGATTAAAGAAGAGGAAGGCAAAGCCAGAAAAGTTATTAAACAGATTGAAAAGCAAGTAGAAGTATTGCAGGCAGAATTACATACGGATGATGAAGTAATTTACCAGGAGATTGCGCTGTATAAAGTTCCTATACAGGTGAAACTAGAGCACAAAAAAGAAATAGAAAAGCTCATCCGAAGCAATCATGCACGAATACTTGCGGTAGAAGGCGACTCGATAACCATAGAAAAAACTGGTCATAAGGACGAAACTGAAAGACTCCTAAATGATCTCAGGCCCTATCATGTGATGGAATTCGTTCGAAGTGGCCGCGTGGCCATCACCAGGTCAAAAAAGGAATTAGCTGAAATCCTGGAAAATCTTGAAAATAATTTTGTAAATAATCACTAAACAAACTGAAAATTATGGCAAAACTCAATTTTGGGGGTGTAGAAGAAAATGTTGTAACAAGGGAAGAGTACCCGCTTGAAAAGGCATTAGAAGCACTAAAGGAAGAAACAATCGCAATAATCGGCTATGGAGTTCAAGGACCCGGCCAGGCATTGAACCTCAGGGATAATGGCTTTAATGTAATTGTTGGTCAGCGAAAACCTTCAAAATCATTTGATAAAGCATTAAAAGATGGCTGGGAAGAAGGTGTTAATTTATTTAGTATCGAAGAGGCCTTGGAAAAAGCCACCATTATTTTCTTTTTACTTTCTGATGCGGGTCAAATAGAATTATGGCCTACCGTCAAAAAACACCTGACTGCTGGTAAAACCCTTTATTTTTCCCATGGGTTTGGAATCACTTACAATAATCAAACAGGTATCGTAGCCCCGGAAGACGTGGATGTAGTACTTGTCGCGCCTAAAGGTTCCGGTACAAGCCTGAGAAGGTTATTCCTGGAAGGAAAGGGACTTAACTCAAGCTATGCTATTCATCAGGATGCAACCGGAAAAGCTTTTGATAAAGTGATTGCTATAGGTATTGGCATCGGATCCGGATATTTATTTGAAACCACTTTTCAGAAAGAGGTATTTAGTGATTTGACAGGAGAAAGAGGGGTACTAATGGGTGCCCTCGCTGGTGTGATGGAGGCTCAGTATAATAAACTCAGGGAAAAAGGACACAGCCCATCTGAATCATTTAACGAAACGGTAGAGGAGCTTACCCAAAGCTTAATTCTTTTGGTTGCCGAAAACGGTATGGACTGGATGTATGCAAATTGTTCTACCACTGCACAACGGGGGGCATTAGACTGGCGGCATAAGTTTAGGAAAGCTGTTATGCCAGTATTTGATGAACTTTACGAAAGTGTCGCATCAGGGAATGAAGCAAAAATCGTGATTGAATCGTGCAAAAAACCAACATACAGAGCTGATCTAGAAAAAGAACTATCAGAGATACATAATTCGGAAATGTGGCAGACAGGGACTACAGTAAGAAAACTCAGACCGGAACATAACGAGGTGAAAGGTGAAGTCGAAGACGTTAAATAACATTTATTACCCGGCACTGAGTGATATTAGAAAGGCGCAGGAGCGACTGGAAAATGTAGCATTAAAAACACCACTCCAGGAAAGCTTTAACTTAAGCCAACATTACGGATCAAACATCTTCCTTAAAAGGGAAGACACCCAGGTTGTCCGCTCCTATAAAATCAGGGGTGCTTACAATAAAATATATGGCCTGGATCCTGAACAAAAGAGGAATGGGGTCGTGTGTGCCAGTGCAGGTAATCATGCACAGGGCGTTGCATTGAGTTGCTATAAACTGGGAATCAAGGGTGTCATATTTATGCCTACTCCAACACCTTCCCAAAAAGTGGAGCAGGTAAAAATGTTTGGCAAAGCGTGGATTGAGATAAAATTAGTAGGCGATACATTTGATGATGCTCAAGAACAGGCACTAAAGTTAAGTCAAGCCGAAGACATGGTGTTTATCCCTCCTTTCAACGACGAAAAAGTCATTGAAGGACAGGCAACCATAGCTTTAGAAATCCTTGAGCAAACCAAAAGCAGTATCGACTATCTTTTCCTGCCAATCGGAGGTGGAGGATTAGCGGCTGGAGTGACCAGTGTTTTTCAGCTCTTGAGCAGCCAAACAAATATTATTGGTGTTGAGCCTGCGGGCGCGCCTTCTATGAAGCAGTCCATTGAAGCAGGCGAATTAGTTACCCTGGATAAAATTGATAAGTTCGTTGATGGAGCTTCTGTAAAACGTGTAGGGAATCTCAATTTACAGATATGTAAGGATAATCTAGCGGAAGTCGCCACTGTTAAAGAGGGTAAGATTTGCTCCACCATGATTAAAATGTACAATCAAAGCGGCATCGTTTCTGAACCGGCCGGAGCATTGTCAATAGCCGTCTTGGATGATTATAAAGAAGAGATCAAAGGAAAAAATGTGGTTTGTATCCTCTCCGGAGGCAATAATGATATCACCCGCACGGAAGAGATTAGGGAAAGGGCATTGCTTTATGAAGGCCTGAAACACTATTTTATCGTAAAATTCCCTCAAAGGGCCGGTGCTTTAAAAGAGTTCGTAGAGCAGGTACTGGGTGAACATGATGACATTGTATATTTTGAATATCACAAGAAAAATAGCCGTGAAAAGGGCCCTGCACTTGTAGGCATAGAACTGAATGACAGGGAAGACCTGGAGCCTATGATTTCAAGGATGAAATTAAAGAACTTTTATGGCGAATACTTAAATGACAAGCCAGACCTGCTATACTATTTGATTTAATAATTTTTAAAAACCAAGAAATGAAGGTCTTAAAATTTGGAGGAACCTCAGTTGGTTCTGTGGAGAGCATACGGGAAATTCAAAGTATCATAAAACCAATATTACAAAAAGATCGCTTAGTGGTGGTTGTGTCAGCAATGAAAGGGGTAACCGATAAGCTGGTCAATGCCTCAAAAAAAGCAGCTACGGGTGATGAGGGCTACAAGAGCATTTTAATCGAAATTGAAAAGCTGCATTTAAATACGGTTAAAGCCTTAATACCTATTAAAGCGCAGAGCGAAATCCTGAGCCAGGTTAAAATTTATTCTAACCAAATTGAAGACATCTGTAAAGGGATTTTTTACATACAGGAGCTAACCCCAAAATCCAGTGACCTGGTCACCAGCTATGGGGAAATTATTTCATCCTATCTGATCGCTGAATTTTTCAAACAGTCTTTCACGTGTGAACTCATTGACAGCCGGGAACTGATAAAAACCGATGATAACTACGGCAAAGGAAACGTTGATTTCGATTCGAGTGAAGCATCAATAAAATTTCGTTTTAAAGATCAACCTCCACTAACAGTTTGTCCGGGATACATTGCCTCCTCTCCTAAAGGGGACGTGGTTACCCTTGGCAGGGGAGGTTCAGATTATACCGCCGCTATCCTGGCCAAACTTCTTGATGCAGATGAACTGCAAATATGGACCGATGTTAGTGGCATGATGACTGCAGACCCCAGAATGGTGAGCCAGGCACACCCTATAGCAGGGATTAGCTATGAGGAGGCCATGGAATTATCGCATTTTGGGGCAAAGGTTATTTACCCGCCTACCATTCAGCCGGTCTTAGAAAGAAATATTCCGATCAGGATAAAAAACACTTTTGCGCCTAATGATAAAGGGACAATTATTTCAAAGGATGAAAATAATGGTAAAGACATTAAAGGCCTCTCATCGATAAATAATATCGCTCTGATCAACTTATCAGGTAGTGGTATGGTTGGTGTGCCAGACTTCTCCCATCGTTTATTTGAAGCATTATCTAAAGAAAATATCAACGTGATCTTAATCACCCAGGCATCTTCTGAACATTCCATCTGTGTGGGTATTGCAGAATCTGATGTTGAAAAAGCCATGCAATCCATTGAGAAAATATTTGCCTATGAATTGCAACGACACCAAATTAATTGTGTAGAAGTTGAGGGGGGCTTGTCGATTATTGCCCTGGTGGGATCTAAAATGAGAAACCAAATTGGTGTAAGCGGTCAATTATTCAATGTGCTGGCAAAAAACGGGATAAATATCAAAGCGATATCACAAGGTTCAACAGAAAGGAATATTTCAGTGGTTATCGAAGAAAAAAATCTTAGAAAATCACTAAATAGCTTACATGAAAGTTTCTTTTTATCAGAGGTGAAACGCATGAACATTTTTGTCATCGGAGTGGGTAACGTTGGATCTGCCCTTCTTGGACAAATTAACCAACAAAATGAATTCCTGTTGAACAATTACAACATTCATCTAAGGGTGGTCGGTATCGCCAATAGTAAGAAGATGTATTTTGATCAGAGTGGTATAGACCTTGACCAATGGAAAACATTACTCGCCTCCGGGCAAAGTTTTACACCCCCTAAGTTTCTTACCGCTATGAAAGATGCCAACCTTCGTAATAGCATTTTCATTGATAACACCGCTTCGAAACAAATTTCAGACCTCTATCTTGAGATACTTAAAGGCAGTATTTCTATTGTTACCCCAAACAAACTGGCCTGCACTGAAAGCTATGATCATTACAAGCAGCTTAAGCGCCACACTAAAAAGTATAAAGCGCATTTCTACTATGAATCCAATGTTGGTGCAGGATTACCAATCATCAACACACTTAATGACCTTATAAAAAGCGGGGACAAAGTGAACGAAATAGAGGCGGTGTTATCTGGTAGTATCAACTTTATCTTTAATCATTATAATGGCACCATTTCGTTCAGCGAGATTGTAAGAAAAGCAAAAACGGAAGGTTATACCGAACCGGACCCCAGGGAAGACCTTAGTGGAGCGGATGTGAGAAGAAAAATATTGCTTTTAGTGCGTGAAAGTGGATATCCTTTAGAGTTTGGTGAGATAGAACATGAAGACTTCATCCCTAAGGAGTGCATGGAAGCTAATGATACAGAAGTTTTCTTCAATAAGTTGTTGGACAATGAAGACCACTTTAAGAAAATATTCAAGGCGGCTCATGAGCAATCACTAAAACTGAAATTTGTAGCTTCTTACAAAAAGGGCAAATCCCAAAGTAAGTTGGTGGGTGTATCTTCTGATCACCCATTTTACCACCTTGAAGGAAAAGACAACATCGTGCTACTAAAAACAGACCGGTATGTTGACCAACCACTAGTGATAAAAGGTGCCGGTGCAGGTAAGGAAGTTACCGCTTCCGGTATATTTGCTGATGTGATGCGAATCGCTAATGCCAATGAATAAAATAACAGTTTTCGCCCCCTCTACAGTAGCAAACGTAGGCTGTGGGTATGACATCATGGGCTTTGCACTGGAGAAAGTGGGCGACTTAATAACCATCGAAAAGAATAACAACGCTGAGTTAAAGATTAGGGATATTTTGGGATGTGAAGGCCTACCCTATGAACCTGATAAAAATGTGGCTACCGTAGCCATCAAAGCCTTATTGGATGACCTTAACTTATCCCGTGGATATGATGTAACCATACAAAAAAAGATGAACCCGGGTAGTGGCTTAGGATCCAGTGCATCCAGCGCCGCAGGAGCTGTATTCGCTGTAAATGCCTTACTAGAAGAGCCTTTAAAAAAAGAAAAACTTATTCCTTATGCCATGGAAGGAGAGCGGGTAGCCTCCGAGCATGCGCATGCAGATAATGTAGCGCCGGCGATTTTGGGTGGGTTCACCATCATACGCAGCTATGATCCCCTGGATATTATCTCCATTAAATACCCTGAAGAACTTAAGGTTTTAATCATCTATCCTTTGATTGAGATAAAAACATCTTCGGCAAAGCGCATCCTTCGACAGCAGCTTGAACTCAAAACAGCCATCAAGCAATGGGGAAATGTTGCAGCACTAACTGCGGGCCTCATCAACAATGACTATGATCTGATCAAAAAATCCATCAATGATTATGTGGCAGAACCTTACCGGTCAATCTTGATCCCATTGTATGATGAAGCCAAAAAGGTTGCCCTGGATAATCGTGCACTGGGGTATAACATCTCCGGTTCAGGACCTAGTATGTTCTCTTTTTGTCAGTCTGTAGAAGAGGCTGAGGTCATAGAATCAAAGATCATAAACCTTTATAAAGATCATTTGATTGATTGCAAGTCATTGATCTCCCCGATCAATCCCCGAGGTACAGAAATCATCAGCCAACATGAAGTTTTACAGCACTAACAGCCCTGATCAATCTGTAAGCTTTCGCGAGGCAGTATTAAAAGGACTGCCGCAGGACAATGGCCTTTACATGCCTCTGGAAGTACCGGTATTTGATTCTAGGTTTTGGGAACAGCTCAGTAGTATATCCTTACAGGTCCTGGCTTTCAAAGTCCTCAAACCATATTGCCATCAGGACATTGATGATGAATCGCTTAAAGAGATTGTTGTTCAAACTTTTTCATTTGATATCCCACTCATTCAAGTACATGATAATATATACAGTCTGGAGCTATTCCATGGTCCTACCATGGCTTTTAAAGATGTGGGGGCCGGTTTCCTGGCACGGTGCATTGGTCATTTCGCCAAAGGAGGTAATACAAGGACGGTGGTGTTGGTAGCTACCTCCGGGGATACGGGAGGAGCAGTGGCTAATGGATTTTGTGAGGTTGAAAATACTGAGGTAGTGATCCTTTATCCGAAAGGTAAGGTCAGCAATATCCAGGAATCGCAGTTTACCACACTGGGTAAAAATATCCATGCCTTAAGAATAGATGGAACATTTGACGACTGCCAAAAGCTGGTGAAGGCAGCCTTCCTTGACCATAGCCTCTGTCAAAAAATCAATCTAACCTCTGCCAATTCCATAAACATTGCACGGCTAATACCACAATCGGTTTATTACTATTGGGCCATTGCTCAACTGGGAGCTATTAATCCGAAGCTATTTATCTCTGTACCCAGTGGTAACCTCGGCAACCTGACTGCCGGTTTGATTGCTAAACATTCAGGCTTACCTGTGCTAAAGTTTATCTCAGCGACCAATAGCAATGACACTTTCCCGAAATTCCTTCACACCGGTGATTTCACTAGTAAAAAGTCGGTGACTACCATCTCCAATGCGATGGATGTTGGCAATCCAAGCAATTTTTTAAGGATAAAGGACCTTTACAGGAATGATAAACATTCAATCCATAAAGACCTGATGGGATTTGCATTTTCTGATGACCAAACGCGGTCGTGCCTGAAAGAAATTTACGAACATTATAATTATCTCCAGGATCCCCATGGAGCGGTTGGTTATCTTGGCTTGCAAAGTGCCGGCATGACGACTAATAGCACCGGTATATTCCTGGAAACTGCTCATCCGGCAAAATTTCTGGAATCCGTAGAGCCAACCATTGGCCAAAAGGTAGATATTCCTCACCAACTCAGTCAAGCCATCGATAAACCTAAAAAGTATGAAGACCTGGATAATACCCTGAATGCTTTAAAGGCATGGTTAATGGATTGTTTAATTTAATGATTTACTAAGCCCAGATTTGTCATTAGACTTTCTATTACATGGTTAAATCACTTCAAATCAGACACTTAACATGTTATTGGCTCGTCACCATAGCGATGCTATGCCTCCTCGACCTAAGTGCCTGATTTTTTGGGCTTTAACCCTTCATGACAAAATTCCAATGACAAATCTGGGCTAAACACTCTTTGAATATTAATATTTCAGATAAGTCTAAAAATCAAAAACAAACAAATTAACGATCTGCATTTCCATATTACAAGATTGCCAGACCTATTCGGGATAGATGCTCCCAGAAGTTAGGGTAGGATTTTTTAACTACATCAGGATCTTCGATTTTTATTGGGGTTAGTAAGGATAGAGGCGCTAAGGCCATTGCCATGCGATGATCTTCATACGTTTGAAAAGATAACCCCTGCAGGTTTAAGGATATTGGGGGAGCCAACTCCCAGTGGTGGCTATCCTTCTCGATTAAATCAGCCCCTAATTTGAACAACTCATTTTTTAAAGCAGTTATTCGATCGGTTTCTTTGATCTTAAGACTTTCAAGACCGGTCATACTAAGTTTTACTTTTTTAGCCGCAGCAACTGAAACCACTGTTTGTGCTAAATCTGGACATTCTCTGAAATCAAGCGCCAAATGATCCAAAATGGTGCCTTTTTTTTTCAATAGTACACCCCCCTTTTTAAAATCAGTGGATACACC
The DNA here is from genome assembly GCA_964429655.1 of uncultured Roseivirgaceae bacterium. GTDB lineage: Bacteria > Bacteroidota > Bacteroidia > Cytophagales > Cyclobacteriaceae > CAYSCZ01. The sequence goes on from CAYSCZ010000002.1 coordinate 68,493, forward strand.
CATAGAATCCATAATCTTATAGATAGCCTGATCCCCCTGGTAAGACTTTTCACTCAATCCCTTTAACGTTATTTCCGCATCATTGGAAAGCGCAACTATGCTATACCAGTAGCTTGCACCGGACCAGTCAGCTTCTACTGTATATTCCGCTGATTTATACTTCTGAGGCTGAACATTAATTATCCGCTCATCAAGCCAACTATGATCCACACCAAAGTGCTTCATCAGTGACAAAGTCATTTTGATATATGGCAAGCTGAATATCTCCTCTGTCAACTTTATGGTTAAACCCATCTCAAGACATGGCGCTATCATCAAAAGTGCTGAAATATACTGGCTACTGACATTTCCTGGTATGGAGATAGTATCAATCTTTTGCTCTTCAATCGCATATATCCGTATGGGGGGAAAGCCTTCCTTTTCAAGGTATTCTATTTTTGCACCAATGGCAGTCAAAGCTTCAACCAGTAATCGGATAGGCCTTTGTTTCATCCTTTCAGTACCCGTGAGCACGTGTCCATTTCCTTTGAGTGACAGATAGGCCGTTAGAAATCTCATGGTAGTACCGGCATCCAGTACATCAAGTTCAAGCTTAGTAGAATTCAATAGCCGGATCAATGTTTGGGTATCGCGGGCTTGTGATAAATTTTTTATCCTGGAATTTTCTTCTCCTAATGCATTGATTATCAGTACCCTGTTACTTTCACTTTTGGATGCATTCAAACTTATAGCCTGATTTTTAATGTTTACAGGTGCACTAAGGGAAATTATTTTCATGCTCTATCAAATCATTAAAGCTATTTCTTTCGTTTATAAAATACATTATCACTTTCAACCGCAATCAATTTGCCATGGTAATTAAAAGGTCATTACTATTCATAATTTTAGGTCTAATAACTGGTTTTACCACGATTATACTCACTTTTCTAAACAGTATTTTCAAAAGCAAAAAGACTGAAAACACTAAAAACAGATACCCTGGCAAAGACCATATGTTTGTCTAAACATTAACATTAGTGTCCAGCTGATTCAAATAAATTAATGATTGCTCGATTTCCTTCGGCTGAACCTCAATATTATAATCGCATCTTCCTGGTTCGATGAGTAGGCTCATGCGAATTTGATTTGATTGATTCTTTTTGTCCTGTTTCATCAAATCGATCAAATGACCAAAATGAGAAGAATCAATGGTTTTATGATCAAAAATAACAAGTAAGTAATTGGTTATGGTTTGTAAACTCTGTTCAGTTAGACCACATAATTGTTTTGATAGATAAGCTTCACAGATCATTCCCAATGCTATTGCCTCCCCATGTAACAATCTTTTTTCCTTGCCTTCCAGAAAAAATGTTTCTATAGCGTGGCCAACCGTATGTCCAAAATTTAAAATTTTTCTTAATCCCCCCTCCACCGGATCTTGTCCCACAATCTTTTCTTTTATAGCCACAGAGGCCGGAATAAGTGCGCTGAAATCTAATGCTTTCCAATTAACTGACCCAAGCAGCTTTTGCCATTGATGCACATCATGGATTAAAGCATGCTTAATTAACTCGGCAAAACCTGACTTAAGCTCCCTTTCCCCTAAAGTATTTAAAAACCCCGGGTCAATTAACACATAGTTTGGATCCCTGAATAATCCAATATGGTTTTTATATCCTTTGAAATCAATGCCCAGTTTACCGCCAACGCTGGCATCAACTTGTGAGAGTAGTGTTGTTGGTATGTTAATAAAATCAATACCCCTTTTAAAAGTGGAAGCACAAAATCCACCCATATCTCCAATTACCCCTCCACCGAGATTGATAAGTAATGATTTTCTATCAAATCTATAAGCAGTCAGAGCCTCCCAAATCTCCATGCAGGTGTGTATATTTTTATTTTCCTCACCACTCTTGATCTGTATTTCAGTATAGTTATCCACATATTTTGATATCCTAGGTAGACAATATTTTTTAGTATTTTCATCCACCAATATTCCAAGCTGTGAATATGAAAATTGAATTTTTCTTAGAGAAGTCTCTAAATCTTCATAAATAACACCTTCAAGCATCAAACAAAATTTATCAAATTATTGGTATGATTATCTTTACAATTTTAAGTAAACAACATTAATCAACGATAGATTTAGTGAGTAATCCAAAACTTAAGGGAATATTTGAAGATACTGGAACTGCATTTTCACACAGGAGTGACAGGGAGTTAAAAAAATTAAGATCGCTCTTTCAAATTATTAATAATCCCACATGGGTGAAATTAGGCGCTGAGGCTACATTATTTGCCATGAATTTAAGGTTACCCATTGAGGGGATAATCAAAAATACCATCTTTTGGCAATTCTGTGGAGGTGAATCTATTAATGATTGTTCACAGACCATCAGCTATCTGGAACGCTGGAACATTAAGACCATACTTGATTATTCAGTTGAAGGTGAAGAAACAGAAGCAGGTTTTGAAGCCACATTGGATGAGTGCCTTAGGATTATTGAGATGGCTGGAAAGAGTGAAAATATGCCATTTTGTGTTATCAAACTTACAGGCCTGGTTTCATTTGAGTTAATGGAAAAGATTCAATCAGGGAAGACCTTAACCCGGGATGAAAAGGAGCAATTTGAAAGGGGTGTAAAAAGGGTTGAAAGACTTTGTAAAAGGTCTTATGAAGCCAATCTTAGCCTGTTAATTGATAGCGAAGAATCCTGGATACAGGGAACAATAGATAATATCACCTATGAATTGATCAAACGATACAATCATAATCGGGCAGTGGTTTATAATACTTATCAGTTATACAGAAAAGATATGCTGGACAATCTGAGAGATGCTTGTCATAAGGCTGAACAAGGCGGATACATCCTTGGCGCAAAGCTGGTAAGAGGTGCGTACATGGAAAAAGAAAGAGACAGGGCTAAAGAAAGAGGTTATCCAAATCCTATTCACGATACAAAAGAAGCCAGTGATAAAAGCTACAATGATGCCATGAAATTTTGCCTTGACCACTCAGATAATGTCAAAATGATTGCAGGAACACACAATGAGACCAGTTGCGAAATGCTGATGCGCATGATGAAAGATAAGGGTTTAAAAAAGAATGATCCCTCTGTTTATTTTTCACAACTTTACGGCATGAGTGATAACATCTCCTATATCCTGGGAAAAGAAGGCTATAATGTGGCAAAATACCTGCCCTATGGGCCCATCAGAAAGGTTATGCCTTACTTATTCAGAAGGGCAGAAGAGAACACCTCTGTGGCTGGACACAGCAGTAGGGAACTGGAGCTCATAAATAAAGAAATAAAGCGTAGAAAATCTTAATCATAATCCATGCAATTAAGCGAACAAGAAATTCAAAGGAGGAAAGTCCGTGAAGCCCTTATCAACAGGGGAATAGATCCATATCCGGCTGAAGCGTTTAACATCAATACCAATAGTAAACAGATATTGGAAAACTACGAAGAAAACCCTGATGATTATCAGGAGATATCCATTGCAGGCAGAATTATGACCCGCAGGATTATGGGGTCAGCCTCATTTGCTGTGATTCAGGATAGTAGCGGACGCATACAGCTTTATCTCAGGAGGGATGATTTATGCCCTGCTGAGGATAAAAGCCTGTACAATGATGTTTTCAAAAAAATGCTTGACATTGGTGACATAATCGGAGTTAGGGGTTTTGTATTCACCACCAAAACCGGTGAGATTTCTGTCCACGTTAAGGATTTTAAAATATTGTCTAAATCTTTAAAACCACTACCTGTAGTAAAAGAGGTAATAGATGAAAAGGGTAATAAGAAAACCTATGATGCATTCTCTGATTCCGAGCAACGCTATCGCCAACGATATGTTGACCTCATTGTCAATCCTGAAGTGAAACAAACCTTCATAAAAAGGACGAAACTAATATCCTCTATCAGAAACTTCCTCAATGATCAAGGCTATCTGGAAGTTGAAACACCCATATTGCAGCCAATACATGGTGGTGCGGCAGCCAAGCCATTTAAAACGCACCACAATTATCTGGACATCCCTTTATATCTAAGAATTGCCAATGAATTATACCTAAAAAGGTTAATAGTAGGTGGTTTTGATGGTGTTTATGAATTCGCAAAAGACTTCCGTAATGAGGGTATGAGCAGGTTTCATAATCCGGAGTTTACGCAAGTTGAGCTTTATGTGGCCTATAAAGATTATTTCTGGATGATGAACCTAATGGAAGAAATGATTGAAAAAGTGGCAATCGATTTACATGGTTCTACAAAAGTTCAGGTGGGTGAACATCTCATAGACTTTAAGACACCGTGGAAGCGATATACCATGTTTGAATTAATTAAAGATTATACTGATGTGGACATATCCCAAATGAATGAGGATCAACTCAGAACAACTGCTTCAGGACTTGGCATTGAAATCGATGACTCCATGGGTAGCGGAAAAATAATCGATGAAATTTTTGGTGAAAAATGTGAATCTCACCTTATCCAACCTACATTTATCCTTGATTACCCGGAAGAAATGTCCCCATTAACCAAAAAGCATAGAAAAACACAGGGACTGGTAGAAAGATTTGAAGCTGTTTGTAACGGTAAAGAAATTATGAATGCCTATTCGGAACTTAATGACCCGGTTGATCAGCGTCATAGATTTGAAGCACAGTTAGAGCTCGCAAGAAGAGGTGATGAAGAAGCAATGGCCCTTGATGAAGATTTTCTAAGGGCATTGGAATATGGTATGCCGCCAACCTCGGGCGTTGGTATTGGTATTGACCGTCTGACTATGATCATGACAAATGCCTATTCAATCCAGGATGTATTATTGTTCCCTCAAATGAGGCCCGAAAAAAAAGTGAGATATGCTAATAAGGAAGATTATCAGGAACAGGGGGTTAGAGATGAATTAATTCCGATACTTCAGCAATTAGGGTTCAACACCATAGATCAACTAAAGAAAGCTGCTCCTAAAAAACTCTTTAATGATGTGTGCGGTATGCGAAAAAAAATGAAACTCAAAGACGTAAAAAACCCTACAATGGAAGAAGTGGATCAATGGGTTAGCTGAATTACTTCTTTAAATACACCTTAAATATTGTTTCGCCCGGCTTGCTCTCAAAATTTATATCGCCATTATGCCTTTCTACAGCTTTTTTCACAATATCAAGGCCTAATCCACTTCCTACGCCTATAGGTTTCGTGGTATAGAAAGGTTCAAATATTTTTGATTTTTGATCATCAGGTATTCCTGAGCCATTGTCTATAATGCTCACCTCAACGGCTGTATTGTTATTTTTTGAAAATATAGAAAGTTTACCTTTATAATTCATAGCATGGATGGCATTACTTATCAGGTTTGACCATATCTGCGACAACTCTTCCGGATAAGCATTAATGAATAATTCTTTATCATAATGCTTTTCGATCGCCACACCTTTTTTTATTTCGTGTTCATATAGGCTTAATGCCACATCAATCGAGTAATTTAAGTCAATTAATTCTTTTTCTTTTCTCTCATCATTGTGTGTATACAATTTTAGTGCTTTCATTAAATTATCAGCTCGGTTTACTGCCATTGATGTATTATTAAGGTTGGAGAAGGTATACTTCAGCTGTCTCGCTGCCTCAAGCATTGCAATGCAGTGTTTACTATGTATTATTTTCAGTAATGGCTTAGAGATATCTTCCACATCAATGTCAGCAATAAGGTCTACTACCCTGCTTTTATAATCTATATCAAAGCTTGCTAATAAGCTTCTAATACGATCTTTTGTAATGCGTTCTTCCCTGCTTGATTTTATTCGCGGTGGTTTATTGTGCATGTTTATTATCAGGTCTTGAATTGATAAGAATTCCTCATGTGTAATTCTTTGCGCTATGTCAAATAATCGCTTCAGGGTATCGAGCTTGGTCTTATTAACATAATCTATATTAGATTTAACAATCCCCAATGGACTGTTCATTTCGTGGGAAATACCTGACAATAATCTGCCTAAAGATGCCATCTTTTCAGAATAAGCCATCTGCTTCCGGGACTCTTCAATTCTACTGGATTGATCAATAACTCTTTTTCTTTCAATATCATACCTGCTTTTTAATCCTCTAAATATGATTACACTGGTTGATAGTATAAAGAATAATAATACATTATGTTCCAGAATCAGTGCCTTAGGTATTTCATATCGCCGTATTTGCTCATAATTATAATAATCAATGCTTATAAGAACCAACAGGTCAATAAATAGAACCCCGTAAATTATGTACAGCTTTTTTCCATCTAAAAGAATGCTTACCAATAAGATGTATATTAAAAAAAGAAATGAATTTACTATATGAAATCCCCCGGCAAAAGGAATGGCCATATTCAAAATGATTAGAATTGTTACCACAAATGGTAGGGTAAGTTTTTTGTATTTTATCGGATCTTGTCCTTTTATGAAAAAAAATATAAAAAGAACAAGTGCCAGGGATTCAAGGATGAGAGATGGAATGTCAAGTAAATAAAAAAAATCAAAAACGAATAGTAGCAATGACAAGGTTATTCCCAGAACTGACGATATCAGGAAAAACTGATGCTCAAGCTCTAAGCGCTTAATCTTTTCAAAATAATGCACTACAATTAACTTAATCACTTTTAGTGTATAAAAAACCTAAACTAAAAAGGTGTAATCAGATTCTATATAAACGCAGGTTATGTTTATAAAAACTCAAAAAAAAAGCCTCAAACGCTCAACAAACTATAAACTCAGGCTACCCGGGTTCACTACAAAACGAAATACTACCATTATGTTTTGTTATGGCTTTGCAAAGATATCAAGGCCTGATCCACTTCCTATTCCAATGGCTTTAGTGAGTGTAAAAAGGTTCAAATATTTTATGATGTTGGTCTTTTGAAAGTCCTGATTCTAAGTCAGCGATTTTTACCATAACTACTTAACCTTTTAAGTTTGTACTTATCTACAGGGTTCCACTGTATTCCATAGCTTGGAAAGGATTACTATTAAAATAGGACCAGATATGAGCCAACTTCTCGGGATAAGCCATTATCAGTTAAAAGATGGAAAAATTCACTCCACCTCTTACAACCCAGGGGCTTCCATAAGGCGAAGACTCATTATCGTCATAAAGCAAATTATAGAGTACTAATGTAAAAAAACTAGCCCTCCCTGATGATTGCACATAACCACCCCCTATAAAATAGCTATTGTAATTTTGTCTGTCGGTTTGGTATTCTCCATTTACAAAAACTGTAGGAAATTCAAAACTCAAGTACTCATACTCAGTGTAGGCTAAAAAATTTTGAAGAAACCTGTATTGTGCAAATAATCGTCCTCCATAGTTGGAGGTACTCAAATCCGCATTGTTGAAGCTTATGTACTGATAAGTTATCCCTGAACCTAAGCTGATTCTTGAAGTAAGACGATAACCTATCTGAGGGGATAGATTGATGTTTGTCACATTTCTACTGGCGCCAAATCCAATATTTCCACCCACAAAAACCCTATCTGATTGAGCGTAGGCGGCTAGTGAAAATAGGATTGATAGTATAAGAACCGAAGTGAGTTTCATAAGGCATAATTAAAACTACTACTCTTCAACGATTACATATAAATCTTCGGTTTCCTTTTTCATAAAATATTTCTCCCGGGCAAGCTTTTCAAGAACTTTAAGGTTAGTAAGCATCTTCTTATCCTGCTTGACACTTTTAATCTTATCCAGATAATAATGCTCTTTTTCTACCAGTGCCTCCACTTTTTGGCTCATCCGGTATTGGTTGAAAATATTATTGGAATCAATAAATAGCATTAAAATAAGAAAAAACGAGCCTGAGAGCACATAGAAATTTTTTAAGTTAGCAGGGATATTTTCTTTTGTCAACCTCATTTTTTGGTTTAAAAATAATAAAAAAAGCCCGCATATGATACGGGCTTAGATAATTAACCTTTATTACTATTTCTAAAAATTTTTGCCGGGGAATGCAGCTACCTCATCAAGCTCTTCTTCTATCCTAAGTAGCTGATTGTACTTGGCCATCCTATCCGATCTTGAAGCAGATCCTGTTTTAATCTGTCCTGTATTTAAGGCAACGGCCAGATCAGCTATGGTAGTATCTTCTGTTTCACCCGATCTGTGAGATATTATGCTCTTGTAATGATTGTTTTTAGCCAGGTTCACAGCGTTTATCGTTTCGGTGATGCTTCCAATCTGGTTTACTTTTACCAATATAGAATTTCCGACTCTCATATCTATGCCTTTCTGAAGCCTGTTAACATTGGTTACAAAAAGATCATCACCAACAAGCTGGACCTTGTCCCCTATTGTTGAAGTTAGGCTTTGCCATCCTTTCCAGTCATCTTCGTACATTCCATCCTCAATTGAGATAATTGGATATTTACCAACCCAATCTTTCCAATAGGAAACCATATCATCGGCATTGATTTTTTCCCCGCTTGATTTTTTGAAGTGGTATAACCCGGTATCTTCTTCATAAAATTCTGATGCCGCGGCGTCTAGTGCGATAAAAACATCTTCCCCTGGTTTAAAACCAGCCTTCTCGATGGCAGTAAGCACCACTTCTATGGCTTCCTCATTTGATCCAAGGTTAGGGGCAAACCCCCCTTCATCGCCCACGTTGGTAGAATGTCCTTTATCTTTTAAAACTTTTTTCAAATGATGAAATACTTCAACACCCATTCTCAGGGCAAGGGAGAATGAGTCTGCCCCTACTGGCATCACCATGAATTCCTGGAAGTCTATAGAGTTATCAGCATGACTACCTCCATTTAAAATATTCATCATAGGCACAGGCAACGTATTTGCATTAACCCCTCCCAGATAACGATATAATGGTTGATCAGCTTCCTGAGCAGCCGCTTTAGCTACAGCTAGCGATACCCCTAAGATGGCATTAGCCCCGAAATTTGATTTATTTTCCGTGCCATCTAGCTCAATCATGATCTTATCGATCAGGTTTTGATCAAAAGATGAGTAGCCAATGATCTCGGGAGCGATCTTGTCATTCACATTATTTACAGCATTTACAACCCCTTTTCCCATAAACATTTTACTGTCACCATCCCTCAATTCAACGGCTTCATGCTTTCCGGTAGATGCACCTGAAGGTACTGCCGCCCTTCCTATAAAACCGTTTTCAGTTGACACATCAACTTCTACAGTTGGATTACCCCTTGAATCAAGGATTTGTCTTGCAAAAACACTATCAATTAGACTCATTATTGTGTTGATTTTGGTTTAAAATATGTATGAAATCATCGAAAAGATACCTGGAGTCATGTGGGCCTGGAGAAGATTCGGGATGGTATTGCACAGAAAAAGCATTTTTATCATTTACGCTCAATCCTTCTACCGTATTGTCATTCAAATCTATGTGCGTCAATTCCACATTATCAGAGGTTTTTAGTTTATCTAAGTTAACTGCAAATCCATGATTTTGCGAGGTTATTTCACTTTTTCCTGTAATTAAATTTTTTACCGGATGGTTAAGCCCACGGTGACCGTGATGCATCTTGAATGTGTCTATATTACAGGCTAGTGCAAGAATTTGATGACCAAGGCAAATACCGAATAACGGTTTATTGGCTTCCAGTATATCTTTTACGGTCTGCACAGCATAAGGAGTAGCAGCCGGATCACCAGGACCATTGGAAATGAAATAACCATCGGGTGACCACTTTTCCATCTCCTCAAAGGGGGTTTTTGCACTAAATACTCTGCAAAAAACATTTCGCTGTAACAGGTTCTTTAGTATGGACTGTTTTATACCTAGGTCTAGGACTGCTACTTTATACTTACTTTCTTTATTACCGATCTCATAAGCATTGGGGGTGGTAACTGATGACGATAACTCAAGGGATTCCATGTTAGGAACAGAATCAAGTCTTTCTTTTAACGCATCCTCATTAAGTCTCTCTGAGCTGATAACGGCATTCATAGCACCTTTTGAACGAATATGTCTTACCAGTTTTCGCGTGTCAATATCTGTGATACCAACAACTTTATTATCAGAGAGATAATCTTGAAGACTATTGTCTGCTGTTTTACGACTAAAGGTGGGTGAAAAATAATTTACCACAATGCCACTCACCTGAGGCTTTGCTGATTCCTGCTCTTCCAGATGTGAGCCATAATTACCGATATGTGCTGTGGTATTAACTATGATCTGTCCGAAATACGAAGGATCAGTGTAAATTTCCTGGTAACCAGTCATGCCGGTATTGAAGCAAATTTCACCACCGGTAGTCCCTATCCCCCCTATGGAATGTCCTTTGAACATAATACCATCCTCTAATAAAAGGATGGCTTCCTGCCTTTTTTTATTTCTTTGTATTGTCATAACATGATACCCACAAAATAAAAAAGGGATTGATATAAACCAATCCCTTTTCAATAATTGTTTACACTAAATAACTATTCTTTATTTTCATTTCTATCGTCTTCATCAGATGACTCATCTCTTGTTTCACCTTCATTTGAGCTATTATGAACTTCCTCACCAGTATTATAGGTGGCAGTTTCTTCTTCAATCTCGGATTTTGTTTGTACCACCTCGTCCTCAGCAATTGTTTCAGATTGTGTTTGAGCTGTAGTTTCTTCTGTCACATTGGCTTGCTCCTCAGACTTTTTCGCTTTACTTCTTCCTCTTCTTGTTCGTTTCTTTTTAGCTGTTGATTTTGTTGATTCTACATCTTTTATTAATAACTCATTGTAATCAACCAATTCCATCATACACATATCAGCACTATCACCCAACCTGTTTCCTGTTTTGATAATCCTGGTATATCCACCTGGCCTGTTTTGAATCTTATCAGCTACTTCTGCAAACAATTCTTTTACAGATTCTTTGTTTTGAAGATATGAAAACACGATCCTTCTGGAGTGCGTGCTATCTGACTTGGCTTTTGTAAGTAGCGGCTCAACATATTGCCTTAAGGCTTTAGCTTTGGCCACAGTCGTAAAAATTCTTTTTTGAATAATTAAGGATGAAGCCATATTGGAAAGCATGGCAGCTCTATGGGGAGCTGTTCTGCCAAGATGATTAAATTTTTTACCGTGTCTCATTATTAATCTTCCTCCAGCTTATATTTTGACAGGTCCATTCCAAATGTAAGATTTTTTTCTGCGACCAACTGCTCAAGTTCAGCCAGTGACTTTTTACCGAAATTTCTGAATTTCATCATATCAGATATTTCAAGTTTTACTAAATCACCAAGCGTCCTCACATCAGCTGCTTTCAAGCAGTTATACGCCCGAACTGATAAGTCCAGGTCATTTAATGAGGTTTTTAATAATTTCCTCATATGTAGAAGTTCTTCGTCAACAGCTTCTGGTTCTTTGGTTTCATGAGTTTCAAGGATCATACTTTGATTTGAGAATAACATGAAATGCTTTATCAGAATGTGTGCGGCATCTTTAAGTGCATTTTCCGGGTGAACGGATCCGTCTGTTTCTAATTCTATAGTAAGCTGTTCATAATCTGTTTTTTGTTCAACCCTGGTGTTTTCAATGCTAAACTGAACGTTTTTTATTGGCGTGAAGATCGAATCGATTGGCAAGTAGCCATAGATTTGGTCAGCCGGCTTATTTTCTTCTGACGGCACATAACCCCTCCCTTTTTCGATGGTCAGTTCAATTTCGAATGATATACCGTCATTCATATTACATATCACATGATCTTTATTTAAAACCTCGAAAGCATTTGTGAAATTATTGATATCACCGGCCTTAAATTCATTTTGCCCAGATATTGAAGCCACTATTTTGTTCTCCATCAATTCACCTATCCGCTTCAGTCTAACTTGTTTAAGATTCAATATGATTTCAGAGACATCTTCTATTACTCCTTCAACACTAGAAAATTCATGCAGGATATTAGGTATTTTAATGCCTGTAATAGCATAACCTTCTAAGGAGGATAATAATATTCTTCTCAGAGCATTTCCTATGGTAATACCATATCCCCTTTCTAAAGGTTTGAATGTGAAAATCCCTCTGAAATCGTTCGCTTTTTCCATTACTACCTTTTCAGGCATCTGAAATGATAATATAGAGGTAGTTGTCATGCTTTTATTAATTTTTATTTTGAATAAAGCTCTACGATGAGCTGCTCTTTAATATTTTCCGGTATATCTTCTCTTAATGGTAAAGAGATGTATTTCCCAACCATTTCATTATTGTCCCACTCCAGCCATGGGTACTTTTTCACAGATCCAATGGATAGATTTTCGGATATAACTTCTAATGATTTGGACTTTTCCCTTACACCAACTATATCACCAACTTTCAAAGTGAAAGATGGTATATTCACTATTTCTCCATTAACTGTTATATGTTTGTGACTTACTAACTGTCTTGCCAGTCTTCTGGATTTTGCTATACCTAACCGGTAAACCGTATTATCGAGTCTGGCTTCCAGTAATTGTAATAAAACATCACCCGTTTTGCCCGTCTTTCTATTTGCCTTATCAAAGATGTTAGCAAATTGACGCTCCAGAACACCATATAAATATTTTGCTTTTTGCTTTTCCGCTAGCTGAATAGCATATTCAGATTGTTTCTTTCTTCTACCCCTTCCGTGTTGACCGGGAGGATAACTTTTCTTTTGCAGCGCTTTGCTGGGACCAAATATTGGCTCACTAAACTTCCTGGATATTTTTGTTCTTGGACCAGTATATCTTGCCATAATAAATTAATTAAACCCTTCTTCTTTTTGGTGGCCTACACCCATTATGAGGTAATGGTGTAATATCTTTAATTAGTGTAACCTCCAGACCTGTATTTTGTAGCGTTCTAATTGCTGATTCACGACCCGCACCAGGTCCTTTAACAAATACTTCCACTTTTCGTAAACCAAGATCATAAGCAGTTTGACCACAATTCTGAGCAGCAACCTGAGCAGCGTAAGGTGTATTTTTCTTAGAACCTCTAAACCCCATTTTACCGGCTGAAGCCCATGATATGACCTGACCTGTAGTATTGGTTATTGAAATGATGATATTATTGAATGTGGCCTTGATATGTACCTGGCCAGATGCTTCAACAACGACTACCCTTTTTTTACTTTTATCTTTTTTCTTTTGAGCCATTAGCAATTATTATTTAACCGCCTTTTTCTTATTTGCAACTGTTTTCCTCTTACCTTTTCTAGTTCTTGAATTATTTTTAGTCTTTTGACCTCTGAGTGGTAACCCTCTTCTATGTCTTAACCCACGATATGAACCTATATCCATCAATCTTTTAATGTTCATCTGAACCTCCGATTTCAAAACACCTTCTACTCTATACTCATTGGTTAGTATAGTTCTAACCTTCGAAAATTCATCGTCAGTCCAATCTTGAACTTTCTTGTTGTAATCTACTTCAGCATCTAGAAGAATCTTTTTTGCAGAGCTCCTACCTATTCCGAAAATATAGGTTAAGGCTATTTCACCTCTTTTATTATCCGGTATGTCAACTCCTGAAATACGAGCCATAATTATCCTTGTCTTTGTTTAAACTTTGGGTTCTTTTTATTGATTATATAGACTTTTCCTTTTCGTCTAACGATCTTACAACTTGAGCTTCTTTTCTTTACTGAAGGTTTTACTTTCATTTTCCTTACTTATATCTGTAAACTATTCTTCCTTTTGTCAAATCATAGGGTGACATTTCTAATTTTACCTTATCACCCGGCAATATTTTGATATAGTTCATCCTCATCTTACCTGAGATATGCGCAATAACAGTATGTCCGTTCTCTAATTCAACCCTAAACATCGCATTAGATAATGCCTCCACAATAGTTCCGTCTTGTTGAATTGATACTTGCTTAGCCATAATGCTATGCTACTGCTGCGTTTTGAGTCCTGCCTCTCACCTTACCAGACTTCATCATACCGTCATAGTGTCTCATCAATAAATAGCTTTCAATCTGTTGAAGTGTATCCAGAATCACACCTACCATGATGAGTAATGACGTACCCCCATAGAATTGAGAGAAACCGGTGCTAACACCAGCAATGCTTGCAAAGGCTGGTAATATAGCCACCAATGCAAGAAATAATGCACCAGGAAGCGTTACTTTAGATATGATATTATCAATAAACTCAGAAGTATGTTTTCCAGGTTTTATTCCAGGAATAAAACCGCCGTTGCGCTTCATATCATCTGCTATTTGATTAGGGTTGATGGTAATAGCCGTGTAAAAATAAGTGAATAATATAATCAATACAGCAAATAGTAAATTGTATTGCCATGACTGGAAATCAGAAAATGTCGTTCCAATGTATTGGGCAATATCACTACTTTCAGCCCAGGCACTAGCAATTAACGCAGGTAAAAACATCAATGACTGTGCAAAAATAATAGGCATCACCCCCGATGAATTCACTTTAATAGGAAGGTACTGTCTTTGTCCTCCATATAATTTATTACCTATCACTTGCTTTGCATACTGTACTGGAATTCTTCTAACAGCCTGCGTTAATAATACAACGCCCATTACCACAAAGAATAACGAAACAATTTCAAGTATGAAAAACAATAATTGACTTGTGCCTTTTGAAATAGCTTCCTGAAATAAACTACCTGGAAACCTTGAAATTATTCCAATCATAATAAGCATTGAAATCCCGTTTCCGATACCCTTATCGGTTATTTTTTCCCCTAACCACATACAAAAAATGGTACCTGAGGTGAGAATGATCATTGAAGAAAGGGTAAATAATGTTCTGTTTTCCAGTATAATCGCCTCGGAAGGTATGGTACCTGTCAGATAAGCTACAGATTGAGCAAGGCAAATAAAAATAGTAAGAACTCTGGTAAACTGGTTTATTTTTTTTCGACCACTATCGCCTTCTTTTTGTAATTTCTGAAAATATGGAACCGCAACCGTCAATAGTTGCAGAACAATGGAAGCAGAAATGTATGGCATTATACCAAGTCCAAAAACAGATGCATTACTAAAAGCCCCGCCAAGAAATGTATCAATAACCCCAAATATACCTTCAGCTTGTCCCGAGAGTTTGGAAGGGTCGACACCTGGTAAAACTACGAAAGAACCAACCCTAAAAATAACTAAGAACCCTAGTGTATTTAGGATTCTAATTCTTAGATCTTCAATCGAAAAAATGTTCTTTATGGTGGTTATAAACTTCTTCATAATATACTAAATGGTTACAGCTTGGCCACCTACGCTTTCAATAGCCTCCTTAGCCTTTTTTGAATAAGCATGGGCTTCTACGTCAACCTTCCTGTTCAAATCTCCGTCACCCAATATTTTTACCTTGTCGCTTTTTGAAATCAAACCATGTTGAATAAAAAAGCTGACATTTAATGAATCCATTTGATAATCATCTGCAAGTTTTTGCAGTAGACTCAAATTAATTGGCTTGTAGTATATTTTGTTTAAACTTTTAAATCCAAACTTAGGTACCCTTCTTTGAAGTGGCATCTGGCCTCCCTCAAAACCTGCCTTTTGAGAATAACCAGATCTGGATTTAGCTCCCTTATGACCTCTGGTGGATGTGCCTCCCCGGCCAGAACCCTGTCCTCTACCAATTCTTTTTGGCTTTTTTGTTGATCCTTCAGCTGGTTTTAATGTATGGAGTTTCATCTCTATGCTACTTCTTCAGTTTTGACTAAATGTTTTACCTTGTTGATCATACCTATGATAGCAGGGTTAGTATCGTGTATAACAGATTTATCTATCCTACCCAAACCAAGTGCTTTTATTGTTAGCTTTTGATCTTTAGGACGTTTTATTATACTTCTAACTTGTGTTACTTTTATCTTTTCCATCAATTCCCAAAAACAGTTGAAAGTTCAACACCGCGTTGTTTTGCTACCGAATAGGCATCTCTCATCTTATTTAAAGCATCAAATGTTGCCTTCACCACGTTATGTGGGTTTGATGAGCCTTTAGATTTGGCAAGTACGTCATGAATGCCTGCACTTTCGAGTACAGCCCGCATAGCACCTCCTGCTTTAACACCAGTACCAGGCGCAGCTGGTTTTAGCAGCACAAAACCTCCACCAAATTTCCCTAAGGATTCATGCGGAACAGTGCCTTTAAATACAGGGACTCTAACTAAGTTTTTCTTGGCGTCGTCTATTCCTTTTGTGATTGCGTCGGTAACTTCATTTGCCTTACCCAACCCATAGCCAACCACACCATTACTGTCGCCTACTACAACAATAGCCGAAAAACTAAATCTCCTACCGCCTTTAACCACCTTAGCCACCCTTTTGATTGCAACAACTTTCTCAGTTAAATCAATTTCGCTAGCCTTTATTGTCTTGATATTATCTGCCGCCATATTTTAAAATTTTAAACCTCCGGATCTGGCACCATCAGCCAATGCTTTTACTTTACCGTGAAATATATAGCCATTTCTGTCAAATACTACGTTTGTGATACCAGAAGCAATGGCTTTCTCAGCCAATTTCTTACCAACTTTTTCAGACACTTCTAAATTGTTTGTTTTACTTTCGCCAATCTCCGGGGAAGAAATACTCAATAAAGTACTACCCAAATCATCGTTAATAATCTGAGCATAAATCGATTTATTACTTTTATAAACAGATAACCTTGGCCTAGCAGCGGTACCAGATAATTTACGTCTAACACCTAATTTTATTTTTTTACGTCTTAAATACTTAGAGAATGCCATTTTAATTATTTTGATGCGGTTTTACCTGCTTTTCTTCTAATTTGTTCTCCAACAAATTTGATACCTTTTCCTTTATAAGGTTCAACTGTTCTCAACGACCTAATCTTCGCAGATACCTGCCCAATCAGCTGTTTATCAATGCTTTCTAAGGTCACCAGTGGATTTTTACCTTTTTGAGTCTCAGCGGTAACTTTCACTTCTTCGGGAATCTGAAAAAATATGTTATGGGAATATCCCAGGTTCAATTCCAGCAAAGATCCTTTGGTTATCGCTTTGTAACCCACACCGACTAACTCAAGTTGTTTCTTATATCCTTCACTGACTCCCACGACCATATTATTTATCAGCGCTCTGTAAAGACCATGCATAGACTTATGCCTTTTTTGTTCTGTTGGTCTTTCGAATGTCAATTTCCCTTCCTCCATTGATAGTTTAATATCATCATCAACTTTTTGATGAAGTGTGCCTTTTGGCCCTTTCACCGATACAAGGTTGTTGTCGATATTTACTTCAACTCCACTTGGAATACTGATTGGTTTATTACCTATTCTGGACATATTCTAAACTCGATTAGTATACATAACAGAGAACTTCTCCGCCAACGTTAAGATTTCTAGCTTCTTTTTCGGTTATAACACCTTTAGAAGTTGACATAATAGCAACTCCCATTCCATTTAATACCCTTGGTAATTCGCCAGCCCCGGTATATTTTCTTAGGCCAGGCCTACTGATCCGCTCCAAACTTACGATTGCAGACTGCTTGGTTCTAGGATTATATTTTAAGGCGATTTTAATATTCCCCACTGGCAGCGTATCTTCAAATTTATAATTTTGAATAAAACCATTTTTATATAGCACCTTCGTCAACTCCTTCTTCAGATTTGAAGCAGGAATATCAACGATTCGGTGGCGTGCCTTAATCGCATTTCTAATTCTCGTTAAATAATCTGCAACTATATCGGTCATTTATGTATTTTTAAAAAAGGGTGCAAATATAATAATATAAATTTATAATCTCACCAACTAGATTTAGTTACTCCGGGTATTTTGCCTTGAGCAGCCATCTCCCTAAATGTCACCCTGGAAATTCCAAATTTTCTCATATACCCTTTAGGTCTTCCTGTAAGCTTACACCTATTATGTAATCTTACTTTGGAAGAATTTCTTGGTAATTTGTCGAGTGCCTGGTAATCACCAGCTTCTTTTAGAGCTTTTCTTTTAGCTTCGTATCTTGCAACCAATCGTTCTCTTTTCTTTTCTCTTGCTATTACTGATTTTCTTGCCATAATCTATTTTTTATTCGCAAAAGGCATACCCAGTGCTTTTAACAATTCATATGCTTCTTCATCGGTATTTGCTGTCGTCACAAAAGTTATATCCATACCAGATACCCTGGTAACTTTCTCAAGACTGATCTCAGGGAAAATTATTTGTTCTTTCACCCCTAATGTATAATTACCTCGACCATCAAAACCTTTATCTTTCACACCTCTAAAATCCCTTACCCTGGGTAATGCAACATTCAACAATCTATCAATGAATTCATACATTTTATCTTTTCGCAGCGTTACTCTAGCTCCAATAGGCATACCCTCCCTTAATTTAAAGTTAGAAACCGATTTCTTAGCTTTTGTGGGCACAGCTTTTTGTCCTGAAATCAGAGACAGTTCCTCGATTCCTGTGTCTATCAATTTCTTATCTGCAACAGCAGCACCGATACCTTTGTTGATAGAAACCTTAGTAACTTTTGGAACTTGCATCACAGACTTGTATTGAAACTTATCCTTTAGAGCAGGAACTATTTCTTCGTTATATTTTTGTTTTAACCTTGGTGTCATGATCTAGATAAATTCACCGGATTTTTTTGAATATCTTTGTAATTTATTGTTTTCATTTAGTTTTCTTCCAACACGTGTGGGCTCACCATTTGATGGATCTATCAATTTAAGATTACTTAAATGAATAGGGGCCTCTAACTGCTCTATGCCACCATTTGGGTTATTTGCAGATGGCTTCTTATGCTTAGTCGCCAGGTTAATACCTTCAACAATTGCTTTATTTTTTTCCGGTAAAACGGAAAGTACCTGACCGGACTTCCCTTTTGAGTTTCCGGCTATTATTTTTACAGTATCACCTTTCTTTATGTGTGCTTTCATCGCTAATATTTATAAAACTTCAGGTGCTAGTGAAACAATCTTCATAAATCTTTTTTCCCTTAGCTCTCTAGCTACAGGCCCAAATATCCTTGTCCCCCTGGGTTCATTTGTATTGTTTAATAGGACAGCAGCATTATCTTCAAATCTTATGTAAGATCCATCGCTTCTTCTCACCTCTTTTTTAGTTCTAACGATAACTGCTCTTGATACTGTGCCTTTTTTTAGGCTACTAGAGGATAAAGCCGATTTAACGGTAACAATAATCTTATCACCGACACTGGCATATCGTTTGCCCGTACCGCCCAAAACCTTTATGCATAGCGCTTCTTTGGCACCGCTATTATCAACAACATTGACTCGTGATTCCTGCTGTAT
This sequence comes from uncultured Roseivirgaceae bacterium, assembly GCA_964429655.1. GTDB lineage: Bacteria > Bacteroidota > Bacteroidia > Cytophagales > Cyclobacteriaceae > CAYSCZ01. The sequence goes on from CAYSCZ010000002.1 coordinate 87,672, forward strand.
CATTATTTTGCTTTTTCAATAATTTCAACCAATCGCCATCTTTTATTCTTACTTAATGGTCTTGTTTCCATAATCTTTACCAGGTCACCAATCCCACATTCATTATTTTCATCATGCGCAAGAAATTTTTTTGATTTAGGTATAAACTTCCCATACACCGGATGTCTTACCTTTTTTTGTACAAGTACAGAGATGGTTTTATTCATCTTATTACTCATCACTTCGCCCGTACGCTCTTTTCTTAAATTTCTTTCCATATTAATTACTAATATTTTTAAGCTTCACAGTAATCTCAGTATTTATTCTGGCGATCAACTTTCGTGATTCCCTTAGTTTTATAGGATTCTCAAGAGGCGTGATAGCATGAGCAAATTTTAATCTCCTCAGATTGTCTTTTTCAGAATCCAACTTGCTTTTTAGCTCATCGATATTCAATCCTTTTAATTCCTCGTTTTTCATTTTAATCCTGATAATCTCTTCTAAAAACAAACTTTGTCTTTATAGGAAGTTTCTGCGCCGCTAACCTCAATGACTCTTGGCCTAAATCTTTTTTGATCCCTGATGATTCAAACAGAATTGTGCCAGGCTTAACGGTGGCAACCCAATATTCAGGGGCTCCTTTACCTTTACCCATCCTAACCTCAGCTGGTTTCTTGGTAACAGGCTTATCTGGAAAAATTCTGATCCAAACTTGTCCCTCTCTCTTCATTGCCCTTGTCATGGCGATCCGGGCAGATTCTATTTGCCTGCTGGTAATCCATCCTGGCTCCAATGCTTTTATTCCGAAGGTTCCGAAAGATAGCGTATGACCTCTTTGAGCTATGCCCTTAACTCTTCCTTTTTGCTTCTTTCTAAACTTGGTTTTCTTTGGCTGTAACATTTACAGTATTTTTAATATTATCTTTTTTTCTTTTTTACATCCCTTCTTCTTCTTGATGCAGCACCAACATTATCTGTTCTGCCAATGTTAGGAGAGAGGTCTCGTTTACCAAATACCTCTCCCTTAAACACCCAAACCTTTATACCAATTATGCCATATATAGTTCGTGCTTCAGATACATGATAATCCACATCTGCTCTTAAAGTATGCAATGGTATTCTTCCCTCTTTGTATTGTTCAGTCCTGGCCATCTCAGCTCCACCAAGTCTTCCCGATACTTTTATTTTCACGCCTAGAGCCCCAACACGCATAGTTGATGCTAAAGCTTGCTTCATCGCTCTACGATATGAAATTCTAGCTTGTAATTGTTGGGCTATGGATTCACCCACCAATTTTGCATCTAACTCCGGTCGCTTGATCTCAAATATATTTATTTGAAGGTCTTTATTAGTCAACTTCTTTAACTCCTCTTTTATCTTATCCACCTCAGTCCCTCCTTTACCAATAACCACACCAGGCCTTGCAGTATGTATGGTTAAGGTTATTCTTTTTAAAGTCCGTTCAATGATTACTCTAGATATACCACCTTTTGGTATACGTGCATCTATGTAATTTCTAATCTTGTGATCTTCGACAATCTTATCTGTAAAATTTTTGGTATCAAACCAATTGGATTCCCAACCCTTGATAATACCTAATCTTAAACTTACCGGGTTAACTTTTTGTCCCATATTAATTATTTTCTGCTTCCACAGCTATATTTTCTGTTTTATTGTCGATGATAACTTCCACATGATTAGAGCGTTTACGTATCCTATGAGCTCTTCCCTGGGGAGCTGGCCTAAGACGTTTAAGTATTCTACCCCCGTTAACTTTAATCTCTTTAATATACAAGTCAGCCTCCTCCAGTTTTACTTCTTCATTTTTTAATTGCCAATTGGCTATTGCTGATAATACTAGCTTCTCTAACCTGTAAGAGGGGTGTTTATTATCATACTTCAAAATAGTAAGCGCTTTGTTTACACTTTGACCTCTTATCATTTGTGCAACCAATCGCATTTTTCTGGTCGAGGTAGGGACATTACGCAATGATGCCACTGCTTCCAAAGAACCTTCTTTGTTTTCCAGTTCTTCCTTTTGCCTTTCCTTTTCAAGCCTTATCCGCACCGATTTCTTTATTTTTTTATTCTCTACCTCCATTATCGATTTCCTTTATCTTTTTTATTAACATGGCTTCGAAAGTTTCGCGTAGGAGCAAATTCTCCTAATTTATGACCCACCATATTTTCGGTGACGAAAACAGGTATGAATTTATTCCCGTTATGTACTGCAAAGGTATGTCCTACGAAATCAGGACTAATCATCGATCTTCTGGACCAGGTTTTGATAACAGTTTTTTTACCTGATTCATTAATCTTGTCGATTTTTTGTTCCAGCCTAAAATCAATATATGGTCCTTTTTTTAAAGATCTAGCCATAACTATTATTTGCTTTTACCAATAATTAGGTTGTCAGAATATTTTTTAGGATGCCTTGTCTTCTTACCTTTAGCATATAGACCCGTCCTCGATCTAGGGTGACCACCGCTCGCTCGTCCTTCACCACCACCCATCGGATGGTCAACAGGGTTCATAGCAACACCCCTTACCCGGGGTCTTTTACCCAGCCATCTATTTCTACCTGCTTTGCCGAGGCTTACGTTCATATGGTCTGTATTAGAAACAGTGCCAACTGTAGCTTTGCATCTACTGAGTACCATTCTCATTTCTCCAGAAGGAAGTTTAATGGTTGCATAATTATTTTCCCTTGCTAATAATTGTACATACCCTCCTGCACTTCTCGCCATCACACCACCATTACCTGGTTTTATCTCTACATTGTGAACTATTGTGCCGAGGGGTATATTTGCCAGAGGCAGACAATTACCAACTTCAGGAGCAACTTTTTCACCGGAAATAATCACTTGGTCTTTCTTTACGCCTTCAGGAGCTAATATATATCGCTTTTCGCCATCGGCGTAATATAATAAAGCAATATGAGCGGTCCTGGTAGGATCATATTCGATGGTTTTAACTTTAGCTGGAATATTATCTTTATCTCTTTTAAAATCGATCGATCTTAATCGTTGCTTATGACCGCCGCCTATATTTCTAGTAGTCATACGGCCTTTGTTATTTCTTCCACCGCTATTCTTGTGAGGCAGCAGCAAGGATTTCTCCGGTCTATCACCTGTTAGTTCATCATAAACAGGGGCTAATCTATATCGTTGTCCGGGTGTTACAGGTCTAAGTTTTTTAACTGCCATAATAAATTGTATTAGATACTGCCATAAAAATCAATTATATCACCATCAGCTACTTTCACAATTGCTTTTTTAAATCCTTTTTTTCTACCCTGTATAACTTTTGACTTTGTGTATCTTGATTTGCTTTTTCCTCCGTATATTGTTGTGTTTACCCGCTCTACCGTGACCCCGTACATCTTCTCCACATCATTCTTTATTTGGATTTTGTTGGCATTACGATCTACCAAAAATCCGTATTTACCAAACTCATTAAGTGAGGAAACCTTCTCTGTGATCAGTGGCTTAATTAGTACACTCATTTTAATTCAAGATAGATTGAAATTTCTCAATTGATTTTTCTGTAATTATTAAATTATCAGCATTAAGCAAATCGTAAGTATTGATTTGATCAGCGAGCATAACTTGCGTATTTTTAATATTTCGAGATGACAGATAAACATTCTTGTTTGATTCATCGATTATCAATAAAGTTTTCTTGGAGGTGAGCTGGAAATTTTTGAGGAACTGGAGATATCCTTTTGTTTTCGGCACCTCGAAATCAACATTATCAACTATCGATATGCTTTCGTCTTTTGCTTTATATGTTAACACTGACTTTCTTGCAAGTGACTTCATCTTCTTGTTCACTTGCATGTTATAATCTTTTGGCCTGGGGCCGAATGTTCTCCCTCCTCCTCTAAAAATAGGTGACTTTATACTTCCAGCTCTAGCCGTTCCAGTACCTTTTTGTCTTTTGATTTTCTTTGTAGATCCTTTGATTTCAGCACGTTCCTTGGCTTTATGAGTGCCCTGCCTCTTGTTATTTAAAAGACTCTTAACGTCCAAATATATCGCATGATCATTAGGCTGCACATCAAATATATCCTGAGGAAGCTCTATTACTCTTCCGGTATCCTCTCCTTTATATGTTCTAATAGATATTTCCATGCTATTTCTCTAAGATTACATAGTCATTTTTTGCTCCCGGTACAGACCCACTGACTAAAATGAGATTCTTTTCAGGGTAAACTTTCAATACGGTAAGGTTTATAACTTTTACTCTTTTACCGCCCATTCTTCCTGCCATTTTTAATCCTTTGAAAACCCTGGACGGAAATGAGCAAGCGCCTATAGCTCCTGGAGCTCTTTGTCGGTTATGCTGCCCATGGGTAGCATCATTTACTCCCCGAAAATCATGGCGCTTTACAACCCCCTGAAATCCTTTCCCTTTCGATACTCCAACCGCGTCTAAGAAATCATTTTCATCAAAAACGTCACTAACTGATATCTCTTTCCCAACAGCTACTAAATCATCAAATTCAGACCTGAAGTCCCTAAACTCTACGACTTTCTTTTTTGGGGTGGTATTTGCTTTTTTGAAATGACCTTTAAGTGCTTTTGGCGTGTTTTTATCTTTGCGCTCATCAAAAGCTAACTGAACGGCCCGGTATCCATCCTTTGCTTCATCTCTTATCTGAGTGACAACGCATGGACCAGCCTGTATTAAAGTACAAGCCAAGTTTTTCCCTTCACCGTTGTAAGTGCTAGTCATCCCGATCTTTTTACCAATTATACCAGGCATCTTGTTAAATATTAAAGTATTTTATATAACAATATCTTAATCTTTTCAAAAAAGGACTGCAAAGATAGGTATTATTTAATCAGTGCCAAATTTTTAATCTCAAACAAAAAATAAAAAGGCCACAAAATGGCCTTTAAATAAAACATTAAGTTGTGTACTATTAAACTTTTATTTCTACATCTACTCCACTTGGTAATTCCAGCTTCATTAGAGCATCAACTGTCTTGGCACTACTTGAATAGATATCAACCAGTCGTTTATAAGTACATAGTTGAAATTGCTCTCTTGACTTTTTATTTACGTGCGGAGATCTCAACACAGTGTAAACCTCTTTTTCAGTTGGCAGTGGTATGGGTCCGCTTACAACCGCTCCGGTAGTTTTTACTGCTCTGACAATTTTTTCTGAGGACTTGTCCACCAAATTATTATCGTAAGATTTAAGTTTTATTCTAATCTTTTGATTCATGATCTTTTAATTAACTGCTTCTCCTTTCACTTTCGTGATCACATGATCTGCAATATTGCTTGGTACTTCTTCATAATGTGAAAAAGTGAGCGATGCAGTTGCTCTACCAGAGCTGATGGTTCTTAAAGATGTGACGTATCCAAACAATTCTGACAAGGGCACATCCGCCTTAATAATCTGAGCCGTACCTTTTGGGTCCATACCTTTCATAATACCTCTTCTTTTATTAAGATCCCCGGTAATAGGCCCGGTAAATTCTTCCGGAGTAACGACCTCCACACCCATAATCGGTTCTAAAAGAACTGGTTTAGCTTTTTTTGCTGCTTCTTTGTAGCCTAATCTCGCGGCCATCTCAAAGGATAACGCATCTGAATCTACATCGTGAAACGATCCGTGATATAATCTAACTTTCATGTCCTGTATTGGGTATCCGGCCAATGGACCGTTTTTCATCGCTTCCTTAAACCCTTTTTCTATAGCCGGGATAAATTCTTTGGGAATAACCCCACCAACTATCTGATTTAAAAACTGTAATCCCGGCTCTTTATAATCTTCATCTTTAGGCCCAAGTTCAAAGACTATATCAGCAAATTTACCTCTACCACCTGTTTGTTTTTTATAAACTTCTTTATGTTCAACACTGGTTTTGATAGCCTCTTTGTAAGATACTTCGGGCGCTCCTTGATTAACTTCAACTTTAAATTCTCTTTTCAACCTGTCCATTATAATATCAAGGTGAAGCTCTCCCATCCCTCTCAAAACTGTTTGACCCGTTTCATGGTCTGTTTGTATTTGCAGTGTTGGGTCTTCTTCTACTAATTTGGAGATTGCTACTCCCAATTTATCCAGATCAGCTTGAGTTTTTGGTTCAATAGCATAACCAATAACCGGCTCCGGAAATGACATGGATTCTAGAACAATCTTGTTTTTTTCATTTGTCAGTGTATCTCCTGTTTTGATATCCTTAAAGCCAACGCCTGCGGCGATATCCCCGGCGATAACTGCATCTATGGCATTCTGCTTGTTAGAATGCATTTGCATTAACCTTGATATTCTTTCTTTTTTGCCTGTACGGACATTGTGTATATAAGAACCAGCATCCAATTTGCCTGAATATACTCTGAAGAAGCACAATCTACCAACAAATGGGTCAGTTGCAATTTTAAATGCTAAAGCAGAAAATGGTTGGTCATTTTCAGGCTTTCTTGACTCTTCCTCTCCGGTTTCAGGGTTCTCACCAATAATCGGCGGCATATCTAAGGGGGAAGGGAGATAAGCACAAACTGCGTCAAGCAATGCTTGTACCCCTTTATTTTTAAAGGCCGAGCCACACATTACCGGATAGAAAGACATATCAATAACTGCCTTTCTAATCGCCTCCATCATTTCTTCTCTGGTAATAGAATCAGGATCATCAAAAAACTTTTCGAGTAACGCTTCATCGTACTCAGCCACACTTTCAACCAGATTTTGTCTCCATTCTTCTACGATATCTTTAAGGTCATCAGGTATTTCTACATAGTTGTATGTCATACCTTTATCTTCATCATTCCATACGATGGCATTATTAGTTATTAAATCAACAACACCCTTAAAATCACTTTCCGAACCTATAGGGACTTGAATTGGTACAGCTTTGCCACCTAATTTTTCTTTTATTTCCTTAACTACATTGAAGAAATCAGCCCCGGCCCTGTCCATTTTATTAACAAAACATATTCTGGGTACATGATACTTATCGGCTTGTCTCCAAACTGTCTCTGATTGTGGTTCAACGCCAGACACGGCATCATATAACATAACAGCACCATCTAGAACTCTTAGTGATCGTTCGACTTCTACTGTAAAATCAACGTGACCTGGAGTGTCTATAATATTTATTCTGTAATCACTTGTATTTTCCACAGGTTGACCCTGTACTGTTGGATATTTCCAAAATGTAGTTGTAGCAGCAGAGGTAATAGTTATGCCCCGCTCCTGCTCTTGTTCCATCCAATCCATGGTAGCTGCCCCATCATGTACCTCACCGATCTTATGACTTAACCCTGTATAATAAAGGATTCTTTCGGTGGTGGTAGTTTTTCCGGCATCTATGTGTGCACTGATGCCGATATTTCTTAGATAATTTAAATTCTTGATCTTGGCCATGGTTTACTTAAAATCTAAAATGTGAAAACGCCTTGTTTGCTTCTGCCATTCTGTGTGTATCGTCTTTCTTTTTAACAGATGAACCTTCTCCTTTTGATGCTGCAACTATTTCTCCCGCAAGTCTTTCAACAATTGTTTTTTCCCCCCTGCTTCTAGCGTATTTTATCATCCATTTTATAGCTAGGGATATTTTTCGATCGGGACGAACTTCCATTGGAACCTGAAATGTAGCACCACCAACCCTTCGACTTTTTACTTCAACAGAAGGCATTATATTATTTAGAGCTTTTTTCCACACTTCTAAGCCATTTTCTTCTGTTCGTTTTTCAACCACTTGAAGCGCATCATAAAATGTGTTATAGGCTAGACTTTTCTTGCCTTTAAGCATGAGATTATTTACAAACCGTGAAACCAATGTATCATTATAAATCGGGTCGGGAATGTAGTATCTTGTTTTTGGGGTCGATTTTCTCATTCAAGATTATTTTTTATCCTTAGGTCTTTTCGCTCCGTATTTAGATCTTCTTTGCAACCTGCCGCTAACTCCGGCAGTATCTAAAGCCCCTCTAACAATATGGTATCTCACACCAGGAAGATCTTTAACTCTACCCCCCCGTATAAGGACAATTGAATGTTCTTGAAGGTTATGTCCTTCACCTGGAATATATGCATTCACCTCTTTCCCATTAGTGACTCTAACCCTGGCTACTTTTCTCATCGCTGAATTAGGTTTTTTAGGAGTTGTAGTGTACACCCTTGTACACACACCCCTTCTTTGGGGGCAAGAATCAAGTGCCGGGGACTTCGATTTGGATGTTAAAGTCTTTCTACCCTTTCTAACCAATTGTTGTATCGTAGGCATGTATTTATTAACTTCTTATTAAAACGGACGCAAAAGTAGATATTTATCTTCTAGATCAAAACTATTATTGGTATAATTTAAGCCTCACCAATGGTTCCTCCGAAATTCATTGGAAATTTCGGAGCCCCTTCGGTCTGCTTTATCTGGCCAAAATTGCTTTCATACTTATTGATGTTATCCTGAAGCGCTTTTAGTAAGCGCTTAGCGTGTTCAGGCGTGATCACGATCCTGGATTTAACCTTTGCTTTCTGCGTGCCTGGCATTAATCTAATAAAATCAATCACAAACTCACTATTTGAATGTGCAATCATTGCCAGGTTAGAATATTCACCCTCAGCGATCTGGTCAGATAATTCTATATTTATTTGATTATTTTTTGTCTTATTTTCTTCTTCCATTTTTAGTTGGTTTGTAATTCTTTTTCTTCCATTTCGTATCGCTCTTGTGATGAAACCATATTCTTATATTCTTCCTTGGAGGTTACGATTTGATTCTGGAATTGTCTCATACCTGTTCCTGCAGGAATCAGATGTCCAACAATTACGTTTTCTTTTAATCCATTTAAATAATCAGACTTACCTCTGATAGAGGATTCACTTAATACTTTTGTAGTCTCCTGGAACGAGGCTGCAGATATGAAACTTTCTGTCCCTAAAGAAGCTTGGGTAATACCTTGAAGCGTTGGCTGTGATACTGCAGCTTCAGCATTACGTACCTTGACAATTTTGAGATCATTTCTTTTCATTGCCGAGTTTTCTTCCCTCAATTTTCTCGAGGTGATAATTTGTCCGGGTTTAAGATTATTGGAGTCTCCTGCATCAGTTACCACTTTCATATCAAGAATAGAATCATTCTCTTCCATAAATTGGAATTTGTCTACCACCTGAGCTGGGAGGAAACTTGTGTCACCAGCATCAATGATGATTACTTTTTGCATCATTTGACGAACGATAACTTCAATATGCTTATCGTTAATTTTTACCCCTTGTAACCGGTAAACTTCCTGAATTTCATTAACAAGATATTCCTGTACTTCAGTGGGCCCTTTTATCGCCAGGATATCAGCAGGAGTTATTGCTCCATCTGATAATGGTGATCCTGCTTTCACAAAATCATTATCTTGAACCAGGATATGTTTAGAAAGAGAAACTAAATAACGCTTTTTAACGCCGTCTTTTGATTCAATAAATATTTCCCTGTTACCCCGTTTGATTCCACCGTAAGTTACTACACCATCAATTTCACTTACTACGGCAGGGTTGGAAGGATTTCGTGCTTCGAATAACTCAGTTACCCTTGGCAGACCTCCGGTAATATCCCTGGATTTACCTGTTTTTCTGGGGATCTTGGCTAATACTTCTCCAGCCTTTATTTTTTGATCGTGATCCACTGTTAGGTGTGCACCTACAGGAATGTTGTAATGTTTGGACTCATCTCCATATTGAACAATTATGGTGGGGTTTTTACTTTTGTCCTTAGAATCAATAATAACTTTCTCCCTGTGTCCTGTCTGCTCGTCAGATTCTTCCTTATAAGTAATGCCTTCAAGTATTGATTCAAAAGCAACTGAACCCTCAAATTCAGACATGATTACTGCATTATAAGGATCCCAGAAACAAATCATATCTCCTTTCTTAACAGTGCCCCCCTCTTTAACTTTAAGGGTAGCGCCGTACGGAATATGATTTGTTAAAAGTATTCTTCCAGACTTGGGTTCATTAATTTTTATCTCACCAGATCGTCCCATTACAAGTGTGACCTTCTCATCCTCATCATTGGTCGTATCTATAGTCCTAAGACCATCATACTCTATTATTCCATCGAACTTAGCTTTTATATTTGCATCAACAGCAATGTTAGATGCTGTACCTCCCACGTGAAAAGTCCTGAGGGTAAGCTGAGTTCCCGGTTCTCCAATTGACTGGGCAGCTATAACACCAACAGACTCCCCGATTTGAGACATTTTACTTGTTGCCAGGTTTCTTCCATAACATTTTGAGCAGATACCTCGCTTAGCTTCGCAGGTTAATGCTGACCTTATTTCAACCTCTTCAATACTCGTATCTTCAATTTTCTGGGCCACTGACTCTGTGATTTCCTCGCCAGAAGAAATTATTAATTCCTCTGTGATCGGATCATAAACATTATGAACAGAGACCCTGCCCAAGATACGCTCTGATAGTGCTTCAACAATCTCTTCGTTATCTTTTAAGGCGGTTACAACCAATCCTCTAAGGGTTCCACAATCGTCTTCATTTACTACCACATCCTGGGCAACATCCACTAAACGTCTGGTGAGATAACCAGCATCCGCAGTTTTCAATGCCGTATCGGCAAGACCTTTTCTAGCACCGTGGGTAGATATAAAGTATTCAATAACATCTAACCCTTCCTTGAAATTTGAAAGGATTGGGTTTTCAATTATTTCTCCAACTGATCCTTGTAGATTTTTCTGCGGCTTAGCCATCAGACCACGCATTCCTCCTAATTGTCTTATCTGTTCCCTGGATCCTCTGGCACCGGAATTCATCATCATGAATATCGGATTAAAGCCCTGATCATCTTTCTCAAGTTGGTTCATCAGGGTTGAAGTAAGCTGTGAGTTAATTCTTGTCCATACATCAATAACCTGATTGTATCGTTCATTATCAGTAATCAGACCCATCAAATAGTTATTCCAGACAACTTCAACTTCTTCTTTGGCCTGTTTTATTAGTTCATCCTTTTCAGTTGGAATCTTGATGTTATCAAGCCCCATTGATAAACCTCCTTTGTAGGCCATCTGAAATCCAAGCTCCTTTATATCGTCCAAAAACTTTGCCGTTCTGGAAATTCCTGCGATTTTAAAGACCTTTGCTATGATTTTCTGAAGTTTTTTCTTAGATAATAATTCATCTATATAACCTACATTCTCAGGTACATACTGATTAAATACCACCCTTCCCGCGACAGTTTCAATAATTTTTGTTTCTAATTCATCCTGCTTATTTCTAACTTTCGTCTTTAATTTAACATAAGCATTTTTAGAGAGCTGACCCTCATTAATGGCGATTATCACCTCTTCTGTGCTGTAAAATATCTTTCCCTCTCCTAAAACCTTTTCATTTGGCGTACTCCTTCTACCTTTTGTGATGTAATATAACCCCAATACCATATCCTGGGAAGGAACGGTTATGGGAGCTCCGTTTGCTGGATTAAGGATGTTGTGGGAGGAGAGCATAAGTAAAGATGCCTCAAGTATTGCTTCATGTCCTAGTGGCACGTGTACAGCCATTTGGTCACCATCAAAGTCCGCATTGAAAGCGGTACAAGCGAGTGGGTGAAGCTGTATGGCTTTACCCTCAATCAATTTTGGTTGAAATGCCTGAATACCTAGTCTATGAAGTGTCGGAGCCCGGTTCAATAAAATCGGATGGCCCTTTAACACGTTCTCCAGAATATCCCAAACTACCGGATCCTTCCTGTCAACGATCTTCTTTGCTGATTTAACCGTTTTTACAATACCTCGCTCAATTAATTTCCTAATTACAAATGGTTTAAATAATTCTGCAGCCATATCCTTTGGTAATCCGCACTCATGCATCTTCAATTCAGGCCCAACCACGATAACTGATCTACCTGAGTAATCTACCCTTTTACCAAGAAGGTTTTGTCTGAATCTACCCTGCTTGCCTTTAAGCATGTCACTCAAAGATTTGAGGGCTCTATTGCCATCAGATCTAACTGCATTTACTTTCCTTGAATTATCAAACAAAGAATCTACAGCTTCTTGGAGCATTCTTTTTTCGTTTCTAAGAATTACTTCCGGAGCTTTTATATCAATTAACCTTTTTAATCTATTGTTTCTGATAATAACCCTTCTGTAAAGGTCATTTAGGTCTGATGTTGCAAAGCGTCCTCCATCCAGAGGTACCAATGGTCTCAACTCAGGCGGTATTACCGGTACCATTCTGATTACCATCCATTCAGGTCGGTTTTCTATTCTCTTTCTTGAGTCTCGAAAAGCCTCTACAACACGAAGTCTCTTTAATGCTTCTGCTTTTCTTTGTTGGGATGTATCTGTTGCTGCCTGGTGCCTTAGATCGTAAGATAAAGTATCCAACTCTGTCTTTGAGAGCAACATTTCCAGTGCTTCAGCTCCCATTTTAGCGATAAATTTTTGTGGATCTTCATCGTCAAGCATCTGGTTTTCTCGAGGAAGCTTATCGAGTATATCCAAATACTCATCTTCTGTTAGGAAATCCATCTTTTGGACACCTTCTTCTTCTTTAATCCCAGGTTGAATGACTACATAGCGTTCGTAATAAATTACCTGGTCTAATTTTTTGGATGGCAAACCCAGAAGGTATCCAATTTTATTAGGTAGTGATCTAAAGTACCAAATGTGTGCAACAGGGACAACCAACTCAATATGCCCCATTCTTTCCCTTCTTACTTTTTTTTCAGTAACTTCTACACCGCATCTATCGCAAATAATACCTTTGTATCTGATTCTTTTGTACTTTCCACAATGGCATTCCCAATCTTTAACAGGGCCAAATATCCTTTCACAGAACAATCCGCCCATCTCCGGTTTGTATGTCCTGTAGTTGATGGTTTCAGGCTGTGTCACTTCACCATGAGAGCTTTCCAGAATAGATTCGGGGGAGGCAAGGCTTATGGTAACTTTCGAAAAGTCGGTATTTATTTTTTTATTTTTTCTAAAAGCCATATTAGGATTTATTGATAAGTAAAATTTATTTAATTAATCAAGGGTGATTTCAAGTGCTAATCCCCGTAACTCATGAACCAATACATTAAAAGATTCAGGAATGTTTGGTTTAGCCATGTTCTCCCCTTTTACGATTGTCTCATACGCTTTAGCTCGGCCAATAACATCATCAGATTTTATGGTCAAAATCTCTTGAAGAACATTTGAGGCACCAAAAGCTTCCAAAGCCCAAACTTCCATCTCCCCAAATCTTTGCCCACCAAATTGAGCCTTTCCACCTAGCGGCTGCTGGGTAATAAGTGAATATGGACCAATTGATCTGGCGTGCATCTTATCATCAACCAAATGGCCTAATTTTAATATGTAAATTACTCCAACTGTTACAGGCTGATCAAATCGCTCACCCGTTAGACCATCATATAAATAGGCCTTGCCGAAAGGGGGTAAGCCAGCTTCTTCTAACTCAGCAACAACCTGTTCCGTGGTTGCGCCATCAAAAATTGGTGTTGAATATTTCCGATCCAGTTCTTTTCCGGCCCACCCAAGGACGGTTTCGTAAAGCTGACCAATATTCATCCTGGAAGGAACCCCAAGCGGATTTAATACAACATCAACCGGTGTGCCATTAGCCATGAAAGGCATATCTTCTTGTCTTACGATCTTAGCCACAACACCTTTGTTACCATGGCGGCCGGCCATTTTATCTCCTACTTTTAGTTTTCTCTTTTTAGCAATATAGACTTTTGCCAGTTGCACTATCCCAGCCGGAAGCTCGTCACCCACTTCAAGGGTAAACCGATCCCTTTTGAACTCTCCTGAGATAAGGTTTCGCCTGTTAATATAACTCTTAACAACTTTGACAAGCATTTCATTGGTTTCAGGGTCATCCGTCCAGTTATCTAAAAGTAGATCACCGATTAAATTGGCTTCTTCGGGAACATCATAACTGCTTTCATCCCTGTATACATTTTTAGGAGGAAACAGGTTGTTTTCAATATTCTGCTTATTGAATCGGACATTCTTTGAAATAATTTCCTCTCCAAATTTATGCTTTACGCCCTGGCTCACTTTCCCATCCAGAAGTTCAACAAGCTTATTGATCATTTTAATTTTGACCTCACTCAACTGCTGACTATACTTATTTTTCAACAGTTCTACCTCTTTTTTAGCTCTTGCTCTTAACTCTTTATCTTTTCGAGGCCTGGAAAATAATTTTGTGTCGATTACAACACCCTTAAGTGAAGGGGAGGCTTTTAAGCTTGCGTCTTTTACGTCCCCTGCTTTATCTCCAAATATTGCTCTAAGTAATTTCTCTTCTGGTGTTGGATCAGATTCTCCTTTAGGTGTAATTTTTCCAATTAGAATATCTCCTTCTTTCACCTCTGCCCCGATTCTAATTATTCCGTTCTCATCAAGATTTTTAACTGCATCTTCACTGACGTTTGGAATTTCAGAAGTTAGTTCCTCTTCTCCACGTTTTGTATCTCTTACTTCAAGCTCAAATTCTTCGATGTGTATTGATGTGAAAACATCATCCTGAACTACTTTTTCAGAAATAACAATGGCATCTTCAAAGTTATACCCTTGCCATGGCATGAAAGCAACCTGAAGATTTCTACCAAGTGCTAATTCTCCTTTTTCAGTGGCAAAACCATCTACTAAAACCTGACCTTTTTTAACCCTGTCGCCTGGTTTTACTATGGGGCTATGGTTAATACAAGTATCCTGATTCGTTCTTCTGAATTTAGTCAGATTGTATTCTACCTTATCATTATCGAATGATATAAGCCTTTCATCAACACTTCTATAATATTTTACAATGATTTTAGAGGAATCTACATAGAATATCTCGCCATCACCTTCAGCTGATATTAATGTTCTTGAATCCTGCGCTACCCTTTTCTCAAGACCGGTACCTACAATTGGTGATTGCGCTTTCAATAAAGGCACTGCTTGCCGTTGCATGTTTGATCCCATTAACGCTCTGTTTGCATCATCATGTTCTAAAAATGGAATCATACTTGCTGCAACGGATACGATTTGGTTCGGTGCAACATCCATATACTTAACTTCTTTTGGATCTACCACCGGAAAGTCACCTTCAAATCGTGCCTTTACTTTATCATTGATAAAATCTCCCGTATCAGTAAGTGGTGCATTGGCCTGGGCAATATTGTGTGTGTCTTCTTCTTCAGCAGTTAAGTATTCCACTTTGTCACTCATATTGACCAACCCCTGATCAACATTTCGGTAAGGGGTTTCTATGAAACCCATGCTGTTTACTTTTGCATGGACACAAAGAGATGATATCAAGCCAATATTTGGACCTTCCGGGGTTTCAATCGTACATAACCTACCATAGTGGGTGTAGTGGACATCTCTTACTTCAAAACCAGCTCTCTCTCTGGATAATCCACCTGGTCCAAGTGCTGACATCCTTCTTTTGTGAGTGATCTCAGAAAGAGGATTGGTTTGATCCATAAACTGAGATAATTGATTAGTCCCAAAAAATGAATTAATCACAGAGGAGAGCGTTCTGGCGTTGATTAAATCTATAGGTTTGAATTCCTCGTTGTCCCGGACATTCATCCTTTCCTTAATCGTCCTCGCCATTCGGGCTAAACCAACCCCAAATTGTGAATAAAGTTGTTCTCCAACGGTTCTTACTCTTCTATTGCTTAAATGATCAATGTCATCGACTACTGCTTTTGAATTGATTAACCCAATAAGATATTTTACAATTTTAATAATATCATCAGTAGTTAATACTTTAACATCAAATGAGATGTTAAGATCTAGTTTTTTATTTATTCTATACCTACCAACTTCACCAAGGTCGTAACGTTTGTCACTGAAAAACAGGTTTTGTATTATATCCCGGGCTGTTTGCTCATCAGGTGCTTCCGTGTTTCTGAGCTGACGATATATTGTCTCAACAGCTTCCTTCTCTGAATTGGAATTATCTTTTTGAAGTGTATTATAAATTATCGAGTAATCCGCAATATTAACGTCCTTTTTATGGAGAATGATTGAACGTGAGTTAGAATCCAATATCGTTTGAATATCTTCTTCTTGAATAACAGAATCTCTTTCCATTATCACTTCATTCCTATCTATGGATACAACCTCGCCAGTATCTTCATCAACAAAATCTTCGGTCCATGTTCTCAGTACCCTTGCAGCTAACTTCCTTCCAGTATGTTTAGATAATTCATCTTTTGTAGCTTCTAATTCTTCAGATAATCCAAATAAGTCTAATATTTCCTTATCAGAGCCATAACCGATTGCCCTTAACAAAGTTGTTACCGGAAACTTCTTTTTCCTATCAATATAAGCATACATTACATTATTTACATCTGTGGCAAATTCTATCCAAGAACCTTTAAACGGAATAATCCTGGCTGAATAAAGCACGGTTCCGTTGGTATGCTTACTCTGTGCGAAAAAGACTCCAGGAGACCTATGTAATTGAGACACAATTATTCTCTCTGCGCCATTTATCACAAAAGACCCTCTTTCAGTCATGTATGGAATATTACCCAAAAATACTTCTTGCTCTACTGTTTCAAAATCTTCGTTGTCTTCATCATTACATGATAAACGGAGCTTCGCCTTCAACGGGACCGAATAAGTTAATCCCCTATCTATGCACTCTCTGACCGTGTATTTAGGTGGATCAACGATATAATCAAGAAATTCTAGTAGAAAATTCTCTCTAGAATCTGAAATTGGGAAATTCTCCGAAAAAACTTTGTATAATCCTTCCTGAATTCTTTTTTCTGATGGAGTATCGAGCTGAAAGAAATCACGAAATGATTTAAGTTGAATTTCCAGGAAGTCAGGGTAATCAATAACCCTTTTAATCGAAGAAAAATCTTTTCTGGTTATTGTATTTGTAGCCAATTTTGAAGTTTTTTGTGTATAATAGAAATGTCCCTATTTAATATTTGGTATAAACACCAAAAGACCTGACTAAACAACCAGGTCTAACTCTGAAAAGCGTTAGCTAAGAAAAATCAAATTACTTAACCTCTACTTCAGCTCCTTGCTCTTCAAGTTTACTTTTTAACGCTTCCGCTTCATCTTTAGGAACACCTTCTTTTACAGGCTTAGGGGCACCATCAACTAGTTCTTTAGCTTCTTTCAAACCAAGACCAGTTAATTCTTTAACCGCCTTAACTACTTTTAGCTTGGCCGAACCAGCTGCCTTCAAAATTACGTCAAATTCTGTTTGCTCTACAGCTGCTGCTTCCCCTGAGCCATCGTCTCCACCTGCACCAGGTGCTATTGCTACTGCCGCCGGAGCCGCCGCTGCGGGCTCAATACCATAATCATCTTTTAAAATGTTAACCAATTCATTAACTTCTTTCAATGATAGGTTAACTAGTTGTTCCGCAAAATCTTTTAAATCAGCCATCTTATTTGGATTTAATTATTATGTTATTCAATCTTTACTTTTTTCTTCTATTGCTTTTAATACTCCAACTAGTTTATTGCTACTATCTTTTAATGCCAGTACTAGCTTTTCTGAAGGAGATTTTAATGTTCTTGCAAGATTTATGCCCGGTGATTGTAATAAACCAATCAACTCGGCAATTACATCAGCTTTAGACTTAACCTTGCTTAGTGCATCTAACTGATCTTCTCCAATAAATAGTGATGAATCTACAGATGCCCCTTTTAGTGTAGGTTTTTTATTGCCTTTCTTATAGTATTCCTTTAACAATTTAGCGGGTGCACTACCTGATTCATCAGAAAATAGTATACCCGAAAAACCCTTAAGTACGGTATGGTCAAATTCAGAATAATCACCATCTATATTATCTAATGCCACTTTTATTAAGGTGTTTTTAGCTACCTTATATTCCATATTCCGCTCAAAACATATTCTTCTGAAATTATTTATTTGACTAACTGTTAACCCAGAAGCATCGGTTACATAGAAATATGGTTTTTCTTTAAATTTTTCGGTAAGATCTTCAATGACGTGGCTTTTCTCTTCTCTAGTCATGATTATATGCCTTTTATTGAACTTTTATCAACCTTTATACCCTTACTCATAGTACTCGATAGGTGTATACTTTTAAAGTATGTACCTTTTGATGCCGCAGGTTTTATCCTGGAGATAGTATTAACCATTTCATTAATATTATCTGCTATTTTTTCTGATGTAAAAGAGGATTTCCCAATGCTTACATGGATTATTCCGAATTTATCGACTTTAAAGTCTATTTTCCCTGCCTTTACTTCTTTTACGGCACTTCCAATATCCATGGTAACCGTACCGGCTTTTGGATTAGGCATCAAACCTCTTGGTCCAAGTATCCTTCCCAACTTACCAACTTTAACCATTACTGGAGGCATGGTAATGATCACGTCCACGTCTGTCCATCCACCTTCAATTTTTTTTATATACTCATCGAGTCCAACGTAATCAGCGCCGGCATCTTTAGCTTCTTGTTCCTTATCAGGTGTACATAAAACCAAAACTGATATGTCCTTTCCGGTTCCATGTGGAAGGGTAACCACACCTCTTACCATTTGATCTGCTTTTCTGGGATCTACACTCAGCCTAACATCCAGGTCTACAGACGCATCAAATTTGGTTGTAGTTATATTTTTTACCAACTCAGAAGCTTCCTCTACACTATACTCCTTGGTTAGATCGTATTTACCAAGTATCTCTTTTTGTTTCTTAGATATTTTTCCCATGATTATTAGTTGTTAACCCAAGGGGCATCTCCAGTTACTTTGATTCCCATGCTTCTGGCTGTACCAGCTACCATTTTCATGGCAGATTCAACCTTGAAACAATTTAAATCCGGCATTTTCGTTTCTGCTATCTCTTTTACCTGATCCCATGTAACCGATCCTGATCTTATTCTGTTAGGTTCTGAAGACCCTTTTTTTATGTTAGCCGCGTTAAACAGTAAGACGGCAGCCGGAGGGGTTTTGATTACAAATTCAAAAGACTTATCTGAGTAAACAGTTATAATTACCGGCAAAACCTGACCTTGCTTATCCTGAGTCCGTGCATTGAATTGCTTACAAAACTCCATTATATTAAGACCTTTACTTCCCAGCGCAGGCCCAACAGGCGGCGAAGGGTTCGCAGAACCACCTTTTATTTGCAGTTTAACATAACCTGTAATCTCTTTTGCCATGGTTATTCTTGTTTCTCCACCTGAATATAGTTTAACTCAACAGGAGTATTCCTACCAAATATTTTTACTGTAACATTTAATTTCTTACGATCTTCAAATACTTCCTCAACAGAACCAGTAAATCCGCTAAACGGCCCATCCATTACCTTTACCGATTCACCAATTATAAATGGTGTATCCAGTTTTTCTTCATATTCGTCAATTTCATCTACCTTGCCTAAAATTCTGTTAACTTCTGTCTGTCTCAATGGAACTGGTATTCTACTACTCTTACCTTCACCTGAACCTAAAAAACCTATCACCCCTGGTATATTATTAATCAAGTGTTGTGTCTCTCCGTGATTTAAATCAGCGGAAACCAAAACATATCCTGGAAAAAAATTTCTTTCTCTAACCCTTTTTTTTCCATTTCTCATCTCGTAAACTTTCTCTGAGGGTATTAAGACCTGAGGTATATATTCTTCAAGTTTCTGTCTTGAGATTTCAGTTTCCAGATATGACTTTATCTTTCTTTCCTGCCCACTAATAGCCCGAATCACATACCACTTTGACTCACTCATAATTAAAGTCTCTAAAACGCATTATAAACCCACTGCATCACAGATTCAAAAGCAAAATCAATGAGTCCTATTACCAGTGCGAAAATTAAAGAGGCTATTAATACGAGAAAGGAGCTATTTTGTAATTCACCGTACTTCGTCCACGTTACTTTATGTAACATTTCATGATACGAGTCTTTAAAAAAGTTTATAACCTTTGTCATCAATAACTTCTTTTTTTGCACGGGTGGAGAGACTCGAACTCCCAACCTTTGGTTTTGGAGACCAATGCTCTACCAATTGAGCTACACCCGTAAATATGATGCAGCCCTTAAAGGACTGCAAAGTTAGATAAAATATGTTTTTTAACAATAGATTATCTTTTTTTTATTTTAATCTAATATTTCAGTTACCTGACCAGCTCCAACCGTTCTTCCACCTTCTCTTATTGCGAATCTCAAACCCTTCTCTAGTGCAACTTTATTGATTAGATCAACATCTATTGTAACATTGTCTCCAGGCATTACCATTTCTATATTTTCGGGTAATTTAATTTCACCTGTTACATCAGTAGTCCTTAAATAAAACTGAGGCCTATATTTATTAAAGAATGGTGTATGTCTTCCCCCTTCTTCTTTGGATAATACATAAACTTCGGCTTTAAATTTAGCGTGTGGTTTCACAGTGCCTGGTTTGGCAATAATCATCCCCCTTTTTATGTCAGATTTTTCTATACCTCTTAATAAAAGGCCAACATTATCACCTGCTTCCCCTCTATCAAGTATCTTTCTGAACATCTCAACACCGGTAACTGTTGATTTAAGATCTTCAGCACCCATACCAATAATATCAACCGGATCGCCTGAGTTGATCACACCTCTTTCAATCCTACCAGTTCCAACAGTACCCCGACCAGTAATCGAGAACACATCTTCAACAGGCATTAGAAAATCTTTATCTATTAATCGCTCAGGAAGTGGAATGTAATCATCAACAGCAGCCATTAACTCCATGATCTTCTCTACCCATTTTTCTTCACCATTCAAACCACCAAGGGCAGACCCCTGAATAACCGGTATATCATCACCTGGAAATTCATAAGAATCTAATAATTCCCTGATTTCCATCTCTACAAGTTCTAGCAGTTCTTCGTCATCAACCAAGTCAACCTTATTCATAAAAACAACAATTGCCGGTACCCCTACCTGTCTTGCCAATAGGATATGCTCTCGTGTTTGAGGCATTGGGCCATCTGTAGCAGCTACAACAAGTATAGCCCCGTCCATTTGT
Source organism: uncultured Roseivirgaceae bacterium (assembly GCA_964429655.1). GTDB lineage: Bacteria > Bacteroidota > Bacteroidia > Cytophagales > Cyclobacteriaceae > CAYSCZ01. The sequence continues at coordinate 108,598 of CAYSCZ010000002.1, forward strand.
GCAGCTCCAGTCACCATGTTTTTAACGTAATCCGCGTGACCCGGGCAATCAACGTGCGCATAGTGTCTGTTGTCGGTTTGGTACTCAACGTGAGCGGTGTTTATTGTTATACCACGCTCTTTTTCTTCAGGGGCATTATCAATAGATGAAAAATCCCTTAGGTCTGCTAAACCTTTTTCAGCTAATACTTTTGTAATTGCTGCAGTTAAGGTTGTTTTACCATGGTCAACATGGCCAATGGTTCCTATGTTAACGTGTGGTTTCGACCGATCAAATGTTTCTTTTGCCATTTTTCGTAGACTATTTAATAAGTAATTATTTTAGTTATAATTTTTAAATCTATTTTGAGCCAATGACGGGATTTGAACCCGTGACCCCTTCCTTACCAAGGAAGTACTCTACCACTGAGCTACATCGGCTTCGTACAAGAGCGGGCGACGAGGCTCGAACCCGCGACCTACAGCTTGGAAGGCTGTCGCTCTACCAACTGAGCTACGCCCGCTTTTATATAATATTGTGGGGGGAGCAGGATTCGAACCTACGAAGGCATACGCCAGCAGATTTACAGTCTGCCCCAGTTGGCCGCTTTGGTATCCCCCCGGCATAAAAGAATATACCCCTAAATTAAAGGAAGGCAAAATTACAAGCTTTTAACACTTAATCAAATTTTTAAAGGGAAATCAGCGAAAGTAAGTACACTATATCAGTAATAAGTACACTATATCAGTAAAAAGAAGAAATACTTAGTTCTTCTTCATAATCTTTCAAAAACTTAATTTTTTGGTCAACACCTTTTGTATCACTAATTAAATTCAACCCTTGATAGGCTAAGAATCTAATGGGATAGTGATGGTGATGCTTGGCAATGAAAAAAAGATGTCCCGAGGCATTCAATTTTATCTCTAAAGGGGCTTTGAAAATATATTGGTTAAAATAATTTAGTAAATAAAAGAGGTCCGAATTTGGTAAATTGTATAATCGGTACAAAAACCAATCATACTTCTCCCAATTATTTGATTCTATATAATATTGAGCGACCGGCAGCACTAAATTAATATTTAAGAATTCACTATTCATATCAAATAATGAGTCACGGTTAATCTTAAAATCGTCCTGCTGAAGAACTCTATCCAGACCTATTCCTCTTACCATAAATGAACTATCCATCAAAGTTAATTTTAATAGCTCTGTATCATTCCCCCAACTAAATAATAAAGCCATAGCTTCTGCTCTCACTTGAGATTTCGAATGCTTCGCTAAATTTCTAACTGTCTCCTTTAAATTATCTGAAGATACAGAATCACTATATAGAAACTGAAGACCTTTAATCTTTAATCTGTCGTTATCTTTCATTAACATTTCCTGATATAGGTCGATTCTATTACTGCGGTCAAGGGTATCAATTAATATTTCAAAAGACTCTATGGTGGCGGCAAAATGCGGTACGTTTATAAATTGATAAATATGTTCTTTAATCGATTTTTTGTGATAGATCTCAGCAAGGAGTTCGTTTGATGCATCAATAGTGACAAGTTTAGGTTCCTCCTCCAAAATCAGGATAATGTCCTTATTCTGTTCATCGATTAATAGGGGTAATGATTCAATGCCATCCTCATAATATATTTCCAGGTAAGTGATTAATCGGTATGGCTGTTTGGTATCTTGTTTTATGTTAATAGTTAGGGTATCTCCTTTTAAAGTATGGTCAATATTAAGAATTGGGTGCCCGGCCCTAAAAAACCATTGATCAAAAAACCAATGTAAATCGACCCCACTTGCTTTTTCCATAGCTAATCTAAGATGATCTGTTTCAACACTTTGGAATTTATTCTCATTTAAATAAATGTTAAGTCCGTTAAAAAAAATGCTATCCCCTAAGTAATTTCTAAGCATATGAATTACTCTCCCACCTTTTGCATAGGTATGATTGTCAAATAGTTCTGAGGGATCGTCGTAATGATTTCTAACCAGGCTATGTTTGCTTCCTAACGCCTCATCAAAGTATGAATTCATTTCCTGCCAATGATGATACTTAGCTTCTGCAAGTCCATATTTATATGCTGTCCATAAATATTCTGAATAATTCGCCAGCGCCTCATTAAGCACGATATGTGACCAGGATTCGCAGGTTACCAAATTTCCAAACCACTGATGAAATAATTCATGGGCGATAATAAAATCCCAGTTGATGTCTAAGGTTGCATTTTTTGAACCAACTAATTCTTGTTGAAAAATTGAAGCGCTGGTGTTTTCCATTGCTCCGGTTACGAAATCCCTAACGACCACCTGGTTATAAGCTGGGAATGGGTAATCCACATTTAATTTCTTTGAAAAGAAATTCATCATCTCAGGAGTATTTTTAAATACAGCTTTTGCTGTCTCGATATGTTGACTTTCCACCCATGTGTTAATTGGTGTATTATTCCATTTTTTTTCTATTTTTTGAAACTCTCCTACCACTATACTTGGCAAGTACGCTGCATGTGGTTGATCTAATCTCCAGTAGTCGGTTCTGGTTTTATCATCATTGAATTTTGAGTGTATGAGTTGGCCATTGGACAAAGTTTTAAATGTTGAGTCTACAGTTATGTATATTTCTTGTGTAAATTTTTCGTTGGGTTGGTCTATAGTTGGGAACCACGCTGAATTATTGTACGGCTCACCATGGGTCCAAATTTGTTGGGGCTTAGTTAATGTGTCTGTGTGATTTATAAAATAGAGGCCCAGGTTCTGATAATCAGGTTGTGTTACCAATTCATTTTTGCACGGTCTGGCTATGTACTTTATGTGTATCTCAGTTTCTTCCTGGGGTACCATGTTTTTTTCAAAATCAATACTAATTGTATTTCCATCATAGCTATATTTCAAATCCTTTCCAGTCCTGTCTTTAATATTTTCAATTTGAAAATCCTTGGCATCTAATTCAATGACTTGCGCAGGATAGCTATAGGGCTTAATTAATAAATATGCCTCTCCAATTACCTCCTTCTCTTCCCAGTCAAAACGGATTTGCAATTTGGTGTGGAGTATATCAAAAATTCTGGCCGGGGTTGGTTGATAGTTTTTTTCAATTTCTTTTTGAGGCACATCATTTACGATGTCGGGAGAAGTAATTGGCACACTATCTTTACATCCAAAAAATATTGAAAACAAACCTATCAGTATAAAATATTGGATGATTTCTTTAACTTGTTTCAAATTCTAAAACTCATTACTAATGATAACTGCAACCATTGATTCAAAAGAATATAACATTGAATTTATTGACAATATCTTGACAATAAATAAGGATAAAATAGATTGGAAAGTTACCAAGAATGATAATAAGTTTTACACTATTTTAGCTGACAGTCAATCGTTCGAGGTGGAGTTGATATCATTTAACAGGGCCAGCAAGATTGTTACTTTAAAGGTAAACAATACATTTTTAGAGGTCTCAATCGCGGATGAGTTGGATAATACCCTGAGAAAAATGGGTATTCATAAAGTGGCCACCAAACATCAAACAGGCCTCAAATCACCTATGCCGGGACTTATTGTGGATGTGATGGTAAATGAAAATGACGAAATAAAAGCTGGCCAACCATTGATCGTATTAGAAGCAATGAAAATGGAAAATGTATTAAAAGCCCAGGAGGACGGAAAAGTAAAAACACTAAAAATAAAGCAGGGCGACAGGGTCGAAAAGAATCAGATGTTGATGGAATTTTGAATAATTTGGTTAAAACATAAATTTGCTGAGGGCAATCCTTTACCAACTCCAATATGAAATACAAAAGAATTTTACTTAAGCTCAGTGGTGAAGCCTTAATGGGTGAAAAACAATATGGTATAGATTCCAAGCGATTGGAACAATATGCCAATGAAATTAAAAAAGTTAGAGATGAAAGTATTGAGATTGCAATAGTAATAGGTGGAGGAAATATATTCAGAGGTGTGCAATCGGAAAGTGTCGGAGTGGATAGAGTTCAGGGAGATTATATGGGTATGTTAGCGACCGTTATTAATGGCATGGCCTTACAAAGTGCCCTTGAAAAACATGGCATGTATACCCGATTAATGTCTGGCATCAATATGGAACAAGTATGTGAGCCCTTCATAAGAAGAAGAGCAGTGCGACACCTTGAAAAGGGAAGAATTGTAATATTTGGGGCAGGAATCGGAAATCCTTATTTCACAACAGATTCCACTGCAAGCCTCAGGGCGGTGGAAATAGAGGCGGATATAGTATTAAAAGGCACCCGCGTTGATGGTGTGTATACCGCGGATCCTGAAAAAGACCCAAATGCCACTAAATTTTCGAACATAACATTTCAGGAAGTTTATGAAAAAGGCTTAAATGTTATGGATTTAACTGCTTTTACTTTATGCCAGGAGAATAAGCTTCCTATAATTGTTTTTGATATGAATAAGCCAGGTAATCTTTATGATTTAATTTTAGGCAATGAGGTAGGCACCTTGATTAATTAGAATTATTTGGTAATATTTTGAATAAAATGAGTAATTGATATGGAAGAAGAAATTAAAATGTTCTTAGATGAGGCAAATGAACTAATGGATAAGTCCGTCTCTCATGCTTATTCGGAGCTATCAAAGATAAGAGCGGGAAAAGCTATGCCAAACATGGTAGATGGGGTTAGTGTTGATTATTACGGTTCAAAGACGCCCATTCAACAAGTTGCCTCAGTTAGCACTCCGGACGCCAGAACCCTGGTAATCAAACCGTGGGAAAAAAAGATGATACCCGAAATTGAAAAAGCCATCATGAACGGTGATTTGGGCTTTAATCCTCAAAATGACGGTGAACTAATTAGAATTAATATACCGCAACTTACCGAAGAGAGAAGGAAAACTTTAGTAAAACAAGCGAAGCATGAAGCCGAGAATGGAAAAGTTAGTGTCCGGAATGTGCGAAAAGAAATAAACGATTCTTTAAAGAAATTAATCAAAGAAGGAGCCTCTGAAGATGCTGTAAAGTCGGCTGAAGACAAAGTCCAGGAAATGACGGATAATCATATTCACAAAATAGAAGAACACCTTAAAAACAAGGAAATAGATATAATGACCATCTAGCAATAGAACCTCTTCCTTAGAATAAATTCCCAAACAGCGTCAGGAATTAAATATTTAACCGATCGCCCCTCTTTGATTAATCGTCGGATAAATGTTGCGGATATATCAATCGTTGGCGCTTGGATGAATTCTACATTTGTATGATTGTTAAGGCTGCTGGGTTTAGCATTAGGCCTTGGATAAACCAGTAATCCATGATTTTCCAGGATTACTTTGCTGTTTTTCCATCTGGGAAAGCTATGCAGGTTATCTTCCCCAATAATCAACTTGAATTTTTTATTAGGATTTTTATCAGATAAATATGCCAGGGTGTCAATAGTATAGCTAGGCCTTGGCAAATTAAATTCAACGTCGCAACCCCGAAAATGAGGATCATCATATATAGCTTTATCTACCATATCCAATCGGTCAAACTCGTGGAGTAATGATTTACTACTTTTCATGGGGTTTAAAGGAGTAACCACAAACCAAACTTCCTTTAAATCAGCTAATTGCCTGACTATGTTTGCAATTATCATATGTCCGTTGTGAATTGGATTAAATGAGCCGAAGAATAAACCATAAGTATCTTTAGCCTTTTCCATCTAAAAATACATCAACAATTTCGGCTGCACGATGGCAAGATGTTTCCAGGTTGTCATTAAGAATGCTAACATCAAAAGATTTCTCAAAACTCATCTCATAATCAGCTTTTAGAAGCCTTTTTTCTATTAAATCTTCCGTTTCTGTCTTCCTTTCAATTAATCTCTGTTTGAGAACTTCCCTATTTTGTACTTTGATAAATATTGCAATCGCATTTTTGTCAAAATACTGTTTTAGATTCAATCCGCCTAACACATCTACATCAAAGATCACATGGCTGCTAATGGCCCATATGCGCTCAACCTCTGATTTTAAAGTGCCATAATAAACATTTTCATAAACCTGTTCCCACTCTATAAACGCACCCTCTTCTATTTTTTTTTGGAATGCTTCAACTGTCAAGAAATAATAATCTTTTCCATCGTGCTCATTTTCTGACCTTCTTTCTCTGGTTGTCGCAGATACCGAAAAATCAATATCATTCCTATGCTGCATCAAATGTTTAACAATCGTAGTTTTTCCTGAACCAGAAGGTGCCGAAAGAATTATCGCCTTACCATTAGTCATCAATTCAGGTCAGCTGGGGTTATAACAGAATCTCGAATGGTTTTTACCAGGCCGAAGGGGGGCTTTTTCATCTCTAACCGGTTTCTTATGAGATCTTTTATTTCTTTTTCTAATTTCAAATGTTCAAAACAAAGCATGCATTTTTCAAGATTATTCCGCATAAACTTCTCTTGATCAGGGGTGGCCTCATCATCCAGCATCAGCTCCAGTACCTCAAAGCATTTATTATAATCCGCACAGTTAGTATCAGGATTATTTTTTCTACCTCTCTTAAATAAAGATCTGACCATAAAAAAAATTTTTGAATTAAAACTAACCATATCCCATATTTTTCGCATAAGATTTCAAACGTTCTTTTAATAAATTCCTGGCCCTATGAAGGCGGGATCGTACTGTTCCAATGGGTATATCCAAAATTTTGGCCATCTCTTCATAAGTAAAACCTTCCAAATCACACAATATAATGACTGTCCTAAAGTCCAATGCAAGAGAATTCAAAGCATTAGTGACTTCATCACCGATCATGTCTTTTACCGACTCAACCCTTAAGTCAGGGGTGATGGCCTTATTGACTTCATCTGAATTGTAATAATTTTCAACTTCCTGGTAATCAACTTTTCCCGGTTCCTTACTCTTCTTCCTAAACTCATTAATGAAGCTGTTCTTCAATATTCGAAACAGCCAGGCTTTGGCGTTCGTTCCCCTATGGAAAGAATTGATAAACCGATAAGCTTTTAGGTACGTTTCCTGAACCAGATCCTTGGCATCGTCTTCGTCAAAGGTTAGTCTGTAGGCAAAATTATACATGGAATCGACATGAGGAATAAACTCATTGTCAAAGATATCAACCTTATCTTTGTTAGAATAGTCCTTTTTGATATTGTCCTTTTGCAAATGACCTAGCTTATATTTTTGGTTGTCTACGATTATTTGTTAACGTAAGTTTGTCGGCTACTAGCATGACCACCGATCAATCATATTTTGTTTTGGAATTATGCACATCCCGTAATTTAGGAGGTCTAGAGCTTTATTTTTTTGATTGTTGCAAAAATTTGCCCGATTATGGTCTAAAGACTTTAAATCTGATTACATCGGAAAGTAAATTAGAACGAAACTTTTTAACCGAAGGATTAAGTTTTATATTATTAAACAATAACCAACCGAAAGTTCCTATAATAGCTGCCGCACATTTATCCAGAGTAGTCAAAAGATACAATATCAAGATCATACATGTCCACCATAAGCGTGATCTGTTTATGGTAGCACTAACGAAAATTTTTCACCCAAAAATAAAGATCATCCATACCAGGCAAATGCTGATCACTAAGCCAAAAAAAGGATTATACCATTCATTTATCTACAGGTCAATTGATAAAATGATTGCCATAACAGAAGAATTAAAAGATAGGATTTTAAAATATGTAAATATCCCTCTAGAAAAGGTTTGTACATTATATTATGGTGTAAAAGAGCCAAATATAAATCCGGGATCATGTAATTCATTTTTCAAGAAATTTGGTAAGGCAGCATTTAATATTGCATTAATCGGAAGAATAGATCGAAAAAAAGACCAACATGTATTAATCAAAGCCACTGCTATTTTGAAAGAAAAGGGCATTGATGTAATGTCTTATCTAGTTGGTGGTTCCACAGATGATGATTATAAAATAAAATTGGAAGCATTAATTAATGATCTAAACCTGGTTGAACAAGTGATTATGACCGACTTCCAAAATGAACCACAGCGGTTTATGAACTGCTTTGATGTGGTGGTACTAACAACTGCTCATGAAACTTTTGGCCTTGTGCTAGCGGAAGCTATGAGGGCTCAAACTGCTGTTATTGGTGCAAATAATGGCGGTGTACTTGAAATTATTGAAAATGAAAGTAGCGGTTTGTTATTTGAAGCAGGGGATGAAAAAGACCTTGCACGTATGCTTTTAAGATTATATGAAAACCGGGAATTAAAAGAGAACCTCGCAAAAGCTGGTAAACTTCGTGCTGATAAGTTATTCAACCAGGAAAACCACTTTCTTGCACTCTTTGAAATTATTAAAACGTCTTTAAATAATGAGTAGTGTGACAGCGATCATCATTACTTTTAATGAAGAACATAACATTGAAAGATGTATAAGGTCCTTGCAAGGATTTGCGGATGAGATCATAGTGATCGATTCCTATTCAACTGACCAAACCGAAGAAATATGTAAAAAACATAAGGTAACATTCATACAAAATAAATGGCCGGGTATAAATGCTCAGAGAAATTTTTCACTGAAATTTGCCTCTCATGAGTATATCCTTTCAATTGATGCTGATGAAGCTTTATCCGTTGAACTAAGATCAAATCTAATTATCAAAAAAGAAGAAGCATTCAATTATGATGGTTACATCTTCAACAGACTAACCAACTATTGCGGAAAATGGATAAAGCACTGTGGATGGTATCCAGATAAAAAATTAAGATTGTTTAAAAAAGGTTTAGGAAAATACACAGGCACAGACCCACATGATGAGATTGTTCTGCAAAAGGGCTCCAGTATCCAGGAAGTAAAGCTTGATATCTTGCACTATTCCTTTAACAGTCTTAATCACCACCTTAAAAAAATAGAATTCTTTTCAGAAGTAGGTGCACAGGAAGCTTTCAGGAGAGGGAAATCATCTTCGACACTAAAAGTCATTCTAAGCTCAACTTTTACCTTCTTAAAGAAGTATTTTTTACAATTGGGTTTCTTAGATGGTTATTACGGGTTTATTATATCTGTTAACTCTACCTATGCAGCTTTTCTAAAATATGCTAAGCTCAAATTTTTAAATGAACGACGAAAGAATTCTATTAAGCCGTACTGACAACCTTGGAGATGTAATACTTACCCTTCCAATGGCAGGCGTAATCAAGAACCATTTCCCTGATTGCAGTATTTACTTTTTAGGAAAAAACTACACCGAGTCAATTGTTAAGCGATCAGTCAATATTGATAACTTCATCAATATTGAAAGACTAGATGAAAATAGCTTGCAGGATATTGATTGTTTGATACATGTTTTACCTGTCAAAAAAATCGCCCGCTTGGGAAAAAAACAAAAAATTCCAATGCGGATAGGTACCAGCCACAGGATGTATCACTGGTGGACCTGTAATAAATTAGTAAACCTGGCCCGTAAAAAAAGTGATCTTCATGAATCTCAGTTAAACCTTAAATTATTAAAACCACTGAAGATCCATCCGGATATCGACTTGTATGAAATGCATCACTTCTTAGGATGGCAAAATAGCAGAAACAAATATCCCGAATTACTTTCGGATAACTTCAACCTTGTATTTCATCCAAAATCTAAAGGCAGTGCTAAAGAATGGCCACTTACTCAATATTACAAACTAGCTCAACAGCTAGATAAACAGACCTTTAAAATTTTTATAACAGGAACAACTATGGAAGGAGAATTAATTCGTAAAAATTGTCCCGAGCTTATTGATTTAGAACATGTTCAAGACCTTACGGGTAAATTTTCTCTTGATGAATTAGTTGATTTTATAGCTGCTTCATCCGGGTTATTAGCTGCCAGCACCGGGCCATTACATATCGCTGCAGCAAGTGGAATTTATAATTTAGGTTTATACCCTGATAAAAAACCTATACATGCGGGACGGTGGGGACCAATTGGTAAAAAAAGCACCATCTTAAGCGAGATAAAGGCAATCGGTTCTGATTTGAATATTCATGTGAATGCGGTTAATAAAATTATTGAAAATTGGATTGAAAGATGATATTTAAAAAAATATATCCAAAAAAATTGCCTTTAAGCAAATATGAGTATCCAATTACTGAAAATGGTGATATCGATGAAGGACTGACAGAATACATTTTTACCATAATCCCTGCTAAGAAAAAATTTTGTATTGAGTTTGGAGCTAAATCTTTCGAATTTCTCCATAGCAGGAGCTTGATCCTGAATCATGACTTTCAAGCGTTACTCATCGAAGCGGACCCGGATGGTATTAAAAATCTAAGAGAAAAATTATCTGGCTATGATAAAGTTGCTATAATAGAAGATTTTGTTGACAGAGATAATATTGAGCAGATTTTTAAGAATAATGCGGTACCACAAAATCCGGATCTTCTAATAATCGATATCGATGGAAACGATTATCACCTTTGGGAAGCAATTAAACAATATCATCCAACTTTTGTGGTAATCGAATACAACCCAAGCTATCCACCTAAACAAAAATTTACGATCAATTATAAATCAAATTTTGTTTGGAAAGGTGATGATTATTATGGGGCTTCAATTCAATCGCTGGTTGACTTAGCCAACCGCAAAGGCTATGAGCTGCTTCATGTAAAAATGGGGGGCGATAGTTTATATTTTGTGAAACATGATGAATTCAAAAAATTTGGGATAGACTGTAATGATGTTAACTACATGTACCAACCCCCTCAGTATGGGAAGTTTGGAAGGGCTGCAAACGGGAAGGGACATCCGGCATCAAAATTAAATACAAGCTTTTTAGAGCGGATAGGCTATATTATTAATTATTACCTGATGGCTATTCCGAGAAAATTTGTAAAAAGAAAAATGAGAAAAGAAATTCAGCAGAATAAATCTATGGCGGAAAAAAATAAAAGGGACAATAAAATTGCCCCTTCTACATGAAAATTAATATCTATAGTATTCAGGTTTATATGGGCCTTCAACTTTCACGCCTATATAATTAGCCTGATCTTCAGATAAGGTATCTAATTCAACCCCAATTTTCTTCAAGTGGAAATAAGCCACCTTTTCATCAAGCGCTTTAGGAAGGGTATAAACCGCATTCTCATATTTATCACTGTTGTGCCATAGCTCTATCTGCGCGAGTACCTGGTTCGTAAAAGAGTTTGACATTACAAATGAAGGGTGTCCGGTCGCGCATCCAAGGTTTACCAGTCTACCTTCAGCTAAAACTATGATGTCTTTACCATCAACATTGTATAAATCAACCTGAGGTTTTATCTCAACTTTTGATTCTCCATAGTTTTCATTTAACCATGCCATATCGATCTCATTATCGAAATGGCCGATGTTACAAACGATGGTTTTGTCTTTCATACTTTTGAAGTAGTCACCATTAATAATGTCCTTATTCCCTGTTGCTGTAACAACAATGTCCGCTCTTTTTACAGCGTCCGTCATCTTCTTTACCTCAAAACCGTCCATTGCAGCCTGCAGTGCACAAATCGGATCAATCTCTGTGACAATCACTCTTACTCCGGCACCTCTCAATGAAGCTGCTGAACCTTTACCAACATCACCATAGCCAGCAACAACAGCTACTTTTCCCGCCAACATAATATCTGTCGCCCTTCTAATGGCATCTACCAGCGACTCTTTACACCCATATTTATTGTCAAATTTAGATTTGGTCACTGAGTCGTTCACATTAATTGCAGGCAAAGGAAGAACGCCATTCCTGGATCTTTCATACAATCTATGAACACCAGTAGTAGTTTCCTCAGATACTCCTTTTATATCTTTTACTAACTCGGGATATCTGTCTAACACCATATTTGTTAGATCTCCGCCATCATCAAGAATCATGTTTAAAGGTTTTCCATCCTTGAAAGCAAAAAGGGTCTGCTCTATACACCAGTCAAATTCTTCCTCGTTCATTCCTTTCCAGGCGAATACAGGAATACCAGTATTGGCAATTGCAGCAGCTGCATGATCCTGAGTAGAGAAAATATTACAAGACGACCAACTAACTTCAGCGCCCAGTTCAGTCAGTGTCTCTATCAATACAGCGGTTTGGATGGTCATATGAAGACAGCCGGCAATGCGGGCACCTTTCAGTGGTTGCTGGTCCCTATACTCCTCTCGCAATGACATTAAACCTGGCATTTCAGCCTCTGCTAATTCCATTTCTTTTCTACCCCAATCGGCAAGGGTGATGTCTTTTACTTTGTAAAGTTGTGTTTCTACCATGTGAAATAGTTTTTAAATTTTAGTAGTTTATAAAAAGCAAAGTTATAAAAAATCAATTACCTTGTTTTTTATAGTTGATTAAGTGATGATTATCCTCTAATAAATTCGATCTCTTTGATGTCGTATTTTTTTATCCCACCACTCCTTTCAACCAGCAGATTTCCAGTATCATCAACATCTACAATTGTGCCTTGGAATAAACCCTTTTTATCTCGAAAAAGTAGACGTTCTTCGAAACCAAATAAATTATTCATGTAGCTCTGCTTTAATTGTTGTCTATCCTCAAAAAGAAGCTGGTAGTTAATTTCAAATTGGTAAATAATCTGCTTTAACAAATCAAAAACATCATAGTCTTTTTTTGTGATCAATTTTAAGGAGGTGGCACCTTGAGCTGTAAAACTTGTCTGATTCACGTTCAACCCAATTCCAACTATGGAAGATTCCACCAACGAATCATACAAGGTATTTTCGATTAAGATCCCCGCAATTTTATTTTTTTCAAATAGTAAATCATTAGGCCACTTAATGAAAAATCCATTGCTGTTTGTAGTTTCTTTCACGGTTGTAAGGAGGCTTACAGACACATAATAATTAAGATAGTATTGATCAGGGATTTTTAATTGAGGGAACATTAGTAATGAAAATGTTAAATTTTTATAAGGTTCTGACTCCCAATGATTTCCTCGCTGACCTTTACCTTTCTTTTGGTTTTCCGTTACTACTACAGTGCCATGCTTACCTTTTTTTTCTTTTAACAGCGCATTAATAACATCGTTGGTTGAGTGACATTCTGTCAGCTTTATAACATTATTTATATTAAATATGCTTTTTGGCAAAGTATTTATGAACTTTAATTATAATATTCTACGAACACCTAAAATTAGTTAATGCAAAAAACTTCAGCAGTTAATTTGCCCTCTTCAGAAATAAGCAATCAAATTGTTCAGGGAATGTTGGAAAAAAAAGGGACTAACGTAGTAGTGATGGATCTGAGAAAAATTCAAAATTCTATAGCAGATTATTTTGTCTTATGTTCAGCCAATTCTGATACACAGGTCGATGCAATAGCAACCTCCATTGAAGAGTCGGTTTATAAATCGACTGAACAAGAGCCCTGGCGTATCGAAGGAAAACAAAACAAAGAATGGGTTTTAATTGATTATGTTGATGTGGTTGCTCATATTTTCATAAAAGAAAAAAGATATCACTATGATCTCGAAGAACTATGGGGTGATGCATTAATTACTTTCGCAGAAGCAACCTAATAACTTTGTGAAAATCACAGCGTTTATAAAAATTACTATTTAGAGATATTGAGAGATGCCTGATAAACCGAGAAAAAAAAATATATTGCCAAAACCTCCAAAACAGAATTATCAAATTTGGGTGATATTATCATTAGTACTGGTAGTTTTTGGAGTTTCATACTTCAGTAATAACACGTCTGCCAAGAAAACAACCTTTAAAAGGTTTGAACAGATGATGCTAAGCAACGATGTCAGAAAGGTTGTGCTGATATCCAATCAACAAGAAGTTGAGGTGACGTTAAAAGAAGACGCATTGCAGAACACCAAATATAAGCTCGAACTGGAAGAGAAGAATCCATTTTTTGATAGTGGTCCGCACTATAAATTTCAAATTGTTTCATCTGAAAATTTTGACGAAAAATTTAGAAAGATTGAGGCACAGCTTAGTGAGAGTCAACAAATAGGTTATGAAGTCGAGGAGCGTTCTGACTTTACCAGCTTTATATTTAACTGGGGATTTCTGATTTTGATACTATTTGGTTTTTGGTTTTTGATGAGGCGTATGACAGGAGGCGGCGGACCAGGTGGGCAGATATTTAACATTGGAAAATCCAGAGCAGCCCTGTTCGATGCCGAGAATAAAGTAAAAATAACTTTCGGTAACGTAGCAGGACTGGATGAGGCGAAAGAAGAGATCAAAGAAATTGTCGAGTTTTTGAAAAATCCGTCAAAATTCACCCGGCTTGGTGGTAAAATACCTAAGGGTGCTTTACTGGTTGGCCCTCCGGGCACAGGGAAAACATTGCTGGCAAAAGCTGTTGCCGGCGAAGCTGCGGTTCCGTTTTTTACTCTATCAGGTTCAGATTTTGTGGAAATGTTTGTGGGTGTAGGAGCAGCCAGAGTAAGGGACTTATTTAAACAAGCAAAAGAAAAAGCTCCCTGCATAGTTTTTATTGATGAGATTGATGCTATCGGTCGCTCAAGAGGAAAAGGTCAAATGCCAGGATCCAATGACGAAAGGGAAAATACACTCAACTCATTACTTGTGGAAATGGATGGGTTTTCCACTGACTCCGGAGTTATAATATTAGCGGCAACCAACAGGCCTGATGTACTTGACAATGCTTTGTTAAGACCAGGGCGTTTCGACAGGCAAATAAGTATAGATAAGCCTGACATTGTTGGCAGGGAAGCAATTTTTAAAGTGCATCTTAAGCCACTCAAAATATCTGAAAATGTTGATTCCAGGAAGCTATCAGCCCAAACACCCGGTTTCGCAGGGGCTGAAATTGCAAATGTTTGTAATGAAGCTGCCCTGATTGCTGCCAGACATGATAAAGAAAAAGTTGATATGCAAGACTTTCAGGATGCAATCGACAGGGTTATTGGGGGATTGGAAAAGAAAAATAAAATTATTTCACCGGAGGAAAAACGAATTGTGGCTTATCATGAAGCAGGACATGCGGTGGCAGGGTGGTTCTTGGAACATGCCGATCCATTGGTTAAAGTCAGTATAGTGCCAAGAGGGGTAGCTGCGCTAGGCTACGCTCAATATCTACCGAAAGAGCAGTTTCTTTATCAAAAAGAACAGTTGATTGATGAGATGTGTATGGCACTTGGAGGAAGGGCTGCGGAAGAAATAATATTTGGGAGAATTTCTACCGGGGCACTAAGTGATCTTGAAAGAATCACTAAAATGGCTTATAGTATCATAACCATCTATGGCATGAATGAGAAGATAGGAAATTTATCTTACTATGATTCCAAACAATCAGACTACACATTTACAAAACCTTACTCTGATGCAACAGCTGAACTAATTGATAATGAAGCAAAGCGGATAGTTGATGAAGCATTTAAGCGAACGAAAGATATGCTTGTAGAAAAAAGAGAGGAATTGGAAATTATCGCTAAAGAGCTTTTAGAAAAAGAAATAATCTTCCAAAATGACCTTACCCGATTGATAGGCCCAAGACCTTTCGAAAAAGAAACTAACTATCAGGCTTTTACCAATGGGCAGCAAGAAAAAGATCCTGAGGTTGATAAAAGCCCTGAAAAAGATGCTGGTGTACTTGAAGAAATAAAGATATCTGTTAAAGAAGAGGTAGAAAACGAAAAAGAAGGTGAGGGTATTAATGAAAAAAAGGAAGACACCTCTGAAATATCAAAGTGAGAAATAAATCACAAATTGTGATTTATTTTGTCCCCAATGAATAAAAAGACTATTACACTACCTAAGGGGAAAAAACTTTTTTTCGCTAGTGATTTTCATCTTGGGGCTCCTAATCATAAAGAAAGTCGGCTTAGGGAACAATCAATCGTCAAGTGGTTGGATTCAATTCAAAAAGATGCCAAGGGCATATTTCTGGTTGGTGATATTTTTGACTTTTGGTTTGAGTATAAATCTGTCATACCTAAAGGATTTGTCCGCTTTCAGGGAAAGCTTGCTGAGTTAAGCGACAAAGGCATTCAAATTTATTTGTTTGGGGGAAACCATGACATGTGGATGTCAGAGTATTTTGAGGAGGAAATGGGAATACCTGTTTTCAATGACCCAGTAACCTTTAGCTGTAATCAGAAAGACCTGTTAATCAGTCATGGTGATGGCTTAGGACCGGATGATAAATTTTATAAGATCGTTAAAAAAGTCTTTAGAAATCCCCTGGCCATCAAAGCTTTTGGTTTACTGCACCCGGATTTAGGTGTAGGCCTGGCCTATTTCCTCTCCAATAATAGCAGAAAAAGGAATATTAACGATCATAATGAATTTAAAGGAGATGACGAATGGCTGGTCCAATACTGCAAAATCGTAGAGAAAGAAAAACACCATGATTACTATATTTTTGGTCATCGCCATTTGTCCGTAAAATTTCCGATCAATGAAAAAGCCACCTATGTTAATTTAGGGGAATGGATTTTCAGAAAGTCCTATGCTATTTTCGATGGTAATTCGTTAATCATTAAAAATTTTGGTGAATAAATTCTTAATTATTTTACTATTTCTTGAGGTACCAGTACTAACCCATGGGCAGAATTGGATATTACAAGATTCTATAAACCTTAGAAAAGCTGCACAGTCATCATCCATTGATCAAAATGGAAATCTACTCTACAGCGTAGATAGCGAACTATTTAAATATAACTATCCGGCTGATTCAACAATTATATATTCCCCGGCAATTTTTGGCAACATCAGTTCAGTAGACGCCCGAAATACAAATAAGATTTTCATTTTTTACAGTGATTTTCAAAGGTTTTCTTTTATTGACAGATTTTTATCCAACCCTGTTGACTATAACCTTGGTGATTTTGATATAATATCTGCATCAGCGGCTGGATACGACCCTAGAAATATCCTTTGGATCTTTGATGATATAAACCTTTCCCTTAAATCCTATATGATAAATAACCGGACAGTGAATAGTGAAATTCAATTAAACCAAATAATCACTAAGCTTGATGACCCTGAAGTAAATATTATAAAAGTATATCACAATCGTGTTTATTTGAATGAAACCTCTACGGGCATCCTTGTATTTGACCTTTTCGGTAACTTATTGACGCAAATCAAGGAACCTGGTCTGTCAGACTTTCATTTCTTCAAAAACCGACTATACTTTTTAAAGAATGGTGAGATAGTGTTTTACGATACTCAGACTGGACGAAAACAGGCCGTTTCTATTCCGGAAGATTATTTGGATTGTATGATATCTGATAATATATATTATTTTTTTGATGACCATCAGATAAAGATTTACAACAAAAAGTAAATTTATATCCCCTGGTAAACCTCCAGAATCTTGTTTCTGAAGACTATACTATACTTAGCGTTAGCCAGTTCAATTTCCGCTCTGTTTTTGTTATTCAAACTCTCAATATAAGTATAGAAATCTGTAATCCCCGTTTGATAACGCTTGGTGGTAAACTCAAATGTCTGATCGATGGCTTTAAGATTTTCCTCGGCGGCATGGTAAGTACTTTGTGCAACAAGCAGGTCAAGATAAGCCTGTTGTATTTCGTTATTGAGGTTTTGGACAGTTTGCTTGTAATTCAGTTCAGCATTTCGTAATTGCAACCTACTATTGTCAATATTTGTGGTGGTTCTGAACCTGTTAAAGATGGGTACATTTAAACTAATATTGATAGATTTTTGCTCATTCAAATCTATTTGATCGAAAAAAGAAACATTATTTACCGAAGAAAAAGATGAACCATAACCACCGTTTGCCGATATCGTAGGATGCCTATCTGCTTTCGCCAGTTTCAAATCATTTTCTGCCACGTCTACAGTCAAATCAGCATTTTTTAACAAAGGGGAATAGCTTGTAACGGCCTTCGATAAGCTGGAGAAATCCTGCACATCGGGGTCGTTGATATCATCTTCAATTTCTACTTCCTTAATCTCATAATCCTCGGAAGGATCGAGCTGTAGTAATTGAAATAATGATAACTTATTCCTTTGTAAATCATTTTCCATTCTTAGCTTGTTAAGATTTTCAGTAGCTATTTGGGATTGAAGATTGAAAACATTTTCCTGGCTTTCTATACCTATCTCAAACCTTTTTCTGGCTCGCTCCAATTGCTCATTTAACAGGTTCAACCTTTCTTCACTAATTCGAACATTAGACCTGCTTATCAATACCTGCAGATAACTCCTTAGCACGGCGATCCTGGTATCATCGATAATTTCCAGTGTGTTGAACTTGGCGGCTTCTGAATTGGCCTTTGTCCTGTTCATTCTATGATGGTTTTGAAAGCCGCCATAAATTGGTAAGGTGCTTGAAAATGACGGAAATGATCTTTTGGTTGTCTCTGTAACCGGTTCTCCAGTGGTTTGATCCACTGTAAGGCCATTTACAATATTGTAGTTTGCAAAAAAATTCAGGTCAGGGTAAAATTCATATTTGCTCTGCTTGTATTGGTTCTCAGCGATCAACTCATTATTCTTTGCAATTTTAATGCTGATGTTTTTATCAACAGCAATATTAAAACACTTTTCAAGTGTCAGAACATTTTGACTGTGCGCAAAAAATGATATGGAAAGTAAAAAAATGAGTATTAATAACTTCATATTATTTGGAATAGCGTAAAGATACATAAGGTATCATTTAACAAAACCTTTTAATAATGAGACAGTTGCACATTTTACAACTTTTTACATATCGTATTATACCATTGCGTTGTCTTTAGAATTGATGTTTTCAGAAACAATCTGACCATCAAATAAATGGATGATTCTGTGCGCATATTCTGCATCGATTGGAGAGTGAGTAACCATTATAACGGTGGTACCACTTTCATTTAATTGTGTCAGTAGATTCATTACTTCCTGTCCATTGGAGGAGTCAAGATTACCGGTAGGTTCATCAGCAAGAATGATTTTAGGTCGGGCTATAACAGCTCTGGATATTGCCACTCTCTGTTGTTGTCCTCCTGATAATTGCTGCGGGAAATGATTTCTTCTGTGCATAATTTTCATGTGCTCCATCACCTCTTCCGCTCTTTTTTTACGCTCAGAGGAAGAATATTTAAGGTAAATCAAGGGGAGTTCTATATTTTCGAAAACTGTCAATTCATCGATCAGATTAAAACTCTGGAAAACAAACCCAATATTTGATTTTCTCAGGTCAGCCCTTTTTCTTTCTGAGTAACCGGATATTTCCAATCCCGTGAAGTAAAATTGGCCTTCTGAGGGATTATCCAGCAAACCGATTATGTTCAATAGTGTTGATTTACCACATCCTGACGGCCCCATTATTGCCACAAATTCACCAGCTTTTACTTTTAAGTTAACGCCGGCTAAAGCTGTCGTCTCAATCTCTTCGGTATAATAAAATTTTTTGAGATTGACGGTGTTTATTAAAAAATCTGAGTGCTCCATAAAATATATATTTAAATTATTTCAGTATAAGTATGTCTTTATCTTCATAGCCATCATAGGAGGAAACTACAACGCTTTCTCCGGGATTAAGTCCCTCAAGCACCTCATAATATCTCGGATTTTGTCTTCCTAATCGAATGTCTCGTCTCCTGGCCGCTCCATCACCATCCAAGACAAAAATCCAATTACCACCTGTTGTTTGATAGAAACTTCCCCTGGGGATCTGAACTGCTACGATGTTCTCACTAAGTTGTAATTTTATTTGAAGTGTTTGTCCTCGTCTGATTCCTTTTGGGATAGTATCCATAAAAGCCATGTCAACCTCGAAAAGGCCATTGGTAACCTCAGGATATACCTTTTGTATTTCAAGTCTGTAAGTATTACTAGCAAAATCAAAACTTCCCTGCAACCCTGAATAAATCCTTGCTATATAATGCTCATCAATGGAGGCGCGGACTTTATAACCGTTTAAATCATCAATTTGACCTATATTCTGACCGGAAGTTATCGATTCTCCTACTTCCACGTCTACATAAGAAAGTCTTCCGGAAATTGGGGCTTTTATGTAAAGATTTTCCAGGTTTTTCTTCATCATCTCCAGATTTTTGTAAGTTCTATCCAGCGTTCTTTCTGTTTGTGCTATTTGAATGGCCGCATTTACTGAATCAAATGACTGGGATTTTATTTCAATCTCCCTGCTGGATCTCAACCGTTCGTATTCACGTTTTAGCCGTAAAAATTCCTGCTCGGAAATTACTTTTTCATCAAAAAGCTGCCTTCCTCTGATGTAGTCATCCTTTGCCTGATCGATCTGAAAGTCCAGATTAAGTAACCGCCTCTTCAGATCAAACTGAGTACGTTTTAGATCTAGCTTTGTATTTTCAAGGTTGTTAACCAGAATAAAAGCCTGGGTTTCTTCCCTTATGAAGTTTTGTAACAGATTTTGGTTTGCCAGCTTGACTATGGTGTCGCCTTTGTTAACCAAAACTCCACCATCCAGGTATTTTCTTTCAACCACTCCGCCTTCTATTGCATCAAGCCGAATAGTTTTTATGGGCATCACCGTCCCATCCACGGGTATGAATTCCCTAAACTGTCCCTTAACTACCTCAGCGATGTTAATTTTCTCTTTTTCAACATTCAATTTAGAGCCTCCTTCAACGAATATGAAACTGTAGAGCAGAAAGATGATAAATACTGAACCCAAGGAAATCATTATAATCCGGTTTGTGGTCCACTTTTTCTTTTTAATCTTCCTGTCCATGGATATTATCTAAAAGTTGAATTACTGGTGGTCTAAAAAAATGCCATAATTCGTAATCAACTGTAATCCAGCATATTAAAAAACAAACCTATTATTTAATCGGGTAATATGTTACAGATTAGAACAATATGTTGTCCGATAACGAACTAAATAAAAAAGGTTCAGGTAGTTACCTGAACCTTTAAGGTCAAAAACTCAAAAAAAAGAGGACTAAATCTTAATCCACAACAACATTTAAATATAATAAAAATCTTAATAATTTACTAGTATTAGATGCTATTGATCGTTTTCACAAGAAACATGAAAGCCAATAAAAGCAGGGATCATGTTCATTTACGAACGTTTTATTTTAATTTTAAGCGAAATTTATCAAAAGGTAAGCCGAAACAGGAATGCCACAATATCTGGTAAACAATCAAACTTATGGAAGCAACTGATAAAGAACTCGGCAAGATTTTAATTATTGATGACGACGAAGATGTGCTGTTAGCGGCTAAAATGCTGTTAAAAAAACACTCCAAGGAAGTAATAATTGAAAAAAATCCAAAAAAAATACCTTTTCTACTCAATCATGACACCTACGATGTCATTTTACTGGATATGAACTTTAGTAAAGACATTACCAGTGGCAAAGAGGGGTTTTATTGGTTAGAGCAGATCCTTGACAAGGACCCACAAGCAGTGGTAATATTGATTACAGCTTTTGGTGATGTAGAGATGGCAGTTAAAGCACTTAAGCAGGGCGCAACTGATTTCGTGTTGAAACCATGGCAGAACGAAAAACTTATTGCGACGCTCTCCAGCGCTATTAAGCTTAAGAAAAGCTACAATGAGGTCAACATTTTAAAACAGACCAAAAAATCACTGGAGGAAGAAATACAACAGCCTTTTAAAGACATCATTGGTGAATCTGAAGCTATAAAAAGTGTATTTAACGTCATTGAAAAAGTGGCAAAAACAGATGCCAATGTCCTGATATTAGGAGAAAATGGTACGGGTAAGGAGCTTATAGCCAGGGCTATTCACAGCGGGTCTGTCCGGAAAGATAATGTATTTGTGAGTGTAGATATGGGAGCAATTACCGAATCATTATTTGAAAGTGAATTATTTGGTCATAAGAAAGGTTCTTTCACAGATGCCAAAGAAGACAGGGCCGGTCGGTTTGAAGTTGCTAATGGGGGTACATTATTTCTTGATGAGATTGGTAACTTAGGCATGCCACTACAATCAAAATTACTGACTGCCATCCAGAACAGACAGGTTACCAGGATCGGATCAAATAAACCTGTGAATATTGACATTAGACTGGTCTGTGCCACCAATATGCCGATCTATGATATGGTTGATGAAAATACCTTTAGGCAAGACCTCTTATATCGTGTAAATACAGTAGAAATTAATTTACCCCCTTTAAGAGAACGTGATGATGACATTGAACTGCTGGTGGAACATTTTCTTAAAGTTTATTCTAAGAAATACAGAAAAGCCATTAAAAAAGTGGCCACTTCCACCATAAAAAAACTGCAAAAATATCATTGGCCGGGCAACATCAGGGAACTGCAACACGCTATTGAACGAGCGGTGATCATGAGTGAAGGAAATACGCTCAACCCCGAAGATTTCTTTTTTCTCAATCAGAAAAGTGATGGGCAGGAATCTTCTACAGGGAATAATTTCAACCTGGATGAAGTTGAAAAAAATGTGATACAAAAGGCAATTGATAAACACGGTGGAAACATTTCAAAAGCCGCTAAAGAATTAGGATTAACAAGGGCCTCGCTTTATAGAAGGTTAGAAAAGCATGGTCTTTAAAAATTTCAAAGTGGCCTTGGCCATCAGGATTATCCTGTTGAGCCTAAGTATTTACATTTTAATTGATCTGCAGTATACGGACTCTTATTTTCTTACAAGACTGTTGATGCTTGGCCTGGTAGTTTATCAGGTTTATTTATTGATTAATTTTCTGGAGAAGTCAAACCGGGAACTGGTAAGCTTTTTAGAATCCATCAAATATGATGATTTCTCTCATTCCTATCCTGAAAAAAATGACGGTTCATCATTGGACGCCCTTTATACGGAGTTCAATGCTGTCATCAGAAAATTTAGAGAGATAAGGGCTGAAAAAGAAGCACAATATCAATATTTAAAAACGATTGTTCAGCATGTCGGAATTGGCATAGTCACAATCAATAAAGATGGTGAAGTACAAATCATTAATTCAGCTGCTAAAAAATTACTGGGAATAAACCAGCTAAGAAACGTAAATCAATTAAAAAGTGAAAGCCCCGAATTGGTTACGAGTATAAGGGAACTTAAAACAGGGGGCCGTGACCTTATTAAAATATCCAGAAAAGGGGAAGAAATACAACTTTCTATCTACGCAATCCAGCTCACCATGCAGAGTAAAGAGTTTAAGCTTATATCCATTCAAAATATTCAAAGTGAGTTAGAAGAGAAAGAGATGGAAGCATGGCAGAACCTGATCCGGGTGTTGACCCATGAGATTATGAATTCAGTAACACCCATTTCTTCTTTGGCTTCCACGGTTGAGGGTGAACTTGACATCCAGCTTAAAAATGATTTTGAAATCAATAAGATCACCAATGAGGAGATTGAGGATTTGCACCTGGCCGTAAGCACCATACATCGACGCAGTGATAGCCTTATCAAGTTTGTAAATGACTTCAGAAATATGACCCGGATTACCGTTCCTAAATTAGCAATGTATTCTGTATCAGATTTGGTAGATCATGTGATTAATCTTCACCGTTACGACATTGAAAATGCTAACATTAATCTCAAAATAGATATAAATCCTGCTGATCTTCAGATTTATATTGACATGCAACAAATAGAACAAGTGATTATTAATTTGGTGAAAAACTCAATTCAGGCGCTGTCAGATATGGATGATCCTGAAAAAGAGAAACAAATGACTGTAAAAGCCAACACTGAAAATGATAAAGTAATTCTTTGTGTATCCGATAATGGCCCGGGGATCGAGGAAGATGCATTGAAAAAAATATTTATCCCCTTCTTTACCACCAAAAAAAATGGTTCAGGTATTGGTTTAAGCCTATCTAAACAGATCATGAGAATTCATAAAGGATCAATATCTGTGAATTCGGTCATCAATGAGGGAACAGCATTTAAACTTCAGTTTAATTCCCAATAAACGCTAAACAGTGCCCGGCAAAAAATGATATGAAAAGTAAGTCGCTGAAATTTATATTTATTATTCAAGGTGAAGGAAGGGGACATATGACCCAGGCGATCTCTTTATTTGAGGGCCTAAAAAATGCTGGCCATGAAGTTAGTCATGTATTTATAGGCCGTAGTAAGCGGAGGAAGATCCCCGACTTCGTTTATAAACGAATTGAATCACCGATAGAGGGGCTTCCGAGCCCTAACTTTGTCACCGATAAAAAGAACAAGTCCGTAAGTGTCGTTAAAACGCTATATTATAACCTGATCGTTATAAAGCGTTACCTGAAAAGCCTAAAAAAAATCCATCATAAAGTCGAGGAGATACAACCGGATGTGATCATCAATTTTTATGACTTTTTGGGTGGTTTTTACAATGCTTTTTATACGCATCAAGCTAAATTTATTTGCGTGGCTCATCAATACCTCATCGCACATCCAGCATTTGAATTTCCCAAAGGTAGATTTTATGAAAAACTCCTGTTACAATTAAGCAATTGGTTAACCTCTATGCAGGCCTGTAAAAAATTAGCGCTCTCATTTTCTGACTATGGTGGAATTGATATAAAAAAGATAAAGGTTGTGCCGCCGTTATTAAGAAGCGAGGTTAAAAAACTTTCTCCAGAAAAAGGTGATTTCGTGTTGACTTACATTGTCAATGATGGTTATGGTAAAGAAATTAGGGAATTCCATGAAGACAACCCACACCTGAAGCTTCATTGCTTCTGGGATAGAAAAGGCTCACCCGAAAAAGAAGAAATAGATAAGCAACTAACATTTCATCAAATTAATGATCAAAAGTTTCTATCTTATATGGAGTCCTGTCTTGCTTATGCGAGCACAGCCGGCTTCGAATCGATATGTGAAGCTTTATATCTTGGCAAACCGGTAATGATGGTGCCCGTGAAGAAGCAGTACGAGCAAGCCTGCAACGCCATAGATGGCATGAGGGCAGGTGCCGGTATTATTTCAAATAATTTTAATCTGAATAGTTTATTGGAGTATATTCCAAAGTACAGAAATACAAGCGACCCTTTTAAAGAATGGGTTGATAAGGCAAATGAGATTATTGTCAAGGAATTAGAATCATAATGGCTATAATTAGTAAAAAAAAGATCCCTTACCAGGTATCAGAAAATCTTAGAGGATACTTAAAAAAATATGACAGAACATTTGATTTACCCATTCACTATGAAAATCTGCTTAGATATGAAAACAGTGTCCCCCTTTACGACAACTACGGACACGATACCCTATGGGAAACGGTGTTCTACGGCCAGTCAGATATGGCCGATATCCACTATGATTTAAAAAAAATCTATTCCATTATCAAAGCACATGGAGATGTTAACATAATAGAGCACTTATACATCGACAGAGTTGACCTGTGCGTTTTTGGTAATACCAAGCCTTTCAGGATCAGAATAGTTAACCAGGTCAATGATAACTTTGATTATTTCTACATAAAGCATGCAGATGCTTCTCGAATATATGGTTTGGAGCTTGAACACTTATTATCCCCCAACAGGATAAGCTATATGGTAAGCGGTC
The DNA here is from genome assembly GCA_964429655.1 of uncultured Roseivirgaceae bacterium. Classification (GTDB taxonomy): domain Bacteria; phylum Bacteroidota; class Bacteroidia; order Cytophagales; family Cyclobacteriaceae; genus CAYSCZ01. Next base: position 133,934 of record CAYSCZ010000002.1, read on the forward strand.
AGACTTTGATTGAAGAACATATCATTGGTATTCCGGGAGACCAGTTCATAAAATATCACTTAAATGGCCCTAACATCAATGAGATAAGGCTGGCCAAGGAATTTGTTAAATTCAATGAAAGATGTTTTATCAGGCTACTGGGTGATATGCATTCCAGTAATTTTGTTGTGGATGTTACGCCTGATTTCGAAGAGGTTAGTTACAGGATACGAGCCATAGATTTTGACCAGCAATCCTATGAAGGTAGAAAGTCAATTTATATGCCTAAGTATTTCAAACAAAATAATCCCCTGATTGAAATAGGATTAAGAAAGATGACACCGGAAACGGTGAGACAATATCAAAAAGAAGAACATTCTTTGATGGCCAATAGAATAAGAACAGAGCGGATAAGGATAGTTGATTTAATAGGAGGTATGGTTCGTGATGATATAGCCCCGAAGGAAAATATTAAAAGTTTGGGGAAAGAATTGGCGAAACATTACAAAAAACAATTTTTTGAGCAATGTAAATCTATGGGTGAATTGGTCAGGTCAAGCCTTCACTTGCTTATGGAAAATCGAAAAAATTAAGCCACATTATCACTAGGCAGCAATACTATCTGCCAAGAAAATCAATAAATTTCTTTAATGCTATGGCGCGATGGGATATTCTGTTTTTTTCGGATAGTGGCATCTCAGCAAAGGTTTTATCATATCCATCTGGGATAAAAACAGGGTCATATCCAAATCCCTGAGCTCCTCTTCTTTCATAAATAATACTTCCTGTAACCTTCCCTTCAAATTGATGAAAGAGATTTAGACGTAAATAGAAAGTTATTACAGTCCTAAATTGTGCCTCACGGTTGGTTTTATCAGATAATTCAGATAATAATAAGTCAATATTATCGGATGATGATTTCTGCTCACCCGCATATCTTGCTGATCGTACACCGGGGGAGTTATTCAATGACCTCACTTCCAAACCTGTATCATCGGCAAATGAAGGCAAAGAAAATTTCTCGTATACCACACTTGCTTTTATGAGTGAATTTTCTTCCAGTGTTTTTTCCGTTTCGGGTATCTCTTCTCTTAGTCCAAGATCATTAAGCCCAATTAATTCAATGGATTCTGGAAGCAGTTCCTTGATTTCTTTGACTTTATTCTGGTTGTGGGTGGCAAAAACAAGTTTCACATTCGTCTTAATTTTACCAGGAAAATTTCATAAACCAACACAGTATTTGGGGGTATGGTTGCTGTTCCCTGGGTACCAAATGCTTCGGTAGATGGTATTATTATTAATCCCTTACCGCTTAATTCCAACCGGCTCATTACCGCAGTTACACCATCTCTAAATCCCGGCACGAAATTATTTAAAGGCCAGCCATTGGAGGTGTGGGTAAATGTTAAGGGCACGTAGTTGGCATTCTCCGAAAATAATCCATTATCCCTTTCCACTTGCTCAATTGTTGAATCAAATACTTCATTATCGGTAAATTTCCCGGTATAATCAATTGAGGCAATATCGCTAATATTTGTGGTTTCCCCATTGCCCGGTTCTAATATCAAATACCTGACACCGGTTTCAGTAGTATCAACATCCTCAAGATTATTATCCTCAATATATTGCTGGATAATTTCCCTGTCAATAGCCAATTGTTCTTCCCTGGGGCGAATCTGAACTATATCTTCTTCGTCTATGCAAGAAGCCAAAAGGACAACCAGAAAGAAAAATAAAAAATACCTAAACAATATATTTAATCTTTTATGTCAATAAGTTCCACGTCAAATTTTAAGATAGAATAAGGTTTAATTACTTCTCCGGCCTGCCTTTCACCGTATCCTAGTGGGCTAGGCACAAATAGCGTGGCTTTATCGCCTTTATTTAGTAAAGCAATCCCTTCATCCCATCCTTTAATTACTCTTCCTTGTCCTAAAACGAAGGAAAATGGTTTTCCATTGTCATACGACGAGTCAAATTTTGTTCCATCAAGCAGCTCACCATTGTAATGAACAACAACAGTCTGGCCTTCTTCCGGCTTTGGGCCATTCCCTTCTTCCGTAATAATATATCTTAGTCCTGATTCTGTTTTTGTTGCTTCAATGTCGTTATCTTCAAGGAATTGATCTATCGATGCTCCATCTTCTACCAGTTTCTCAGCAAAAATCTTTTCACGACGTTCCGTATACAACTTATTTCTGTATTCAGCATATTGGTTTCTGCTCATGGCGTCTACCAAACCAATGTTAAATGAAATGTCAGAATCTTTATTAATGGTATCCGGTACCTCTACCTTGAATGTATTTTTAAAAAATTCTTCCGCATTAAGGGAAAAGGATATGCTATCACCGATTGTTAATAGAGACATCGCCTCATAAAACACTCCACTATTTTTCCATACCGAATCAACATATTGTATTGGAACAGGCTCGCCCCGATCGCTTGTATTAAACATTTCTTCCCCCTCAGCATCCTGATAAGTCATATTTAAAGTCATTATTTGTCCGTCCTCTGGTTTTTCACTATCCACGTCATTTATCATTTGAACTTTAAGTCCGGATTCAGTAGTAATAACTTCACTATCTGAACAGGAGATAACAAATAATAAAATCAACCATATGTAAATTGAGCTAAGTTTCATGAACATTTTTCGTTAGTAAGTTTTGATTTATATTTTGGTAAAAGCGATACGAATTTAGCTTCTGCTTCTTTCAGGGATCCATTGAAATAACCACCTGCCGCGTTTTTATGACCACCACCACTAAAGTTTTCTTTGGCAAATTCATTGACAGAAAAATTCCCTCTTGACCTGAATGATAATTTAATTTCTTTTTCTTTTTCTACAATAATTGCACCCATGATTATGCCATTAATTGACAATGCATAATTTACAAATCCTTCCGTATCACCTTTTTTATATTGGTGGGATAGTAAATCTTCCCTGGATAATACGATGTAAGCGGTTTGAAAATCTGGTTCTATTTTTAGTCGTGTGGATAGTACAAGGCCCAATAACCTTAAGCGGCTTGTTGTGTTATTATCATAGATTAAGCTGCTTACCCTGTTTACATCTACCCCTAAATTTATCAAGCTGGCAACGATGTTATGAATTTTTGCAGATGTTGATGAATGCCTGAATGACCCTGTATCGGTCATAATGCCGGCATATAATAGATCTGCAATCTCCTTATCAATCTTTTCAAGATCACCCAACCTTTCAATCAGGTCATAAACTAGTTCTGCAGTAGCTGCTGCTTCACAAGACCAAAAAGTATAGTCAGCAAACTCTTCAGGATACAAATGATGATCTATCAATACTTTTTCAGCATTTGACGCAGCGATTATTTCCCCAATAGAATTGATTCGTTCCAGGCGCGAAAAGTCCAGACAAAAGATCATATCCGCCTCTGCAAACATCTTTTTACCCTGCACTTCATTTTCCTGGAATACCAATATATGTTCACTTCCTGGCATCCATGACAAAAAATCAGGATATGCTGTGGGAGACACGACAGTTATATTATGACCATAATTTGATAAATATCTTGCCATTCCAAGAGATGATCCCAAAGCATCAGCATCCGGATTAGGGTGGGTTGTAATAACGATGTTACCTGGATTGATAATCCGCTCCTTAAAGTCTTTAAGTGACCGCATTCCTATTTTCTAAGGCGTAAAGCTGCCAATTATTATTTTCAAAAACAAAAGCTGAAATTTTGACTTAACAATTAGTTTGTACTTTCGTTTATGATAGCATTACTAACAAAAAACAGAATTGAACTATAGATGTCAGTCGTTCAGCTTTTAATCCCGGACAAGTATTTTCTAAAAGACCCGAATTCCAGTGATTTAGGAAAAAAAATTGTAAGCCAGGGAATCATTCTTCTCGATGAATTAGGCTTTGAGGATTTCACTTTTAAGAAACTTGCGCAGTGTATTGATTCTACAGAAGCCTCGATATACAGATATTTCGAAAATAAGTTGAAATACCTGCTCTATTTAACCACTATGTATTGGCAATGGATTGAGTATCTGATCGATATCCGGTTATACCATTTAAAGGAACCCGATGATAAACTGGACGAGATACTTAAAATAATTACCTTTCCTGAAAAGCTGACAAGCATTTCCGGAAGTGGAAGCATAGATATTTTCAGATTAAGGAGTGTGGTTATGACAGAGTCTGATAAAACTTATCTTACCCGACAGGTTGATGCCATTAATAAAAAAGGTTTATTTAAAGGTTATAAAGATCTGTGCCATAAAATTGCTTTGGTTATCCTGGAAATTAATCCTGACTACGCGTATCCTCGTGCGATTGTCAGTACAATTTTAGAAGCATCACATCAGCAGGTATTCTTCGCACTACATTTACCAACATTAACAGAAATTGACAGAAATGGTGACAAACTTGATAGCCAGGTCTATAATTTCCTACATGATACAATATTTAAGTTAATTAAAAAATAAAACATAACGGTGAACATTGTTGACGAACAAAATAAAAATGAAGGACTATTTAGTAGTAGCGACATTCTTCAGATACTCCATGCTTGCTCAGTACGGCTGAAGATTGATCTCGATAGTGCCGTTTTAAAGGATTCAGAATATTTACTAAAACATTATAATGATGAGCAACTTGGTGAGTTTATGAGGGATCTTGCAGAAATGGCCAACGATACAAACATAGTTTTTATAAAGAAGGAGGTCTCCCGAAAAGATTTTGAGTTATTCGTAGAGAACTTCGATAATCCAATGGTACTATTTCTAAGGATTGAAAACCATTTCATACCCGCCATCATTGATACCAATAGTAAAAAATATAAGGAAATAGAGATTCTGTATCATGATCATAGCAAAACCCTGGATTTTAAAGATATCTCTGAAGACCAAATCATTAGAAATGAGAAGGGTGAGATAATTTTTCTTTCTGTTTTTGCTTATGAAAGCGTGGTTGGCAGTCAAATGCATTTTGGTGAAGGCGAAGAGAATACAAAACTAACCCCAATTATTCGTCTCTTTCGATTATTAAGCGCAGAAAAAAAGGACATTTTTTACGTTTATGTCTATGCTTTTATCATAGGGATTACCAGTTTGATACTTCCATTAGGCATTCAGGCCGCCATTGAATTAATTTCCGGTGGGGTTTTCTTCAGTTCAATATACTTTCTTGTTGCGATCATCATAATCGCTGTTCTCGGTTCAGGCATCATGCAGGTACTTCAAATAACGATAGTGGAATCACTTCAAAGAAGGGTTTTTACTAAAGCAGCGTTTGAATTTGCTTACAGAGTGCCAAGAATCAAAATGGAAGCCGTACTTCATCTTCATTTCCCTGAATTAATGAACAGGTTTTTCGATGTGCTAACCATTCAAAAAGGGTTGCCAAAATTATTGATAGACCTTTCCACTGGTGTCATCCAGATTGGTTTTGGTTTACTGCTTCTATCATTCTATCATCCATTTTTTGTTTTCTTTGGGCTGGCATTGATTACCATCCTATTCTTGATTTTCTATACCACCGGTCCTATTGGGTTAGAATCCTCAATTGTAGAATCGAAGTATAAGTATAAAGCTGTTTACTGGTTGGAGGAATTGGCGCGGGCGCTTTACAGTTTCAAGCTTTCAGGTACTACAGACCTGCCGCTAAAAAGAACAGACTATTATGTAAATAACTATTTGAAAAACCGAAGGAAACATTTTCGTGTGCTAATATTCCAATATTCTTATGTTTTATTGTTTAAAGCGATAATTACTGCAGGTTTGTTAATTATCGGAACTAAATTGGTCGTAGATAGGGAAATCACTTTGGGGCAGTTTGTTGCCAGTGAAGTTATCATAATTCTAATCCTGAATTCTGTAGAAAAAATAATTGCTTATATGGATGTCGTCTATGATATGCTTACCGCTGTTGATAAGATAGCCCACGTAACCGATCTGCCGCTGGAAAAAACCGGTGGAATGGATATACCACTTCATACCCAGGAAGGTCTATCGATACGCGTTAGGAACTTATCATTTACTTACGCGGAAAATAAATTTCCTTCCATTAAAAATATCAACCTGGATATAGAAAAGGGTGAGCGTATATGCGTTAGTGGTGTGGGAGGATCAGGCAAAACCAGTTTGATAAACGCTATGTCAGGTATGTACACAAAATACGAAGGTTCAGTTACTTATAATAAATATTCAATAAGAGACCTTGATATAGTGCACTTAAGAGACAGGATAGGTAAGAATGTATCAGCAGAAGATATTTTTGAGGGTACAATTTTAGACAATATATTGGTTGGGAAGCCCTTTCTAGAGGAGTCCGAAGCCATAGATGCTTTAGAATTTGTTGGGTTGCTGGACCGAGTTAGCAGTTTCCCTGACGGATTACAAACCAAGATGCTCGGTACAGGAAAAGGCTATTCAGAAACATTTATTCAAAAAATTATCCTGGCAAGGTGCCTGGCAAAAAAACCCAATGTGTTAATATTAAATGATTTCTTTGATAGTTTTTCTAAAAATGAACGTATTGAATTAATCCAAAGACTAACCCATGATGATCAAAAATGGACATTAATCGTAGTATCTAATGACCCAATAATTATGGGGGCATGCGATCGTGTAATCTATCTGGACAAGGGAGAGATCATTGAAGACGGTCCGTTTAATAAAATAATTAACAATGCATTGATTGTTGAAAATATAAGCTAGTATGTTAAAAATTTCAAGTGATAGTATTGATAACCAATTAGCGGATAAACAGCTTTATTCGCTTAAAATCCTTAAAACCCCGCATCTAAGCCTTTATCTGGCCAGGGTTCTGATTGTTATTACTATTATCTTTTTTATTTCCTTATTCCTGCCCTGGCAACAGAACATTCGAGGTAGTGGTAAAGTAACGGCCCTGAGTCCGGCAAACAGGCCTCAAACGGTTGAGTCTGCAATCCCAGGCAGAATTGTTGAGTGGAAAGTCTCAGAGGGCCAATTTGTAACTAAAGGAGACACTATACTCCAATTATCGGAGACCAAAGACAAGTACTTTGATCCAAATATCCTCATTCGAATGACCGAACAGATAGAGGCAAAAAAACAGAGTCTAATCGCAAAAGAATTAAAAAGGGACGCATACAAAAATCAAATCATAGCCCTCAAAGAATCATTAAAAGCTAAGCTAAACCAGGCTGAAAACAAGATTAATCAGAGTATTTTAAAGGTTCAGAGTGATAGCATGGACTTAGAGGCAGAAAGAATTAATTATGCCAACGCTGAAAATATTTTTTCCAGAAACAAAGTGCGGTTTACCTCAGGTAATATCGCTTTGACAAAGTATCAGGAAATGGAGACAAAATACAACATGATCAAGGCTAAGCTGGTTGAGAAGCAAAATAAATATCATCAGAGCATTAACGGCTTAACGATAGCCCGTACGAACCTGGCAGCTATTCAAGCCGACTACTCAGAAAAGATAAGCAAAGTAAATTCGGACCTCCAGGAAACGCTCTCTGTTATTAATGAAACACGCGGATCTATTGCTAAACTTGAAAATGAATACAGTAACATCGAGGTTCGTAGAGATCAATATCATTTGTTAGTGCCTCGATCAGGATATGTTGTCAAGGCTTTAAAAGCCGGTATTGGAGAGACCATCAAAGAAGGTGAAGCAGTGGCTACCATACAACCTGAAAACCCTGACCTGGCCGTAGAGATGTATGTGCGGGTGATGGATGTGCCTTTATTGAGTAAAGGTAGAAAAGTTAGAATACAATTTGATGGATGGCCGGCACTGCAATTTTCAGGTTGGCCCAGTGTATCTGTTGGTACTTTTGGAGGAGAGGTGAAGGTGATTGACAGGGTAAATAATGGGAATGGTTTATTTCGAATACTGGTAACCCCTGATCCGGAGGATGATCCCTGGCCTAAACAGTTAAGACTTGGTTCCGGCACCAAAGGATGGGTCATGTTAGAAAACGTTCATGTCTGGTATGAGATATGGCGTCAACTAAACGGATTCCCGCCTAGCCTTTATGCAGAACCCACTGATGAGATGGTGAAAGAAACACCTAAAAATAAGATAAAGATTAAATGATCGTAAGAATTTCTTTATTCCTGGGCATCATTTTTTTTTCCCCGAGGTCATTTGCCCAGAATGATTCTACCACTAATGTGCTGGGTTTGGAAGATTACATGCAGATTGTACTGAATAATCATCCCATTGTAAAGCAAGCATATTTGATTACAGAATCGGCAAATGCCGGAATAACTGAAGCCAGAGGACACTTTGATCCAAAGGTGACCCTGAACTACGATATCAAAAACTTCAAAGACACGGAATATTTTGACATCCTTAACGCCACCCTAAAAGTCGGCACCTGGTTTCCCATTGATCCTAAAATTTCCCTGGACCGTAACCAGGGTGATTTTCTAAACCCGGAGCGTAGCATCCCTAACTCAAACGATGACAGGCAAGTCTCTGCTGGATTTTCTATACCCCTTGGAAAAGGCCTGTTCATAGATCAACGCAGACTGGCACTTAAACAAGCCAAGATTTATTTGGATGTGGCGGAAGCTGAAAGAATAAAATTGATCAATAAAACGCTCTTAAAATCAATAAAGAACTACTGGGATTGGTCTGTCTCTTTTAAAACATTCATTTTACTGGAACAAAGCGTAGCTATTGCTGAAGAATTATTTGATCGCGTACTAATAGACTATGAATATGGGGAAGTAGCAGTTATTGATACCATTCAAGCGAAAATTACTTATCAAACGCGGTTAGCTGATCTGGAAAAGGCAAAGTTCAACTTACGAAATAGGGCATTGCAGTTAGCTACTAACCTTTGGACTCAAGAAGAAAAACCGTTGGAATTAAAAGAAACAACCATTCCTGACACACTTGCCAGTTTTGGGCTTATCCCCACAGAGCAGGATGTTCAAAATATGATCGAATGGGCGCTGCGATTCCATCCTGATTTGCAAAAATTAAACTTCAAGATTGATCAGCTGGAGGTTGAAAATACCTGGAACCGGGAAGCCTTAAAACCTCAGGTAGACCTTAGTTATTCTTTTATTGACGCTCCCATAACACCCTTCGGAGAAACGAATGGCCCTTCGTTCAATGAAAACTATAAGCTTGGCTTAGATTTTTCATTCCCCATATTGTTAAGAAAAGAGCGGGGAAAACTTCAGAAGACAGCTTTGAAAATTCAAAGTAATAATTTAAAAGTGGATCATACCGCATTGAAAATTAAGAATAATATTCTGGCAAAATATGCCGAAATACAGATGTCCAGTAACCTCTCCCAACAATATCAAGCAATGGCTCAAAATTACAATAGGCTATTGGATGCAGAACTAATTAACCTGGAAACAGGAGAAAGCGATTTATTCAAATTAAATATCCAACAGGATAAATACATTAACGCCCAGATTAAATTCTTGGAAAATGAGGTGAAGTTCCAAAAAAACAAAGCCGAGCTGCTTTATGAGTCCGGCTTGCCTTTTTTAGACTTTAATGAGCTTTAAGGAAATATTTTGACACATGGAATTAAGAATAAATAAATAGATTCTAAAAAATTCCTTGTTGCGTTCCCATTGGATAGGAAGATAAGCGCTGAATCCGTTAAGGACGAATAAGTCATCAATTATCCCAGATTTGTCATTGGAATTTTGTCATGAAGGGTTAAAGCCCAAAAAA
>CAYSCZ010000003.1:0-52718 GCA_964429655.1 uncultured Roseivirgaceae bacterium
AGGCATGGCCAATCGGAATAATACCAACCCTAAAAATGTCAAACCAATCACCACCAGGCTTATCCATAAAAAGGGGATTAAAAAGTCCGTACTGCCATCAAAAAGCCAGTCGCGGGTAACATTTAAGATGGGAGATACCGGGTTGAATTTATTTAATACCGTGGCAATGCCTTCTCTTGGTGCAGGATATATAACAGGGGTCAGCAGCATCCAAAAAGGTAGAATGGCTTGCAGGGTTTTTTCCACATCTTTATATAGCATACCGAATGGTAGCAGTAATAAACCAATGGAAAACCCCAACAGAATTAACATTAAAAGTCCAATTGGGGAAAGTATTACAGTAGCCGCGGGCGTTACCTGAAAAATGATAAACACCACAATGATCAGGGCAATCTTAATGGCAAAGTCAAAAGCGATATTCAACAAGCCTGTGATCAGCAAGGCCTCTTTAGGAAAATTGATTTTTTTCAGGATATCTTTTCCTTTGTTTAATGAGCTGTTGGGCAGGGTTAGTGCCTGGGTAAAAACTGACCATAAAAGGGTGGAGGTAAGAACAAATGCCGGGTAAGGTACGGTTGGTGTATCTATGTTGATGATTTTCTGACCATTTAGAAATACCCAAACTGAGGTAGTGAGTATAGGCGGAATAAAGGCCCAGAGCAATCCTAAGATGGATTGCCTGAACATGGCTTTAATATCCCGCTGGAAAAACTTCACGCCAAGCCCCCAGGATTTCTTGATGTCGCTGAGCATTTCCCCAAAGAGAATTTCCGGTTTTTTTAAGCCGGTTTCCGGAGTATAAATCGTTACTTTTTCATGTGGATTCATAGAATGTGTTTAAAGAAATTATTGATAAGCCGGGTTGCTTTGAAGTGTAGATGCACCGGATAAACCGACGGGTGATGTTCTTCCATTATTTAGCCAACTATATTCTGCATTTTTGGATAACCTTTAAGTTTCAAGGATCTGTTGAAACTATTCCGTTTTGGAAAGGCTATTTTTAATCCTTTTTACGATACTCCCTTTGTTATCCTTTTTGCCATGCTCCCCATACCCGTATTCATAGCCATAGCCATAGCCGTAACCATACCCATACCCATAGCCATAGTTATGGGGAGAGGTCTTTAGATCGTTTAGAATAATGGCAGGGTTATTAAGTTTTTTATTATCCTTTACATTTTGTATTAAATCTAAGGATGCCAGGTATGAATGTTGAAAGCGTACAACGAACAAAGTAATATTTACTTGTTTGGAAATGGCATAGGCATCGGTAACCATCCCAATAGGCGGCGCATCATAAATGATGTAATCAAACTCTTTTTTAAGCTTTTCTATCAGATCATTCATTCTTTGGTTAAGCAGAAGTTCGGCAGGATTGGGAGGAATTGGTCCGGCAGGCAGGACATAAAGGTTTTCATAATCTTCCAGGTGTAAAATTATGTTATTAATATCCTCATTTCCGGCCAGGTAGCTTGACAGTCCGGTACCATTATCATCTATTTGGAGGTATTCTGTTAATTTCGGCTTTCTGAGGTCAATGTTTACCATACATACTTTCTTACCCATAGTCGCTAAGGTCATTCCCAGGTTGGAGACGATAAAAGTTTTACCATCCCCTGAAATTGATGAAGTTACTAAAATGTTTAAACCTAACTTACTATCATGACTCCCATTGCTGCTTTGATAAAAGAAGGATAAATTGGTTCGTAACAACCTGAACATCTCTGTCATACCCGACTTAGCTTTTTGATTAACCACAATGGGTTTTTTCAGGCTGCTGTGGCCAATGGTAGCAATCACAGGAACTTTTGTCTTACTTCGTATGTCATCCACATCTTCTACCTTATTACTGATCAAGGTAATGAAAGCCAATATTCCGACGCTAAGCCCTAAGCCGGCCAAGACACCATTTCGATATACTGTAGTTGGTGAAAGGCTGATTCTTCTTGCCTGCCTTGGCCTTATCAGCACTTTGGTATTGGATACTGCAGAAGCTTGTGATAGTTCCAACTCCTGTTTTTGTTGTAAAAGGGAGAGATACAACTGCTCTTTAACCCCAAGAATTCTATTTATTTTACGAGAGGGTATAGCCAATAGAGGCAGCTTGCTCAACTCCGTATACAATGAATCCCGTTTTAGTTCAGCCTCAGATTTGGTATCATCAATTTCGATGACCACCTCTTCAATTTTTTTATTGAGATAGGTGCTTAACGAGTCTATTTCTCCCACTATTTCAAAATGTGCCGGGTTGTTGGGGGTGGTACTCACATTTAACTCCCTTCTTACCTCCAAAAGCTGGGTATATTGATTGATTAATGGAGATATACTTACGCCCGGATATTGAGAATAACCTGAATAGAATATAAATTCATAAAGTGTTGATGGTAGTATGGTATCTGATTTCTTACTTAAAGTTACCAGGTCTTTAATTTGCAGTAGGTTTTCTTTATAGTCATTTAGTTTTTCCTGTTCTCTTATTATGGTCCTAATTGAATCCCGGATCATGGCATTCTTTCCTTCGAGCCCAATTACTAATAGATCATTTTCCAGGAGAAATTGAATGTTATCTTTTTCTGAATTTGTGAGGTCTTCTTCAACTTCGTTTATTTTTTCATCAATAAACTGTTCTGTTTTATTGGATATAAGTTTTTTATCTTCCACCACCAAACTATCATAAGCCCTGATAACCCCTTCAAGGAAATCTATGGCCCTCAATGGATTACTACTGCTTATGCTCAGATTAATTGCACGGGATGCAGCATAACGGGGCTCTTCATCATCTTTTAACATAGCCCGGAACCTGGATTGAAAGTCAGTGGTAGCCCCATCGATATCATTGACCACTAATTTGATTTTGGGATAATTGATGTTGAAATTTTTGGTGAGTAGCATTATGCCGAATTCCCCTTCCAGAGGGACGTTAAACTTTCCGCCGTATTTTTTTCCATTCCAGAACAGATCGAAGGTGTTTTGACCAAAGTTTTCAAATATAAATTCGGTGTTGTAAGCGTTGGTAATTAATTCATGGCTACTCAGACTAATCGGACATTCATCTTTAGGCGGGTAAAGGTTAAAATCTTTAACCCTTCCAACGGATAAAAAATTAATATTATAATTGTTTTTTTTGATCACGGATTCCACTAAAGTCCTGGAGGATAGTATTTCAATTTCATCAATCAACTTATCCATGCGGGAGTTTTGAAATGGATAATAAGTCCTGGAGATTTGCTCTTCCTGAGACAGGTCCTCCGGTAATATTTGGGCAAAAATAGCATAAACCGGCTCAGTGTACCTGATGTATAAGAAGGCAATAAAGGATCCAATAATCATGAAGGCTAAGATCATGTACCAGTACTTGATTAACCGGAAAATGAATTTTCGTGTGTTAAAACTTATTAAAGGTTTTGACTCGAATTCATTATCCATGTTACTACCATTCATCTCAGGCCCGCTCATCTAATTATCTGTTGGTCAATACTAATATAACGGATACTATGGATATTGTACTGGATACTATCCCCAAAGCCCGGAAAAAAGAGGTTTGCTCGGTAAAGGTCTTGGACTTTGCGGGCTTGACAAAGATTACATCATTGGGATAGACATAGTAAAATTCTGAATCGACGATGTTTCTGTCCTGAAGATCAAGCTGTGTAAAGATCCGCTCATTTTTTAATTCCCTTACCATGTAAACTTCAGACCTTTCGCTAAAGGTGGTGAGCCCTCCTGCTTTTTCTAAAGCTTCGATGATGGTTATTCGGTTTCTATCAAGCTGGACAATACCTGGATTTTTGACCTCTCCACTGACTACTATTCTGCGGTTAGTGAATAAAATATCCACTGAATAGTTGACGAGATACTCATCTAAAATGGTATATAATTTATCCTTTGCCTGATTGATGGTCAATCCTGCAACATTTATAGTTCCGATTACAGGAAACTCTATATCCCCTTCAGGATCCACCAGATAGCCCAAAAAATTGGGATTATTAAGGAGTCCGCCCTGACCACCGCGACCACCGCCAAACTGATTTCCTCCACCACCGACACCTCCTCTACCACCCAATCTAACGAAGGACTGCTGCATGAATGGCTGTGCCTGCTCCTCATCATAGGTAGCTACCTTGATCAGTAACCGATCATCCGGTTGTATGATGTTTGGGGGTACATTTTCTATTTCATACAGGCTGTTGGTGGGATATTTTTTTTCTTTATTTAAAATCAAAAGATCCTTGTAACTAATACAGGAAGTATTAAAAACCAACAAAGAAAGGCCAAATAATGCTATGTAGTAAGGAACTGAATTTTTCAATAAGGTATTTCTAACGTTTCTAAAAAATATTTTCTTCCGTACTTCTTTCAAAATGCAAAATTACAGAATATTATTTAATTTATATTTTTCCTTTAGGTTGTTATAAATCATTGCTAGGATGCTTTGGTATATTTTAAATAGTGGTTCGTAAAATCAGCATAGGTTTGTTTAATGCCTTCCGCAAGATTTATTTTAGGCTTAAATCCTAATTTGTTTAATCTGGCTGTATCCATCAATTTTCTGGGTGTTCCATCCGGTTTAGTGGTATTGAATTTTAGTCTACCTTCGAAACCAACTATTTCTTTAATCATTAAAGCCAGTGATTTTATGGATAGGTCATCCCCCCACCCTATGTTTAAGAATGGTATGTTATCCTCCAGGTCTTTTGCATCGATATGCTGCATCAGATAAATACAAGCTTCTGCAAGATCATCCACATGCATGAATTCCCTTAACGGCTTGCCGGTACCCCATATTTCAACCGCTTGCTCATTATTAATTTTCGCTTCATGAAATTTGCGTATCAGAGCCGGTAATACATGGGAGTTTTGTAGGTGATAGTTATCGTTAGGGCCATATAAATTGGTTGGCATCACGGCGTAAAAGTTACAGCTGTGCTGGTCCCTGTAAGCTTCACAAAGTTTAATGCCAGCTATTTTAGCAATAGCATACGGTTCATTGGTATGCTCCAGCAAGCCAGTCAATAGATATTCTTCTTTTAATGGTTGTGGTGCCAGCCTTGGATATATGCAGGATGAACCTAAAAACATCAGCTTGGTTACTTTATTTTGGTATGCCGCATGAATGATGTTATTCTGGATCATTAAATTTTCATAAAGAAAATCGGCCCGGTAAGTATTGTTGGCTTGAATGCCTCCAACTTTAGCTGCCGCCATAAAAATATATTCAGGTTTCTGATCGCTGAAGAATTGATTTACATCACTTTGCAGCGTAAGATCTAATTCTTTGGATGTCCTGGTTATGAGGTTATCAAACCCTTTAGCGCTTAAATTTCTAAGTAGGGCTGATCCAACCATTCCCCGGTGCCCTGCAATATAGATTTTTGAACCTTTTTTCAT
The DNA here is from genome assembly GCA_964429655.1 of uncultured Roseivirgaceae bacterium. GTDB lineage: Bacteria > Bacteroidota > Bacteroidia > Cytophagales > Cyclobacteriaceae > CAYSCZ01. The sequence goes on from CAYSCZ010000003.1 coordinate 5,389, forward strand.
TATTCGGCCTGGTGAAGGATAGAATGCCCGCCTTCGAGCAGGTACTTATCTTTATTGAATAGCTTCAGGTCTTCTTCGACCATTTCATTTACAAGATCCTGAATAGAATGTGTAGGTTTCCAGCCTAACTTTTGTTTTGCCTTGGTGGGATCTCCAATCAAAAGATCTACTTCTGTGGGCCTGAAATATTTGGGGTCTATCCTAATAACAACCGCTCCCTCATTTATAGGATATTCAGGGTTTAAAGATTCTTTAACACGTCCAACTTCATCCACACCTTTACCTTCAAATTGCAGTTTAATCCCGATATTATTAAAAGCCATTATCATAAAATCCCTCACACTGGTTGTTTCCCCTGTGGCTATGACGTAATCTTCGGGTATATCCTGCTGAAGAATCAACCACATCGCTTCCACATAATCCCGGGCATGTCCCCAGTCCCTTTTCGCATCCAGGTTACCCATATAGATTGTTTTCTGAAGCCCGAGTCCAATCCGGGCTACTCCACGGGTGATTTTCCGGGTAACAAAAGTCTCGCCTCTTATGGGTGATTCATGATTAAATAAAATACCATTACACGCAAACAAATTGTAGGCTTCCCGGTAATTTTTAGTTATCCAAAAGCCATAAAGTTTAGCGACACCGTAGGGTGACCTTGGATAAAAAGGTGTATCTTCATTTTGGGGAATTTCCCGAACCTTACCATAAAGTTCTGATGTAGAAGCCTGATAAATTTTGGTTTTATCAGCTAAACCCAGTAACCTCACCGCTTCCAGGATCCGCAAAGCTCCGATACCATCAACGTTTGCCGTATATTGTGGTGTATCAAAACTCACCTTAACATGGCTCATCGCACCAAGATTATAAATTTCATCGGGTTGTACTTCCTGAATAATCCTGGTTAGGTTCATAGAATCTGACAGATCACCATAGTGAAGTTTAAGCTTGATGTCTTTTTCGTGGGGATCCTGATATAGATGATCAATCCTGTCCGTATTGAAAAGGGAACTTCTTCTTTTTATACCATGTACCTGATATCCTTTTTTGATTAAAAACTCCGCCAAATAGGCGCCGTCCTGTCCGGTTATTCCAGTAATTAAAGCTATTTTCATATGGTTATTACTCAATTTAGTGTTAACGAGTCCTCATTGATCTTAAAACTTATTCTTAAGCCCAATGATTGGATGTTTAAATACACCTTCTGCTGATCAAATTTATCCACTATACCGCTCAACCCTTTGAAAGGCCCTTCCTGAATGGTCATTTCAGAGCCTTGTACTAAATCATGGTGATCGATTTTAATATCCCTACCTTTGTCTTCTATTTTTTGTAAGTACTTGATTTCTTCTTCCCTAATAATGGCTGGCTTTCCCTGCCAAAATACAAAGTTTAATACTCCCGGGTCTTTCAGTATATCCTCCCTTTGCTTTTCCCCTACATTGATTAAGACATAAGAGGGCAGCATGGGAAGATAAACCTTCTTTTTACGATCACTCCATTGGCGCATGGTTTTAATCAATGGACAGTAGGCATGATAACCATTAGCGATTAGCCGCTCAGCCACCTTTTTTTCACTCCTTGGTTTGGTGTAGATCGCATACCATTTTATTATCTGTTCCATATCAATAAGAAACTGTCATTGGCGTATATCTCAAATTCAGCTAACGAATAGGTGATGTACCTTATTTTCCTACCAATTAATTGCTCTGCTTTATCGACCAAAGTTGACAAATAAACAGCATCAACTTTTCCTACCAGCACTAAATCAATAATATGGGTTTCCACACCTTTGGCCATATCCCCGGTCAAATAAACCGCATGAAGATGCCCAAGCTTTTGAACAATGTTTTCTATAATCAAATCTAAACCCAAATATTTTTTAACGATACTGTTGATGTCTGAATATAAAGGATGATTGGTGTTGGCTTTGAAGACTTTCCGGTTCCCGTTTGGCGTGGAAGAAATCATATTGGCCTTTTCGAATCGGTTCAGCTCTAACCTGATGGCATTGGAAGATTCTCCCAGCTCTGACTCCAGACCTCTCAAGTAAGCAGAATTATTCGGGTTAAGAAAAAACTTAAGCAGTAATTTGATTCTTGTTTTATTGGTGATTAAGGTATCTATCATCTGCTGTCTTGGTACAGCTTCGCCATGTCAGTCACAGGACTTAGCATCGAAAACGAGTAAATATATTACTCAAAGATGCAACATTAGCACTCAATTGCTAAATCAAAAAACATTTAAGTATTAATTTTCTATTAATTAATAGAATTATTCAGCGATAAAGATGGGATTAGTAAATTATCTCAGGCTTAGTGGTTGCATAGGGTACAGAGTCAACCAAAAAGTCAACTTCTTGGGAATCTTTTGCTATTCGTGAAGCTTTAACCAATAATTTATGAAAGGTGAGTCCCATATGTGGTTCATTGTGTGGAATAACGAAAAGGGCGAGAAAGATGCTGAAAATAAATCCAGCATCTTTTTTAATTATAGATTGAAAGCTTTTTTTACTTCGTCCACATAATCAAGCTTTTCCCAGGTAAAGGTTTCGACTTCTTTTTCGATGTCCTTACCGTTCCCATGAAAAGCAAATTTTTTGATGTGTGGTGTCCTTCCCATGTGTCCGTAAGCCGCAGTATCCGAGTAAATAGGTTCTTTAAGTTTTAATCTTTTTATGATGCTGGCAGGACGCATATCAAATATTTCTTCAACTCTTTTGGCTATCTCACCATCTTTCATATTCACATTAGAAGAACCGTAGGTATAGACATAAATTCCCATGGGTTTGGCTACCCCAATGGCGTAAGAGACCTGCACCAATATTTCGTCTGCCACCCCTGCTGCAACGAGGTTTTTGGCAATATGCCTGGAGGCATATGCTGCTGAACGATCGACTTTGGAAGGGTCTTTGCCTGAGAAGGCACCACCACCGTGTGCACCTTTTCCGCCATATGTATCCACTATGATTTTTCTACCTGTAAGACCGGTATCCCCATGTGGCCCGCCAATAACAAACTTTCCAGTCGGATTAATATGATATTGAATGTTATCAGTAAATAGTTTTTGTATCTCCGGTTTTAGCTTTGCTTTAACCCTTGGGATTACGGTGTTGATCATGTCATCTTTGATCTTTTCCAACATTTTTGTTTCTTCATCAAAATCGTCATGCTGGGTGGAGATAACAATGGTGTCTATTCTTATTGGCTTGTTATGATCATCATATTCTATGGTTACCTGTGATTTTGAATCCGGTCTTAAATATTTGATCTCATCATCTTCCCGTCTGATGTAGGATAATTCTTTTAAAATGTTGTGTGATAGGTCTAATGCCAATGGCATGTAGTGGTCTGTTTCGTTGGTTGCATAGCCGAACATCATGCCCTGGTCCCCGGCCCCTTGTTCATCTTCATTACCTCGGTCTACGCCCTGGTTTATATCCGGGCTTTGCTCATGGATCGCAGATATTACGCCGCATGAATCGCCATCAAACTGGTAGGCACTTTTATTATAGCCAATCTTCTTAATGACCTGACGCGCTACTTGTTGCATATCCACATAAGCATTAGTCTTGACCTCGCCACTCAATACAGTGAGCCCTGTGGTAACAAGTGTTTCACAAGCAACTTTAGAATCTGGGTCGAAAGCTAAAAAATGATCTAATAATGCATCAGATATTTGGTCGGCAATTTTATCAGGATGTCCTTCTGAAACAGATTCTGATGTAAATAAATATGGCATAGGTTATAAATTTTTTGATTAAAGCTTACAAAGTTAGATTAATTGTGGACAAATGAAAATGAGGTTATATTATGCTAAAATCAAATATATAGCGGGTTTTTTTGTAAAATTCGCATTATTATCTATCCATTGGCTGATGCTAAGCGTTTGGATCCACTCCGATTGGCCATTAATATCCATGGCTACGCATAATAAAGTTTCTTTTTTACAGGTTCTAAGCAGGTCTTCAAATAATGATTGATTTCGATAAGGAGCCTCAATAAATATTTGCGTTTGATTCAGGCTTCTGGATAGGGATTCGATTTTTTTAATTATTTTAATCCTTTCATCTTTTTTTATGGGTAGGTAACCATGAAAAGTGAAAGACTGACCGTTTAATCCGGAGGCCATTAATCCAAGAATAATTGAAGAAGGGCCCGCAAGAGGCACCACCTTAAGATGGTTTGCATGGGCAAATGCCACGGCCAGTGCTCCCGGGTCTGCTACTCCGGGGGAACCGGCCTCACTCATCAAGCCCAGGTCATTTCCCAGCAATAAAGGACTCATTAGCTCTTTAATGGATGCTGAAGCAGTACGTTTATCCAGCAAATCAAAATGCAACTGGTCAATTGCCACACCTAATTTTAAGCTGCTGATGAAGCGTCTGGCGGTTCGGATATTTTCAACTAAAAAATATTTACAGGATTCAATAACCTCAACATGCCGTGGTGTAACATTTACGTTGAAATCTTCGCTTATGGGTAAAGGAATCAAATAAAGGGTGCCGTTTTTCATATGGGTAAATATCTGATCATACTGGGTATTATCATCATTTTTATTGGAGTTTGGCTTCACCTCGGATGGAAAGTACCTTATCTAGGAAAGTTACCCGGAGATATACTTATTCAAAGGAAGAATTTTTCATTTTATTTTCCACTGGCTACCAGCTTAATTCTAAGTATCATTCTAACTCTGATCCTTTATCTGATCAATAAAATCAGATAGCTAGCCTTTTAGGAAATCTTTGCAGCGGTTGTAGAACGCTACAGGCTGTTCAGCATGAACCCAGTGCCCGGATTTATTTACAGTTTCGAGGTTATAATCAGGGAAATGCTTTTCAATCAATTCGAGGTCATTGTGTTGGATGTAATCGCTCTGGTCACCTCTGACAAATAAAGCAGTTCCATTAAAAATACTTTTCCCCGGTAGTGATTCCCCAATATTTTCAAGGTTTTTATCAATCGATTCCAAATTTAATTTCCAGGAAAAGCCATTGCCATTAATACGCCGGAGGTTTTTCAAAATGAATTGCCTGGTTCCAAAATCAGGTATTTTACTTTTCAACTGATCATCAGCATGGCTGCGTGTTTCAATGTCATTCAGTGGAAGGGATTTCATTGCATTGATAATCTCCCTGTGATGCATTGGATAATACCTGGGCGAGATGTCTACTACAATTAACTTATCGATCAACTGTGGATAGCTGACCGCCAGCAGCATAGCAACTTTTCCTCCCATGGAATGACCAATGATGCTGATCTTTTTGAATTCCAATTCGTTTAGAGATTCGATGACGTCTTCCACCATTAATTCATAATTAAATTCATCACTATGTGGTGAATTCCCATGATTCCTGAGGTCAAAGTTTAAGACTTTAAAGTCGTTGCCGAACTTGTTGGAAAGGGTATGCCAATTATCTGATGACCCAAAAATACCATGAAGGATTATCAGTAAGTCGCCTGACGCTCCATATGACCTGTGAAAAAGTTTCATTTTAAATATTCGATTAATCGTCCAAATCTAATTGTCTTAAATACATCTGAATGGTGTTTTCTAACCCGTAATATAAACTATCGCATATCAAAGCATGTCCAATACTGACTTCCGATAGATAGGGTATTGAAGCTTTTAGAAATTTTAAATTAATTAAGTTCAAATCATGCCCTGCATTAATTCCTAATCCCAACGCTTTTGCAACGGATGCGGCTTCTTTGTAGTGATTGATAATATTATATTTTTCACTATCATAAGCTTTTGCATATGGTTCTGTATAAAGCTCGATCCTGTCTGCTTTTACCTCATTGGCAGATCTAATACTTTCTACCGCGGGATCAACAAAGATTGACACCCTGGCACCAAATGATTTTAGTTTGGCTATCACTACTTTTAAAAAATCTCGATTTTTTCCTATATCCCAACCGGCGTTGGAGGTCAAAGCCTCAGGAGGATCCGGCACCAGGGTAGCCTGGGTAGGCCGAATGTCTTCAATTATTTTGATATATCGATCGTCAGGGAAACCTTCGATGTTGAATTCGGTAGTAATAATTCCCCTGAGATCATAAACATCTTTTTTGGTGATGTGTCTTTCATCCGGACGGGGGTGAACGGTAATACCATGAGCACCAAAACGTTCACAATCTTTAGCCACCTGTATCACATCAGGATTGTTTTCACCCCTTGAATTTCTCAATGTGGCTATTTTATTGATATTTACACTAAGTTTAGTCATTTACCTATATATTTAATTAACCATTATAATTGATAAAATGAGCTTAAAGAAACAAATAGAAGCTGACATAAAAGCCGCTATGTTAGCTAAAGAAAAAGAAAAACTTACTGCATTAAGAGCAGTAAAATCACAGATATTGTTAGCTGAAACGGAACATTCTGCCGGAAGCGTGCTTACAGGCGATGCTGAAATCAAACTGCTTACTAAAATGGTAAAGCAACGAAAAGAATCCTATGAAGTCTATGAACAACAAGGTAGGAGCGATCTGGCCGCAAAAGAAAAATTTGAATACGAAATCATACAGGAATACCTGCCCAAACAGTTGTCTGACGGGGAGCTGGAAGCAGCCATCGGAAAAATTATAGAAACATCCGGAGCCAGTTCCATGAAAGATATGGGCAAGGTGATGGGATTAGCTAATAAACAATTGGCGGGGAAGGCAGAAGGGAAAAAAATTGCGTCCATGGTAAAAACATTACTTTCTTAATTTTTGAAAGCCATAGATATCATATTATCCATTTTGTTGTTAATCGGTTTGGTATCCGGATTTAGAAGGGGTTTGGTGCTGGAAATCATTTCACTAATATCCTTACTGATAGGAATTATTGGCGCAATAAAACTCCAGACTTATGGGGTCGATTTATTAACCCCATATGCTGAAGGGTTTGAAGGTGTTATACCAATTATTGTGTTTATACTTATTTTTATTTTGCTGGTATTTGCCATCAGAACAGTAGGAAGGGTAATAAAAAATGTAATGGATAAAACAATATTTGGCGCTTTGGATAATTATCTCGGCGCCATTTTCGGACTACTCAAATGGGCTTTTATAATAAGTGTTTTAATCATGTTTTATGAATATTTTGGTGGGAAATTTAAGTATTCAACCATAGGTGAATCCATTATATTTCCGTACGTAGTAATGATTGCACCATTTGTTTTAGAATTAATTGCTATATTATTTCCATTTATTCTGGAATGGACGGAATCAATCAAAGATGAAAGAATGAATTCAAAGGATTTTGTCGTTTATTTGATTAAATAATGATTAGATGAACCGCAACATTAAAGAAAAAGGAGGATACAGGTACATTGAAGAGGGTGAAGGTGACGTTATGTTATTGTTGCACGGCTTGTTTGGCTCATTAAGTAATTGGGACCAGGTGCTGCAATATTTTGCCAAAGAATATCGAGTAATTATCCCAATATTGCCCATGTATGATCTTCCGGTGAAACAGGCCGGTTTGGACAAACTGGTTGAGTTTATAGAAGATTTTATTGAATATAAAAACCTGGATTCTTTTTTACTTATGGGAAACTCTTTAGGTGGACACATTGCTTTAATGTATGTATTAAAAAAACCGGAAAGGATAATTAAAATGATATTGACCGGAAGTTCAGGGTTATTTGAGAATGCTATGGGTGGATCCTTTCCGAAAAGAGGGAGCTTTGAATATGTTAAAGAACGGGTCGAATATACATTTTACGATCCAAAGACTGCGAATAGTGAGCTGTTGGACGAAATATTTGAAACTACAAAAAGTATCCCTAAATGTTTAAGGATTGTTGCTATTGCCAAATCAGCGCAAAGAAATAATTTAGCAAGGGATATAACGCGTATCAAGGTGCCAACTTTATTAGTATGGGGGCTCAACGACACTATTACCCCTCCATCTGTGGGGCATGAATTTAACCGACTCATTCCAGGATCGGAATTGGCTTTCATCGATCGGTGTTGTCACGCCCCAATGATGGAAAGACCTGAAAAATTTAATTTACTGGTAGATCGTTTTATATCTAAACCTAATGCCGCATGATTGCTAAAGACCTTATTAATTATATGATCCCTCCATTAAAAACGTCCGATGGTTTAGAAAGGGCACAGCAATGGATGGAAGAATTACGCGTTTCGGAATTGCCTGTGGTTAGTGATGGTATGTTTCTGGGCATATTGACTGAGGCCGCTATATATGATAATCTAAATCCTGATGCCCGTGTTGGTGATCTGCTTTTGATAGGTAGTAAAAGCTCTGTGTACGAGAATCAGCATTATTACGAGGTGCTCAGGATGTCTTACAAAGAGGGCGTGAGTCTGGTGGCCGTTAAAGACGGAGAAGAAAAATTTAAAGGCGTGGTATCTGTAAAAGATGTGGTTGAAGCATTTGCCCAAACTTCATCGGTAAGGAACCCTGGCGCAATCATTGTACTCGCTATGAATTTTAAAGACTATTCATTGGCAGAGGTGAGCAGGATCATAGAGGCAGATAAAGCCATGATTTTAAGTACATATTTAATCAATGATCCTGAAGACCCACAAAAAATTAAATTAACACTCAAAATCAACAAAGAAGATATTACACATATCACTGGTTCACTTCAAAATTTTGGTTTTAATGTTGAAGCAAAATTTAATGAATTAGATGCCCATTCGGGTGAAAAAGAAAGGTATGATAGTTTCATGCGATACCTTCAATTCTAAATTTTAATCTATGACAGTCGCCATCCATGGCAAAAAAATCCATCCCGATGTAGAAGGCGATATATTAAAGATCTTCTCCAGACTGCATGCCAGAAAGGTTGAAGTAACCGTTAGTAGAAAGTTTCGAGACCTTAACACCAATATCCCTGATATATTCGCTTTTAAAACCTTTGATAAAAAAGTATTTCCGGAAACAGAAATAGCCTTAAGTTTAGGGGGGGATGGTACGCTATTGGAAACCGTAACATATATCGGATCTAAAGAAACCCCTATTGTTGGCATCAATACGGGCCGGTTAGGCTTTCTGGCAACCATCTCCAAACATGAAATAGATTCCTGTCTGGATATTTTTTTTGACAGGAGATATAAGATTGATAAGCGTTCATTAATACATCTTGATAGCGACAAAGAAATTTTTGGAGACCTCAATTTTGCTTTGAATGAAATAGCCATTATGAAACGGGATACTTCTTCCATGATTGTGATTAAATGCTATATAGACGATGAATACCTCAACACATACTGGGCTGACGGCTTGATGGTGTCCACGCCAACTGGTTCAACGGGTTATTCGTTAAGTTGCGGTGGCCCGGTGGTATTACCACATTCAGGGAATTTTATTATCACGCCGGTTTGCCCACATAACTTGAACGTAAGGCCGCTGGTCATATCCGAAAATTCTACCATTTCCTTTCATGTAGAGAGCCGAGGAAGACATTTTTTGATTTCTTTAGATAGCAGATCCTATAAAGTAGACGAAACCATCAATCTTTCCGTTAGAAAAGAAATCTTTAAAGCGAATTTAATTATGTTTGATGGTAATTCTTTTCTAAAAACACTAAGGAGTAAGCTAAATTGGGGGTTGGATATTAGAAATTAATTATTCTTTAATTTCACCGATTAATAATATTTTGTACTTTTGAAATATAGTATAGTATATAATTATGAAAAGGCCTCTTATTTTATTTATAATTTTTTTCATAGGAGCACTGTTTCTATCTGACTATGCTGAAGCTCAGCGCAGAAAATACAGGAAACGCCGCAAGGTGAACCAAGCAATGTCCAAATGGAGGGGTCCTGGCAGTAGGAAGTTTAAACCACATTTTTATGCGGGGGTAGGGCTAAACACTTTAAATTACTTGGGGGATTTGGGTCCCATACCCAGTGATGTTGGTAACCAATTTAGTCAGTTACAAATAGGAGGGTCACTAATGGCAGGTTATTACCTAAGCGAAAGATTAAGTGTAAGGGGCAATGCAATGATTGGAAGACTAGAAGCAGATGATGCAAATGCTAACTCGTTTGTAAGAAATCAACGAAATTTAAGTTTCGAAACGCCTATCGCTGAAGCTTCTCTGGTCTTCACAATTGATATTCTTCCCAATCCAATATTTTTGGGAAGCGAGACTTCTTTAAATCCTTATCTCCTAGGAGGTTTTGGTGGAATATTTGTAAACCCCAAGACTGAAGTTCCAGAAGTTGATAGGTTTGGTAACCCACTTAATACAAGTGAAGAAGCTATTGGTCCTGTTGCCAATTACATTGATGGTAATATGGCTGAACTAAGGGCTTTCGGGACCGAGGATAATATAGATAATCGTTTCAATTATGGGTTTGTTCATGGGGTATTTATACTAGGTGGTGGTGTTAGATTTGATTTCAGTGAAACCATCAGCATAGGATATGAAATTGGTTTTAGATTATCTACAACTGATAATCTTGATGATGTGGGAGGTAATTACCCTGATAATCTTAGCAACTTAGCCAACAGCAATAATGATTTTCAAAGATTGACAGCAGCTTTAAGCGATAAATCTTTTTTACTTAATCAGGATATTACCAATCCTGATGGGTCTGTGAGGAAATCAGACCAAAGTGTAGAAAATGACGGGTATTTATTAACACAACTAAGTGTTGTTTATAATTTTGAGCTGGATAAATATCTTCGAAAGCTCAATCCCAGGATGAGGAGGCCAAAATTCAGGTGACTACAAAAAATATTTGGATATTAAGCTTGGCAGTAATGTCAAGCTTTTTTTGTAAAGGTCAATTCCTGGAGTTGGGCGGTGGATTGGGTACACTCAACTACACAGGAGACCTTAACAGATCGTATGATCTCTCATCAAGTAATGTGGGGATAACTGGCTATTCCAGGTTTAACCTAAGCAAAATAGTTTCTTTGAGGCTTTCAGCACTGGGAGGCAAGTTATCTGACGATGATGGTATGCCCATTGATGCCCTGGGTCAGGTTCGCGACACATCTTTTAATAGAAGTATTATCGAGGTTAGCCTGATGATGGAGTACTATTTCCTTGACTATTTTGATGAAAAATCACAATTGTCTTTTTCTCCATACTTTTTTGGTGGTTTTGGCTTTCTAAGATTGTTTAATGTTCAACGGGTAGCCGAAGAGTATAGTCGTCTTCAGGGAGTGGTCCCTTTTGGAATAGGCTTTAAAAAGTTGATCGGCAGGAAATTTTCGCTTAACCTGGAGCTTGGAGCACGAAAGACTTTTTTTGATCACTTAGATAATATTTCGGATACTCAGGATATAACATCACAGAACCTGGATTTTGGCAATCCTAATGATGATGACTGGTATTACTTTTTTGGCATCTCTTTCACTTATATATTTTATAAAATTCCCTGCCCTTTTCCATACATTCCAAACCGATACATACTTGATCGGTGAAATATGCATTTATTATTTAAAATGATCTAAAAATAGTTCATCTTTGTGCTTTTATAATGGAAGCTCCAGGGATGAAAGATGTCTTAGATGCCAATAATTTACCAAAGCATGTTGCGATAATTATGGACGGAAACGGACGTTGGGCAAAGAAAAGAGGAGCTGCCAGGATATTTGGCCATAGAAATGCCATCCAAGCGGTTCGAGACGTTACCGAGGGTTGTGCTGAATTGGGCGTACAATATTTAACCCTTTATGCTTTTTCAACAGAAAACTGGTCCAGGCCTAAAGATGAGGTGGAGGGTTTGATGTCTTTATTGGTATCAACTATAAAAGATGAAATCCCCACGCTTCAAAAAAACAACGTACGTTTAGAATCCATCGGAGATAAAGACTTATTGCCAAGAAATGCCATCAATAATTTAAACTATGCCATCAACGTTACTTCCAATAACGAAGGTCTAACATTAATACTTGCATTGAATTATAGTGGACGTTGGGAAATTACACAAATGGTAAAAAATGTAGCTAATCAGGTAAGAGCCGGGAGAATTGACATTTGCAATATTGATGAGGAGTTTATCACAAATAATTTGATTACCCACGATATACCAGACCCTGAGCTGATGATCAGAACCAGCGGCGAGATGCGTATCAGTAACTTCTTGCTCTGGCAAATAGCCTATACGGAGCTCTACATAACCAATGTCCTATGGCCAGATTTTAGAAAGGATCACCTCTATGAAGCATTAATATCTTATCAAAACAGGGAAAGAAGATTTGGTAAAATCAGTGAACAACTGACTAAAAGCTAAATGAGAATCACAATTCTAGTTATATTTCTATTGACAGTATTTGCTGCCCAGGCACAATTTAAAGTAGGCAAACAAGCTAATAAGGTAAATATTAGTTATTCCAATCCACAGGAATATCAAATAGCGGATATTCAAGTGACTGGTATCCAGTTTTTGGATCCGAATGCTTTGATATCAATTACCGGTTTAAAAGTTGGAGATAAAATAAAAGTCCCCGGCAGTGAAATTTCCAGTGCGATACAAAAGTTATGGAAGCAAGGAATCATTGGGGATATATCTATTTATGCCAATAAAATAGAAGATGATAGGATCTACCTAACCATAGAACTTAAGGAACGGCCCAGGTTAACCCGATTTTCTTTTGAAGGGATATCAAAATCCAAAGCAGGTGAACTGAAAGATGAAGTAGAACTGGCCCGTGGCCGAATATTGACCGATGTTGTATTAAAATCAACGGAATTAAAGGTAAAGAACTTCTTCAAAGAAAATGGTTACCTCAACACCAAAGTAAAGATTATTCAACAAAAGGATACGGTATTAAAAAACAGTGTCAGGTTAAGAATACTGGTAGATAGAGGGAAGAAAATAAAAGTTCATGCCATAAATTTCTGGGGCAATGATGCCTTTCCTTCTTCTAAGCTTAGAAGCAAACTAAAAGGAACCGGTGAAAAACCGAGATTTAGCATTCACAAGGACCTCATCTCTAAGTTCATATCACTATTTAACAAAAAGGGTATAAATCATTTTGTTGCAAATGTCGATACCATAAGTAAGAATGATTTTAAAGAATATTTGGCAGAAAATGTCAAGCTGAATTTCTTTAAATCCGCCAAATATGACGAATCCAAATTCAAGGAAGATAAAAAGTCATTAATCGCTTTTTATAACGCCAAAGGTTATCGGGATGCTGAGATCATTGATGATACCATCTATTATCATGATAATCGGTCTGTAAACATTGATATAAAAGTTAATCCCGGCCAGCGATACTATTTTAGAGATATCATATGGACCGGGAATTATGTATACGAGGAGGAGACCCTTGATAAAGTGTTGGGTATCAATAAGGGCGATGTGTATGACATGGAGTTGATCAACAAGAAGCTTAATTTCAACCCGAATGGACCCGATATCAGCTCATTATATATGGATAACGGGTATTTATTTTTTAATGTCACACCCATAGAAGTAAATATCGATGAGGACTCGATAGACGTGGAGATGCGGATCTATGAAGGAGCTCAGGCTACGATAGAAAAAGTTTATGTTACAGGTAATGATCGTACCAGCGACCATGTAATCCTTAGAGAGCTAAGAACCTTGCCGGGAAGAAAGTTCAGCAGGGCTGAGATCATAAGGACACAACGTGAGTTAGCACAATTAGGATATTTCAACCCGGAAACCATTGCACCAACCCCTATGCCGGATCCAATCAATGAGACAGTTGATATTGAATGGAAAGTAGAAGAACAACCTAGCGACCAAATTGAACTATCAGGTGGATTTGGTGGCGGTTTAGGATTTGTAGGTACTGTTGGACTGACATTTAATAATTTTTCACTTGGGAAATTACCATATCCCGGGAAATGGAGGGGTTTGCCAGTGGGTGACGGTCAACGCTTATCGCTTAGAGTTCAGGCTAACGGCAGAAGATTTCAAAGTTATTCCATAGGGTTTAATGAGCCGTGGTTAGGCGGCAGAAAACCTAATAATCTAGGTTTGAATTACAGTTATTCAGTGCAGCGAAGCATAAATCGTTTCACAAATGAGGTTCTCGGATCTCTTAAAGTCCAAAATATTTCTTTAAGCCTTGGAAGACGCGTTCGATGGCCGGATGACTTTTTCACCATTAGTAATTCAATCTCTTATCAGATTTATGACCTTTTTAACTTCAATCAGCAGCTGGGCTTTAATACCGGCGTAGCTAATAGTGTGACCTTTAATAACACCATAGCCAGAAACAGTATTGATAATCCGAAGTATCCTCGAAGAGGATCTTCTGTTTCCCTGAGTGCTTCATTTACCCCTCCGTACTCATTCTGGAGAGATATAGATTTTGGTGAGGCCGATAATGCTGAACGCTATAAGTGGATAGAGTTTCACAAATGGATGTTTGATTCAAAATTTTATCTTAACCTTGTTGGGGACCTGGTTCTTGAAACCAGAGCACATTTTGGGTTTATAGGTTCTTATAACAGTGAATTAGGAGCAGGTCCATTTGAGCGTTTCCAACTTGGAGGCGATGGGCTATCCGGGCAAAACTTTTTACTCGGAACGGATGTGATTGGTTTAAGAGGTTATCCAAACAATTCAATTGTCCCTTTTGATGCTGAAAATAGTATTGAAGGTGGCACGGTTTTTAATAAGTATGTTTTTGAACTGAGATATCCGGTTTCATTGAATCCAACAGCAACAATATATATGACCACATTTATGGAAGCTGGAAACAATTGGAATGATTTTTCAGAATTTACGCCATTTGATAACTTTCGATCAGCAGGATTTGGCGCCAGGATTTTTATGCCTGCATTTGGTTTATTGGGGATAGATTGGGCTTATGGATTTGATAAGCTTCCAGGAACGAATGAAGTAAGTGGTGCCCAATTTCACTTTTCTATCGGACAACAAATTCGTTAATATGAGAAAATTTGTTTTAACAATATCGTTACTGTTTTCCCTGGTTAATTTTAGCTTTGCGCAAAAATTTGGGTATGTTGATACGGATTATATACTCAGTAAACTGCCCGATTACAAACAAGCGCAAAGTGAGATCCAAAAATTAGCCAATTCGTGGGATGCAGAAATACAGGGTATGTATAAGAAAGTTGAAAAAATGGAGGCTGACCTGAAAGCAGAGGAAGTACTACTTTCTGATGATATGATAGCAGAAAGACAAAAAGAGATAGACGAAGAGTGGAAGAAAGTCAAAGAATATCAAAAAAAGGTTTTTGGATTTGAGGGATTATATTTTTTAAAAAAACAAGAACTCATAAAACCGGTTCAGGATATTGTGTTTGAAAGCGTTGAAAGGGTGGCGAAAAATAACCGGCTCCAGATTGTTTTTGATAAATCCGGAGACCTTGTAATGATATACACAGACCCTATCCACGATTACACGGATTATGTACTGGAAGATTTAGGATTAATATCTACTAATGAAGTTATAAACAATCAATAAATAATTTTAAAAAAAATGAAAAGTAGTTTTCTAATAGTATTATTCATGTTTTTTGGAGCTGTGGTAAACGCCCAAGAGACTAAAATCGGATATACCAGTCCCGATTATATACTTAGTTTAATGCCTGAAACGAAGCAAATCGAATCAGAATTTAAGGCATATGAATCTCAACTCCAGAAACAATTGGAGTCCAAAATGAAAGATTTTCAGCAAAAAGGCCAGGAGTTTCAACAAAATGCTGCTAACATGTCCGACCTGGTAAGGGCAGACAAAGAGGAAGAGCTTGTAAACCTGCAGGCCTCTATCGAAAAATTTCAACGGGAAGCCCAAAATTCAATTTCCCAGAAACGAAACGAGCTGCTTCAACCAGCATACAGAAAAATTCAAGAAGCGATCAATGAAGTAGCAGAAGAGAACAACTATACACATATTATTTCTTCGGACGTTGGTGGTGCAAGTATCTTATTGTATGCAAAGCAAGCTTACGACGTCTCAGACCTTATTCTAAAAAAGCTTGGTATCAATCCTCCGCAAGAATAATTATTTGATAATAATTCCAAGTGCCAGGCCTAAAAAAATTAATAATGGCATTGGCACTTTGGTGAAGATAAGCACTAAAAAGGATACTACGATTATTGTGCTGTTAAGGATGTTAAATTCAAGAGACTCTGAAAGCAAGAAAACTGCTGACACGATCAACCCTGAGCTTACCGCATGAATGCCTTCCAGGGAAGCTTTTACAATGCGGTATTTTTTTAATCCTTCCCAAAACCTTATCACAAAAAATATGAAGAAAGTTCCTGGTAAAAATATGCCGGCACTAGCCAAAAGCGCACTTAGTATCTGATTTCCGAATCCAAGATCACTGCTGGAGACAGCACCTAAATAAGCAGAAAAAGAAAACACCGGGCCTGGAAGCGCCTGAACTAAACCATACCCGGACAAAAACTCTTCGGCACTTAAGTAATTTTTAAACTCTACAAACTCGGTGAAAAGCATGGGTATTAGCACCTGTCCGCCACCGAATATCAAGCTGCCATTTCTATAGAAATTTTCAAACAGCTTGACCGGAAGAAATTTTGTAATCCCCCCTAATGAGGCAGCAAATATTAAAACCACACCCCAAAGAATAAAATTAGACCACTCTATCTTAAGTTTATCCTTATCTTCCTTAGGTTGTGCTTTGTATTTTGCTGAAGTAATAAGGCCCCCTGCCAGTAACATTAATGGGAATAAGAACGGACTTCGTATAAAAAAAGCACCTATTGCAGAGAGTGCCATAATAATGTAACCCGTTTTTGTGCTTACCACCTTGCTGGTAATAATATATGCTGAATAAGCAATGATGCCAATGGCTGTAGGCTGAATAAACCTGGCAAAAGAAAGATCCATTTCCTTCGCTGCAAAAGAATTGATTAATAACCCGGCGAGCGTCATAACAGTTACTGCTGGAACCATCCATGTTAGGAGTGTTAAATAAGCAAGATTAGGCCCGCCAATCTTAAAACCAACAGCGGTTATGGTTTGGGTAGATGTTGGTCCTGGGAGAATCTGACAAAGGGCCTGTAATTCCAGCAATTCTTTTTCATCCAGATAACGTCGCTTTCTTACGAGGATATTTAAAAAATGAGCCATATGTGCTTGAGGACCACCAAAAGCAGTGACGGACAAAACAAAAACATCCCTCAGAAAAATGAAATATCTGACCTTTCTTATGGTCATTGAGAAAAATTGTTATTAGGTATGTACACAAGTGAAATCTAAAAAATAATGTTCTAATTGAAGACCTGGTGTAGAATTTTCATTGATTTTAAGTTTGAAATATTGTCAAAATGATAATGAAAATATTCAATCAACATATTTAAGAATGTCAGTCGCTGATCTCTTGATACCATAAATGGTTCAATTGATTTCCCGGTAATTAACCCTTCTAAGATAGATTTTAACTTTTCCTTATCTATGGAGCGAGGCAGGTCAACGTGTGTTTCAATATCATTTAATGAGTTTATCCCCACACCATAATATCTGGAAAGCTGGACTAAAAAATACAGATGGAAAATCTCGATTTCGGATTTGAGCTCATCAAACCGGACGAATGAATCAACTAAAAACTTAAATGAACGATTATCTTCTTCCGGATAATTATTCAATAACTTATTAAGGAATTCACATATAAAAAGTGCAATAGCAATCTTCCGGGTATCGTAGGGGATAGACCGATACCCGTAATAACTTCTATATTCGGATAATCGCTGAATAGATTTTATAGGATGGTTATACACCACCAAATCAAGGATGGTTAATGGCTGGAATGAATTGATGCTACGCTTAGACCTTGATGAACGAATGTTGTTGATGATATAGGACCCGAGGCCTAATTCTTCTGTAAATATTTTTACGATAATCGAAGTATCCCGATACCTTGTATATTTTAAACAAATACCCTTCGTTTTGACTAACATTAATTGATCACTGCAATCTTACCTACAAAAGTTTCTTCACCCATTTCATCGGCACTGATTATCAAATAGATTCCAGTCTCCACCCGTTTACCCCTGTAATCCCGAACATCCCATGATGTGGTTCCACCATTTGATATCAACTCTCGAATCAATTTCCCGGTGGAGGTCACAATATTGACTGTGGCATTGTTAACCAATCCATTAATGCCTACTAGACCAGCGTAACCGGGTCGTACAGGGTTCGGAAATATTTTTACATTACCATGGTCAACCTGCCCTAATGAAGTGCTGCTTTGATAGGATACCATTCCTGAGCTTGTTGCTATAAATACCTCTCCGCTTAACTGCTGCACGGCAATGTCCAGGATGGTGTCCGAAGGCAACGGACTGTTGTCAAAATTAAAATTAAAGACAGATTCATCACGCTCATCAAAGACCCACACGCCACTATTGGTGCCAAACCATTTTCTGTTTGCTCCATCTACTGCCACTGAATTTATTACTTCACTTTCAAGCAAAAAATCGTTATCCAAAACAGGTTTAAACACTGTTATATCAGGGGTGAAGAATGAAAATGAAGCATTAGGCATCAGAAATGGGCCTCGCGGGGTGCCCATCCATAATTGATCTTTCAAGTCCACTGCAAAGCTTAAGACGGTATTGGTACCCAGTCCAGTATTACTGGAGTTCACCGCTATGTTTATATCATCCCTTGGATTATACCCCACCAGTCCACCAACCCCTGGATTTCTATCCTGAAGTAACCAGATATTTTCGCCCTGGTCTATCTCAATCTCAAGTGGAAAGTTGGCATTAATAAAAGGGAATGAAATACTACTCCATGCTCCATTATTAAAAAGATGCAAGGGGATGGAACTATCATAGTTTGCTACCCAGAGATGATTATCACGGGTTAATTTAACATCCGTAACCAGAATATCAGTGCCGGATTTTACAAGTGGCGAACTGGTATCATCAAAAACCTCACCATTTATGAGTAAACCATCACCATATGAGCCGATAATATTCATATTATCACTTTGGATGGCGGTGCTTACATTTCTGAATTCTTCCACGGTACTTGTCCGCCATTGACCGGTAAATTTGGAAAACTGATTATTATTTGTTGGTAAACCAAAATTCTGAAAAGATGAAATTGATAGTACGTTTCCGGCATCAGCTATTATTCTCACAGTAAGAGACCTCTGAGGCCCGGATGGGATAACTACCTGAGAATTTCCGTTTGATCTGCTAACCAAGCCCAATCCATCATCAGCAATCCAGATTCCATTTCCATCTAAAATAATATCCCGAGGATTTTGTGAATCATTATATTGAATTTCTGTCAACGTACCATTTTGCAATTCGAAAACATAATTTTTTGTAAGAACAGCAACACCATCACCGAAAGCGTGAAGTGATTGGATTACATTATTTGTGCCCGCTAATACTTCCCATTGGTTATTTTTTAATTCAAAAATGGTTGTGTCGCTACCTGCGATTAGTTGACTACCTAGTGTGGCCAATGAGGAAATCCTACCTTCAAAAACCGTATCTTCTATACGCTGCCAGTTACGGAAGTCAATCAGGTTAAGGTTTTGATCAAGAGGAGCTGTAATTAATTCAAATTCTGTAATCAAATACAATTGGTCCTGAAAAATATGACACTCTGTTACTTCGGCATCCTCTCCATTGGGGCCAAGTTCCAGATAGCTTTCAACTATCTCTACTTGCTGAAGATCGAGTACAATCATTCCTACATCAGAAGCAATATATGCAATATCATCCCTGAAACATATGTTATTGATTCTTTTTGATCCACTACCCTGGGATTGGGCGATCACCTCAAAATTATCTACGCCTTCATCATTTATGATGTCAATATCACCCGATTGATAACCAATTAATAAAACATTCACACTTTCATTGAACGCTATTGCTGTGACACCAATATTGCTTAAGCCATCATTTTTAGAAAGAATATTGATGCTATTGTCGCTTTTATCTATAAAAAACAAGCCTGAGTTACTGGCTGAATATATTTTATCGTTGACCTGCTCAACCAGTTTTGCGGATTGGTAATTGAAATGTGTACGCCATTGGCCCAGCGGTAAGTTTTGGGCTTTCAAGTTATGATTGACCAATGGTAAGAAGTAACAAACAAGGATTAAATAAGAAAAATAGCGTTTCATTTTTATGGTTCATGGAAATGGAAAAAATAGGTCACAATCATATCATTAAATCCTCAATATTCTCTTTAAGTTTCATTATTAAAGTCATGTTTATCGTTAATAAACAATATATCATTATTTGATCATTTAGTGTTTATTTTTGATGACAAGTTAGAATCCTATGGATGAACGAAAAATCAACCACGAATATATTAGTGAATATTCCAAAAAATTTGCATCTGAAATTGTTGAAAACCATTTTATTCAGTCGGAGCAAATAACCGGAAAAGAAATTCTTCATTTCAGCAACTTCAAACAATTGAATTTTTTTATTCTCAGGAATCTATTTAAAAAATGGAATGAGGAAACCAAAAAGCTAAAAAGCCCATATTTTGATTATAAGAATGAGAAAGTCAAAAAAGCTCTGGCTGATTTCATGAATACATTATCCCAACACATATCCATCCGTAAAGAGGATTTTCATCCTTTAGTGGAGATAGCTGTCGAGGAATCATTATATATGGTATTCTCCCCATTTGAATTTCTATGGGCGGAGTTTGAAGAGAAGAAACATGAAAAAGTAACCTTAAGGAATTTTAAGGGAAGAATAAAATACTTTAAAGTGAATGGGTTTATCCTTTCCAAACTAATATCTAAAATGGAGGAAGAGGGGAAGGATGTTTTTGATTATGAAGAACTAATAGGGCCACTGGAAGAAATCTATCAAATGAAGTCTGAAAATTTGGAGGATCCTGATAACTATATACCCACACTTAATGCGGTGGTATTATTTGATAAGAATGAGATTTATTCTGGAGAAGAAGAAGCTGACGAGGATATGCAAGCGCATGAAGAGGCGTTTGATTCAGACTCATTTGTTATTGAAGATGAAGACAACGATTATGATGACGACAATGAAGGGTTGGAGGGAACACTCAATTCAACCTATTCCGAGAAAAAATCAACGGTTAAAGACCAGGTAACTCAAAAGCCTACAGAATCTATCGTTGATGCTCATACCAATTCAAAAGTAGACCGGATCTTAAGTTCGATTAGCCTTAATCAACAATTTATGTTTAGTAGGGACCTGTTTAACGATGATAAGAAAACATTTGAGGAAGCCATATCCAAAGTTGATGGCATGGATAGTTTTGATGAGGCAGTATCTTTACTCGTGAAAGACTACGCAAAAAAATACAAGTGGGATATGAACTCACCCGAGGTGAAAGAATTATTAAAAGTGATTTTCAGGCGTTTTAGATAGTGCTACCTTTCCAGTATCTGCATCCTTTGGGAATCAAGTTTTAGGAAGATAAAAATAAGTGCCGTAAATGTCCATAATGATGATCCGCCATAACTTATCATTGGAAGGGGTATACCTATCACCGGAAACAGTCCAATGGTCATTGCTATGTTTATGGAAAAGTGGACAAATATGACAGATGCCACGCCATACCCGTAAATTCTGTTAAAACTTGATTTCTGCCTTTCTGCCAGATTAATGATCCTCAATAGAAGTAAAGTAAAAGCCACAATTAATATTGTACTGCCTACCCATCCATGTTCTTCGCCTATGGTACAAAAAATAAAATCAGTACTTTGTGCAGGGACAAAGTCAAACTTTGTTTGAGTGCCATTGAGGAACCCTTTTCCAAACATTCCACCAGATCCTATTGCAATTTTTGATTGGGTAACATTCCAACCAGCTCCTAAAGGGTCTGAATTGGGATTAATCAGTGCTATTATGCGTTTCTGTTGGTGGGGCTTTAAAACATCGGTAACAAAAAAATCTACGCTTCTGACAAATAAAAGGATAAATACTATGGAAGATACCGCCAAAACAATATTTGGCAATTTCTTTGGCATTAATCCGATAATAATCAATCCGATGACTAATAAACCAATCAGTAGTACCAACTGATTCACAAATAGGGTCAACACAAATAATAGTACAATACCCACACCAATCATTAAAATATAGGGTGAAATACCTTCACGGTGTAAAACAAAAATAAATGATGAATACACCAGGGCCGTCCCGGTATCCCCCTGCAAAATGATGAGCACCATGGGAACAATGATCAGTGAGAAAGCGATGAACTGGTTTTTAATTGACCTGAACTTGATATTGTATGAGCCAATAAATTTGGCCAATGCTAATGTACAAGCTACTTTGGTAAATTCTGAGGGTTGAATACTTACAGGGCCTAGTTGAAACCACGACCGGGACCCTGAAACCTCTGTTCCTATGAACATCACAGCGATCAATAAAAAAATTGATATAGCATAGAAAGGGAAAGAAATATCCAATATGAACTTCCGGTCAAAAAATGTTATGGCTATTGCAATCAAGAAAGCAGAAATTATCCATAAAAGCTGCTTACCTGCGTCGTTTGATAAGCCCATCAGACCAGTTTTTCCATCTTCATACACTGACGCATAGATGTTGAACCATCCTGCCAGCACCAGGAATAAAAATAACACGATGGTTATTAGATCAATGTTGTATGAGGCTCCCTTGCGTTTCAATATAAAAATTCTCCTTTTAAAGCATATTCTTCAGCCCATTCCCTTGAAATATCTCCCTTTAAATATTTTTCTATCACCAGACCCGCAATTGAGGCAGCAGCTCTGGAACCAAATCCCGCATTTTCCACATATACGGCAACAGCTATTTCGGCATCTTTCATTGGAGCGAATCCCATAAACCCTGAGTGATCTTCACCGTGCGGATTTTCAACCGTACTTGTTTTACCGCATACTTTTATATCCGGCAGGTTTGCCCTGGTACCCGACCATTCTTTAACTACCTTTCTCATCCCTTTAATTACAGTATTGAAATTATTGCTATCAATGTTTACTGTATGCTTTTGATAGGTAACCACCGGATCGTTACCGACCTTTTTTACCACATGAGGCGTATAGTAAAAACCTCTATTACCTAAAATACAACCCAGGTTGGCCATTTGAATTGGTGTCACTAGTATCTCACCCTGACCAATGCTTAATGAATATATGTTAGAAAACTGCCACCTGTTCTTCCCGTAAAATCTGTCATAATATTTTAAATCAGGAATAAATCCCCCCTTTTCATTGGGCAGGTCAATTCCTAATTTATTGCCTAAACCAAATTGATAAACATAGTTCCTCCATTTTTCAAACCCGATTCTTGCATCAATGAATGCGTTTTCATGCTCCTTTTGATGTATAATCCGCTTAAAAAGTTGATAGAAATAATTGTTGGAAGAGTATTTAATTGCTTTTTGAATATTATAATAACCAGGGGGTGCTAAGTCCCCGATAAATTGATGCCTGTTATATATTTGTTCTTCTGGGGACACAACTTTTTCCTGAAGCCCAATTAGCGACTGGACTGTTTTAAACATTGAACCCGGAGGATAAACCGCCATTAAAGGCCTGTTAAATAATGGGGTAAGTGTATCCTGCTTTAATTCAGAGAAGTTTTTTGAGAAGTGCCTTCCTGACAACTTACCGGGATTATATGATGGCGCTGATACCAAACATAATACCTCTCCGGTAGAGGGTTCAAGGGCAACGATGCTTCCTATTTTACCTTGCATAAGTGTCTCCGCATATCGTTGGAGTTCAAGGTCTATGGAGAGTGTTATCTGCTTGCCCGGTTCTGATAATTGATCATACGCACCATCCTTAAATTGGCCCTTGGGAATGCCCCGGACATTAACGATTTTATATTCAAATCCTCTTTGACCTCTTAGGACATGCTGGTATTCAGACTCAATTCCGCTAATACCAATGAGATCACCTTGTTTATAATAATGTGTGCTGTCTTTTTCTAATTGATTTTTACTTATTTCAGCCAGGTAACCTAATGAATTGGATAGCACCGGATAGGTGTAGGCTCTTTTGGTAGTCGCAGAAATGTAAAAACCTCTGAAATTAACCAGATGATCCTGTATCCCGGCAAACTCCTCAGAATTTAATTTTTCTAAAAAATCATATGGTTTAATGAATGAATATGATTTTGCCTCATTCATTTTTTCCAGAAAATAATCTTTCTCGATGTCAAATACATTTATAAAATAATTGGTATCAAGATTTTTAACTTCTTTGGGAATAACCTTAAGTGTATATATGGGCTCATTATAAACCATCAGCTTTCCATTTCTATCAAAGATTAATCCCCGGTAAGGCTCTTCAACTATTTTTTGAACAATATTGCTCTCCGCCTTCAACTTGTAGTTTTCATCGAAAACCTGCAGATATAATAGCCTAACCATGAACACAATCCCTGAAAGAACTATAACTACCTGTATCAGCCACTTTCTAGAATCAAACATTTTTCACCTTTCTTATGAAGAACAGTTGATAAAATATAACAAATAAAAATGTAAATATTGTTGTTAGTAACAGTTTAAGCCAGCCGTTAATAAATATGGTATATTTTGCACTATCCAGCCAAAACAGGCTTATGTTATGCACAAAAACAATTGGAAAATAAAGTAATGAAAACTTTATCAACCCTAAATCTTTTAACGTTGATTGTTCATGAAGTTCAAATTCATCCGGTGGATTTATAATATTATTTAAGATGCCTCTTAAATAGATAGATAGCGTTGAAGAAAATGTGAAGATACCCCCGGTGTGGTAGAATGCATCGATCAATAATCCATATACGAAACCAATGGATAAAGTTGAAATTTTGCCCCATTTTAAAGGGATGATGAATAAAAAATTTAGATAGATGAACACCATACCTTTGCCAAAAAATGCTAGTTCCTTAAAGAAAATAACCTGTAGAATCAGGTGGATGAACAGTTGAATAATGTAATAAACTATGGATTTATTCATCAAGCTGAAGGATATAAGATTTAGATTCCAAAGAATCTTTTTCTTCTTTTCTTTTATTCTGAATCACGGAGATATAATCCAATTTTGAGAAATCAGTAGCCAATCTTATTTTGATATCATAAAATGTACTGTTTGGTTTTAAGTCGAATGATGAGATCCAACCTATGATTAGTCCTTTTGGGTAAATGGCATTGAACCCCGAGGTCTGAATGGTATCCCCAACTTGAATATTCACATGTCGAGGCACATATTTTATTGTTGAATGTGTGATATCTATTCCATCCCACTGTGTGGCACATAAAGTACCTGAATTTTTTATTTCTGAAGAAACACTATAGTCTATATGTAAAAGGGAAATAGCCACAGAATAATTATCAGAGGCACTTTTTATTTTTCCGACCACACCTTCAACCCCGGTAACCCCCATATCTCTAAACACACTATCTCTGGTACCTTTATTAATGGTCAGGTAATTTCGACTATTGACCACAGAATTATTTACTACTCTTCCGGGAACAACCTCATAGATGTCTCTGGAGATGAAATCATGGCCTGACGGTGTATCTTTCAGATTATTGGCAATCTGTTGTTTCAATCGGGAATTCTCTGCTGATAACCTACTGTTTTCCTCTGAAAGGCCAATATACATATCAAAAGACTCTTTTATACTGTAAACACTTCCAGCCAGCTGACTCTGTAATTTGAAGAATTTGGCCCCCTGATAATCATTGTAAGTGACTACCAGCCGATAGGCTATGATTTCAAGAAATAAAAAATAGAATAATACCCGGTTACCATATAAAAACTTAAATAACCTTACCATTTAAAATATCATGTCATCAGTATGGCTCTGTAAGAGTCTAAATTTTTAAGCGCAATGCCGGTACCTCTGACTACCGCCCTGAGGGGGTCGTCTGCAATGTGTATGGGTAATTTGGTTTTTAAAGCTAATCTTTTATCCAGTCCTCTAAGCAACGCGCCACCACCCGTTAGATAAATGCCATTATCATAGATATCCGCCGAGAGCTCCGGAGGAGAGATCTCAAGTGCTTTGAGCACAGCTTCTTCAATTTTTGAAACAGATTTATCAATGGCAAAAGCGATCTCAGAATAGCTGATCTTGATTACTTTGGGAATGCCGGTCATCAAATCTCTTCCACGTATCTCATAATCTTCAGGTGGTTCATCCAGTTCCGTAAGTGCCGAACCTACTTCTATTTTGATTTTTTCGGCTGACCGTTCACCGATCAATAAGTTATGCTGGCGACGCATGTAGTCCAAAATATCTTTGCTGAAGGTGTTTCCTGCTGTCCTGATCGACTGATCACAAACGATTCCTGACAGGGCTATTACAGCAATCTCCGTGGTGCCACCACCGATGTCCACTACCATCGAACCAACCGGCTGATCAATATCCACCCCAATACCAATAGCAGCAGCAATAGGTTCATGGACCATATAAACTTCCTTGGCTCCTGCATGTTCCGCGGAGTCTCTAACGGCTCGTTTTTCTACCTCTGTGATGCCCGATGGTATACATATTAACATGCGGTGTGAGGAGGGGAATAATCGTCTGGAATTACCATCAATCATTTTTATCATGCCTCGGATCATATGTTCCGCTGCATGAAAGTCGGCAATCACGCCGTCTTGTAGTGGTCTTATGGTTTTGATATTCTCATGGGTCTTTTCATGCATCTGCATTGCTTCCCTTCCAATAGCCAATACTTTATTGGTGTTTTTATCAATCGCTATAATTGATGGTTCGTCCACAACAATCTTGTCCTTGGCAATAATAAGTGTATTTGCTGTACCAAGATCAATTGCAATATCTTTTGAAAAAAAATCAAATAATCCCATGTTTATTTTTGCGGGGGTTGAATTCTAACTAGAGGCGAAATTTACTAATTTGTAAGATAAAACCTCTTTTTTTAATGTTTGAAATGACGAAAACCCGTAAAAACCATAGATAGTCCATGATCATTGCAATAGTCAACAGATAATTGATCATTTTTAGAGCCTCCGGGTTGTATAATCGAATTAATCCCATGTGTTTTTGCTATCTCAACACAATCTGAGAAGGGGAAAAAAGCATCTGATGCCATCACGCTTTCATTTAAATCCATATTAAATCTCCCAGCCTTATCAATTGCTTGATTTAAGGCATCCACCCTGGAGGTTTGTCCGACCCCATTGGCTAGTAATTGTTTGTTCTTGGCAAGGACGATAGTATTGGATTTTGAATGCTTGGCAATTTTTGAGGCAAATAGTAAATCATCTATCTGTTCATTTCCTGGTTTTTGATATGTTACGTATTGAAGATCATTTCTATGGTCAGTTTTTGAGTCAGTTGTTTGGACAAGGTACCCATTGAATACGCTTTTGATTTCGTTATTAAGTGAATCGAGGTTTTTACTTTTTAAGATGATTCTGTTCTTTAATTTTTTCAGCAGATCCAGAGCCTCTTTCGTGAAGGAGGGGGCAATTAGTATTTCATAAAATATCGAGGATATTTGTTTGGCTGCTTCTAAATTGACTGTTGTATTTGTGCAAAAAATGCCTCCAAAGGCTGAAACGTTGTCTGCCTCCAGTGCTTTATTATATGCTTCAATGCATGTATCGCCCACGGCAACCCCACAGGCATTATTATGCTTGATTATGATAAAGACATTTTCATCTTCAAATTCTTTTAGTAGTTGAATGCCCGCATTGATGTCCATAAGATTATTAAAGGATAAATCTTTACCATTTAGTTTTTGGAAAACTTCATTTAAGTCACCATAGTAATAACCTTTTTGATGAGGGTTTTCTCCATATCTCAAAGGATTAATTGCATTTTCGCTCAGCCTGAGGAGTTGATTTTCTGATCCTTGACTGAAATATTTATAAATCACGGAGTCATAATGGGATGAAATAGCAAAAGCCTTTGCGGCGAGGGATCTTCTTTCTTCCATTGTACTAAATCCATTATCCAAGATCTCTTCCAGTTTGTTATAATCATCTTTTGAAGGTATTATGATAACATCATTAAAATTCTTTGCTGCTGCACGAATAAGCGAGGTACCACCTATGTCTATTTTTTCTATTATCTCATAGTGAGGCAGTTCTTTTTTTACGGTTTCCTCAAATGGATATAGATCCACCACCACCAGGTCTACCGGGGGAATTTTATAATGCTCGACCTCCTCATTGTGGGTTTTATTGTTACGTTCGAACAGAATGCCGCCAAAGATTTTGGGGTGAAGCGTTTTTACCCTACCATTGAATATTGAGGGGTAATCGGTTACTGATTCCACCGCAGTTACCGCCACGGAAAGGGATCTGATGAACTTTTCAGTACCTCCAGTGGAATAGATTTTAATATTTTGGTCTGATAACCGCCGGATTATACCTTCGAGATCAGATTTATCAAAGACTGAGATTAAGGCAGATTTGATAGATATATTGGACATGACTAATTAATAGAATTTAATATGAATTCGCGGATAATTTCCGGATAGTACTGGTATTCCAATTGATGTATTTTTTTTGCAAGGGTATTAACTGTATCATCCGAGGCGACCATAAGACTTTTTTGAAATAGTATCTTACCTTTATCATATTCTTCATTTACCAAATGGATGGTAATCCCACTTTCCTGTTCATGGTTATTTATCACTGCCTGATGAACTTTATCTCCATACATCCCTTTGCCTCCATACTTTGGCAATAGTGCCGGATGAATATTTATTATTTTATTTTTATAGCTTTTGATAATATTTTGAGGAATCAGCCATAGAAAGCCTGCCAAAATGATGAAATCAACCGAATCC
Source organism: uncultured Roseivirgaceae bacterium (assembly GCA_964429655.1). Lineage (GTDB taxonomy): Bacteria > Bacteroidota > Bacteroidia > Cytophagales > Cyclobacteriaceae > CAYSCZ01. The sequence goes on from CAYSCZ010000003.1 coordinate 34,051, forward strand.
TTTCTCAATTCATTAATGACTTCATTAGTTTCATATAGACTTGATCGGTTGATCAACAAATAATCAATCATATTTTTTTTGGCCCTTTCGATAACAAAAGCATTCGGATTATTAACAAATATTTTTTTTACAGCAAGCTCAGAACTTTTAAAAGCCCAAATGATATTTTCAACATTTGAACCGTTACCTGAGGCAAAAAGAGCCAGATTGATCATTAAATAAACACTATGCTAATTACTCCCGCTAAGATTATCAATTTCAATAAATTATTTAGTTTATTGAACCTATATCTGGAATCGGCCCTTCTTAATTTGAATAAGAAAAATACCACAGCCGATAGAATAATAGTGAAATATAGCGTAAGGAAAAGTTCTTCCAGATAAATTAAAAATATTGTCAGAATCAGTATCGACAATAATGTTATGACATTAATTACTTTTTTGGTCTTTGTTATACCTATCAATACGGGGAGGGTTTCACAGCCAAAGTGTTTTTCTCCCTTCAGGTCTTCTAAATCTTTTACTATCTCCCTCACCAGGTTGACTGTAAAGGCAAACGTCGCATATAGCGAAACCATCAATAAATTATTTTTGAAATACAGGCCCACTAATAATATGGATAAGAAAGTAAGAAAGGCAATTAATAAGTTGCCCACAAATGGCTTCCTTCTCAAATAGTTTGAGTAAAACCATAAAGAAAAAGCTGAAAAACAATGTACCAAAGCAACCTTGAAAGATATCACCAAACCCAGGCCAACGCCGATGAGGGTTAGAAGGAAATGAATCACGATAACCCATCGACGCTCAATAATTCGCCCGGCAATTACTCTATCCGGTCTGTTCACAAGGTCAATTTTTATATCATAATAATCATTAATCACATAACCTGCGGCCGCAATCATGCAGGTACTCAATACCAAAAGGAATAACTGAGGGTTTAAAATATATTTTGATAAGGGCTGGATATCATTTCTGATAATAAATAAAGCCACCAAATACTGGGTGGAACCAATGACCAGCAGGTTGGGAAGACGAGCCAGCTTAAGGAAAGCATTAATTTTAGATGGCTTCCTGTGCTTAACAACTGATACCATAATTAAAGAAACAAAATAAGTGCTTAAATAGGCTATCTCTTAAGATGATATTTTTGTATTGATTCCGTTAATTTATGATATAGCGAAGCTTCTTCAGGCTTGCCTTTTAATATATTCAGGTGCTTGTCGATGGTTTTCATATCATTTCTAATTGCAGGGCCTGTTTGGCTTTTTGCTGGTCCGTTTTCAAATATCTTAGCTATGGTTTCTTCCATTAGAGGGGATAACAGATTCAGAAGATTTTTGTCTCTATCCAGTAAACAATCACTAATATTCAGCAAATGGTTGGTGAAATTATTTGCAAAAACTGCTGCCAGGTGAAGTTTACTGCGCTTTTCATAATTTACCTTATAGCTATTATTAAAAATTTTTTGGGCAAGATGATTTAATTTTTTCTCTGTATAACCATTTGAACACTCCATTAAGAGGGGTATTCCTTTATAATCTAGTGGCCTGTTTTTTGAAAAGCTTTGCAATGGATAAAAAACCCCGGCATTTGTAAATCTCGATGACAGTACAGATAATTCCAGCATCGCTGAGGTATGGCATACTATTACTTCGTCAGGTGCTTTGATATTTGCAGCTACGGATTCAATGGCACTATCGGTGACAGCAATTAAGATTATATCTGTTTCTTTGTTCTGATAATTAAGTGAATCTTTGAAAGAAGGTATATGGGAAAGGTTTTTTACTAAGTCAAGATAACTTTTATCGGTTCTGGTAAATACTGTGTTGACAAAAACATCATTTTTTTGACAGGCTTTAATTAAATGAAAAGCCACATTTCCGCCTCCAACAATGGATACAGAAAGATCATTCAAGATTCTTATCCCTCATTTTCTTGAATTCATCAAAGCGTCTTTTCACAGCTACAAAAAAACCTATTACCAGAAAAAAGGTGCCAAGCCAAAGAATATTGATTAAAGGCTTTTCAACAGCTTCAATTATTATCCAATCTTTTTGAGTGGTGTTGATTCCAATCGTAAAATTGTTTTCCTGTGGATTAATATTCATTAAAGTGAACTTAACCGCAAGGTCTTCAATGGTATCTGGAATTCTCCCTATTTTTCTATCTCTGATGATAAATGTTGGTTCTGCCAAGTAATCCTGATCAGACCCTTTTACTTTAATCTTTGCTTTGACGGCTACGTCATTTTCAGAGATATCCATACCCTCAACATCAGATATTCGTTCGACACTTTCCAGGACACTAACAAAGTCATTTGCAAAAAATTCTTCTCCAAGGCCAACATTCATTTCCTCGAGGTCACTCCAGTCTTCACCTTGTTCCGGGTCAGGAAAGTTGCGAACATGTGTATATAAGTCTGCCCTTAATTTTCTTTTGATATCCGGTGAATAAACGACCATATCCATGGTTTCATTTATTTGTACCCTGGGATAAAGTGTAAACTTTTCCTCACCTTCCTGAAGGAATTTCACCTGAAAATAGGAGTTTTCTGGATTGACCAATTCAACTGTATCACCCAAATTAAATACGGATTCCCCTCCTTTAGCAACTGCTTCTTTGATGATGGACTTTGTTCTACTAATTGGCTTCAGCGCATTTTCTTTAACATATTCAGCATATCCTTTTACTTTTTTGAATAACCCGGTATATAGCAGTGAATATCCGCCCATATCCCTGGGTTCTTTCAGAAATAATAAAAGATTATCCCTGTTTACCTCATCTGGGAAATCATTACTCCAAATAAGCCCGGTATTATTTTTTGAGATGATTTTTGCGTACCCGGAGGAAAAGATAATTCCAATTAACATTAGACTCACACCAATATGGGTTATTGATCCGCCGGAAAGTTTAAGATTAGTTTTTGATAGCTTCCAAAGTATTTTGCCGTTAGCTATGATACTAAATATGGCGGCACTTATGAGTAATGAATAGGACAAATTATCCAGGCCTCCAATAAGAAGTACGATGGAGGCGGCTAATAGGGCGAGAACAACAGGCCCTAAAAGTGCTTCTTTTAAGGACTTCGGATCAATCTTTTTCCACCAAAAGAATTGACCGATCCCTGAGAATATGGCCAATAAAACAGCAAACCATATTTGAAACCTTGAATAGAATTCTATTTGGTCAACGGGAGGGGCAAGGTCTGAAATTCCTCCAAAAAACTCTATAATCCTATTATAAACAGGAATAGAAGTAGGAATTATAACCTGAAAAGCCATCAAACAAAGCGTAGTGGCACCCATGAAAATCCAAAATTCCCTGGAATAGACAGAGACCTCGGCATTACTTCTAAGATGCTTCCATCTGTGAACAGTTAATACCACGGATAATATGATGAAAGCAAATAAATATATGAGTAACTGCCCTGAGAGCCCAAGATCTGTAAATGAGTGAACCGAGGAGTCACCAAGCACACCACTCCTGGTAAGGAAAGTGCTATATAAAATAAGGATGAAAGTGGAAAGCGATAAAATAATGGATGCTTTGAGGGCAGTCTTATTTTTCTTGTAAGCGATCATGGTATGAATAGATGCTACAAGTACCAACCACGGTACATAGACTGCATTTTCTACAGGATCCCAATTCCAATAACCTCCAAAATTTAAAGTTTCATAGGCCCAATAAGCACCCATTAAAATGCCAATACCTAAAACTAGTGCTGAAAATTGAGCCCACGGAAGTGCAGGCCTTATCCAATCAGACAGCCTATTTTTCCACAAGCCCGCTATGCAATAGGAAAATGGGATAACAGTGGTAGCAAAACCCAAGAACAAGGTCGGTGGATGAATCACCATCCAATAATTCTGCAGCAATGGATTTAGGCCATTTCCGTCTTTGGGAACGAAGTCTGGATTGATACGGAAAATTGGTGCATCGATAACCTCTCTTAAAAGCATAAACGGAGAACTGCCCAACTTAAAATCAAAAAAGACAACACCAAGGATCATACTTGCCAGAAAGAGCTGTACCAAGGAAATAATTGTCATTACCGATGACAGCCAGAACCTATTGCTGATAATAATGATGATGCCTAAGAGGCTATTCCAAAATAACCATAAAAGAAAGGAACCCTCTTGTCCCTCCCAAAAGCTGGAAATTTGATAATGAACTGGCAGGACTTTAGAAGTGTGTGACCATGCATAGTGGTATTCAAAAAAGTGTTTATTGATAATCACAAACAATGAAACAATAACTGATATTGTTGCCACAGCATGGAAATAGAATACATAGTTGGAGAACTTTTCCCATGATCTATCTTTCTTTATTTCACTCTGATAATAGGAGTAAACACAGGCAAACGCAGATATGAATACCAAAATTACTGATAGATGTCCAACAGAACCTACAAAATTATGAATCATTCAATCCTGTAATTAAACCTTTATCTCATCTTCCTGATACTTAGAAGGGCACTTGAGTAATATTTTATCTGCCACAAAAAGATCATTGTGATAAGAGCCAACAACTACTACCTTTTCGGATTTCAAAAAATCTGTGGGCATGGGTTCATTATATATCACTTTCTGTGCATTATTTTTTTCGTCGACCATATTAAAAGAAAAAGATAATTGATCCGGAGAATGTTTGATGCCGATCACTTTTCCCAGGTCGTCTTTCATCAACGTGCCTACAACGTGTATTTTTTCTTTATTACCAGTTTTATACAAATACTTTGCTTTGTCAAAATCTACATATTGACTTGCGTCACCAATAGTACTGATGATTATGACCACCAATACTGCTATTACAACAATCCCAAATAAATGTGTCTTTTTCATGTATCTTTTGAATTATTGTTTTCCATTTTTTTTATTCTGTTATCTAACCGCCATAAGTAAAAGAAAAGTCCAATGAGGATGATCAATATTACTACAACTACGACCCAAATCTTGCCATCGTTGCGCAGAGCATCAGCCATCTCTACATTATTCCGAACCTGTAAAAGTATTGTTAATAAACTATTGACCATTTATGTGTACCTCCAGTTTCTTTAAACGAATTCTCAAAGTAGTTATCCATATTCCCAGCAAGCTCCATCCAATTACCGCAGGATAAAATACAAGCCTTAGGTTGCTATCAAGGTCATAAGCATTGAATCCCGGATTCCCACCGCTTCCGGGATGCAATGAATCTGTCATTCTTGGCAAAATAAACAGCAAAGGGATCATAATTGTAAATGCGAAAATATTATAAACTGCGCTCAACCTTGCTTTTTTGATAATGTCTTTCACAGAACCCCTAAGAATAAAGTATGCCATGTAAATGAGCAAAGCGATAGCAGAAGCATTTTGTTTGGGGTCTCCGCTCCATGGTTCACCCCAGGTAAAATTTGCCCAAGCCATCCCAGTAACTAACCCCAATATCCCATACACAATGCCAACATTTGCAAATTCCATGCTACATATATCGCTGCTTTCGGAGCCATTTTTTAAATATTGATAAGCATAAAATACTGAAAAAGAAAATAATATAATCATGCCAAACCACATCGGTACATGAAAATGCAGAACCCGAATGGTTTCATTAAGAATGGGTAATCGAGGTACCTTGAAAAATAATCCACCTAAAAATGTGTAGATCAGTAAAATAATCGCAACTATCTTCCAGGTTCTATTTCTAATCAACTTTTCCATATATAAGGAAACAAAATTAATGACAACACCACAACTAAAATGTCAATTGAAAAAAGAGTTACCAAATCTTTCCATGATTCCTGAATGGTAAGGTGATTAATGGAACTCACTGATAAGATTATTATTGGTATTATTACCGGAAAACTTAAAACTGAAAGTAGTACAGGATTTTTTCCTGCTTTATTTGCTATGCTGGAAGTAAGCGTTAAACTGCCAGACAATCCAAAGGTTCCCAACAAGCTAAAGGCAAAAAATACATTTACAATTCCTATTGGGCTTTCAAAAAATATTGTAAACAATATAATGGTTAACAAATTTATAAGCAACAATAAGATGAAGTTATAAATCAACCGGGCACCAATTAATGATTGTGGATTACATATCTGATAGTAATAGTAATCCCTTTTTTCATTTTCCTGAAAAAATATTCTAGAGACTGAGTGAATTGCAATCAATAGTACAATCAACCAATAGAGTCCGTGCCAAAAGTTCGTTTTATAGTTGTTTTGACTGATAAGCGCGTAATTGAAGATGATCACCATAGACATTAGGTAAAGTAAAACCAGCGGCAAACCGATTTTACTTTTCTTATCCATCAAAAATTCTTTGTAGATGAGATGCTTCATAGGCAATATTAAGGCAATATAAATCCTCATCGGATATTCTTTTTATGATTTTGCTCTTATTGATTAATCACTTAGCATTGTGCAAATTTTTTATGATGGATTTAAATATTAATCCAATTCTCGTTACGGGTTCAGCCGGTTTTATAGGTTTTCACCTCTCAAAAAGACTTCTTGAAAATGAATTCCAAGTAATTGGTCTGGATAATTTAAATGATTACTATGATGTTTCTCTGAAAGAATCACGGCTGGAAATTTTGAGTAATTATCATAATTTTAATTTTTTCAGAAATGACCTGGAGGATAAAGAAGGTATTTTCAAATTATTTGAAGATTACAAACCCAAGATAGTTGTTAATCTAGCTGCTCAGGCAGGAGTGAGGTATTCCCTCATTAATCCTTATGCTTACATCAATGCCAATATACTCGGATTTTTAAATATTCTTGAAGCCTGCAGACATCACCAAATCAAACACCTGATTTATGCTTCGAGTAGTTCAGTTTATGGGGCCAATACAAAAACACCATTTTCTGTTCATGACAATGTTGATCACCCGGTATCATTATATGCTGCATCTAAAAAATCTATAGAGCTTATTGCTCATAGTTATGCCGCCAATTTTAACTTACCTGTCACAGGGCTAAGATTTTTTACCGTGTATGGCCCCTATGGAAGACCTGATATGGCCTATTATATTTTCACCAATAAAATACGGTGTGATGAGCCGATTGATGTTTTCAATTATGGTAAAATGAAAAGGGATTTTACATATATTGATGACATCGTTGAATGCATTTCAAGATTAATACCTAAAGAACCTGAACCAAATACAAGTTGGGATGGGGATAATCCCAATCCATCAGATAGTTTTGCTCCTTACCGGTTGTTTAATATCGGAAATAACACACCCGTTGAGTTGGAATATTTTATTGAATTGCTCGAAAGATATCTAGGTAAAAAAGCAAAGAAAAATTATCTGCCAATGCAGAAGGGTGATGTAACTATGACTTATGCTAATGTTGATGATCTTATCAGATATATTGGTTATAAACCTCAAACTTCTATTGAAGAAGGCGTTCAAAAATTTATTAGTTGGTACAAAAGTTATTATAAATGAAAGGAATCATATTAGCTGGAGGATCAGGGACCAGGCTTTATCCGCTAACATTGGCTGTAAGCAAGCAACTAATGCCAGTTTACGATAAGCCTATGATCTATTACCCACTGTCAACTTTAATGTTAGCAGGTATCCGGGAGGTTTTAATTGTAACCACCCCTAAGGATCAAAACGCTTTTAAGCAATTACTCGGTGATGGTGAGGACATAGGCTGTTCTTTTGAATATATTATACAGCCAAAACCTGAGGGTTTGGCCCAGGCGTTTATTTTAGGGCAGAAATTTATAAGTAACGACAGCGTTGCACTAGTATTAGGTGATAATATATTCTACGGATCAGGATTTGCTAAAAAAGTACAGTTTGCAATCAATCCCTACGGAGGTGTTGTATTTGCTTATCATGTTAATGACCCCGAGCGGTATGGTGTTGTTGAATTTGATGAAAATTTAAATGCAATTTCTATAGAAGAGAAACCAAAAATCCCAAAGTCTAATTTTGCCGTCCCTGGGTTGTACTTTTATGATAACTCTGTTGTTGAGGTTGCCAATTCCATAAAACCCAGTGCCAGAGGAGAGTTGGAAATAACCGATGTTAATTTGAAGTATTTGAAAACAGGAAAATTGAAAGTGGTTCCACTTAGTCGTGGTACTGCCTGGTTGGATACCGGAACATTTACATCCCTGATGCAGGCAGGATCTTTTGTTCAAGCTATTGAAGAAAGACAAGGCCTTAAAATAGGGTGCATCGAAGAAGTGGCTTACAATATGGGATTTATTGATGAAAGTCAACTAGAAAAACTAGGTAGACAATATTTGAAAAGTGGCTATGGTCAATATTTGTTAAATCTGCTAAAATGAATTGCCAGGAAACAGCATTAAAAGGATGTTTTATTATTGATCCCAAAATTTTCAAAGATAGTCGGGGGTTCTTCTTTGAATCTTTTAGTCAGTCAAAGATTAAGGAAGCTACAGGATTTGAATTCAATGTAAAACAGATCAATTATTCCAGATCAGGTATAAACACATTGCGAGGTTTACATTACCAATCAAACCCTTATGCGCAATCTAAAATTGTATCTGTAATAAAGGGGAGTGCAAATGATATCGCTGTTGACATTAGAAAAGGCTCACCGACCTATGGAAAATATATTAAAGTATTTCTTTCAGATGAAAATAAAAAAATGCTTCTAATTCCTAAAGGTTTTGCTCACGGCTTTGTTTCTTTAGAAAGCGAAACAGATTTTTTATATTTAACCGATGAATTTTACGCGCCTCAAAGTGAAGGAGGAATAATTTTTGATGATCCAACTATTAAAATAAACTGGGGGATAGCTATTGAAAAAGCTTCTTTATCAGATAAAGATAAAAAATTGCCACTTTTAGAAAATATTGTCAATAATTTCATTTTCTTGTAATGACAAAAAAAAGAGTCCTTATAACTGGCGGAGCTGGATTTCTTGGCTCACATTTATGTGATCGCTTTCTTAGTGAGGGCTATAAAGTTCTAGCCATGGATAACCTTATCACGGGCTCACTGAAAAATATCGAACATCTATATGGGAATAAAGATTTTGAGTTTTACAATTGTGATGTCTCAAAATTTGTTCATGTCCCAGGAGAACTGGATTATATCTTACATTTTGCATCACCAGCCAGTCCAATTGATTATTTAAAAATGCCAATACAGACGTTAAAGGTGGGATCACTTGGAACCCATAATCTTTTAGGTCTTGCAAGGGTAAAAAAATCAAGGATTTTAGTAGCCTCAACCTCAGAAGTATATGGCGACCCTCTTGAACACCCACAGTCAGAAGAATATTGGGGAAATGTAAATCCCATTGGCCCAAGGGGAGTTTACGATGAAGCCAAAAGATTTCAGGAGGCTATTACCATGGCTTATCATACTTATCACGGTCTGGAAACAAGGATAGTGAGAATTTTTAATACGTATGGTCCACGTATGCGATTAGAAGACGGTAGGGTACTACCAGCTTTTATATCACAGGCACTTAAAGGAAAGGATCTTACTGTTTTTGGCGATGGCAGCCAAACCAGGTCATTTTGCTATGTGGATGATCTGATTGAAGGAATCTACCGGCTTTTGTTAAGTGATTATCCTAAACCTGTTAATATCGGGAATCCTGATGAAATTACAATAAAAGAATTTGGAGAAGAGATTATAAGATTAACCGGGTCAAAAAATAAACTTATATTCAACCCGTTGCCAAAAGATGACCCCAAACAACGAAAACCCGATATTACAAAGGCAAGGGAAATATTAGATTGGGAACCAAAATATAATCGCGCTGAAGGATTAAAACCCACACTGGAATATTTTAAACAAGCAATACTTAATTAATTTTGGAATGGACTTAAAAATTGGAGTAGTAGGGTTAGGCTATGTTGGCTTACCATTGGCAGTGGAAGCTGGTAAAAAATATCATGTTATTGGTTATGATGTTAATAATAGAAGAATTAAGGAATTAAATGATAATCATGATAGTACCCTCGAAGTTGATTCCACTGAAATAAAAGATGCTAAGTACTTAAGTTTTTCTTCCAGTGTAAAGGACTTAACCGATTTAAATTTTTATATCATCACTGTACCAACTCCCGTGGATGAGTACAAACAGCCAGACTTAAATCCTTTATTATCAGCAAGTAAAGCTGTGGGATCCGTACTCTCTAAGGGAGATATCGTTGTTTATGAATCTACAGTATATCCTGGATGTACGGAAGACGACTGCATTCCGGTACTTGAAGAGTACAGTGGTCTTAAATTTAATAAAGACTTTTTTTGTGGATATTCACCAGAGAGGATAAATCCGGGTGATAAAAAGCATCGGCTTGTTAATACAATCAAAGTAACCAGTGGATGTAATAATAAAACAGCTGATATTGTGGATGATTTCTATAAATCAATTATATCTGTAGGTACGCATAAAGCCTCATCTATAAAAGTTGCTGAAGCATCCAAGGTGATTGAAAATGCACAACGAGATATAAATATTGCATTTATTAATGAGTTGTCTTTAATATTTAATCGATTAAATATTGATACCCTGGAAGTACTGGAAGCAGCTGGTACAAAGTGGAACTTCCTCCCTTTTAAACCGGGATTAGTAGGTGGTCACTGCATAGGTGTAGACCCTTATTATTTAACCCATAAGGCCGAAAAAGTTGGTTACATACCAGAGATCATACTGTCAGGAAGGAGAATAAATGACAATATGGGAAAATTTATAGCGCAACGGGTTTTAAAACTTCTGGTTAAAAAAGTAAATAAACTAATTGGTGCCCGGATATTGATTTGCGGCATAACATTTAAGGAAAATTGTCCGGATATCCGAAACACAAGAATAGTCGATATATATCAGGAGCTGAAAGAATATAATGTAGATGTAGAGATTTATGATCCTCATGCAAACGCTGAGGAAGTAAAAGAAGAGTATGGAATTGAAATTATTAGTTCTTTTCAGCCTACAAATTATGATGGGTACGTGATGGCAGTATCTCATGAAGATTTTAAGTACATAAACTGGCAATCCATTCATGATCATGGAAAGGTAATCTATGACGTTAAGGGACTTTTACCATTGGATGTTGTTGATGAGAGGCTTTAGTGTAATATATTTAGTTAAATTTGTGTTTTTAGGTTAAGCTTCATGAAGGATCTCAATATCATCCCACATAATCATTCAATCAATTTACAAAAAAGAGCACAACGGAATAAAATCAACCCAAAAATCATATGGTTTACAGGACTATCTGGTTCTGGTAAGTCTACACTAGCCAATGAACTGGAGGTTTATTTATTTGGTCATGGCTATCAAACATACATTTTAGATGGCGATAACATCAGAAAGGGTCTTAACAAAGATTTAGACTTTACCGAAACAAGTAGAAAAGAAAATATACGCAGAATTGGTGAAGTATCCAGGCTTTTTCTTGATGCTGGTATTATTGTTTTAACCGCATTCATTTCCCCTTTTAGGGAAGATAGGAGGAGTGTTAAGGAAATAGTTGGAAATGAAAACTTCATAGAAGTATTTGTAAGTTGTTCTTTGGAGGAATGTGAAAAAAGAGATGTAAAAGGGCTTTATGCAAAAGCCAGAAATGGTGAGATAAAAAATTTCACCGGAATCGATTCGCCTTTTGAGGAACCTGATAATCCTGACTTACTTTTGCGAACCGATAAAATTTCTCTTGATGAGTGCCGGGAGAAGTTGATAAAATATGTTGAACCTACGTTAAAATTGTATGAAAGCGTATAATCTAAGTTACGTAAAAGAATTAGAATCCGAATCCATATATATACTTAGGGAAGTATTTGCGCAGTTTGAAAATCCTGCAATACTATTTTCCGGTGGAAAGGATTCTATAGTGTTAACACACCTAGCAAGAAAAGCTTTTTATCCGTCCAAAATACCTTTTCCATTATTGCACATTGATACAGGCCACAACTTCCCTGAAACAATAGCGTTTAGAGATAATCTGGTGGAAAAACTTGGAGCTAAACTGGTAGTTGGTTCGGTTCAAAAAACTATCAATGAAGGTAAAGTAGTAGAGGAAAAGGGCAAAAATGCTAGCCGAAATTTGTTACAAACAACTACATTGTTAGATAGTATTGAGGAAAATCAATTTGATGCATGCATCGGCGGAGCAAGGAGGGATGAAGAAAAAGCAAGAGCAAAAGAACGTTTTTTTTCGCATAGAGATGAATTTGGTCAGTGGGATCCTAAGAATCAACGTCCTGAACTATGGAATCTCTTTAATGGAAGAAAAATCCAGGGAGAACATTTTCGTGTTTTCCCAATAAGTAATTGGACTGAATTAGATGTATGGCAATATATCCACTCCGAAAAAATAGAAATTCCAAAACTGTATGTGGCGCATGAAAGAGAAGTGATCTGGAGAAATAATTCCTGGATACCGGTTTCTGATTTTCTAAACCTCGATGGGTCTGAGGAGATTTATAAAAAGAGAGTTAGGTTTAGGACCCTGGGAGATATTACTATTACTGGAGGTATCGAATCCGATTGCGACTCGATAGAAAAAATCGTTGCTGAAGTATCTGCTTTAAGAAGTACCGAAAGAGGAAATAGGGCGGATGACAAGCGGTCAGAAACATCTATGGAGGACAGAAAAAAAGAAGGTTATTTTTAGTAAATATTATGGAATTATTAAGATTCACAACAGCAGGAAGTGTAGATGATGGAAAGAGCACCCTCATTGGACGATTATTATATGATTCTAAATCAATTTTTGAAGATCAGTTTGATTCGTTAAGAAAGTCAAGTGAAAGAAAAGGTTTAAAGCATGTAGATCTTGCTTTGTTAACGGATGGATTAAAAGATGAACGAGAACAAGGGATCACTATTGATGTTGCTTACAGATATTTTGCGACACCTAAAAGGAAGTTTATCATTGCAGACACCCCTGGCCATATTCAATATACCCGAAATATGGTAACAGGAGCTTCAACAGCTAACCTTGCACTAATTTTAATTGATGCCCGCAATGGGGTGGTGGAGCAAACTTACAGGCATTCCATAATTGCATCAATTTTACAAATACCCCATGTGATTGTCTGTATCAATAAAATGGATCTTGTCGATTATAAACAGGAGGTGTTTGACAGAATACTAGAAGATTTTCAACAATTCGCTTCTAAACTGGATATTAAAGATGTCCGGTTCATACCAATAAGTGCTTTAAACGGGGATAATGTTGTTAACAGGTCTGAAATGACACCCTGGTATCAAGGCTCTACTTTGTTACATACCCTTGAAAATATTCATATCGGTAGTGATCATAATCATATTGATTGCAGGTTTCCGGTTCAGACTGTTATACGCCCAAAATCAGATGATTATCATGATTACAGAGGATATGCTGGTAGGATTGCAGGTGGTGTTTTTAAACCAGGCGATGACATCATTGTCTTACCCTCAGGACTTACTTCTAAGGTAAAATCCATCGAGACATTTGATGGGCCAATAGAAGAAGCCTTTGCTCCAATGTCTGTTGTGATGCGGCTAGAGGATGACATAGATATAAGTAGAGGTGACATGATCGTTCGTACCAATAATCAACCGGAACCTGAGCAAGATGTTGAAGTAATGATGTGTTGGTTAAATAATTCAAAACCCAGACCACGGGCAAAATATATCCTAAAACATACCACAAATGAGTCTAAAGCAATGCTAAAAGAAATACGTTACAAGCTTGATGTCAACACCATGCACCGAAATGAACAGGATAAAGAAATTGGGATGAATGATATCTTCCGGGTACAGCTTCGCTCCACAAAACCTTTGCTTGTTGATCCTTATAGAAAAAACAGGATCACCGGAAGCCTGGTCTTGATTGATGAAGGAACCAATGAAACCGTGGCAGCGGGAATGGTGGTGTGATATGGAAAAAAGTTCTATAGAATTAGTTGAATTTGTGAAACGAGTTGCCCTTGAGGCTGGCGATGTCATTATGAAAGTCTATGAGTCAGATGATTTTAATGTGGAATTAAAGGGGGATAACTCACCTTTAACCCTGGCTGATAAAGAAGCCAATAATATAATTACAGAACATCTTAAAGAAACAGACTATCCTATCCTAAGCGAAGAGGGCAAGTCAATAGATTATGAAGAACGAAAAAATTGGCAGAAGTTTTGGTTGGTTGATCCACTAGATGGCACTAAAGAATTTGTTAAACGCAATGGTGAGTTTACGGTCAATATTGCTCTAATAGAAAATCAATTACCAGTCCTGGGTGTATTGTATGCACCAGTACTAAAAAAATTATATTACGCTACAAAAGGCCAAGGGGCTTACCTACAAATAGACGGTAATCCACCTAAAAAATTAACCAAAGAAAAGATAGATCTTAAATCACCCAATCTTAAAGTCGTTGCCTCCAGGTCTCATCTTAATGAAGATACCAAAATGTTTTTATCACAGTTAATCGACCCTGAAATTGTATCGATGGGCTCTTCATTGAAATTTATGATCCTGGCAGAAGGTCAGGCTGATGTATACCCCAGGTTTGGGCCAACAATGGAATGGGATACTGGTGCCGCTCATGCAATTGTACGAGAAGCAGGAGGCACAGTGAAAATAAAAGACACAAACGACGAGCTTACTTACAACAAAAGGAACCTACTTAATCCGTACTTCCTGGTATCATAATATTTTCTATAAGACCGCTAAAATATAAAAACGGTAAGCCGGAGTCGTGAAGCAGTCCGGCTGTGTTTTTTGGAACTTTACCTCTTTCCCAGGAATTTGATCTGGGTAAATTATTGGAAGAAATCACTTTATAAAAGCTGTAACTCATTAACTGAATTGGTATAGCTTTTATTCTATAAGAACTATGGCTCGCCAATAAAAAGAAATAATTTATATTTTTGGTTCCTCTTCTTCAGATTCAGCGCTGATCTCCCTATCAAATGAAAACTCATCGAGGAATTTTTTTGCTTCATCGGTAGTTTGAAAATCATAGGTGTCAATATCTCCTGTATTGCTATGAATTTCTATTCTTACAAGCTCAGTCCTTATGCCGGCAGAGTTAATGGGATTTTCCAGGAATTTGAATTTTTCAACAGCCAAGTGCTCCTGAGGCTTTCCTTTCTTCACCTTACGTGTTCTTCTTTTTATGCGGTTACAAAATGAGCATTTGTACTGCTTAAATATCTCACCATCCTCTTCATCAGTTGCTTCTTTAATGATTTCCTCTTCCTCAAGCTTGAGGGTTTGAAATCCGCACCGATCACATTTATAAGCCAGTAGTCTCCCTGGATACTTCTCTATGTGGACATCATTAGTATGCGGATCAATCCATACATCATAGTCTACGGAAAAAACATTTTCTTCAGCCTGCATACCCTCATCCAGATAAGTGTCCTCCTCTTCCTCGCTGAGCAGTTTCATCTTATTTCCGGTTTTTGGATTTATACGGGCCGTGTATCTGTACTTTCTAAGCTTTTTATTTAATACTCCGGGGAAATAATACTTAAATAGTAAGTTAGCCACATAAATCACTATGGTTGCAATGGATATGGCTATAAACAAACGAATAAAAAACCAGGCAGGCATCTTTTCTACGGTCTCTGGTTTGTATGTGTTAAAGAGAAAAAATAAAGCGGCCCCCATAGCTGAAACAGCTGCAAAATAAAACCAGCGTTCGTAAACCGAAGCAAAGTCAAACTTTGCCTTATAGTCTTTCAGGGATGCCAGTCTTATATTATAAGCTATGATAATAATCAAACCGAGTATGGGCATCGCCCCTAGTAAAACAAACATTATTTCGTGCCATACATCTAAGAAATTTTCATAGGATTTATTCATAACATTACCATGGTTTATATTTTACTTAAAATTAGAGTTTTATATCTAAAACATTAACTCACATCTTTAGGACCTTTTCTTCTGATAAATACGACCCTCTACTAAGTATAACGTACGCTTTCTCCTTAATAATTTCTTCAACTGGTCGATTATAAATTTTACTTTCCAACCAGGATATAATATCAAAGTAAATAAAGCTGCGTTTTTCATACGGATTATTTTCAAGTGGCTGGAGTTTGTCCCTTAAAGTTTCAAACCTGGAAGTCAGCTCTTTCTCACCTAAGCCCTTATTAAGGTGTCTCATAAAACCAAGCAAATAGCGCTGATAATTATGTAGGTCATCTTTCTTCAGTAGAAAACGGAAAGCTGATCTTAGATAGTATTCAATCACATCCATATTTCCCATTTCGTAATGGCAAACCAGGTTAATTATACGGGCAAAGCAATGAATGTCTTCTCGGATATCCGGGTCCTCAATGTTGATAATTTTATTGAGCCATTTAATGGCTTCCTGCCAATCGCTGTTACCGGTATACAAGCAAGCAATTTTATAGTAAAGGATCAACCTGGACTGTGAATCGATTTGTGATATGAACGCCCCTAGCTGCGGTTTTATCCTTTCCATCAGTGCTACACCATGTCCAAATTCCCCAAGCATAAATATCCGGTTAAACTCATGCACAAAAGTGTATTTCAACAGCCGCTGTCGAATGTTTTCATTGATCACCAACCCTTTTATGTTTCGCACCATTTTCAGCTTACGCTTCGTTTTGACAAACTCATCATATTTCATCAGTTTGTACTGGGCGATCATCAGGTTGTTAATAGCCTGAATGTACATGCTGACCTTGCCAGGTATTAATTGGGTATTACGTTCAAACATCTCTACCCACCGGGACGCATAGTAATAGCCATTTTGAAAATCCTGGAGCATGTTATGGTAGCCAACCAACAATTCATAAAGGTGTAGCTTCTCAAGGAAAGAAAGTTTTTCCTCATCGTAATCCGGAATCTCTTGATGAAACAAATCGGTGATTTGATTATAATCCTCTTCATCACGAATGAAACCCATCTTAAGGTACATTGAGTTGAGCCTGGAAGAAAGATTGGAGAAGCGATTGATATTGTTTATGCTCCGGGTTACCTGTCTGGTATTGGTTATGATGGTATTCACCCTGGCCATGTTGTTCTTTTCGATTACCTGGGTAGCAATTCTTTTCTCCCACTTAAATATCTCCAGTTGAAGCTCCAGGTTGTCAATTTGTTCTGCCCACTTCTTGGCTCTGGTCAGCATACTTTTACATTGCTTAAACAATGAGCGATTATACAGTAATAGCACATAATCGATCATCTCCCTTATCTCGATTTCTTTGACACTTTGATGATGGAATTGCCTTAAAGCCTGCAGCATCTTTTTATAAAGGTGTGCTTTCAGGTTAGAAAGCTGATTTTCAGACAGTTTTGGGTTTTCTTCCAGGATGATCTGCTCATCGTAGACAGCCTGCTTATCGATGGCATCAAACAATTGCACAAACTTATAGCTTGCCTGATCTCTTTCTCCGACATGTAATTTAAAGTATCGCTTTTCACTTTTATTAAGTGACTTAATGAGTTTATGAAGATCCGTTGAGGCTTCCTTAGGCATCGTATTTATAAACTACTTAAGCAGGATCTTAATCTTTTCAAGATTCAAAAATAAGAAATTTTATAAGATAAGACGTTGGACATATTGAACAGATTGTTTCCTCATGAACTTACACGCAATATCCCTCATAAAGCCCCAATCAAATATTTATTTCACACCACCTTAACAATTAGCTAACTGGTTGACAAAGTACGATTTGTATTTTTAAGATGTGTTAGTTACTAATCATGCTTAAAAAATTCTTTCTGTACCTGGCTTTAATTTCCCAGTTTCAAGTTATTGCCCAGCTTAGTGATGATTTCTCCGATGGAGATTTTTCAAATAACCCTTCATGGTCAGGGGATAATGCTGAATTTCAAATTATCTCCAATCAGTTAAACAATAACGGTCCGGATGGTAATGGTGAGCAATATTTATCCACTCCAAACGCCTATATTGATAATACGACATGGGAATTTCTGCTGGAAATAGATGTCAACCCCTCCAGTTCAAATAAAACCAGAATCTACCTGGTATCTGACCAGGCCAATCTCGAGGGGAATCTTAACGGTTATTTTGTTGAAATTGGTGAATCCACAGATGATTTTATCAATATTGAAAGACAAGATGGTTCGAATACCACATCAATTTTTACCGGTAGCACAGCTTTTATCGGTAGCATTTCAGTTCGGATTAGGGTGACTCGTAATGCCTCAGGCACCTGGGAGGTATTCTCTGATGACAGTGGCGGAACATCCTTTTCTTTAGAAGGCACTTTTATGGATAATAACCATACATCCTCTGCATTTTTTGGTGTTCTCGTAGAACATACCTCTACCAGGAGGAATTCTTTTTTCTTTGATGATTTTAGCATAACGTCTAGTGGAGGCACAGATACCGAAAAGCCAACACTAGAAATGCTAACTGTAATCAGTGACACCGTACTGGATGTATTGTTTTCCGAAGCTGTTGAGCAAGCATCTGCTGAAAACGCCATCAATTACCAGGCTAATAATGGGTTGGGCATTCCTAATTCAGCCACAAGAGATGGGAGCAATAATTCCCTGGTGCACCTGACTTTTTCTACAGCTTTCACAGATGGGTTATCCAATGAACTATCGATAGAAAACATTGAAGACCTTGCCGGAAATGTGATTGATTCTACCGGTTCGACATTCACCTTTGATGCAGGGGATACCGAAAAGCCAACCCTAGAAATGCTAACTGTAATCAGTGACACCGTACTGGATGTATTGTTTTCCGAAG
>CAYSCZ010000003.1:52818-59326 GCA_964429655.1 uncultured Roseivirgaceae bacterium
AATTCAGCCACAAGAGATGGGAGCAATAATTCCCTGGTGCACCTGACTTTTTCTAGAGCTTTCACAGATGGGTTATCCAATGAACTATCGATAGAAAACATTGAAGATCTTGCCGGAAATTTGATTGATTCTACCGGTTCGACATTCACCTATACGGCTCCGGTTATCGTCAATTTTCGGGAGGTGGTCATCAATGAAATAATGCCTGATCCGAATCCTGTAATTGGTCTTCCAGACGCTGAATATATTGAATTGTTTAACAAAACCGATGAGCCCATTTTACTGAATGGATGGGAGATTGAAGGAGCGATTAATGATATTTCCGGCATCACTATACCTGGAGAAGATTTTATTGTACTAACAGACAATTCCGATGTTGGTCTGTTCGATATGTCACTCCCCATCTTTGGTGTTTCCTTTGCAAGTCTTACCAATGGAGGGGAAACAATAATTTTGAAAGACAACAATGGATCAATCATAGACTCCCTGCAATATGATGGTTCAACAGGTGGAAATGCTTTTGAGCAGATTAATCCTGAGCTAGATTTTTTTCTGTCTATTAACTATGGAAACAGCACCGACCCGGATGGTGGTACACCCGGAGCACAAAATTCTATTTTTGATGACACGCCCGATACTGAAGCCCCCGTCATTGTAAGTGTGACTGTAATCAACAGCATACAGTTGGATGTTCAGTTTAACGAAACCCTGGATGAATCAACTGCTGAAACTGTAGGGAATTACTCGGTTAATAATGGCATAGGAAATGCCAACAATGCTGACCTCGATGGCGATGACCCAACCTTAGTGCATCTTACATTCAGTGCCCTTCAAAGTGGACTGGAAAATACGCTCACCATCAATAATGTGGAGGACCTATTCGGAAACCCAACCGACAATGTTACCTCTAATTTTACTTTTATTGAATTCTCAACACCAGCATTCCGGGAGGTGGTCATCAATGAGCTATTTACCGACCAGGGCGGATCGAATCCCATTACCAATGATTATGTGGAATTACTGAATATTACTACCGATAAATTTTTTAAGCTGGATGGATGGACCATTGAAGACAATAATGCCGAACCCGAGGACCTTTCATCTGTTGTTTTAGCGCCTGGGGCGTTTATTATCCTTTCCACTGATCCCAGTGAGTTTAATTCTGGCATTGAAACAATGGATGTGAGTTTGCCAAATTTCAACAACGACGATGATGCGGCGGTACTCAGAGATCCTGATGGTAACCTTATCGACTCGGTTGGATATGGCAACCTGGAAGATGGTATCAGTTTAGAGCAAATCAACCCGGAAATCAGCTTCTTCCTAAAAAGCAACTATGGAAACAGCACCGACCCGGATGGTGGTACACCCGGAGCACAAAATTCTATTTTTGATGACACGCCCGATACTGAAGCCCCCGTCATTGTAAGTGTGACTGTAATCAACAGCATACAGTTGGATGTTCAGTTTAACGAAACCCTGGATGAATCAACTGCTGAAACTGTAGGGAATTACTCGGTTAATAATGGCATAGGAAATGCCAACAATGCTGACCTCGATGGCGATGACCCAACCTTAGTGCATCTTACATTCAGTGCCCTTCAAAGTGGACTGGAAAATACGCTCACCATCAATAATGTGGAGGACCTATTCGGAAACCCAACCGACAATGTTACCTCTAATTTTACTTTTATTGAATTCTCAACACCAGCATTCCGGGAGGTGGTCATCAATGAGCTATTTACCGACCAGGGCGGATCGAATCCCATTACCAATGATTATGTGGAATTACTGAATATTACTACCGATAAATTTTTTAAGCTGGATGGATGGACCATTGAAGACAATAATGCCGAACCCGAGGACCTTTCATCTGTTGTTTTAGCGCCTGGGGCGTTTATTATCCTTTCCACTGATCCCAGTGAGTTTAATTCTGGCATTGAAACAATGGATGTGAGTTTGCCAAATTTCAACAACGACGATGATGCGGCGGTACTCAGAGATCCTGATGGTAACCTTATCGACTCGGTTGGATATGGCAACCTGGAAGATGGTATCAGTTTAGAGCAAATCAACCCGGAAATCAGCTTCTTCCTAAAAAGCAACTATGGAAACAGCACCGACCCGGATGGTGGTACACCCGGAGTACAAAATTCTATTAATGACATGACAACTGATGATACAACGCCTAATATTGAGAATGTCATAATAATAAGTGGTACGGAATTAGATGTTCAATTTGATAAATCTCTGGATGAAACGACTGCTTTCAATATTGTGAATTACTCAGTGACAAATGTTGGCAATCCTTCAGCAGCTATTTTGGATGATTCAGAGGATGCACTGGTCCACCTCATATTCAGTAATTCTTTCCAAAATGGGGTGGAGAGCACCTTAACGGTAAATAATGTGGAGGATGTATTTGGTAATGCCACAAACAATATTTCCTTCAATTTTACTTTTGTTAGGGCTGAGCTGAAAGATATTATCATCAATGAAATACTAGCCGACATCAGTCCTACCATTGGACTGCCAGAAGAGGAATATGTAGAAATTTATAACAGAAGTGATAAAAATATCGACCTGAGAGGATATACTCTGAATGATAAAAGATTAAGCGATAACAGTTTTTTTATTGAGGTTGATCAATATTTAATCATTACGGATGATAGCAACCTGGAGCTATTTCAGGACTTTGGTGATGTATTAACTATCCCTTCATTTGATGGCTTAACCAATAGTGGGGAAAAAATAACACTTAAAGATGAACTAAATAACCAGGTGATAGATAGTGTGGAATATGATTTAAGTTGGTATAGGGACGAATCAAAAGCCGAAGGAGGCTACGCATTAGAATTAATAAATCCTAATCTTCCCTGTAGTGGAAGAAACAACTGGACAGCCTCCAATGACGATGTAGGTGGTACGCCTGGCCAGGAGAATTCTGTTTTTGATTTATCTCCAGACAGTCAGGCCCCCGGCATACAATCCATTGATGTGCTAAAACAAGATTCAATGGTTATCGCTTTTGATGAACCAATGGATGAAGCCACACTACTAGGGGCCAATGTTCGATTGGATCAAGGTATTAATGTTTCCGATATTAATATTTCTCCGAATTTGGAGTCCATTATTTTAATACTAAATAATCCACTCCAATCAGAGCAATTTTATAATGTGACCATTCAAGGTGCTACCGATTGTTCGGGTAATGCATTAAGTACCCAACCTGTTGAATTTTTCTATGATGTCTCACCGCCTGAGCTTTTAAGGATTCGTATTACCGGAAATTCAAGTGTACAATTGATATTTGATGAACCATTAAACGAGCCTAAGGCTGAAGATGAGGATAATTACCTTATCAACAGCGTAGATTCCCCTGAAAGTGCGCGCCTAAAAGATGATTTTACAAACAGAATATCATTATCCTTTGAAAATGAATTCGAATTGAATGTCCAAAATACCTTAGCCATCTCTAATCTTGAAGATACAGTGGGAAATGATATCGAAGACTTATCTGATGCATTTGTTTTCAAAGATGAAATTGATTCTATCGTCGTCATTGCCCCAAATCTTGTTGATGTTTCTTTTATCGTAGAACCTTCTATGAGCTCAGTAGAAAACATCAAAAACTACGAGGTTACAGACGATGAAGGAGGCCAAAGCGATGATGGAATTGGTAATCCCATAGGTGCCATTCAAGATGATGATAATCCTAAACTGATTCATTTATTATTTATCGATAATCTTAATGAGAATGATGATCTATTCCTGGAAGTGGATAGTATTTTCAATCTAACAGGTGAATTGTTAACCACCCCAACAAAGGAATTTATCTATGATACCCGCAGACCGACGTTAGATTCTGTAGAAGTAATAGATGAGGATTCTTTGATCGCTTACTTCAATGAAGCGCTTGATATCACTACAGCAGAAGCAGTAACCAATTATGAACTAGAGAATAATGAAAATCCGGTCAGGGCAACATTGTTACCGGATAATTCAAGTGTCGTACTGATGTTTGGCAATTTATTTCAGATCGAAATTGAAGATCGATTGAGGGTAGATAACATAAAAGATGTTTTTGGAAATACGATAACCAGCAGTCAGTCTGAACCTTTCTTTTATGACCCACTGGCGCCACGAATTGATACTGTAATCATCCTATCGGAAAGGTCGCTTCAGATCACCTTCAGTGAAGTGGTGGAACAAGGATCATCAGAAAATATTAATAATTATGATTTAGAAGGTATCAATCCGGTATCAGCCAGTCGGCTTGATGTGGATTCATCAAAAGTGATCCTATTATTTTCTAATGACTTTATAGCAGCTGAAAATTTGACCCTAAATATCATAAGCATACAGGATTTTGCCGGCAATGCGATCTCTGATCCCCGAACTTTTCCCATTAACACACTGAACCTGGCTATTTCCAGCATAACACCTACCAGTGATAGTTCATTATTGATATCATTTTCTAAAAATATTGAGGGTAATTCTGCGCTAAATGCTTCCAATTATTTGCTTGGCGACACTTTGCCACCGATTGCTGTTCAATTAAATAATAGCAGGGAAGTCCTACTCAGCTTTAACATCAGATTTCCCCTGGACTCGGTAATTGATCTCACAATAAATAATGTCTCAGGTGTAAATGGAAGCTCACTATTTGCTAACTATTATGATTTCCGATTTGATAATCTCTTTGAAGGATTGCAAATTATTAACAATAAAAACCTTGAATTAGACTTTGAGGTCCCATTATTAAATAAACCTGGATCGGATAAATTTTCAGTTTTAGGAATCGGCAGTCCTTCCCTAACAGCCTTGGATGGTGAAGATCCATCGATCATTCGATTATTTTTTAACGAAAATTTCAAGTTTGATCAACAATTTTCAATCCTTTGGGATACCATCCGGATCGAGCCAGGCACATTAATACCTGCTTTTTCTTTTGATTTTCAAATTGATATGACGCCTCCCTCAGTAGATAGCATTAATTCAATTCTCGGAGAGAAAATTTTCGTCGAATTCAATGAACCTGTTGAGGAGGTGAGTGTTGTTGCAACCAATCATTATGAAGTATTAGGTTTAGGCAATCCCAATTCAATAGATTTTGATGACGAACTGCCAACGCATGCGACTTTGAATCTTGAGCAATCCCTTCAGGATGGCCTTACTTATTCTTTGATCATAGATAGGGTTGCAGATTTATCTGGTAATGAAATAGAAGCTGATACTATATCGTTCACCTTTAAGGCTCCTGCTATGGCTTCATCCCGTGATGTGGTTATTAATGAAATCTTTCCAGATCCAGGTGAGAACGGGTCACTACCGAATGCAGAATACTTGGAGCTATTCAATGCTTCAGAAGATACTTTTGATCTGTTAAACTGGAAAATTGAAGGAGCTGGAAGCCTTTTACCAAAATATTTATTAAAGCCAAACGAATTTGTAATCCTCACCTCAAATCAAAATGTATCATTGTTTGATGGCTTACCAGTTGTTTCATGGAATTCAGCTAGTGATGCCCAACTTACTAATGGCGGAGAGGTCCTTAAGATCTTTGATGTGTTTGGAACTTTAGTTGATTCGGTGTCCTATGGTAATGCATCCGATGGCATAAGCATTGAGCAAGTAAATCCATTTCTACCATTCACTTTGGCATCAAATTATAAGAATTCAAATGCTGAAATTGGTGGCACACCGGGCGTGCAAAACACAGTCTTTGATGATGCCCCGGATACAACGTCGCCGCAGCTGGCAGCCCTGATCGTTTTGAGTGATTCCTCGCTCGAACTTACTTTTGATGAGCCGTTGGATACTACCGCACTTAACCCGGATAATTATCTTATCAATAACGATATCTTCGGACCTGATTCCATTCTAATGATTGGTTCTGACCAAATCCTCCTGACATTTCCCAATTCATTTACCAGCGGCCTTGAAAACACCCTTACCATCAATGGCATCCGAGACCTTTTTGGAAATGCGGTTGCTGGCCTTCAGGTGGATTTCACTTACTTCAATTTGTCTGCTCCCGGGTTTAGG
Source organism: uncultured Roseivirgaceae bacterium (assembly GCA_964429655.1). Classification (GTDB taxonomy): domain Bacteria; phylum Bacteroidota; class Bacteroidia; order Cytophagales; family Cyclobacteriaceae; genus CAYSCZ01. The sequence goes on from CAYSCZ010000003.1 coordinate 58,867, forward strand.
GATGTGGTGGTCAACGAATTGCTGGCTGGCCCCAATGATCGTGAATTTATTGAACTATTTAACACCACTGATAATTTCTTTAACCTTTCCGGATGGCAACTGCTCGACAATGTGGACAATGCCGCTACCTTACCCAATTTCATACTTGAACCGGGCCGGTTTGTCGTCATCGGTAATAGTGAAGGCCAGGATTCCATTGAGGCATCGGGTAGTTTTCCTTTCCTGAATGTCAGTGGGTTAGAGACGGTTCGCTTGTTGGATAATGCGGGCAATTTGATTGATACTTTAAGTTATACGGGTAGCACAGATAATATTTCCCTGGAGCAGGTCAACCCATTTATCGGCTTCTTCCTTGAAGATAATTACGCACCAAGTATCGATGCAACCGGAAGCACGCCAAACCAACAAAACACAGTCTTTGATGATGCCCCGGATACAACGTCGCCGCAGCTGGCAGCCC
>CAYSCZ010000003.1:59426-106419 GCA_964429655.1 uncultured Roseivirgaceae bacterium
CCGAGACCTTTTTGGAAATGCGGTTGCTGGCCTTCAGGTGGATTTCACTTACTTCCGTACGGAAACAGCCGAAGCAAGGGATCTGATCATTAATGAAATTATGGCAGACCCAACACCTATCGTCGGGTTACCCGAAGCAGAGTATGTTGAAATATTCAATAGGAGTACAAAAAATATTGATATACAAGGATTTACATTGAATTCCAAGGTTATAACCAATTCTAGAAATGTCGTCACTCCGGGGGCATATTTGGTGCTAACTGATGACTCTAATGTCCAACTGTTTGATGATTCAGTGGACATCATACCTTTAAATTCCTTTGATGCCCTCACCAACGGCGGTGAACTATTGAAATTACAGAATGCATTTGGAAATGTGATAGATTCGGTAGAATATATTTTAGCATGGTATGGAGACGCGATCAAAGATAATGGTGGCTATAGTTTAGAGTTAATCAATCCAGCCATTGAAAACAATGGCGCTTCCAATTGGATAGCTTCAGAAGATGATTCGGGAGGTACACCAGGCATTCAAAACTCTGTATTTAGCGATGTTGCTGATTTGTCTGAACCTGGAATTCAAGATATCACTGTGTTATCCAATACCTCCATATCCATAACTTTTACTGAAGAAATATTACAAAATCTTCAGCCCAACGACATAAGTGTAAACAATGGCATTGGAAATCCAATTACATTAGTTTTTTCTCCAAATTCCTTATCACTCGATTTGACTTTCCCAATATTTTTTATGGGTGATCTTGAATTGACCGTTTCAATAAATAGTTTAGAAGACCTCAATGGCAATGTTAATTCACTGGCCTCCGGCAGCTTTACTTTCTTCGATACAGACGAAGCGGACGTTCGTGATGTTGTAATCAACGAGCTACTTCCAAAAGAAAGTCCGGTCGTGGCTTTACCAAATGCCGAATTTGTTGAGTTGTATAATTCAAGTGGAAAGAACATTCAACTTGAAAACTGGATAATAAGTGATGCTTCAAATTCTGAAACTAGCCTCAATAATTTCATCCTAAAACCTAATGGCTATCTAATTCTCACCTCAAACAGCAATGCGATTGCTTTTCAAGCATTTGGCGATGTGATGGGATTAACAAGCTTCCCATCTTTAAATAATAATGGTGATGATTTAAGCCTAAGGGATGCAAAGGGAAATATTATCGATTTTGTCAATTACTCCATAAATTGGTATGAAGATGAAAGGGATCAGGGTGGTTATACATTGGAACAAATTAATCCAGAAGCTACCTGTAGCGGTGCGTCAAATTGGGCTGCTTCCAATAATAATAATGGAGGAACCCCGGGTAGTCAGAATTCAGTGTTTGATATCTCACCAGATGTGATAGCTCCATTGATCAGCAGCACAAATATTTTGCGAAATCAACTAATCATCCGGTTCAATGAATCTATAGATCCCGGATCAGTTGCTGAAGACGATTTTATTTTCAGTCCTGAAATCTCAATCGGGTCCATAAATTTTAATGAGCCTGTTAATGATCAGATCGTTTTAACTACGCAATCAGAATTTCCGGAAGGCAGAATAGTTGATATAGCGATTAAGTCTATAAGTGATTGTGAAGCAAACGTAATTTCGGATACAACCATACAAATTGGAATAGGTGATAACCCTTTATTTAATGAAATTATATTCACTGAGCTTATGATTGACCATAACCCGGTGAAAGAAAGTCTTCCGGATGCCAAATATATAGAATTATATAATCGAACAGATCGTGTTCTAAGTTTGGGTGGATTAATCATTTCTGATGGATCAACCGACAGAGTTCTTGAAGAAAACATCATCCTTCCTAATCAATACGTGCTGGTAATAGATGATGATGACCTGGATGATTTTCGTGAGATTGCTCAAACAAGCACGGTATCTAGTTTATCCTTTTTAAATGTTACTGCGGATGATCTAGTACTTTTTGATTCACTGGGAAATATAATCTTCACATTGAGCTATGACGAAGATTGGTATGACGATAATTCTATAGACGGTGGTGTTTCACTGGAAATGATAGATATTTCCAATCCATGTGCAGGGGACAGGAACTGGACTGCCTCTGTTGATGCTGTTGGAGGCACTCCGGGAAGCATAAACGCTGTTGCAACTGACAATCCTGATAATTTTGGCCCTGAATTGCAACAGGCAGTTCCTCAATCTGAAGATAAGCTGCTGATATATTTTAATGAAAAACTTAAAATAGCTGATATTTCAACTTTTCAATTTTCAATTTCAAATGGCTTAGCAGTTGTACAACAGGCATTGGTTTATCCGACGTTCGACAGGGTTCTGATAGCAACCAATGGAAATTTTGAAGAGAACATAGAATATACGCTTACAGCCAATAACGTGATTGATTGTAATGGGAATATCATAAACAGTCAGGGTAATTCTGTGAATTTCACAATTCCTGATCAAGGAGATTCACTGGATGTTATCATCAATGAAGTCCTCTTCAATCCTAGATCGACCGGGGTTGACTATGTAGAAATTTACAATAACAGTGATAAAAACATCAACTTAAAAAACTGGCAGTTGGCACGAAGAAATACATCGGGATTAATAGATGATTTTGATAAGATAATCACCCAGGATATTATCATACCATCCAGAACTTTTAAATTATTGACACCTGAGCCTGAGACAATACAAATAGAATACCCTAATAATGATACTGATGTAATGATAGCGCTGGAAGCGATGCCATCCTATCCAAATACTGAAGGGACGGTTGTATTACTTGATTCATTAAATAACATTATAGATTTATTTGATTATGAGGAAGACTTTCACAGTTCATTATTAGAAAGCGTTGATGGTGTTTCCCTCGAAAGGATAACATTTGATGGCCCAACCAATGATCAAGACAACTGGATATCCGCTGCAAGCAATGCTGGATTTGGCACACCCGGTATCATGAATTCTCAATTTCGAGAAAATTTTGACAGCCAGGCAGCAACTGCTGAAATTACATTAGACAAGGAAGTGTTCGTTCCTGGTGATGATTTCGTGACTATTCAGTTTAATTTTTCCCAAAGTGGTAATTTCGGAAATATAAATATTTTTGACCCGGCAGGTCGGTTGATCAGAAACTTAGCAAATGGTGAGTCTTTACCAACCGAAGGATTTATTCAGTGGGACGGTACAGATAATAACGGCAATAGGGTAAGAATCGGGTACTACTTGGTATTTTTTGAAATATTTAATGGCGGTGGTGATAAAAAAACATTGAAAGAAAAAATAGCTGTTGGGTCGAGGTTTTAACATTCCATCCTTAAAATTCTTTTTCGAAATAATCAATGATATGTGTTTTAAGAAGTATTTCTTGTTCTAATAAATCAAAATGAGGTAATTTTTTAGTATTTATCCAATGTGGCCAACCATCTACATCCAATCCTTCAAGTTGGTAATAACCTGAATAACTAAGCACCTTGCAGATTGCAATATGCATCAGATCTTGTTTTTCTTCTTTCGAAAAATTTTTTCGCCCTTGCCCTAATTCCTGCACACCAATTAGAAATAAGACACCGTTGAGGTCTTTTGGTTTCTTTCCAATTATTTGCTCTATTTTTTTTAATAGCAATTGCCATTTTCTTTCAAATTCAAGATCTTTCTTATACATAAATTAATAACTGTAGATGACTTTCTTTAATCATTTTATTCAATTAATATTTCCTGAGGTTTGTCTTAATTGTGGTAGAAAATTAACTACTGACGAAGTATATGTATGCCTTCATTGTAAAGAAAACTTACCAAAGATAAAGCGACCCCTATCCCCTGACCTCAAAGAAAGATTAGCATATATTCCAAAGCTAAAGCATGCCATCGGTTTTCTTTCATTTATTTCGAAAGGTATTACTCAAAAACTAATTCACAATATAAAATACAATAACAGGCCCAAATTGGCTGAATTATTAGGCTATTGGTTTGGAGAGGAAATATTAGCTTACAGAAACGACTTTGACTACATAATTCCAGTTCCGTTGCATAAAAGTAAGCTCACAAAGCGAGGATATAATCAAAGTGAACATATAGCAAATGGACTTTCAATGAAATTAGAAATAGAAGTGAAAAAATCCTCTGTTGAAAAAGTCATCAACACCAGCACTCAAACTAAAATTCAAAAGCTAGACAGGTTTCAAAATGTAAAGAATAGCTTTGTGATAGGCGATCAAAAAGGGCTAGCCGGAAAAAATATATTGATTGTTGATGATGTTATTACTACCGGCGCAACCATAGAATCCCTGGTTAATGCTATTGGTGTGGATCAAATAAAATCCGTAAGTGTTGCTTGTATTGCGTATAAATAAAAAAGCTCCAAGAATGGAGCTTTTTTATTTGGAAAAAGAATTTTAAAAATTTAGTAATTAGTACCGGCTCTAATCATTGCACACCTAAAACCTATTGTCGCCGTGGCAGAGTCTTCTCCTAAAAACCTTCTGGTACCAGGAGACAACCAATAAGCATTATCTTTCCATGACCCCCCTTTGTATACCCTTGACCTGTCATTAATAAGTGAATTGAAATTTTCCCAATCATAACCGGATTCTTCATCAAGATAACCATCTCTTCTTACCGGGTTCATATCTTCCATTTGCTGAAATGATAGAGGCCTGTAAACATCCTGTACCCATTCGTTAACGTTCCCAGCCATGTTATATAGACCAAAATCATTAGGAGGATATTCATATATATAAGTGGTAATCATTGCTCCATCATTTAATTTACCTGCAATACCTGCATAATCACCTCTTCCTCTTTTAAAATTAGCCAGAAAAGAACCCATTCTCTTACCATAAGGATTCCTCAGTGAATGCCCATCCCACGGATATAATCTTTGGTGCGTTTGATTTTCATCCAGCCACTGCGTGCCAATTAATGCCTGAGCAGCGTATTCCCATTCCGCTTCTGTTGGTAATCTGTAATTTGGCAGTACCACACCACTTTCTAAAGGTATTCTACCGCCGGATTCTTGCTCTGCTCCTCCAGACAATCCTGCTTGCTCAGCCAATCCAGAATTTACTTTTCTTGTTCGCCACACACAATAATCATTGGCTTGTTTCCAACTTACACCCACAACTGGAAAATATCTAAAACCCGGATATCTCAAATAATGATCTACATACGGATCGTTATAAGCTAATTTTCTGGCCCATACAGCTGTATCAGGTAGGGCCGATTCATAAAATTCTCTGGATGAATCAAGTTTTACATAATGTAAATACTCCAGCCAGTGTATGTTAGCAACTTCCGTTTCATCCATATAAAATGAAGCTACAGTAACCGTTCGCTCAAGATTATCTCTTTTGTGTAGAACATCTTCCTCGAATGATCCAAGCACAGCTCTTCCTCCCTCGATAAATACCAGGTTAGGCCCTTGAGGCTGGCCTCGATAATCACTTACTTCAAAGCCTCCGTCCTCATTATATGATATGCCTGTGGTCGTACTATAATTACCTGGACTATCACTGGTAGGAGTCGGTTCTCCTGTTATTTTGTAAATAAAATTACATGAGGAGATTAAGATAGGCACTATTAAAATTAGTGCGCATGACAATAACAAACTTTTCATTTTTCTCATTACCTGTTTAAGTTAATTCACATTGATTATGAATAAATACAAATATTTCAAATATAATAATTTATTGCAATAATTTAATGATTAATGTATTGAGGAAACGAGGGATGATTAAAGTATATTATAGCATACTAAGCAACAACTTCTACATTTTTAACTTCTTCAAGCAATTCATTGGCAATATCAATATTTTTAACCTCGTTAAAAATTAATATCAATTTGTTCTTGTATTCTTTAAGCTTGCAATATTTACCGTTTTGTTTGACGTATTCTAGAATGTTAGTAAAAATTTCAGAATTATAATAATCCTCATCTTTAGAATATTTAAAGTAACATTTCATAATGTTATTTTTTATAATAAGTTTCTCGAAACCTATCTCTATCGCATTCCATCTGAGGGGTATAGTTTTTATTAATTCTTTCACTTCATTTGGTAAAGGGCCAAAACGATCAGCCAAGGATTTTTTATAGGATTCTAAGTCATTTTCATCTTTCAGATTATCTAATGCATTGTATAGGCTTAATCTTTCGGATATATTACTAATGTAGGTATCTGGAAATAGAATTTCAAAATCTGTTTCAATTGAACACTCATTTTTGATCATCTGATTGATAGAGCTTTCAGAAATATTTTTAAACAAATCTTTAAACTCTTTATCTTTGAGTTCCTGAACAGCTTCATCAAGGATTTTGTGATACATATCATACCCTAAATCAGATATAAAACCACTTTGCTCTCCTCCGAGTAGATTACCTGCGCCTCTAATATCAAGATCTCTCATAGATACTTTTATTCCGTCCCCTAAGTCAGAAAATTCTTCAATTGTATTCAATCTTTTCTTAGCTTCCGATGTAAGGGAAGCTGTTGAGGGAGCTAATAAGTAGCAATATGCTTTCGTGTTTGATCTACCTACCCGGCCTCTCATTTGATGAATATCTGATAAGCCAAACATATGTGCCCTGTTGATAATTATCGTGTTGGCGTTAGGTATATCCAGCCCGGACTCAATAATATTGGTCGATACAAGCACATCATAATCACCATTTATAAACTTTAGCATAACGTTTTCCAGCTTATCACCTTCCATTTGACCATGTGCGATACCAATTCTCGCATCTGGAACTAAAGATAGAATTACATTTGCCTCGTGCTCTATATCTTTTATTCGGTTATGTACAAAAAATACCTGACCACCTCTTTTTATTTCTTTATGAATTGCATCCCTGATAATTGTTTTCTGATATTCGTGGACTTGAGTTACCACAGGCTGCCTATTAGGTGGAGGTGTCGAGATTATACTCAAATCCCTGGACCCCATTAAAGAAAATTGTAATGTTCGTGGAATTGGCGTAGCTGTTAATGTCAGTGTATCAACATTAACTCTTATTTCTTTTAACTTTTCTTTGATTTTTACACCAAATTTTTGCTCCTCGTCTATAATGAGTAAACCCAATTCTTTAAAAATCACATCCTTGTTTACCAATCTATGCGTGCCAATGAGAATGTCAACCTTACCCTCAGATAAATTCTTTATAACCTTTTTTATCTCTTTAGTTGATCGAAAACGATTAATAAACTCAACATTGACAGGGAAATTTGATAATCGATCTTTGAACGTATTATAATGTTGCAATGCAAGTATCGTGGTTGGAACCAAAACTGCAACTTGTTTACCATTACTAACAGCCTTGAATGCGGCCCTGATAGCTACTTCGGTTTTTCCAAACCCTACATCACCACAAATTAGTCTGTCCATAGGATGTGGCTGTTCCATGTCAGTTTTTACATCGTCGGTTGCTTTAGCCTGGTCAGGTGTATCCTGATAGATGAAAGAGGACTCTAACTCCGTTTGTAAATAATTATCTTGCGGGAATGCAAAACCGGGAGCAGCTTTTCTTTTAGCGTATAAGTTTATCAAATCCTTGGCTATGTCTTTAACCTTCTTCTTGACTTTCTTTTTTTTATTATCCCACTCCTGAGAGCCCAACTTATTTATTGTAGGTCTTACGCCTTCATTGGCCGAATACTTTGAAATTTTGTGTAATGAATGTACACCGACATATAAAAGATCATCATCTCTGTAAACTAATCTTACAGCTTCCTGACTACTTCCATTTATTTCTACTTTATCGAGCCCTGCGAACCTGCCAACGCCGTAATCAATATGCACCACATAATCTCCCGGTTGTAAGGTTTTGAGTTCCCTAAGGGTTAAGGATTTTGATTTTGAAAACTTCTCTTTGGCTTTGAATTTAAAGTAACGATTAAAAAGTTGGTGGTCAGTATAGAATACAATCCTGTTATCCTCATCTATAAATCCTCCTCTTAGTGAATAATTTAATATTTGATAGGTTAGATCAGGATCTATTTCGTCAAAAATTCTTTTTAATCGTTCATGTTGTTGTTCTGATTCGACCGAAATAATGATTTCATAGCCTTTTTCATAATATCCATTCAAGTCTTCAATAATTAAATCAAAGTTTTTGTTGAAAGATGGCTGAGGTTTAATATTAAAATCCAGGCTAAACCCGGAACCTAAATGATACCTATTCCCAAACTCCACAATCGAAAAATCTCTTATTTTCCCCTGGAAATAGGGAAGGGATTCAAACAACTCGTTGGGCTCTAAAACAGTCTTTGTATTGTTGGTTACTTTTAGAATATCTTTAAAATTTTCTTCAACTTTTTCCAGGTTTTGATTTATTGTATCTAGCGTATGCTTTAAATCTTTAAACCAAAAAATAGTGTTTGGTGAAACAAAATCCAGAAATGACTGCCTGGTCTCTTTGAATAACTTAGACTGAAGGTTAGGAATGATAAAGCACTCCGGTACCTCATCTTTTGATAGCTGGCTGTTTGGATCAAATAATCTTATAGAATCCACCGCGTCGCCAAATAACTCAATACGATATGGATAATCGCCATTAAAAGAAAACACATCTATAATACCTCCTCTTACTGCATACTGACCGGGCTCATGTACAAAATCCGTCTTCTCAAATCCATATTCAATTAAAAATTCATCAAGGAAAGCGGCATCTAAATCATCATTCTTTTTAACCGGGTAGGTATTTTCCAACAATGATTGTCTGTTGATGACTTTTTCCAGCAGGGATTCAGCATAACAGGTGATAATTACTCCGCTCTTTGCATGGGTCTGGTTTAAAGCACCAAGAACTTCTGTTCTAAGCAGCACATTGGCATTTTCGATCTCTTCAAAATGGTAAGGACGCTTATAAGATGTTGGAAATAGATAGACATCCGGCCTCCCAAGGAGATTCTGCAAATCGTTTTGAAAGTATGTTGATTCTATTTTATCATCAAATACAAAAACATGATTTAAATGGGGCGCCTGGTTTATTACTTGCGTTGAAATTAAAGAATCATAGCTTCCCCGCAGACCCTTTAAATGATAGACGTCCTTTTTTTCCGTAATGGACCTGGATAGCGTCTTAAGTTGTGAATTAAATATCGTTGTAAATAAATCTTTTTTCACCTAAATGAAATTTTGCTACAAAGATACTTTTCAAACTTCCTTACTGCCTAATAGTTGTCTTTTAGTTTTTTGTAACAAAAAGGAATTAATTATTTAATAATTTATTAACATATAATTATTGCTTCTGCTTTTTTTCTTGAATTTTTTATATCAACTACTGAAACTTATGCTGCACATTGTAGGTTTATAACATTGGCATAATTAGAGAATTAAGTTTTTCATAATTAGGTTAGGTTGGTGATTTGGGCACGTAATTCGATCTTCGAATGCGTGCCTTTTTTTATTACAATAATGATTTGAAATGATTAATGGATAGCTAGAATTGCGAGGAATTGATCCTAGCTATGAGTTGGGCTGCATTATGCCCCTTCCTAAATGATAGGGTGTGGTCATTTCATAAATCCCTAATTGAGCTTTAGAGGGCACGTTCATTGAGATTACTCAAACAATGTGATAATAAAGGTATAGGATATTGTCGCAAATGTTATTTTCCGGGGCCTAAATTGATATTGTACAACCTAGTTTAGGCTACTTCACCTTGTAATATGCTGCAATTCAAATACACTTTTATAAGCGTCCCTTTTCTGGAAGTGGTCGACTAGCCTGGCATAAAAATCATGGGTGCTTAAGGTGGCGGAGTCGCCAACCACTACCAACTGATGTTTTGCCCTGGTCAGTGCTACATTCGTTCTGCGGATATCCTTCAAAAAACCAATTTCCCCGTCTTTGTTCGATCTGACCAGGGATATGTAAATGATATCTTTCTCCTGCCCCTGGAATGAATCTACTGTGTTTACAGAAAACTGGCTGTTTAATGCCAGCAAAGCAGGATAACCGGGAAGAAGGCCCCTGAAAACTTCTACCTGCGCTTTGTATGGTGTAATGATGGAGGCGGTAAAGTCAATTGCTTTACCTTCCATCACTTCCACCTGCCGGTTTAAATGGGCCAGAACAAATTTGGCTTCTTCAAGGTTATATGTGCTGAGATTTTTATCATAGTCTTCGGTATATCCACTGCCCGCAAGATCGATGAACACTATGGGAGGAGATGCTAAAGGCTGCCTTTCCTGGATGATACTGGCTGCTTTCAACTGGTTGTAATAAAAATATTTGCTGGAAAATAACATGATTTCTTCGTGCATGCGGTATTGCTCATCGAGCATGGTAGAGCAGTTTTTGTTTTTTATTGCTCTTTCAAAAAGTGTGGTAGATAAGCCTTGCTTAGCCGCATCCAAGGATTTGATGGTTGGCGGCAGCTGAAAGTGATCGCCGGCCATGACTATCCGTTTGCTTTTAAATACTGGTATCCAGCAAGCAGGTTCCATAGCCTGGGACGCTTCATCGATGAATACAGTCTGGAATTGTTTTCCTCTCAACAGGCCGTTATTGGCTCCGATGAGGGTACATGCAACCACCTGTGCTGACGATAAGAGTTGGTTAATGATATAACTCTCCAACATTTCCGCTTCTATCCTTACCCTGCCCGCTTCTTCAAAGAGTAGCCTGCGTTGAGCACGTTCTTGCCTGCCGTATTTTCTTTTGTACTTAAAAGCAAGTTTTTTCAGTTCTTCCGATTTTTTCCTTGCCTTCTTCAAATCGCGGTAGCTTTCATGGTGGGCGATCTTGGAATCCAGGGTATTGTTCAATACCTCTTCAGTGACCCTTGCCGGATGGCCTATTCTAACAACCGATACATTCTTTAAGGTCAGTTTTTCAACGATCAGGTCCACCGCGGCATTGCTGGGGGCAGTTACCAACACTTGCTGCTGGATTTCTAAAGTTTTGATGATTGATTCTACAAGGGTGGTGGTCTTTCCGGTTCCCGGTGGTCCGTGGACGATGGCAATGTCTTGCGCTGATTGGATTAACTGCAGTGCTTCATTTTGCCTATTGTTTAGATTGTTAATCTCTACCGATATGGCTTTTTGATTGAAGGATGGCGCGGTTAGGCCAAAAATAACATCTCTTAACTCCTTTATCCGGCCTTCTTCTATAGATTTCATTCTCTTAAGGCTCAACTTCATCTCCTCATAGGTGGATTCATCAAATAACAGGTTAACACCCAATCTGCCTTTATCAATCCACTCTGGCATATCGTCTTTGTTGAGGATGATTTTCATGATATCCTCTCTCAGGTAGCTGATCACGCCTGCGGCATGCTGCCCGCTATCGCCTGAATTAACGAAAAGATTTACGGAAGATCCCGAGGTTAAAGCATGGGGTTGTCTTCTCTTTTCAGTGCGCTCTATTTCCACCACCATTTTTTCGCCCATTCCAAGATAGGATCTTTTGACGACTACCGGGTACCAGCAAACGCCCTGGTTGACACGCTCCTTTAAGGAGGTTCTCATGACCTTATCCTGATATTGCCTTCTATCCTCTTCCCACTCCAGGTGAAGTAAGTTTAGGACTTTGTTAAAGTATTCCTGAAAGTCCAAATAAATAATTATTGCTTTATGAGATGCTCTTGAATGGTTGCTTTTAAAGAATCACGATTGGTGGAAATGTGTGGATCTCTATAGATTTTTAGCATTAGTTTAAGGAGTACATCCTGGTCATAACCCAGTTTTGATGCCACCTTAGCGCAAAATATGATCTCTTCCTGATACAGTCTGCCATCAATTTTCATCAGTTTAATAATATCGTACAACAAATCATATTTTTCATCATCAGAAAGCTCTTTTAAATCCCCGATAAATCCCGGGTCATCAAAGCTCTCACTGATCTCAACTGAAGACATGCCATTTGCCTTTCCGATCTTATTGATAAGGTCAATTTCATCCTGAACTATCACCCCATCCACCCGGGCTAACTGCACTAAAACATTTAAACGTGACCTATACATATGCACCAGATAAACTTTAAATTTTAAAATTAGCAATTTTAATATTAGAAATAAAGCGATTGTTTTAATGCGACCTAAGCTGAGAAAGTATAAACAATTATATTACTATCCTATGAATTATCTGGCTCACATATATTTATCCGGTGGCCGCGAGGGCATTATTGTAGGAAATTTCATAGCGGATTTTGTTAAAGGAAAGGAAATTGAAAATTACGCTGAAAAAATTAAACGCGGGATTATCCTACACCGGCGTATTGATGAATTTACTGATAATCATCCTAATGTAATAAAAAGCAGGGGATTATTATGGTTTAACCACCGGCACTATAGCCGGGTGATCCTGGATGTCTTTTACGATTATCTTTTGACCTATCATTGGCAGAGATATTCTAATACAGACTTCAGTAAATTTATTAAGAACTTTTACAGTGCTATTGATAGAAATGTTGAAATACTGAACAATAAGGCATTACAGGTTTTTACTTTAATGAAAATTGACAACTGGCTCTACCATTACAGTACCTTTAATGGAGTAGATCAATCATTAAAAGGACTTTCAAATAGGACAAACTATGAGAATAATATGAAAGCTGCTATTGAGGACTTAGCGCATCATTTTGATGAACTGGACAATCTTTTTATTCCTTTTTTCGATGACTTAAAAGATTATTCGGACCATCAACTAAAGCTATTATCGGATGATTAAAAATTTAATCCTTATTGGGCTGGGAGGCTTCATTGGCAGTATATTTCGATACCTTGTGCAGCTTTATATTTCTACCAGAATTATTTCTTCTATACCATATGGAACCTTAACGGTGAATGTTATTGGCTCGTTTTTAGTAGGTATTCTTGTTGGGTTAACTTATAAATTACCAAAGGAATGGGTTTTTCTATTGTCCACCGGGTTTTGTGGTGGATTTACTACTTTCTCTACATTTTCTGCAGAAAGTTTTAATCTTATGTCTTCCGATGATATCTATCAATCATTTTTTTATATTTTTTTGAGTCTGGGATTTGGTATTTTTGCAGCCTATTTGGGAATAATTACCTCAAAGATATTATGATTCTGCAGTTAAAACTTGTGATGGATTTAAGTGTGCATTACTTAATTGTGTTAAATATATGCTTTAATGGGTCAGCTATCCTGGATATCAACTGAAGACGGATTAGACCTTCCAATTAAAATTTATGATTCTTTATCACCCAAAGCGTTGGTCATCATAGCACCAGCCATGGGTGTAAAGTTGAGATATTATCATAAATTCTCTGAACACTTGTCCACCCAGGGATACCTGACAATACTGTTTAATTATCGTGGTATTGAGCAATCCAAACCGGATCAGAAAAAAAATTTTAAACCCTATCTTCATCAGTGGGGTGTTTTTGACTTAAGTGCGGTGATCAGGTATGCTAAAAACAACGCCAATGGCGCTCCTGTATACCTGGTAGCGCACAGTGTAGGAGGGCAAATGTTTGGCCTGGCCCCGAATAATCATAAAGTTGATAAAGCATTTTTTATTGGGTCACAATCAGGTTATTGGGGGCATTGGGATGGGTTTAACCGGATGAAAGTGTTTGTATTTTGGCATTTCCTTATTCCTTCTTTTTCAAAACTATTTGGCTATTTTCCAGCCAAATCATTTGGCTTATTTGAGGACCTGCCGGGCGGTGTTGCAGAAGAATGGGCTAAGTGGGGAAGAAGCAAAGACTATCTTTTTGGTCACATTTATATGGCTAAAGAATCTTTTTCTAAGTTTCGCTCCCAGATCATAGCATATAGTTTCGAGGATGATTTTTTTGCCCCAAAAAAAGCAGTACAGGCACTATTAACAAGCTATGCCAATGCGGAGATATACCACTACCATTATAAGCCATCGGAACTAAATATTCCATCGGTTGGCCATTTTGCGTTTTTCAAGGAGAAACATAAAGACATTTTTTGGAATAGACTGATAAACGAGTTCTCTTACCATTCTACGTGAAGCGTTTCAGACAAAAGTATTGAAGGTTATGCTTTCGGCCGGTTGAAGCTGTGAAACCCCAGATTATCCTGGTTTCACCATCGAATATTTCATTGATTATGTCTTTTTTGGCTTCATAGATTTTTGCTCCGTCAAAGTAAACGGTCATGATCATTTCTGAGGGGTTCCAGGTAAAACGAAAGCTGTGTAAGTACTTATCCTCCATATCGTAATCGTCGTTATCATTATTCCAATAACTTTCATGAAGGCTAATACCGTTTTCCAGGTAGGCGATGTGGTCGCAACTGGGGTCGTTTTGCCAGGGATTCTGGTAAGTGTCAAATTCAATTGCTATGGAAGGATCAATGGAGTTACCTGGTGAATATGGATTGAAACGGCCATAACCCATACATTCCCCCCAGCTTCCGTAGGCTTCAAATTCCCTTACATCATTGTGCATAACAAAAGTGATTCCGTCAGCACCCTCATCTTTATCGCCCAGATAAATATCAAAGTCTATTTCAAAATGTTGACGTAGATCAATCCTGTCAATACTATAGGCGATTCCTTCCCTGTATTGCTCATCCGGGGTAAGCATGATGCAGCCATCAGGCATGTAATCTGCATCACCAATCAAATGAAATTGACCCGGGGACAGAAGAGGATTACAAACAAAACATATAATCAGACACCAGATGAAAATCAAAATCTGCATGTAGTGATATACTACAAGCGATTGTATTTTGTTTGATTAAGCTTTTATTAAGGAATGCATTTGATCAAAAAATTGATCTATCGTCTCTTCAAAAGGCCCGTTTGTGTGAATACTTATTGCTTTGCCCAAGCCTTTAATGTCTTCAACCGAGCGGTTATCTTTTAATTTTTCAAAATCCTGTAACCGAGCATCAGAGGCTATATTCTTTTTATTTTCCCTGGCCTTCAATCGTCTCTTTATTTCTATATCGTCAGCAAATGTTTCTACAAAGATTAGATTAATATTTTTATCTCTTATTTTTTGCTTAAGAATATCCAAATAATTCAGAGAGGAGAATGTGGCATCACAAACTACCGCTCCATTTGCCCTCGCAATATTTAAGCAATCGTCTATGAGCCTTTCGTAAATTTTTATCTTTTTATCTTCACTGTAAAGATCATCTTTGGTTAAGGTGTCCCGCTCTATCATTTGTATTCTTATCACATCTGAATTCAAGTGATCGAGCAATAACTCCTTTGATAACCAGCTGGCCAGCTTGGATTTTCCAGACGCGATACGCCCAAAGATGATAAATATTGTTGGCTTACTACCGGCTGTGGCATATCTTAATGCCAGGCTATATTGTTTTTTACTTTTTTCTTTTGCCTCTTCACGATCTGAATGAGGCACTTCATCTTCCACAGATTTAAGATGTTTGATCATACCAACCACCAGTGCCCTATGGCACATGTAGAAGTCTAGAATTTCGGGATCATAACCCTTTAATCTGTCAGCAAACTGCTGTTTTAGGTATTCAACATCTTCATGATGTCGGTTAAGGTCGAGGTCCATCAACATAAATCCTATGTCACTGAGAAGGTCTACTTCCCTGATCCGCGGATTGAATTCTATACAATCATAAATGTTCAATACACCATCCTGATAATGAAAATGCTCAAGTTTTAAATCACCATGGCCGTCGATTACCAATCCCTCTTCGATGCGGTTCATGATCTTGGCTTTATTTTCACGAAGAAAATCCAACTGGTATGTTTTGATAAAATCTGCACTCTGCTTGCCTAAGTACTGAGCAATGAAGGCCTCCCTTATTTTAATATTTTCTTTTATGGTTGCCTCTATGGTCTTAAATGATTCGGCAGGTATTTTTTGAATATTAGTATCAGAAGATTGATAGAAGCGGGTCAGTTTTTTGACCGCTTTATCAAGGATTTTCCGCTCGAAATCAGGCTTATTAATTAAAATATCCAAAAAGCCATTTTCATCCAGACGTCTCATTTTTACAGCAAACTCCACAATATTACCCTTGTCAAAATTCAACATCCCATTTAATTCAAATATTGGAACCACGCCGTAGTAAACATTATGCGTTAACCTTTCATTTAACCGCACTTCTTCATTACAATAATGCTCCCTTTTCGAAAGTGACGAAAAGTTTAAAAATTCAAATTTGATCGGTTTTTTGATTTTGTACACCACATCATCTACTATGGCAATGATAGAGATATGGGTATGTTTAATTTGGATACCGTTAGGTTTTACAGAATAAGAGTCTTTATCTGATAAGAAATGAATTATTTTACTTAGGTCTATGGCTTCGCTTTTTTTCGTATAAAAATTATATTTGAATAGATCCTACCTTATTTCTAAAGTCCTTCAAAGCTCTCATAGGCGTTGAACGCTTTTTTTTCTGCATTAAGATAGTGAACCATCACAACAAACTTACTTTTTATCCTTGGTATCAATAATTATGGTGACTGGCCCGTCATTAACCAGACTGACTTTCATGTCGGCACCAAATTCACCTGTAATTATATCTTTACCAAGATTAAATGATAAATTCTCAACAAAATTTTCATATACAGGTATTGCAATATCTGGTTTGGCGGCTTTTATGTAAGAAGGACGGTTACCTTTTTTAGTACTTGCGTGCAAAGTAAACTGGCTGATAACCATTAGCTCACCGTCAATCTCAAGTAAGCTCATATTCATAACTCCATGCGCATCATTAAATATTCTTAAATTTACTATTTTCTTACTTAACCATTTGATATCCTCTGCACCGTCCTGGTCTTCTATTCCGATAAGTAAAACCAAACCTTCTCCGATTTCTTTATGATACTGTTTGTTGATAATTACGGATGCTTTTGCAGCCCTTTGAATTACGGCAATCACTGGGAAATTTTTCTGATTCGAGCGGGGCGGTATAGATGGGTTCCTTTTAGGCCATTTTTTGCTTGATTAAACATGGCTTTTGCAACTTCTTCTGCTTTCACTAAAGCAAAATTCCTTTTCCAACCTACGATGAAGAAAGAAAGGATTTTAGTCAATAATTTAGCAGCAACCTCCTCAGGCCTATATTCTTCTCTTGCCCCAACCAATAAAGAAGCCCTGAAAATATGTAAAGAATTTAGATTTAATTTTTTTAGCTCCTGCTCCAATTCACCTTTTACCCGATTGTATGTGGCAGCTGAGTATGGATTAGCAGCTACGGAAGACACCAACATAAAACTTTTAAATGAAGGATGTTCTTTAGCTATGGAAGCAATTTTCAAAGGATATTCCAAATCAACTTTTCTGAACTCCTCCTGTGAACCTGCTTTACTCAAGCTAGCGCCAAGACAACAGTAATAGTCATTTGCTGTCAGCCAACCTTTATATTGATCGAGTAGGTCGAAGTTTTTTATAATCAGTTCCTCGAGTCTTTTTTCTTTAATGTCTATTGGCCTTCTGGTAAGCACAATGATCCGATCATAATATTTTTCTTTGAAAAGCAAGTTTAGCAATGCTTTTCCAACAAGTCCTGTAGCCCCTACAATAAAAGCTGTTTTGTGTTCCATGGCAGTATGAATCGGGCTAAAAAATGGTTAAGTCTTAATTGTTTCTGGTCGAGAAAATCACATGAAAAATAATTAAAATATTTCTCTAATTTCATTTTTTATAAAATTTAAAGCAATTACAACAGAATCATCTCTACCTGCAGCTTTTTCAAAAACGATCCTTGCTAAATCGATACCTCTGGAATCTTCTTTCAGGTCATTCGCAGACTCGTTAATCAAGGTAATCACGTCCTCTTTTGCTTTTCTAACCAATCCCCACGATTCATCACTCATATAAAGTTGCTGGGATAAATTATGGTTGAATTCTTCTCTTATTTCCCTGATTAATTCGGATTGTAAATCTCTCCCTGTAAAATCTGGCTTGTTGACCCTGGGAATTATCTGGGTTGGGCTAATTCTTTCCAAAAGAAGGCATATACGCTCATAGGCTTGTAAGCGTATCGGTAGTATAGTTTCTCTATTTTTTAGCTTGCCATCAGTTTTCATTTTTTCCATTTCCCTTCCCAGAAATGAACGCATTACCAGGTACATTCCGTACAGAACGGCAAGCGCTGGAATTAATATTTTAAGTAGTTCTATAAATTGATCCATTATGTGATTGATTTCTAATTACAAATCATTTTTAAATTTAGAAGATATTTTAGACCATTAAATAAATTGGAAAATATTATTCAAATAACAGAGAAAGCAGCAATAGAAATAAAAAAAATCATTCTAAAAAAGAATATACCCGACGACTATGGGTTGAGGGTTGGCATAAAAGGGGGTGTGGGGTGTGCCGGTATTAATTATCTTCTCGGATTTGATTCTAAAAAGAGTGATGATATGGAATTATTTGTCAATGACATTAAAATATATCTTTCAAAAAAGCATGTGATGTTTTTAAGTGGTGTAACTCTGGATTTTTATGAAGGCAGTGAAGCAAGAGGATTTGAATTCATTGCAGCCAAAGAAAGTTAGGGCAGTCAATCAAATATTTCGTAAACTCAAGATTTAATATACTTTTGCAATTCTTTTACCATTGAGGATATGCCAAAAGACTTTTTGAAGGCCATGACTTACCTGATAATTAGTACCGTTCTAGCGGTCGGATTGTCCTCAAATGCAGATGCTTTAAAATCCAAAGGAGGTCAACAAAATAAGGGGTCAGAGGGTAACGAAATAAAAATTCATAGCAGTGTAAACCTTTTCTCATACGTAGCCCAGGTTTTCGTTACGCATCAATTTTTTTGGATTTTCGACATCAACTTAAATAGTGAATCCGAAGATGTCGTTCCCTTTACGCTCAGTTCTATCGCCGATTCATTTTATAGAATTCTAATTCCGCGAATCATATCCCCCAATGCACCATAATTAAAGGCAACTCAGGCATTTTTAAATTGACTCTTTAGTAAATATTGGCTTTACTGCCAAAAAATTAAAACCTATAACAAATGAAAAATAAATTAGGAGTAGTCATACTCACCATTGTCATTACATTGTTATGTATATACTATCTATCCTTTGTTTTTGTGTCAAAAGGTGTTGTGCAGGACGCAAATATGTATGCAGCTGATTCAACCGGAAATATTGATTACAGTAAAAAGCAAAGATATTTAGACTCTGTCTGGAATGAACCAGTCTTTAATCTTTTGGGTATAGCGTATACTTATAAAGAAATAAAGGAAACAGAGCTAAACTTAGGGCTTGATTTGCAGGGAGGTATGCATGTTACCCTGGAAGTGTCACCTGTTGAGATTGTAAAAGGACTTAGTGGCAACAATACCGATTCGATTTTTTTAAATGCAATTGAAGATGCCAATAGTGCGGTGAGGCAAAATCAATCCAATTTTGTAGATGAATTCTACGCTGCATTTAAAGAAAACGCACCTAGCCAAAAACTCGGTTATTATTTTGCTACCACCGGTAATAGAGGAAGGATAAGCTTAAATTCTACTGATGAAGAGGTGCTCGATGTAATCAGGACCGAGGTAGATTATGCTATAGATCGGGCATTCAATATTTTAAGGACCAGGATTGATCGTTTTGGTACTTCTCAACCTAATATTCAAAGATTACAGGGTACAGGGAGGATCCAAATTGAATTGCCGGGTGTTGACAATCCTCAAAGGGTTAGGAACTTGCTTCAAGGTGTGGCAAAGCTTGAATTTTGGCAGGTTTATGAGATTAATGAAATAGTAGACATCCTTCAAAACATTAATAGTTTCTTAGTCGAAGAAGAGAAGCTCAATGAACAATTAGAATTGGAAGAAGGCGCTGCGGATAATCTTGAATCATTATCGGAGGATATGGAACCTTTTGAAGATACCTTGATGGAAAGGGATGAAGGCCTTGAAAGCTTGCTGACGGAGAACTCTGATGAACCTGATGAAACGATTGTAAGTGCTGATTCAGTTCAGGATACAACAGGATCAGATTTAGCTTCGCAACTTGAAGATGAGTCTGATCTTGATTCGGCCTTCCAAACGGTGTCCCCACTGTTTTCATTATTACGTTCGCAGCGGGCTTTGATTTATGAGTTAAAAGACACTGCTAAGATTAATCGAATATTAAATCGAAAAGAGGTAAGGAATCTGATGCCATCAAACCTGAAATTTCTTTGGGCGGTGAAACCCAATGAGTCGGGCAGCGCAGTAGACGATACCAAATACATTGAATTATATCCAATACAAGTATCCAGGGGAGGCAAGGCACCATTGACAGGTGAAGTAATCTCTGACGCCAGACAGGACTATGACCAAAGTTCTGCCCCTGCAATTTCTATGAAAATGAATGCCAGAGGCGCCCGTATCTGGAGAAATCTTACAGCAGATAACATCAATAGGAGGATAGCCATTGTTTTAGATGGTTATGTCTATTCCGCACCGGTTGTTCAGGGTGAGATCCCTAATGGTAGTTCGTCCATTACAGGGAACTTTACCATTGAGGAGGCACAGGACCTGGCCAATATTTTGAAGGCCGGAACGCTTCCCGCACCAACAACCATCGTCGAGGATGTCGTTATTGGCCCCTCATTGGGTAAACAAGCACAGGCTCAAGGTATAATCTCCATATTGGCCGGGCTTGGTATTGTGATTATTTTCATGGCAGCCTATTATTCAGGTGGTGGCTTGGTAGCCATCCTTGCCTTGTTTTTTAATGTATTTTTCATACTTGGAATTTTAGCACAGCTCAGTGCATCACTTACTTTGCCCGGTATAGCCGGTATAGTGCTAACCATTGGTATGTCTATAGATGCTAATGTCCTTATTTTTGAAAGGATTAAAGAAGAGCTTAGAAATGGCGCATCTCTTAAAGTGGCTATCAATAGCGGTTATAAAAAGGCTTATTGGTCCATTTTTGATGCTAATGCCACCACATTACTTGCAGCACTGATTTTATATAATTTTGGTCAGGGTCCTGTGAAAGGTTTTGCAATTACATTGATCATAGGAATTATATGCTCTTTTTTCTCAGCCGTGTTTATTACCAGGGTAGTTGTGGAATGGGTCACTAAAAATGGGGATAAGGAGAAAATCTCATTTACGACGCCATTTTCTAAGAACCTATTAACCAGTTTGAATTTTGATTTCTTAAGTAAGAAGAAGTTAGCATACACATTCTCCGCAATATTTATTGGACTAGGAATAGTAGCGATGGTGGTTAAGGGATTAACCTTAGGTGTTGATTTTAAAGGAGGAAGGTCCTACGTTGTTAACTTTACGGATCCTGCTGCTCCTTCCAAATTAGAATCCTCTTTGAAGAAAAGTTTTGATCAGTCAGGTGTGGAGGTTAAAACTTTTGGGGCTAATAATATTCTGAAAATCACTACCAGCTATCTAATAAATGATCCCTCAGATGAAGCTGATTTGGAAGTTAGAGGACAACTTATAGCTGGAATAGAGGAGTCATTGGGTTTATCATTCACAGCAAGCGATAATAATTTAGGGGAAAACAACTTCAGCATCGCCAGCTCCACCAAAGTTGGGGCTACCATTGCTGATGATATTAAGAATTCCTCCTATCTATCGGGTTCACTGGCATTATTAGCTATTTTCATTTACATCCTGGCCAGGTTTAGGAAATGGCAATTTAGCACGGGCGCGGTTTTCGCTTTGTTTCATGATACTTTATTCGTGCTTTCGGCTTTTGCTATAGCAAATCTGCTGGGTATATCCTTTGAGATCGATCAGGTCTTTGTGGCTGCAATCCTTACAATCATCGGTTATTCAATAAACGATACTGTGGTAGTGTTTGACCGGATAAGAGAGAATTTGGGCATGAAAGCAGGCTCGGATATTGTTAAAATTATTAACGAGTCTCTAAATCTAACATTGAGCAGAACACTTATCACCTCTGCCACTACTTTAATTGTTATTATTATTCTATTCATATTTGGCGGGCCATCACTAAAAGGATTCTCTTTTGCATTTTTAGTAGGAATTCTCATCGGTACTTATTCCTCCGTTTTCATAGCGACGCCGGTAGTTGTTGACCTTGAAACAAGTAAATACTCCTTGAAAAAGAAGGCTGTAGCATAGATAATATCCTATAATTAAGAAGCCCTTGTTTAGAGATATTCGGGGGCTTTTTTATTTGTCGACACCCTCACGCTGTAACTTTTTTTTCAGGTTATAAAAGCTAACATAAGGGCCTTGATTGCTCGCAAGGTTTACGATCCATGAAGGTAACCAACCTCCAGGATCCAATTTTACCTGATAATTGATCTCAGTAGTATTTTGGTCTATGATTCTAATCGTATACTCGCTATGAAAATAAGGTATTCTAACGCTTCCATCTGTCTCGGCTAAGTACGTATGTGTACCCTCTCCTTTAAGCTTAACAATGGATTTGAATTCTTCAATCTCAGACTCTATGACGATATCCCTGTCTTTTACCGGCCAGGGAGCTTCAAAATTCAAATAATAAACAATTTTGTTTTTAGATTCAGAAATTATTTTTGATTCATCACAAGAATATACCCACCCAGGATATTCTTCAATAGCCCTAAGCTGGTCAACCACCATTTTCAGCGGAAAATCAACGATCATAACAGCCTTCAGCTCGTTGAAAGGCCAGTTTTTTACCTCCCTGCTAAACACTTTTATCCCATGCTTATTTTTTCTAAGTTCCCATTCATTTGATCCTAATGATGAGAGGAATGCGCTAAATAAAAGTAAAAATGAAAAGGTAAGTTTCTTCAAATTCAAAACAAGACACTGTAATTATTTAACATTATATTTAATAGCTTATTTTAGCTTTCTAAATTTCTTCAATGGATTATTTAAGATTATATAAAAATATTTATGATCCCACCATTCTGCTTCTGCACAAAGGCAGTATCTCTTTTGATCTGATATCCATAATTTTAAATTCTCTGGAGGAAGCCGTACAGAATCTTGAAGAAGATAAAAAAGTAAGGAAGAAATTTAACCAAACCCTGGTAGAATCTTTTCAAAATTTAGGGCATCATGCATCCAAAGAGCCACATTTATTAAATTCTGAGATGATCATGGTGGTATCAAGAAAATACTTTTATAAAATAATAACAGGGAATCTAATTGAAAATGATGCCGTGGAGGACATGCGGAAAAACCTTGAAGAAATTAACAGCATGGATGCACAGCAGTTAAGAGCATATTACAAGCAGGTGATGTCTGAAACAGGTTTTTCAGATAAAGGTACTGCCGGATTAGGATTTATTGATATGGCAAGGAAGACAGGCCAAAAACTTGTCTATGAATTTTATAAAATGGATGATAAATATAGCTACTTTTCATTTGAAGTAAAGATCAAAAAAAATCAAAGTTAATTTTGGCTCAAAACCGTTCTGTTACAGGCTATTATGCTATATTTGCAAGTCTTTTTAAAAATCCAAAATCATAGTTATGGAAGATCTGATAAAAATGGTCGAAAATGAGTTCTCTGAAGTAAGGGGAAAGATGCCCAAATTTGCAGCAGGGGATACCATAAGTGTACATTATAAAATAAAAGAAGGTAATAAAGAAAGAATCCAGCAATTCCAGGGAGTGGTTCTTCAGAGAAAAAACCCGAACTCCAATGGAGAAACATTTACAGTAAGGAAAATTTCAAGTGGAATCGCTGTTGAAAGGATATTCCCAATACTATCTCCAAATATTGAAAAAATAGAAGTGATACAAAGGGGTAAGGTTAGAAGGGCCCGACTTTTTTATCTGCGCGGTAGAAAAGGAAAAGCAGCTAAGATCAAACAAAAAGCAAGCAAATAACATCCAGCTTTCTCATATTCATGAGATTGGATTTTTTCAAATATCAGGGTGCTGGAAATGATTTTATAATCATTGATCAGAGCAGCAATAATTTCCCTTCATTAAACGGCGCTTCTATTTCATATCTATGCGATAGGCATTACGGCATCGGATCAGATGGATTGATAATACTTACCAGCCACCCTAAAGCAGACTTTAAACTAGATTTTTATAACCCTGACGGTACCCGGAGCTTTTGCGGAAATGGTAGTCGATGTGCAGTCAAACACTTTTACAAAGTCATTAAACCCTCAATAGATCCTATTAGTTTTTACGCCTGTGACGGATTACATCATGGTATTCAGAATGATGATCAATCGATAAGTATTGATCTGAGAGATATAGATCATGTTCATTGGCTTACTACGTATGAAGCTTTCGTAAATACGGGATCACCGCACCATATAGTATTCTGTGAGGATATTAATTTTATTGACGTGGTGAAAACAGGCAGGGAGATTCGATATAGTGAAAAATATAAACCGGAAGGTACCAACGTTAATTTTGTTCAGCGACAGGATAATGATAGATTAGAGATCAGGACTTATGAGCGAGGAGTTGAAAATGAAACCATGGCTTGTGGTACGGGCATAACCGCTTCAGCACTGGCTTTTGGTGCGATAACAAAATCAAATTCCATTTATGTAAAAAGTAAGGGGGGAATCCTGGACGTGACTTTTCAACAAAAATCTAATGGAAGATTTACGAACATATGGCTTACAGGCCCGGCAACGCAAGTTTTCAACGGGACAATTGAAATTTAAGCAATCATTTATTGTTGTTAATCGTTTTTACCAAAATCAAGATAACTTTACCATTATAAATCAAGGTTAGTTTTATGTTAAAACTCATCACCAAGGGGATCTCAAAAGTATTTGGTACAAAATCTGAACGTGATCTTAAAGCGCTTTTACCCAGTGTAGAAGAGATAAACAAAGCGTTCGAAAAACTCAAATCGTTATCCGATCAGGCATTGCGAAATAAAACACTGGAATTAAAAGAATCAATAAGAAAAGGTTTAGAATCCATAGATAACGAAATATCTGATCTTCATAAACAAATAGAAGACCAGCCTGATCTTGAACTGGAGCAGAAGGAAGCCTTGTTTAACAAAATTGATAAGCTTGAAGAAGAAAGGAACGAGGCATTAGAAAAAATCCTCATGGATATCATGCCACAGGCATTTGCGGTGGTAAAAGAAACTTCACGGCGATTTGCAGAAAACAAACAGTTAGAGGTTGAAGCAACTATACTCGATAAGCAATTAGCTGCAACCAGGAAGCATATTGAGATTAAGGGTAGTAATGCTGTATGGCACAATAAATGGATAGCTGGTGGCGTCGAGATAGAGTGGCACATGGTTCACTATGATGTCCAATTAATCGGTGGGGTCGTTTTGCACCAGGGTAAGATTGCCGAGATGACTACGGGGGAAGGTAAAACACTTGTTGCCACCCTGCCGGCCTATTTGAATGCATTGGCGGGTAAAGGTGTCCACATAGTTACTGTTAATAATTACCTCGCAAAAAGGGATTCCGAATGGAACGCCCCAATATTACAGTTTCATGGCTTAACGGTTGATTGTATTGATTTCTATGAGCCAAATTCAGAGGGTCGAAGACAAGCTTATCAAGCAGACATTACTTATGGGACAAATAATGAATTTGGCTTTGACTATCTCAGGGACAACATGTCTCGAAGTACTGAAGATCTTGTCCAGAGGAAACATCATTATGCTATGGTGGATGAGGTTGACTCAGTATTAATTGATGATGCCCGTACACCCCTGATCATATCGGGGCCTGTACCAAAAGAGCAGGATGAACACGAATACTATGAATTAAAACCCAGAATTTCCAAGCTGGTGGATGCCCAAAAGAAACTGGTATCTGAGTTTTTTTTAGAAGCTAAAAAACTTATCAAAGATGGTCATGAAGCAGATGGAGGTCTTCCACTGTTCAGGGCCTTTCGTGGATTACCAAAGCATAAACCCTTGATAAAATACTTGAGCGAGACCGGTAAAAAAGCCATTTTACAAAAAACGGAGAATTATTATCTCCAGGACAATCAAAAATTTATGCCTGAGGCAGATAAGCCGCTATACTTTACGATAGACGAAAAAACCAATTCCGTTGAGCTCACTGAGAAAGGGATCGATCTGATTACCAAGGAGGGAGAGGATCAGGATTTCTTTATTTTACCTGACATAAGCACAGAACTCTCAAAAATCGAAGGTGACC
This sequence comes from uncultured Roseivirgaceae bacterium, assembly GCA_964429655.1. Lineage (GTDB taxonomy): Bacteria > Bacteroidota > Bacteroidia > Cytophagales > Cyclobacteriaceae > CAYSCZ01. The sequence continues at coordinate 85,394 of CAYSCZ010000003.1, forward strand.
AATCACTAAGTAAAAGTAAAATCCTGGAAAAAAAGGATCAACTGATTTCTGACTATACTGCCAAGGCCCAACGGATTCACTCCGTAAACCAACTATTGAAATCCTACTGTCTCTTCGAGAAAGATGTGGATTACATCGTTGTAGACGGTAAAGTACAAATTGTGGATGAGCAGACAGGAAGGGTCATGGAAGGCAGGCGATATTCTGATGGGCTTCATCAAGCCATAGAGGCTAAGGAAAATGTAAAAGTTGAAGGTGCTACCCAGACCTATGCAACAGTTACGCTACAGAACTACTTCCGAATGTATCACAAACTGGCAGGAATGACGGGTACAGCTGAAACGGAAGCATCTGAATTATGGGAAATATACAAGCTGGATGTGGTAGTGATTCCTACCAATAAACCAATCGTTCGTAAAGACATGGAAGATAAGGTTTACAAAACAGTCAGGGAAAAATTCAATGCAGTAACTGAAGAAATTAACCAGCTCATATCCCAGGGAAGACCTGTATTGTTAGGAACCACATCTGTGGAAATTTCAGAGTTGCTTAGCCGAATGCTTAATATAAGGAATATTCAACATCAGGTGCTCAACGCCAAACAACATGCAAAAGAAGCGGATATTGTAGCCAATGCCGGAAAACCGGCAACTGTTACCATTGCAACAAACATGGCCGGAAGAGGCACCGATATAAAACTTACACCTGAATCTAAGAAAGCAGGCGGTCTTGCTATCGTAGGTACAGAAAGGCATGAATCAAGAAGAGTGGACCGTCAGTTACGAGGACGCTCAGGAAGGCAGGGGGACGTGGGATCTTCTCAATTTTTTGTGTCTTTGGAAGATAACCTTATGCGATTATTCAGCTCTGACCGGGTGATCAAAATAATGGACAAATTAGGCTTGGAAGAAGGAGAGGTTATCCAACACAGTATGATCACCAGTTCCATAGAAAGGGCACAAAGGAAAGTGGAAGAAAATAATTTCGCTATTAGAAAGCGGTTACTGGATTATGATAACGTGATGAATGCTCAACGTGAAGTGATTTATAAAAGAAGAAAGAATGCTTTGTACGGCGATCGACTGGAGCTGGATATTTTAAATATGATTTATGACAATGCTGACAGTATTGTAAAAGGGGCAAAAGATTCGGAAGATTACGACAGCTTTAAACTTAATACCTTAACCATTTTTGGTATTGACTATTCCCTGACAAAAGAGGAATTAAATAAAAAAGATGAATCAGAAATCACGAGTAGTCTGTTTGAAGCAGCACTCAATAATTATAAACAAAAGAATCTAAGGATTTTAGAAATTAATCTTCCTCTCTTTAGGAACCTTCAAAAAATGAAGGGCTCTACTATAAAGGATATCATGGTGCCTTTTTCTGATGGGAAGCGACAGATTGGTGTTGTTGCAAATCTTGAGAAGATCATTGAAACTGAGGGCAAGGAACTGATCAAATCATTGGAGAAAATGGTTGCCCTCTCTGTGATAGATCAAAACTGGAAAGAACATCTTCGAGAGATGGATGACTTGAGACAGTCAGTTCAAAATGCTGTTTACGAACAAAAAGACCCGCTCTTGATTTATAAGTTTGAAGCTTTTGAGCTTTTCAAGCAATTTATTGGTAAAGTCAATGAAGAAACAGTTTCCTTCTTATTAAAATCAGGTATCCCGATTGAAAGTGAACAACAAGTGCAGGAAGCAAGGCGATCAAGGACAAAACATAATTACAAAGAATCCAAAGAGGAGACCAAATCTTTGCTCGAGAGAAAAGGCGGCGCAGGGACTACTACCAACAGACCACCGGTGGAAAAATCGGAGCCTGTAAAATCAACTAAGATCGCCTCCAGAAATCAAAGGGTCTCTGTTCAATACAATGACGGAACCATTAAAAAGGATGTTAAATTTAAGACCGTTGAGGATGACATTAAAAATAATCGTTGTGTACTCATTGAAAACTAGTTTTCTTTTAATATCCATATGTTTTTTAATGGCTTGTGCTAAAAAGGCCGTATTGACAACGGTGAATGATAACACCTACTCCGAAGATATTTCGATCTGGAGGCCAAAAGTAGCAGATGATGAGCAAGTGACAGAATTAACACCAATCGTAACAACGGGAGAATTCGATCCTAAAAATGATATTAAAGCGGAAATGGACAGCGTAGGCAACCTTCTAAGGCTAAAGAATACTCAAAAAGGCTACATGGAAGGATATACTATCCAGATTTACAGTGGCAGAAGCCGGTATGACGCCCGCGAGGTTAAAAAAGAAATTCTTGAATTTGACGATACCTATGAACCCAATCTGATTTACAAACAACCTGATTTTAGGGTAAGAGTGGGTAGTTATTTTAACAGGCTAACTGCTCATAGAGAATATGTTAAGCTAAGAAAAAAATTTCCTACAGCTATTATCATTCCAGAAAAGATTCCTATTGACTGAATTAGTTAAAATCATAAAAGACAAATCCGAAAGCTATCTCTCGGAAATTAGGAATGTCAGGCGACATATTCATGCAAATCCTGAATTATCATTTGAAGAGTATAATACTTCAGCTTTTATCCAACAGGTACTCACCGAAAATCAGATTGATTTTTCTAACGGCTGGGTCAGGACTGGAGTCATCGCCAGTATAAAAGGCAAAAAGCCGGGAAAAAGGCTTGCTCTTCGGGCAGATATGGACGCTTTACCGATAAAAGAGGCAAATAATACCGTTTATGTGTCAAAAAATGAAGGAGTTATGCATGCCTGTGGACATGATGTACATACTGCTTCATTGTTGGGGGCTTGTAAAATCCTTAATGCATTAAAAGAATATTTTTCAGGGGAAATTATCGCTGTATTTCAACCGGGAGAAGAACGAATACCAGGTGGCGCCTCTTTGATGCTTGAAGAAAAAGCACTGGGAGTACCCCTTCCTTCTAAAATACTTGCCCAGCATGTTATGCCTTATATCCCCGTGGGAAAAGTAGGCTTCAAAAAAGGAATGTACATGGCCAGTGCAGATGAAATTTATCTTACCGTTAAAGGTAAAGGCGGTCATGCAGCCTTGCCCGAAAGATTGATAGACCCTGTTTTGATTACCGCTCATTTGATTACCGCTATGCAACAGATCATCAGCAGGAATAATAATCCAAAAATGCCTTCTGTTTTATCTTTCGGCAGGATGATAGCGGACGGGGCCACCAACATTATTCCTGATGAAGTTAAAATTGAGGGTACATTCAGGACTTTTAACGAATCATGGCGTATGGAGGCTCATGAAAAAATTAAAAACATCGCCGAAAACATCGCCAAATCCATGGGTGGATGCTGCGATGTCAATATCATGAAAGGTTATCCTCCCCTGATTAATAATGAGAGGCTCACAGGTGAGATGATCCAATTGGCCTCGGAATATTTGGGTGAAAAAAATATTATTGAACTGGAACCGTGGATGGCTGCTGAGGATTTTTCCTATTACACATTGGAGATGGATGCTTGTTTTTACAGGTTAGGCACCGGTAATGAAGAAAAAGGCATAACCTCAGGAGTGCATACACCCACTTTTGATATCGATGAAGGTGCTTTGGAAACTGGCATGGGATTGATGGCCTGGCTTGCCATAAATGCATTAAACACCAGATAGGCATAGATTTATTTACTTAGGTGATTTTCAGTCTTTCTAAGCATAAATCCGTTAAAAAAAAGTAAATTTGCACCATTTTAAAATCGAGGATAGATATGGAAGAAAAGACAAAATATTCCCAGGAAGAGCTAAAAGAATTTGAAGTTCTTATTAATGAAAAATTAGATAAAGCCAAAACCCAACTCAATTTTATCAAAGAATCCCTTACAAAAAGCTCAGATGGTGGTACAGATAATACACACAATACCATAAGAACACTTGAGGATGGAGCAGATACCGCTGAAAAGGAAAACTTAAGTCAGCTAGCCGCAAGACAACAAAAGTTTATTAGCCAGTTGGAAAATGCGCTGGTTAGAATAAAAAATGGTACATACGGTATATGCGTCGATTCGGGGAAATTAATAAGCAAGGAAAGGCTGAAAGCTGTTCCTCATACCATGCATTCGATTGAAGCAAAGCTTAAGAAATACTAATCATCTACATTGGATTTTCTACGCAGGCACGTTGAAGCACTTATATTTTGCTCTCCTTCACCCATAAGTGATAATGAGATCACAAAATGCCTGACAGATGCTTTTGAATCAGAGATTTCCCTTGAAGGTGTCCATAAAGTTTTAGGGGAGTTGGAAGCGGAGTATAACAAGGATCATTATTCCTTTCATATTATTCAATCCGGTGGAGGCTATCAATTTCTTTCAAAAGCAGAATATCATTCAACGATAGAAGTATTACTTAAGCAGCAATCAAAGAAGCGTCTTTCAAAAGCTTCATTGGAGACCCTATCAATCATAGCCTATAAGCAACCAGTCACCAAAGGAGCGATCGAACAGATTAGAGGTGTAAATTGTGATTACGCAGTCCAAAAACTTCTGGAGAAAGAATTGGTTGAGATTAAAGGTAAATCTGAATCAGTCGGAAGACCTTTGTTATACCGAACATCTCAAAAGTTTATGGACTACTTCTCGATAAATTCCCTCAACGATCTTCCCAGGCTTAAAGACCTGTCTGATATAAGTCAGGAGGACTTTTATAAAGAGGTAAACAAGGATTCAAATGGATAGACGAAAATTCCAAAGTGAAAGAAATGTTACTGAGAGTAAGCCGAGACAACCGGTACGTTTGAATAAATTTATTTCCAATGCAGGTATTGCTTCCAGACGTGATGCTGATAGATTAATCCAGGAGGGCATGGTATCTGTCAATGGTAAAATAATCACAGAATTAGGAACAAAAGTACTACCCACAGATAAAGTAGTTTACAAGGGGAAAACCCTTAAATCTGAAAAACCACAATATATTTTACTGAACAAACCAAAAGATTTCATAACAACAATGGACGATCCATTAAATCGTAAGACTGTTATGAAATTAGTATCAAATGCTTGCCAGGAACGAATCTATCCGGTTGGCAGATTGGATAGAAATACTACCGGTTTGCTTTTATTTACAAATGATGGGGAACTAGCGACTAAGCTGACCCACCCTTCCCACAAGATAAAAAAGGTATATCAGGTTGATCTTAATAAACCTTTATCACAACAGGACTTTCATAGAATACAATCCGGCATAAGGTTGGAAGATGGTCTTGCATTCGTGGATGAAATAGCCATTTTGAGTGCAGATAAAAAGATTATAGGCCTGGAGATACACATTGGTAAAAACCGGGTAGTAAGAAGGATATTTGAAAAACTAGGCTATGAAGTCATAAAGCTGGATAGGGTGATGTTTGGCCCATTGACTAAAAAGGATTTACCGAGAGGAAAATGGCGACATTTAGATGAGAAGGAATTGAAAATCTTACTGAGTTTGAGCTAGGTTTTTTTTATTTAAATAGTATGCATGCATACTATTTTTGAAAATTACATTAGATTTATGATAATAAAAAAACCTCCCTAGGGAGGTTGTGGTGCTGAGTGGATTCGAACCACCGACTCACGGATTTTCAGTCCGATGCTCTACCAACTGAGCTACAGCACCTAAAAAGTGGATGCAAAAGTATAGATTTATTAATAGTAACAAAAATTTTACGATAGTTTAAGATATGGTAATAGTGGCACAACTGGTTTTTTTAGCAATCGCTTTGGTGACTGGTTATATTTTGTATAAGAGAATAACCAGGATCAGGAAAAACATAAAACTTGGCAAGGATCAGAAGATTGATGATAATCCTGATAAAAGGCTGAAATCCATGCTTTTAGTAGCATTTGGCCAAAAAAAAATGTTCAAAAATTTTATCCCGGCTATCTTTCATTTTTTTATCTATATCGGGTTTATACTCATAAATATTGAAGTTCTTGAAATAATACTCGATGGAATTTTAGGAACCCACAGATTATTTGCTCCGTTTCTAGGGGGCTTTTATGCTGTTATGATTAATTTTTTTGAATTCCTCGCAGCTTTAGTGCTTATTGCCTGTATCATTTTTCTGATAAGAAGAAATATTCTTGGGATTAATCGATTTACCCATCCAGAATTAAAGGGTTGGCCATTCCTTGATGCCAATTTGATATTAGTGATCGAGATAGTACTTATGGCTGCAATTTTATCCATGAATTCAGCTGATCAAATCCTGCAATCCAGAGGCATTGATCATTATGTACAAACAGGGTCTTTGTTTTTTAGTGGTTTACTAACTCCCTTGTTCGATAATTTAGAAAATGGAACATTGATTTTTGTTGAACGTGCTGCCTGGTGGTTCCATATTGTTGGGATATTTGCTTTTGCTATTTATATAACTTATTCCAAGCATTTGCATATTTTTATGGCATTTCCGAATACTTATTACAGCCGTTTAATGCCTCAGGGTAAGCTTAATAATATGCCGGAAATAACTAACGAGGTGAATTCTATGCTTGGTATACCGACAGAAGGGGATGCAACGGAACCGCCCGAGCGGTTTGGTGCAAAAGATATTAATGACCTGACCTGGAAGAATTTGATGGATGCCTATGCCTGTACAGAATGTGGTAGATGTACAGCTGAATGTCCAGCAAACATAACCGGTAAGAAATTATCTCCAAGAAAGATTATGATGGATACCAGGGACAGAATGGAGGCGGTAGGAGAGCGCATGGAAAAAGGTGGAGAAGGATTGAATGATGGAAAATCACTGTTAGGTGATTATATCACCAAAGAAGAAATCAATGCATGTACCAGTTGTAATGCTTGTGTAGAGGCTTGCCCTGTTACAATTAATCCATTAGACATTATCATTCAGTTACGGAGGTATGTTTCGATGGAGGAATCTGCCTCGCCGGCCTCTTGGAATGCGATGTTTTCGAATATTGAGAATAATTTCGCGCCCTGGAAATTTGCACCGACCGACCGATTTAACTGGGCTTCAGAGCTAAAAGAACAATCATCATGACAGAAAAAATAAAAATACCTACCATGGCAGAAATGGTAGCCGAAAATAAAGCCCCCGAAATACTATTTTGGGTGGGTTGTGCAGGTTCCTTTGATGATAGATATAAAAAGGTGACCAAAGCTTTTGTTAAAATTCTCAATAAACTGGAAATAAACTTTGCCGTATTGGGCGAAGAAGAAACTTGCACCGGGGATCCTGCCAGACGGGGGGGAAATGAATTCCTCTTTCAGATGCAGGCTATATCCAATATACAAGTTCTTAATGAATACAAAATAAAAAAAATAGTCACAGCCTGTCCGCATTGCTTTAATACTCTGAAAAACGAATATCCTGAATTGGGCGGTAATTACGAAGTGCTACATCATTCTCAGTTTTTACAACAAATGATTGATGAAGGTCGGATAAAATTAAAAGACAGTAATGCTTTTAAAGGAAAACGAATAACTTTCCACGATTCCTGTTATTTGGGGAGGGCCAACAATGTTTATGAGGCACCTAGAAAAGTCCTCGAACTGCTGGATGCAGAATTGGTTGAAATGAAACGGTGCAGAACGAAGGGTCTTTGCTGCGGAGCTGGTGGGGGCCAAATGTTTAAAGATGCAGAAAAAGGAGATAAAGAAATAAATATTGAAAGGATTGAAGAAGCAATTGACACAAATGCCGATATTGTTGCATCAGCCTGCCCTTTTTGTATGACAATGATGACGGACGGCGTTAAAAATAAGGAAAAAGAAAAAGAAGTGTCTGTCAGGGATATTGTTGAATTGATAGCGACAGCAGATGACTTAAACTAACAGATCACAATAATCGTTCATTAATTATCAAATAGGAGCAAACATATGTATATACCTTTTGAAACCATGCCTTTTGATGGAAGGGTTTGGATCTATCAGGCAGATAGAAAATTAACAGATCAGGAATTAGAAAATGTTAACCGGCTATGCATGGAATTTACTGATCAATGGCAGGCACACGGCAAACCACTAAGGAGCTCTTACAAAGTTCTTCATAATTTATTTGTTATACTCTCAGTTGATGAGTCTTATAATTCGGCCAGTGGTTGTTCCATCGATAGCTCTGTCGAATTGATCAGAAGGTTGGCCAATGATTTATCCGTAGATTTTTTTAACAGAACTAAAGTGGCTTATTATTTAGATGGGGAAATTATTGTTGAACCGGTCTCGGAATTAAGCACTAGTTCTTCGAAGGGTGTTGTAAATAAAGATACATTAATTTTTAATAACCTTATTTCCAATAAATCAGAACTTGATAAATCCTGGTTACTGCCTGTGAAGGAGACCTGGGTTAGGAGGTACGTGAAATGAAAGAAAAAATGCGATTAAAGTATTTGATATTAATTTTTTTTGGATTTCTACTTTTTTCTGGCTGTGATTCATTCAAAAAAGCAAAAAAAAGTTTTGATAAGGAAGAGTACAACATCGCAATTGACAGGTTTAGAAAGGCCATCAAGAAAGAACCTGCGAAAGCAAATTTTTACATTGCAGAATCCTTCAGAAAGTCCAACAGGTTAAAAGAAGCCGCACCATTTTATGCTGCTGCTGTTCAGAACGGTATTGAGAATAATGCAGCCCACTTTTATTACGCCAAGTCATTAAAAGCTAATGAGAAATACGGTCAGGCAGAGGAAGTATTAGAGAATTACCTTAGAGCGGGTAAAGACAGTCTTTATTTAAAACGCGCCGAAATAGAATTGTCCAACTTGAGTGATATGACGGATATTGCTCCCAGTAAGAATTACTATGAAGTGAAAAATTTAACGGTCATCAACACCAAATATGCGGAGTACAACCCTGTTTATCGTGATGGAGTGCTGTATTTTACTTCCAATAGAAATGGCGGGAAAACCTATCATGGCAACGGAACACCATTTACCGATATCTACCGGGTACGTTCCAAAGGAGCCCGTGTGAACATATCTACTTTACAAAAACTTGGTCCTAATATCAATGATCCGGCTATTAATGATGGAACCCTGGCCTTATCACCAAATGGGTCAATGATGATATTTGCAAAAGCTAATACCGGAAAAGTAAGAGGAAGGGAAAATGTCGACTTATATTTTGTTCGCAATAGAAAGGCAAGATGGTCCGACCCAATTTACCTGAATCTAAATGACCGCAACGCATGGGATTCCTCTCCTGCACTTAGCAATGACGGACAAAGATTATATTTTTCTTCAGACCGGGACGGTGGCTATGGGGGAAGCGATCTCTACGTGGCACAGTTTAATAGAAGAGGTAGGTGGGTAGATGTCAGAAATTTAGGTCCTGTGATTAATACACCGGGAAACGAAATGTTCCCTTATGTATCTAAGGATGGCAAGCTATACTTTGCTTCTGATGGCCATCCCGGTTATGGAAACCTGGATATTTTCGAAGCCACAAGATCTGGTGGCGAAACCTCCATAGAGAATATGGGCAGGCCTGTAAATTCTTCCGCTGATGATTTTGCTTTTCATCAGTTTGATCTAACAAGAGGTTTCTTTTCGTCTAATCGGGAAGGCGGACTTGGAGATGATGATATTTATACATTTGTGAATAATGACCCAGACCTTAAGATTGTAAATTATTACCTTGTTGGAACTACACTTACCTACGATGAGGAGGGTAATGATATGATCCTGCCAAATAGTAAAATTATTTTAGTAGGACAAAATCAAGAAATTTTGGATGAAGCCTTTACCGGAGCCAATGGACAATTTGAATTTCGGGTTTATCCTGAGGAGGATTATGAATTGATTGCCGAAAAAATAGATTACTTCACCACAAGAAGTGATTTTAGCACGATAGGGAAATCAGTTGATAAGTCAAAGCTTAAGGAATTCGTGACTAATGTCACTTTTGAAACTAAAATTTATTTAAATAAGATTCAGCTGGAGAAACCAATAGTGCTTAAGAATGTCTATTATGATTTTGATAAATGGGATATACGACCGGACGCAGCCAAAGAATTGGATAATCTTGTCACCATCATGGAAGATAATCCTGAAATATCCATTGAATTAAGCTCCCACACGGATGCCAGGGCAGAAGATGATTACAATATGGAACTTTCACAAAAAAGAGCTAAATCGGCCGTCGATTACATTATTTCTAAAGGCATCTCTTCCAACAGGATACAAGCTAAAGGATATGGCGAAACTAAGCTGATTATTGAAAATGCGGATACCGAACAGGAGCATCAAATCAACAGAAGAACCGAATTTAAGGTTACGAAATACGATCGGGATAATGTAGAGAAAGAAATCGTAGAAGACCTTGAAATTGAGCAAACCATTGAAGGAGACGAAACAGACCGTTTTTTTGAAACTGAGTACGAAAATAATTAGGTACTGATTTTACTGAATCAGTAGTTTTGGGGATATTTCTTAGACCATGTCAGATAAGTATTTCCAAAGAGGTGTTTCATCATCCAAGTCAGATGTACATAAAGCCATTGAAAATGTTGATAAAGGCCTTTATTCAAAAGCGTTTTGTAAAATAGTTCCTGATATAATTGGTCAGGATAAAGATTATTGTAACATCATGCATGCTGATGGGGCAGGTACAAAGTCTTCCCTGGCCTATATATATTGGAAGGAGACCGGCGATCTATCGGTATGGAAAGGAATAGCTCAGGATGCAATAGTGATGAATACTGATGACCTCCTTTGTGTGGGTGTAACCGAAAATATTCTATTATCCTCTACCATAGGCCGAAATAAGCATTTAATACCTGGTGAAGTAATTAAATCAATAATTGAAGGGACTGAGGAGGTTCTTCAAATGCTTAGGGCCAATGGCGTAAGCATCTATTCAACCGGAGGGGAAACTGCTGATATCGGGGACCTGGTAAGAACTATCGTGGTTGATAGCACGGTAACAGCCAGGATAAAAAAATCTGAAGTGATTACCAATGATGCTATACGACCGGGGGATGTTGTGATTGGATTATCATCATTTGGAAAGGCCACTTACGAAGACCGTTATAATGGAGGTATGGGTAGTAATGGCCTTACTTCTGCAAGACATGATATTTTTAAAAATTCTTACGCTAGGGACTATCCAGAAAGCTTTGATCCTTTAATGCCACAAGATTTGGTTTATTCAGGCGGGTTTAACCTCACCAGTAAACTTTCTGGTTTAGGTCTAGATATGGGACAGTTGGTACTATCACCGACGAGGACATACGCGCCTCTCATAAGTGAAATTCTCAAAGCACATAGAAGAAATATACATGGCATGATTCACTGTAGTGGCGGTGCACAGACGAAAGTGCTCAATTTTATTGAATACCTGAAGGTGGTTAAGGATAACATGTTTGACATCCCTCCACTGTTTAAGTATATACAGGAGCAGAGCAAAGCAGACTGGAGGGAAATGTACCGGGTTTTTAATATGGGACATCGTTTAGAATTGTACATGGAAAAAAAGTATGTGCAAGAGGTTATTGACATCTCTCAATCTTTTAATGTAGAAGCAAAAATCGTTGGGCATGTTGAAGAGGCCAAGCAGTCAACTGTTGAAATTATTTCCCCATATGGACATTATATTTATTTCTGATAATCCATTATAAATCAGCCATGTTAAGGGAAGAACTGAAGAAAACAGCCCGGAGGCACACCAAATTTAGATTGAGAGGCTTGGATAACACCCGGATAGAAGCTGTTAGTGATGGCGTATTTGCCCTGGCAATAGCCCTTTTACTGATATCCTCAGACGTACCACAGACATTCGATCAATTAAAGGGATTTCTTAGAAATTTCTTCCCATTTGCTGCCACTATTACCTTGTTGATGCTTATCTGGTATCAACATTATGTGTTCTTTATTCGCTATGGTCTGAAAGATGCCGGCATAGTAGCGGTAAATACCTTGCTTTTATTTTTAGTGCTATTTTATGTATATCCTCTAAAATTTTTATTTCAGGTATTATTCGACCTTTTTTATGCACTGGCCTATCGCGATAGAGAAGTATTCGACCATCTCTATACCGTTACCATTTCTCCCCAAGACACAACCCAACTTATGACCATTTATGGTTTGGGAGGTGCTTTGGTTTTTCTTACTGTCAGTTTTATGTATTGGATTGCATTAAACAAAAAAAATTCTTTGGAACTGAATCATTTCGAAATATTTGAAACCAGGACTTATATCTATGATAATTTACTCAGTGCTACTATACCGCTCCTTTCTGCATTAATTGCCAATTTCGATGTTGGTGGGGGAGGTACCATCTCCTTCAGAATTTCCGGTATGTTTTATTTGAGTTATGCGATTGTTATGCCTTTATTTGGCGTGTTAAGAGATAAAAAACGAAAAGCCCTTATCAAAAAAACCGGCAATAATTAACACCAGTTAGCACTTAAACACATTAATCGAATTATATTTTTAAATTAAAAGTCATTTTCTGAAAATGATATCTATCATTACATTGATAAAAAATATAATAGAAATTTATCCACAAAAAAATTTTTAATGTTATGGCTTCGGTATCTCAACCAAATCTGGAAAAAATAATTCACCAACATGAATCAAATGCCGAGGTAGCCATTAAAGAATATAACCTTGTCAAAAACTCCTGTCAGGTTATTTTATGCCTGGACGTTTCAGAATCAATGGTGCCTTATCTCGAGTCGGGAAAAGCACAGGAATTTGCTGAGAGGTTTTTAGCGCTTGGTCACTTATTGGATATTGATAAGCAACTGGACATCTTTTTATTTGCAGAGAAAGCACATTTTCTCGGGGCTATGGACATGTCAAATGTTCGAAACTTAATTAATGAATCGATAGATATTTACAAGCTTGGTGATCACTCCAATTATCCTGAAATTATCAGGCTCATTCGAGCGCACTATTTTAAACGGGATATAGCACAAAAAGAAGTTTTTAGTTCTGACTATCCGGTTTTCGTATTGTTCGTGACCAATGGTGAAACAATTAATATAAAAGAAACAGTAGAGCAGATCGTTGAGTCATCGTATGAGCCCTGTTTTTGGCAATTCATTACTCTTGGGGTAACCGCCAAAGAAATGGGAAAAGGTTTTTGGGCCTGGCTTAAGAAACCTTTTGCAGAAGACTATTCCTTTCTTCAGAAGTTGGATTTAATGAAAAACAGGTTTGTTGATAATGCCGGATACACTAATGTCACCAACCCCAGTGACCTAACTGATAGTGAATTTTATGAATTGATTATGGACGAATACCCATATTGGTTAAAACAAGCACAATCAAATGGATTACTTAACATTAAAAATCAATAAGGAGTGAGTGCGCTTGATATTATTGCAATACTGATCTTTCTTTCAGCGTTTTTCACATTCCTTAATATACGGTTTTTAAGGCTGCCTTCCACCATCGGATTGATGATCCTTTCATTATTGATTTCCTTAAGCATTGTAGGTCTGGGTTATTTTTTCCCGGTAATAAGGATAGAGGCTGCCCAAATCCTAAATAATTTCGATTTCTCCGAGGTCCTCTTAAACATCATGCTAAGTTTCTTGCTATTTGCAGGAGCTATTAATGTTAATTACTCTGCACTATTTCAGGAAAAATGGACTGTACTAGCCCTGGCAACTATGGGTACTTTGATGTCAACATTTATTGTTGGCACCATCACCTTTTATGTTTTGCCTTTGATAGGGTTGAATGTAGAATATATTTATTGCTTATTGTTTGGTGCATTAATTTCCCCAACGGATCCCATAGCAGTATTGGCCATTGTTAAAAAGATCAACTTATCCAAAAACTTACAGATCAAAATAGAGGGTGAATCATTGTTCAATGATGGTCTTGGAGTTGTTGTATTTTTAACCATACTGGAAATTTCAGAGGCTGGTGTAGAGCATGTTACACCCGGTGGCGTTGCCCTTTTGTTTGGGCAGGAGGTGATCGGTGGTATTCTCCTGGGATTGGTTTTCGGATATATTGGCTTGTTAATATTAAAGTATGTTGAAAATGAACATGTAGAACTGGAAGTATTAGTTACATTGGCTTTAGTCATGGCTGGCAGCCAATTAGCCGCAGCCATACATGTTTCAGGCCCACTGGTTATGGTAGTCCTTGGTCTGGTCATAGGCAGGGAGGGAAAAGCTGAATATATGAAAAAGATCACCGGAGATTATGTCTATAAATTCTGGCATCTTTTAGATGAAGCTCTAAATGCTATTTTGTTTATTTTGATAGGTTTCGAGATTTTAATTATTCCATTTAATTCAAATTATACGCTGGCGGGATTTCTAGCCATTGTAATTGGTTTGTCGACACGTTATGTTAGTGTTGGTACACCCATAATTTTATTTGGATTAAATAAAGCCGATAACTTTGTAAAGGGAACTGCTTACATACTAACATGGGGAGGCCTTCGTGGAGGGATATCCGTAGCGCTGGCTCTATCACTCCCGTCTTTTGAATACAAAGAGCTAATTGTGACTATGACCTATATGATCGTAGTCTTTTCTATCTTGGTTCAGGGTCTGACCATAGAAAGATTGATCAAACGCCTGAAAATTTCAAAAGAAACTCAGGTCACCTAAAACCATACATAAGGATTTTAAATGGATGCGAAAAATCTATAAATCGCCTGAAAATGGTTAGGTACACTTAATGTTAGCGATTCTTTATCCAATTAACCCAGATTTGTCATTGGAATTTTGTCATGAAGGGTTAAAGCCCAAAAAATCAGGCACTTAGGTCGAGGAGGCATAGCATCGCTATGGTGACGAGCCAATAACATGTTTAGTGTCTGATTTGAAGTGATTTAACCATGTAATAGAAAGTCTAATGACAATTCTGGGATTAATACTTTCAAACCTGAGCCATTCCCGGGGTTTGTGCTTCCAAAGATTCCCGAATGCTTTGATCGAGACCAACGATTACGGGTTGGATGCCAATGATTGGTTTTTTGTCTGAACTGTACCCATAGCATATTTTGGTTTTAAGTTGATTCCCTGATGATCAGTTGATGTGGAGGCATTTTCTGTTGGCTTACCGTTGAGCCCTTTAGGTATCCAGTAAAACATTTAAGGCTGCTTTCCCCATCTCTTTAATCGGTTGCTTAATAAAGGTGAGCGGCACATAATTGCTATCAAAGCCAATAATTGCCAATTGATCTGGTACGAGAACTTTATTTTTTTGAAGATAGTATAGTCCGCCAACGGTAAGGGAGTTGGTTGCGAATATGATAGAATCTATCAGGTTATTCTTTGTGTACTCATCCATGATCGTCTCAATATCTTTTGTGATGTTATGATATCTGACGGTTCCGATGATTGGCTTTTTATCAGGAAGGAATTCCTTTAAGGCATCAAATAAGGCATCAAAATATCCCTGATAGCGATCCTGGATATGTAAAAGATGAGAGTCATACCCAATAATGCCGATTTTTCGGTATCCCCCTTTCGAAAAGAAATATTACATATCTGTCATACTATTTTTTAAGTAAGAAATCGTGGTCATAAGCATGCCTTACTAGAATTTGTAAAACACTATGGTATAGTAAAGAAAGGGATTACTAGAAGAAAAATAATCAGAGACCAAATACAGATTGATGCTTAAAATTTGACCTTAAACAAACATTGATTTATCTTTTAAAATGAAATCAATTTAAAAACGTCATGAAGAAATTTATTGCAATCATCTGGACGCTGATGGCGCTTTTATTTGTGGGTTGCTATGTGGATAAGGAGCCCCTGGATACCACCATGGACGAACAAGCCATTAGTGATATGAGTGACGCCCGGTCCAAGGCTTTTAATGAAGGTAATGCAGCACGTATAGCCAAACATTTTACGGATGACGGCATACTGATGCCACCGGGCTTAAAATCAAAAAGGGGAAGGATAGCCGTGCAAAAGTATTACCAGGCAATTTTTGACCAATATGATACTGAACTGGAGAGCGGCTATCTGGAAATCGAAGTAAGTGGGAAGCTGGCCTATGGAAGGGGTTATGCGAAAGTCAGGCTTACTCCCAAATGTGGAGGTGAAACAACCACTTCGGAGGCTGAATACATCAATATATTAAAAAAGCAACCGAATGGTTCCTGGAAGACAACCCACGACATTTGGAACAGTAGTAATTAGTTTTTCAATTATTTTCTGAACTTCAATCAATGATTATTGTGTTATTAGTGATCTATACAAAAAAAAGATTTGATTATCCTAAAATATAAAACCACATGAAAGATACTTATTACAATCCGGCAGATTTGTCAAAATTTGGAAAGATTACAGCGTTTCAAAAGAAACTGGGTGATAAATTCTTTGACTATTATGATGAAGTTTTCCGGGAAGGTGCATTAACCGCCCGAGAGAAATCACTGATCGCCTTAGCGGTCTCCCACGCCATCCAATGTCCCTATTGTATAGATGCTTATACTTCGGATTCACTGAAAAGAGGAGTGGACGAAGAGCAGATGATGGAGGCGGTACATGTGGCAGCAGCTATTAGGAGTGGCGCTTCCCTGGTACATGGTGTTCAGATGATGAACCAGATAAATGAAAAATTAATGTGATGATACATAGCTTAGCCAGAAGAAAGCATGAACTGTCAAGGGCCAAAAACCAGCTAGCTGTTTTAAGTGACCATCAGTCCATTGGGATCGATGCGTTCAAGGATAAGATCAAAACAATCGGTCTTTTGCCCCTAAAACCAACCGGCATTGAGGTCTTCCAGGTGAATGTAGGTAAGATGTGCAATCAAACCTGCAAACACTGTCACGTGGATGCCGGGCCCGATAGAAAAGAGATCATGACCCGCGAAACCATGGAGCAGTGCCTGGATGCAATCAGGGATACGGATATACCACTGGTGGATATCACCGGAGGAGCCCCTGAAATGAACCCTGATTTCAGGTGGTTTGTAGCCTCCATTTCTGAGATGGGTAAGCGGGCGATCGTGCGTTGTAACCTGACCATTGTGCTTGCCAACCCAAGGTTTAATGATTTACCGGAATTTTTTTGGGAACATAAAGTAAATGTGGTCTCCTCGCTGCCTTACTTCAATGCCCGGCGTACCGATGCTCAGCGAGGAGATGGGGTTTTTGAAAAATCCATTAAAGCATTAAAAATGCTGAACGAAATGGGTTACGGAAAAGGGAACCCTGATTTGAAACTGGACCTGGTGTACAATCCAACGGGTGCATTTTTGCCAGGGGACCAGTCAGGGTTGGAAAGTGAGTTTAAAAAGAGATTAGAGCACGGTTATGATATCACCTTTGACTCCCTTTTTACCATCACCAATATTCCGGTAAGCCGCTTTCTCGATTACCTGATCCAAAGCGATAATTATGAATCCTACATGCAAGAATTAGTGAGCAATTTCAATCCTTCAGCGGCCATGGGTGTAATGTGCCGTAATACGCTTAGTGTAGGCTGGGACGGTTATCTATATGACTGTGACTTTAACCAGATGCTTGAGATGCGGCTTGATGAAAATGCTCCGCAACATATTAAGGATTTTGATTTAGGCCGGTTAAATCATCGAAATATTCAAACCAATCAACACTGCTATGGTTGTACCGCCGGCTCCGGATCGAGTTGTGGAGGTACTACCGCGTAATTTTTATTAAAACACTGATAGCCAATCCAGGTTCCCAAACCAACCCAAAACCCTATGGGCGCCTTGTCCCGCTGTCATTACTCGCCTGCCGGCGCGCTACCCATTTCGGGCTCAGACATGCCATTCCATCGGGGGCGCCGGGCCGCTGCCATACCAATAAAATACACCCCTTCTCAGGCCAGCGGAATGTAATACGCCCAGGATGCACCGGTGTTTAATGTTTGCAGGCCGGGCAATTGAGCTACTTTATTTGAAGGTAAGTGATATTGATAGCCGGCGAATGGTCATACGGGTGGAAAATTGCAAAGGAGGAAAAGACAGGTAACACTTCTGAGTGGAGGGCTCCTTGCCGACTAGCGGTCTTATTTCAAAGCCTGTAAGCCGAAAAGAGGGCTATTTGAAGGTGAAAAAGGACGACAGTACAGCAGGTCGGGTGTGCTTAAGGTGGCACAAAGAGCTGCGGCAAAAAGGTATAAGGAAAAAAGTAGTCCCCCATACGCTCCGGTGTAGCTTTGCTACACATTTGCCGGAAGCAGGGACCGACCTGCGTACTATACAAACATTGCTAGGCCACAACTCCTCCCGGACCACAGAAATATACACCCACGTAGCTGTAAATGTGATTCGAGAAATAAAAAATCCATTAGATTCGTAAAGCCATAACGGAAATAAACTGACCTTTGGTCAGTTTATCCGAATGTTGTAGCCAGTGGTAAAAAAATGACCACACATTTCAAAGGAGCGAAATCCGAAAAGCTTTACGAGTAGGAACAATCATTCACGTTTAAAATCTAAAAAAGATGAACAAAGAAGAATTCAAAGCAAAAGCAAAACAGTCGATTGACGAAGTTTCTGCAAAAATTAACGAGTTAAAAGCAAAAAAAGAGTCCGCCAAGGAGGATGCAAAGGCTGACTATGAAAAAGCCCTGAAAGACTTAGAATCAAAAAAATCTGACGTAGAGTCAAAGTACGCTGAACTTGAAAATGCATCTGAAGAAAAGTGGGATGAAGTGAAAGACGCTTTCTCTTCAGCATCAGACTCTTTTAAGGACGGCTTGTCAAAAATCTCGTCTTTATTTTCTTAATCTAAATGGAACAAGGCTGTCAAAATATTTGGTAGCCTTTTTTTTCCTTTTATCAAAACGTATGACAAAATATCTCTTTGCATTCGTTATAACGGCTCTGTCTATTTGTTGTGAAAAAGCAGTTGCACAAGTATTACATACCGAGAATTTTAATGTAATAATTGACACATTGAGAGTCTTAAAGGGAAATTTTACACCAAGTTTCAGATATAGAAACCTCAAAGAGGATTTTTTGGAAATTAGTAACACAGCCGATATATCCATTAGAATAAACAACCACGCATTTACGGTTGCCAATCGGGTTGAATACAGCGTATTAGGAAAAGAAAATATTCTCAGTGGTGGATTTGTTTACTTAGAATACGTGAACCTTGAAAGCAAAAAAATTGCCTTCGAACCATTTTTTCAAATACATTGGCGTGAGATAAGAGGTTTGGATAGGAAATATGCAGGGGGAATGAATATTAGGTGGAGAGCACTTGTTAAAGAAAATACAGGGCTGTTTTTTGGGGTTGGAACCTTATATGAATTTGAAAGGTGGAACTATTCAGGGGTTCCCGATGATTTACTTCCCAATGACCAAACGCCTGTTGAAATCGAGCAATTCAGAGGAACATCTTATATAAGTTTCAAACAAAAATTAGGAGACTTAATCGATTTAGATATTAGCGGATATTACCAACCTACATTCTCATCTCCATTTGAAAATTACCGCTTGGCAAGCAGCTTTGAATTGACCTATAACTTTACCAAGTTCATTGGCCTAAGATTTTTATATCAAAACATATATGATTCAAGGCCTTTGGTTCCCATTGATGAATTGTACCATGACGTGAATTTTGGCATAACCCTTTCGTTTTAGTATGAAAAAACTCATTTTCTTTTGGAAAGAATTGCTAGCCAGCTTTTGGTTTGTTCCTGTGCTAATCATCGGACTTGCGATTGCACTTTCAATTGGGCTAGTTTCTTTTGATAGTTACATAGACCTACCAAAAGCTGGTTGGTTAAAATTTTTCTTGGTTAATAGTTCTGATTCTGCACGTAGCATTTTATCCACTATATCCGGTGCCATGATTGGGGTGGCAGGCACTGTTTTTTCGGTTACCCTTGTAGCCTTGACTTTAGCCTCGTCTCAGTTTGGCCCCAGGTTGATTAAAAACTTTATGTATGTCCGTCTCAACCAAATAGTGCTTGGTTCATACATTGCAACCTACCTTTATTGTTTGTTGGTTTTAAATGCCATAAAAGACAGTAATGGTTATACCTTTATTCCGTCCATTTCTATTCTTGTTGCCATATTGGCTGCCATAGCAAACATTATTTTGCTCATCATATTTATACACCAAATCGCAATAAGTATTCAAGCCGACAAGGTTATTTCTGATATTTCAGACCTTATGTTCAAGCAAGTAGAAACACTCTTTCCAGAAAAAATGGGGGATGAACCTAAAAAAGAAGAGGACTTTGAAGTTGATAGCGCAATTGCCGCCTACCAAAAAAGCATATCTATTAAATCCGGAAAAAATGGTTATTTGCAATATATAGATAGTGAAGTATTATTAAAGCTGGTAGCCTCTAATGATTCTTTATTTAAATTAGAACACAGACCAGGCAGTTTTTTGGTAAAAGGCGGAGAAATTGGTGTGTTGTATGCAAATGAAGATTGGAATGAAGAATCGATCGATGAACTGTTAAAACAATTTGTTATTGGGAAGACCAAAACATCCCAGCAAGATTTGGAATTTTCTATCCATCAAATGGTAGAAATTGCCGCAAGGGCATTATCGCCTGGGGTAAACGACCCTTATACTGCAATTGCCTGCATAGACAACTTAACAGCAACTATGTGCTACTTAGCTCAAGCCAAATTCCCTTCAAAATATCGTATTGACGAAGACGGAAACCTTAGAATCATTGCGGATATTTTAGACTTTGAAGGAGTATTAGATGCCGCTTTTAATCAAATTAGGCAATTTTCAGGCGGCAGTACTGCCGTAATTATCAGAATGATGGAAGCACTAAAGACGATTCTCAATATGGTAAAAAAAGAAAGCCATAGAAAAGCAATCATTAAACATGTTGAAATGGTTTACAGACAAGGAAAAGAAACCATTAAAGAGGAAAACGATTTTCAAGACTTGAAAGAAAGATCAAGTAAGATTTTAAAGAAATGACAGAGAACCACTGGCTACAACATTGTATAAGCGTAATGCGGGCTGATACGTCTAAGATGAGCATTTTTGCTCTTGAGAAAATTTGCGGTAGGTGGACAGAGAATTGCTCCAAATTCCCGCACTACGCTTATACTTGACCCGTTGTAGCCTATTCCCCACATTACCCCGTCCAAAATTGATTTTAAAAAAGATATCAATTTCTCCC
>CAYSCZ010000004.1:0-97132 GCA_964429655.1 uncultured Roseivirgaceae bacterium
TCCCTTTCTTTTCCTCTCAATCTAACATCTTCCCCTAAAGCGGACGCAAAACTATATATAAAAATTTTACTTTAAAAAGATGATTCAAATATTTTATTCAAACAGTCAAATCTGATGAATAGCAATAAAATATTATTTGGATTAATGCTTTCTCACGATAATTTGATTCCTTTTTGGACCTGTAGAAATTAAACTAATATCAAGAGATAAATAATTCTCAATATATTTTAAATATTTCAAAAAATTCTCCGGAATCTCATGAGGGTTCGTGATTTTACTAAGGTCTACCTCCCATCCTGGCAATGATTCATATTTGGGAGTGGTATTAATCAGTTCGTAGGGAAGTGCCTCTAGCTCAGTATTATCTTTAAAATATTTATTCGCCAACTTAATAGTTGACATATTATCCATTACATCTGATTTCATAATAAATAATTCGGTCACTCCATTTAGCATTATCGCATATTTTAGAGCTACAAGATCTAACCAACCACATCTTCTTGGCCTGCCTGTAGTGGAACCAAACTCATTGCCATCGATTCTTAAGACACGACCATCATCATCAAACAACTCAGTAGGAAATGGTCCTGAACCTACACGAGTACAATATGCTTTAAATACGCCATAAATATTACTTAACTTATTTGGTGGTACACCTAATCCAGATGAAACCCCGGATGATATTGTGTTGGAACTTGTCACAAAGGGATAACTCCCAAATTCAATATCTAGCAATGAACCCTGTGCGCCTTCAGCAAGAATTGATTTTCCTTTGCTTAATTCATCATTGACTAAATATTCTGTACTTTGAATATTAAAGGTTCGTAAAAAATCTACAGCGCTAAAAAAGCTATTATGGTCTATCGCTTCATGATCGACTTTATAGTAATCAAAAATACCTTCATGAAATTTCACCAGATCATAGTATTTCTTTTTTAGAGATCCATCATCCAAGATATCACCTACACGAATACCTCTTCTAGCGATCTTGTCCTGATAAGTTGGTCCTATACCTTTTAAAGTTGATCCTATTTTATCTTTCCCCTTCGCATTTTCTGACGTTTGGTCAAGGAGGCGATGGGTTGGTAATATAAGTTGCGCCTTATTTGAAATTATTAGTTTTCTCCTGACATCTACGTTAAGATCCTCAAGTTTTTGAATTTCTTCTTTGAAAATGATAGGATCGAGCACAACCCCGTTACCAATAATGTTTAGTAATCCATCATGAAAAATACCCGAAGGTATTTGATGTAATACATGTTTAGTATCCCCGAATTCTAAAGTATGACCTGCATTTGGCCCACCCTGAAATCTGGCTACGATATCATAATCAGGAGCTAAAAAGTCTACAATTTTACCTTTCCCTTCATCTCCCCATTGTAAACCTAGAATAACATCAACCGGCATTAGGCTTAAAAATTAGATTTTGCTTCTTCTGTTGTCTGCACAATCGTAAAGATTGAATTAAGTTTAGTGATGATCAGTAATCTTTTAACTTGCTCAGATGGTTTTAAGAGCACAGTTTCCCCGCCCTGATTTCTGAATTTAGTGAGTATAGTTATTAAAACCCCAATGCCACTACTGTTTATGTATCGGATATTTTCTATATCAACGATACAATTGATCATTTTATCACTAAGCGCATTGTTTACTATCTCAATTATTTCTGGCCCTGAATTTTCACCAATCAGATCGCCATGCATTGTAAGAATAAGTGTATTACCTTCAATTTTATGATTAAATTCCATTTAAATCTTTTTTTTGTTTTCACAATCAATTTTAGTACAGTCACCATAAAGTATTAGTGAGTGATGCATTACATTAAATCCTAATAAATCACCCACTGTATTTTGGATATTTTGGATTCTAGGATCACAAAATTCCGCTACCTTATGACAATCTGTGCATATTAAGTGATCATGTTGTTTATATCCATAAGATTTTTCAAATTGTGCTAAATTTTTCCCAAATTGATGTCTTTTTACAAGGTCACATTCTACCAATAAATCCAATGAATTATAAACAGTAGCCCTACTAACTCTGTATTTTTTATTTTTCATGCTGATATAAAGCGACTCAACATCGAAGTGGCCTTCCCGGGTATATATTTCCTCAAGAATGGCATAGCGCTCTGGGGTCTTTCTTAAACTTTTGTTTTCCAGATAAGCGGTAAATATCTTTTTAACCTCGGTAAATGTGGATTCCTCAATGGCCATAGCGGTCAAAATTAAATAGTAAATATAGTTTTTATATATTGTCTTGCTAGAAGAACCTTATAACATTGACGACACCGTCTAAGATTTCCAGCTTTTTGATCAATTTATCCAAATGTCCAGTATCCTTGACATAAAGCTTTATATATCCCTCGAATATACCATTATCGGTATCAACAGTTATGGACCTCATATTCACCTTCAACTGTTCTGAGATAATATCTGTGATATCATTGATAATACCTATCCTGTCAGTTCCCTTAATTTTTAATCCTGCAATAAAAGCTATTTGATTTTGCGAAGTCCATTTTGCTTTAATAACCCTGTAACCGTGATTTGAGAGTAGTTCTGGAGCATTTGGGCAGGATGTCCTGTGGATTTTGATTCCATCGTTTACTGTAACAAAACCAAAGACATCATCGCCTGAAATAGGGTTGCAGCACTTTGCAAACTTATAATCAATAAATTCCACGTCCTCTCCGATCAATAGCAAATCCTGATCCCGATTTCTCAGTTCTTTTACTTTCTTTTCGAAGGTTTTGGCATCCTTTATTTCGATTTGATCTGTTTTATCAACCCCATTTTTATTGAAGTTCTTTATTTCATTTTGTTGAATGGTGCCTTTACCAACCTTGTAGTAGAATTCTGATGGTGTTTTCTGATTAAAGTGGGCGGTGAGTTTATCTATGGTTTCGCTGGTATTATTTAATTTAAGGTGTCTGAGTTTCCTGCTTACTATTTCTTTTCCATAGTTTATAGCCTCTCTTTTTTCTTCTTTCAGCGCATCCTTAATCTTTGATTTGGCTTTTGAACTTTTAACAAATTTCAGCCAATCTTCACTTGGCTTTTGCTTTTTAGAGTTAAGAACCTCTACCTGGTCTCCATTTTTAAGGACGTAACTCAGCGGCACTAACTTTTGATTAACTTTTGCTCCTATACATGTTCTCCCTACTTCTGTGTGAATATCAAAGGCAAAATCCAAGGCTGTGGCCCCATAGGGAAGTGTTTTTAAATCTCCCTTCGGTGTAAAAGCGAAGACTTCATCCTGAAATAGATTTGATCTGAAATCATCTACAAATTCGATTGCAGAGATATCATTTTGTTCCATGGCCTCTCTAACTTTCCTTATCCATTCATCGAGGCCAGTATCACCCAGGTTTTCTTTATATTTCCAATGCGCCGCGTATCCCTTCTCGGCTATTTCGTCCATTCTTTTTGTTCTTATCTGTACTTCAACCCATTGGCCTTTATGGCTCATAACTGTTGTATGTAGTGATTCATATCCATTGGCTTTTGGAATGCTTATCCAGTCTCTCAATCTATCAGGATTTGGCTGGTAGAAATCTGTTACGATAGAATAAACATGCCAACATGCAGCTTTCTCCTCCTCTTGCGGAACGTCTATAATGATTCTAATGGCAAAAAGGTCATATACCTCCTCGAAAGGCACGCCTTGTTTTTTCATTTTATTACTTACCGAATGAATTGATTTTGGTCGACCTTTAATTTCAAATTTATAATTACCTTGTTCTAATTGTCTTTTTACGGGTCTCACAAAGGTCCTAATAAATTTATCCCTTGAACCTTTGGTAGCGCTTACTTTATAAATTATTTCATTGTACAGGTCAACATCAGTAAACTTTAAATACAGATCCTCCATCTCTGACTTAATGGCATACAATCCCAGTCTGTGGGCTAGTGGGGCATACAGATATATAGTTTCAGAAGCTATCTTTAATTGTTTGTTTCTGGGAAGGCTTTGAAGTGTCCTCATATTATGAAGACGATCAGCGAGTTTTATAAGAATTACCCTTAAGTCATCGGAAAGATGGAAAAGTACTTTCCTGAAGTTCTCTGCTTGTTGGGAGCTTCCACTTTCAAAAACTCCGGAGATTTTAGTAAGGCCATTAATTATTTTGGAAACTTTCTTTCCGAATTTTTGCTCTATGGTATCTAATTCAACTTCAGTATCTTCAACAACATCGTGCAACAATGCAGAAATAATTGAGGTTGTACCCAGACCAATCTCTTCAACACAAATCTGCGCAACATCCAGGGGGTGATAAATATAAGGTTCACCGGACATCCTCCTCATATTTTGATGAGCATCCAAAGCAAGATTAAAAGCCTTCCTTATTAACTTTGAGTCACCTTCTTTTAAAACCTGCTTAGCATGCCTAAGCAGTTTACGGTACTTTCTTATAATTATCTTATTCTCTTCTTCAACTCCTGCGTTTACCGTTAACATGGCAACTTAAAATTTATATTTTTTATTGAGGTATAAATATCTTTACTTAAATTTGCACTCATTTTTAAATACATCAGCGGATGTGGCGAAATTGGTAGACGCACTAGACTTAGGATCTAGCGCCGCGAGGCATGGGGGTTCGAGTCCCTCCATCCGCACAATACACTTAACCCTCTTAACAAAATCCTACTATTAGGAGGGTTAATTTTTATGCACTTATAAAATAAAATAGTTTTGGAGTTAACTTTCAATACCACCACACCCACTGAAGGTTTTATTAAAATTAACGTAAAGAAAGAAGATTATCAACCACAGGTTGATCAAAAAATCAAAGAATATCGAAAAAAAGCCAATCTAAAGGGTTTCCGGCCGGGTAAAGTCCCACCACAGGTAATAAAACAAATGTTTGGAAAGTCCATCATGGCCGAAGAGGTCAATTCATTAGTATCGAACAAATTATCTGAGTATATAAAAGATAATGATATTCAAATCATTGGTGAACCTGTGCCAACAACCGAAATCAATGACCTTGATAATGAAGAAGAATTTGAACTTGAGTACCATATTGGTTTCGCGCCGCATTTCGAATTGACTTTTTCGGAATGGTCTTTAAATAATTACAAAATTAAAATTGAGGATAAACTAATAGAGGAAACAATAGAAAATCTCAAAAATCAAAATGGCGACTATATAGAAGCTGAAACTATAAAAGGTAATGATATCGTAGAAGGTAGCCTGGTTTGGAATAACAAAATCGTAAAAGAAAATATCATACTGAACCTGAATGAAATTACCGAAAATCAATCTATTGATAGTTTCCTGGACAAAAAAATTGGAGATGCGATTAAAATAAATTTCAACGAACTTTTCAAAAATGATGAGGAGCGAATAAAACAAGTAACACAATTTGAGACCATCTCTGATTTAAAAGACACTTACGACCTCAAGATCAATTTCATCAAAACATACTTACCTGCTGAAATTAATCAGGAATTCTATGATAAAATATTTGGAAAGGATGAAGTAAAAAGTCACGACGAATTCACCGAAAGGCTGAAAGAATCCCTAAAGATTAATTATGATAATGAAACAGATGATTATTTAATTAACCAAATCATGACTAAACTGGTTACAGAAACCTCGATAGATCTCCCGGAGCAATTCATGAAATCATGGTTAAAAAAGAATGAAGAAGATGAGATGAATGATCAGGAAAAAGATGATTCTCTGGAAAACTATAAAAAAAGACTCAAGTGGAATTTAATAACCAGTAAAATCTCGAAAGAAAATAATATTGAAACAACCCCGGAGGAAGTTAAGGAAAGAACCAAAACAATGTTTAGACAGCAATTTGCATCTTACGGTATGATTCAAGGCCTTGAAGAAAACATAGATCAATTTACAAATAACTATCTGCAAAAGGAGAATGGGGAGAATTATTTGAAAGTCCGGGAAGAGATACAAGTTAGAAAAGTATTAGATTTGATAAAAGAGAGGATAAAAACGGAAGAAAAAGAGGTAACATTAGAAGAATTTAAGAAAATTATTCAGGAATAATCCGTAGAATCTTACAGTTCACACTTAATAGAATATGACAATTAAAAAAGACTTCAAAAATTACGCAATAAAAGATAAAAATATCCCAGGCACCAATATTGATCGTTATGTGGACAATATTGAGAATATGACGCGAGCGGTTATTGAAGAAAGGCCTACAAATTTTAGGGAGATCGATGTGTTTTCCCGATTGATAATGGACAGAATCATCTTTTTAGGGCTTCCTGTAGATGATAATATTGCCAATATCGTAACTGCACAATTACTTTTCCTCCAGTCGGTTGATGCTAAGAAGGATATCATGTTGTATATTAATAGTCCCGGAGGTTCAGTATATGCTGGTTTAGGCATTTATGATACCATGCAATACATCTCCCCAGAGGTGACTACAATTTGTACGGGTCTGGCTGCCTCGATGGGAGCAGTATTACTAGCTGGAGGTGCCTCAAAAAAACGAACTTCCCTACCCCATGCCCGGATTATGATCCACCAACCAATGAGTGGTATGCAAGGACAAGCTTCTGATATGGAAATCTCATTAAAACAAACTTTATCTGTAAAACAAGATTTATATTCTATCTTATCCAAGCATTCAGGCAAATCTGTTGACCAAATAGAAAAAGATGCCGATCGTGATTTCTGGATGAGGCCTAAAGAAGCCCTGGAATATGGACTTATTGATGAAGTGCTAGAAAAGAAATAATATTTATGGCACAAGTTACATGCTCCTTTTGCGGAAGGAATAAAAAAGATGTTGACCTGATGATATCGGGTATTCATGCCCATATATGCGATAAATGTATAGTACAGGCACAGCAAATTCTCAATGAAGAGTTAAAAACGAAAAATAGCACATCCTCACCCAGCTTTAAACTTATTAAGCCTGAAGAGATGAAAAAACATCTCGATCAGTTCGTTATCGGACAGGATGAAGCTAAAAAGGTTATCGCTGTGGCTGTTTATAATCATTACAAAAGGTTAATGCAGCCGAAGGATGAGCTGGATGATATCATCATAGAAAAATCCAACATTATAATGGTAGGGCAGACAGGCACTGGAAAGACCTATTTGGCCAGAACACTTGCAAAAATTTTACAGATCCCCTTCTGCATAGCCGATGCCACGGTACTTACAGAAGCCGGATATGTGGGAGAGGACGTAGAAAGCATTCTTACCCGACTGCTACAAGCAGCTAACTATGAAGTTGAAGCGGCTGAACGAGGCATCGTTTATATTGATGAAATTGATAAAATTGCCAGAAAATCAGATAATCCATCCATCACAAGGGATGTAAGTGGTGAAGGCGTTCAACAAGCATTGCTTAAATTACTTGAAGGCACTTCGGTCAATGTTCCACCGCAAGGAGGTCGGAAACATCCTGATCAAAAGATGATATCAGTTAATACTGAAAATATCTTGTTTATATGTGGTGGGGCTTTTGATGGAATCGACCGGGTCATTGGATCCAGATTAAATACCACACCTTTAGGGTTTTCATCAAAGAATGAGGTCGGGAAAGATTATGCTATAGATAAAGACAATCTGTTAAAATATATAACAGCTCAGGATTTAAAATCATTTGGTCTTATCCCGGAACTTATCGGAAGGATGCCAGTCATCACTCATCTGGACCCTCTTGCTAAAGAAACTTTGAAAATGATCCTCATCAAACCAAAGAATGCACTGACTAAACAATATAAAAAGCTTTTCAAAATGGAAGATGTTGAAATTGAATTTACAGATGAATCATTAGACTACATTGTTGAAAAAGCTCTTGATTATAACTTAGGTGCCAGAGGTTTAAGATCGATATGTGAGGCTATCGTGAACGATGCGATGTTTGAATTACCTTCAAATCCTGACATTAAAACGCTTGAAATAACCAAGGATTACGCCAAAGAAAAGCTGGAGAAATCTAAATTCAGCAAGCTGAAGGTCGCTTAATTCTTCAAGCAATCGAGGATCAGTCTTGCTGTTGCTTCTGAGGGTTTTTGTTGTCCGATTCTTCCTTTTAACTCCTCATAATCAGTTTTAATTTTAACAACATAGGGTTCATCGGTCAACAACCTATTTAAGGAGTGTTCTATATTAGCCTTATTAAAATCCGATTGAATTAATTCCTGAATTGCTTCCCGGTCCAAAATCAAATTTACCAACGATATCCAGGATACTTTAATAAGCATTTTAGCCATAAAATAAGTCACCCAACTTGTTTTATAGCAGACCAACTGAGGCGTGCCTATCAAAGCTGTTTCCAATGTTGCCGTTCCGGAGGTAACTAAGGCCACATTTGATATAGAAAGAATATCATATGTTTTATCAAATAATAACTTAACATTATCTCGATCTAAATGATAATGATTATATACTTCCTCTGATAAATTATCAACACCGGCAATGAAGATAATACTGTCTTTATATTTATCTATTATAAAATTGACCTCTTCTGCAATCGCTGTGACCTCTTGTATTCTACTACCCGGCAGAACAGCTATTTTCTTTCGATTGTCCTGCTGATATTGATTGATAAATGCTTGATCATACGGGTATGATTCGATAGCATCCAATAGGGGATTTCCTACATAATGAACATCTATATCGTACCTTTTGTAAAAATCTTTCTCGAAGGGCATGATGCAATACATCTGATCGACGTACTTTTTGATCTTGAAAGCTCGCTTTTGGTTCCATGCCCAAATTTTGGGACTAATATAATAATGAACTGGAATACCATTATCAGTAGCAAACTTTGCTATTCGTAGATTGAAACCTGCATAATCAATTAAAACCAGTGCATCAGGATTATAATCAATGATATCTTGCTTACATCGTTTAATGTATTTTTTGATCTTAGCAAGATGCTTAACAACCTCAAGTATGCCCATAAAAGCCAATACACTATAGTGCACTTTTATCTGACCGCCTGCTCTGGCCATCATATCACCGCCCCAGCATACCACTTCAGCATCTTGATCATATTTCTTTATAGCCTTAATCAAGTTTGAGCCGTGAAGGTCACCGGAACGTTCTCCCGCTATTAAAAAATATTTCAAGGCCTTTTTTTAAGATGGATAAAAATATTAACCATAGTACTCTACAAAATTACGGGGTGTCTCCACTAGCTTTAATGCATGTAGGTCAGCGTTTGGTGCAGCTTCTTTAATGAGCGGAGACAATATTTTCCAAATTTCAATAATCAGATTTTCGCAACTCGTTAATTTACCATCCATAAATGGTACGTCCAGATTAAGGTTTTTATGATCCAGCATGTCGATGATATTTTCATTAATAATTTTGCTTAATGTTTTTAAATTAATAACAAAGCCTGTATCAGGATCGGGTTCCCCTTTGACGGTGACTATCAATTCAAAATTATGTCCATGCCAATTTTCATTAGCGCATGGACCGTATACCGCCTCATTTTTTTCTTTAGACCACGCCGGGTTATATAATTTATGTGCAGCATTGAAATGCTCTACCCTATTTATATAGACCATAATTCATCAAAATCATACAAATATAGATTGAATTGATTCGGGACTAAAAAGAAAAACCTAAAACACGTCAACAATCTTGTGTCAAAATACTGACTGTTTGCTTGTAGTTGTCAAAAGCTTAGATATTAATTATGTCACAACTATCACGAATAAATGCGTCTGATACGTTCTGTAATAAAATGCGTTTATAATCAATTATCTATCATTTCATATATTTAGCAAAAATTCAATATGATTATCGTAACCGGAGCAGCTGGATTTATTGGAAGTTGTCTAATTTCAAAACTTAATGCGCATAATTTCAATGCAATAGTAGCCGTAGACAACTTCGATAACGAAATAAAAAATAAAAACCTGCAAGCAAAAAAGATTATTCAACGGGTAGATCGGGAGGAATTCTTTCAGTGGCTGGACCGTGAATATGAAGAAGTTGAATTTATATTCCATCTGGGCGCACGAACCAACACAGCAGAATTTGACTATGACCTTTTGAACCATTTAAATACAAACTATTCAAAAAAAGTCTGGCTAGCTTGTGTCAATTATCAAATACCGCTGGTTTATGCTTCTTCCGCAGCTACTTACGGGCTGGGCGAAAATGGATATGACGATGATGAAAGTGTAATTGCAAGTCTAAAGCCTTTAAACCCTTACGGTGAAACCAAGAATAATTTTGACTTGTGGGCAATCAAACAGGAAAAGAAACCTATGTATTGGGCCGGATTGAAATTTTTTAATGTATATGGGCCAAATGAATATCACAAAGGAAGAATGGCTTCTGTCATTTTTCATGCCTATAATCAAATCCAAAAAACAGGAGGCATGAAGTTATTTCATTCCCACAACCCTGATTTCAGAGATGGGGAACAAAAAAGGGACTTCGTATATGTTAAAGATGTGGTAGAAGTATGCTACTGGTTGATGCATCATCGAAGAGATTCCGGGATTTATAATCTTGGAAGTGGCCAGGCCAGGACGTTTCTTGATCTTACTTATGGTGTATTTAATGCGTTGAACAAGGAATCAAAAATTAGCTTCATTGATACGCCTGAAGATATCCGTGATAAATACCAATATTTCACGGAAGCCAATATAAATAAGTTAAAAAACATTGGTTATAAACGTCCGTTTCACGCACTTGACCCGGGTATCAATGACTATGTGAGAAATTATTTAATCCGGGAAAAATATTTATGAGAAATAGATTGGCTTCTAA
Organism: uncultured Roseivirgaceae bacterium; assembly: GCA_964429655.1. Classification (GTDB taxonomy): domain Bacteria; phylum Bacteroidota; class Bacteroidia; order Cytophagales; family Cyclobacteriaceae; genus CAYSCZ01. Next base: position 10,732 of record CAYSCZ010000004.1, read on the forward strand.
AACCAATCTATTTTAATCTTGAATTAATAATTATTCTATTATCAGCCTTTTGGATTCGTGCATGTTATCACCTTTTACCGATAAGATGTAAAAACCTGGTTTTAGGTCTTTACTTATATCAAGCCGAAATAAATTTGTTCCCGACTTAAAATCCCTCTGATAAGTTTGATATAACCTACCTGAAGCATCAAATAGTTTAAATACCGTTAATTTATTTTCTGAAGTAGTGATAGACCCATTGATCGACCTGTTTTTAACTGGATTTGGAAATATACTTAATTCACCAGCTTTTAACGGACTATCAACTGATGTGACCACGTTGGTACTTTGTATCTTTATTTTTTTTATCACCCATCCATAACCATTGGTAGCCTGATCAGCAAATAACCTGAATCTAAACAGGACAGTATCACCATCATTGAATGTTTCAGTAAGATCAATACTATGAGGCACAAACAGGTCTTCTACTACGTCCCTGGGGTTATTGTAGAAGAATAACCAATTGTTATCTGCTCTGGCATCATAACCATCCAGTATTGGCTGCCAGGTTAATCCATCAGTGGTGCCTTCAACAATTACATAATCCCAAAATTCAAAATCACCAAATACAGTCCCGGGTTCACCGGGTTCCACCAATGCTATATCCTGATAACTAAGAATTGGATTATCCTGATCAATTACAATAGGGGTTTTTAATGTATAAATATGGTCTTTTTGGTCACTGTATGGATGTTCTGAATGAATGGCAACACTGGTTAAACCATCTTCCAGAAATACCGTGAAATCGGTTCCGGAAAAGTTAGCCGCACCATTGGTTTCTAAATCGGATTCAAAAGTATCCGTTATTCCGTTTGGAATAAATGGTTCTATATCAATTTCATTGGTTATGATAGACCTTCCGTCTTTGAAAGATTGAATTTCAAGAGCTGCGGTACCGTCAAGGTTTGGTTGCGAAAGGGTAATGACTAATTCACCGCTTGGGGTTGGTCCTAACTTACCAAAAAACTGACCATCTACTATGATATTGGTGGAGTCAAAGGCATTACCAAAATCAGCTTTGATCAATAGATCGCCAGTAGGAGAAATTCCTGTTGTGTTTACAACCGGAGCAATGAGTTGTTCAGATAGCTCATCAAGATTAACAGACCAGATACCCCTGCCATGGGTGGCCAATATCAACTCTTTACCAACCTGTTTGATTTCCCATACTGCAACATTAGGCAGACCATTATCAGCTAATGACCAGGAATTACCATTATCTAGTGATTCAACTAAACCAATATCTGTACATGCCCAAATCCTATCGGTATTGTTAGGAAATACAAACAGATCATACACAGCTACATCAGGAAACCCTCTATCACTGCTATCGGTGTTCTCAAACCCTGAAATATCTTCCCAGGATTGTCCCAGATCTGTTGTCCTCAAGATCTTAGGCTCACCTGAAAATGAAAACAAAATATAAGCTGTGCTATCATCAATTGGATGGGTATCCATGCCTGAGCTAAGGCCCATGTTCATGGTGTAAGGATTTACATTGGTGAAATTACGCCCATTATCTACCGATACCTGGAAGGTAGCACTTTCATCCAGGAAGGAGCCAGCCCATACGATATCAGGATTGGCTCTGGAAACTTCCACTTCACCGATCGTCCCACTCATCACCCAGTTATCGTCCATAGTAGATAGTTCCCAACGGTCTGCAAAATCTTCTGACCTATATACACCATTTACAGATAAACAGAAAAGCACATCCGGCCTGGATTTTGATGCGCCAATCCTGGTGACAAACGGGTATAGCTCTTGTCTTGTAGGACTGCTCCCGTCAAATCCTGGCAAACCATTGACAGCCAGTCGAAATTGACCATTTATCCTTCTAACCAAACCATTGAATTGAGATCCACCGATCAATTTATCTTCATCGGTACTATGCCAAAAGGCTTCAAATCCATCACCTCCTCTAAAAACAGTATATTCGGTTGTAGCCGTTGCTTCTTCACCATCTTCAGAAATACGGCTGTCGTTATCCTGCATACCCCCGATAAACTGAGGTGAATTCGGGTTCCTGTCAGCCCCATAGAACTGTGAAGTGTTGTAAGTATTATCCGCATCTGTCCAATCGCCTGGCGATAAACCAGGATTAGTGTTTTTGTCGGAATAGTATACTCCGCCATCGTTAGCACTTATTATCCTGAACGTGGCATCATCCTGTGATATATCGAAGGCTTGTAGATTATGATGATCGACATGCACCACCTCATTACCATTTAACTGCTGATCCCCTGTAAATGATGTGAACCTCGCACGACCATCAGCAACCACTTCCGTGTTTCTAAACAGTGCAAGAAAATCGCCAACAGTGGTAATTAAACTACTTTCTGGAAGGTCGTCCGGGTTCCATTGCTGGCCAGGGTTTAAAAATGGCCAGATAAATATGTTTTGGTTAAAAGTATGACCGCCATCAATGGCAATATCCGGATCAGGTGCCGTACTATCATATTCAACCACATTAACAAATAAATATTCCCTGCTATGAGTGCTTCCATCTCCACTGGTGTTTTGCTCAATTAAATTAAATACACCATCTTCTTGTTGGTCCCGGAAAGAAGCCATTAATTGCCTCGGTGGGTCAGAAGAAATATCCCAAACCTGAAAAGGTACATCTACATAATCTTCGTATACATAATCATCATCCGGAACACCTGCGCCTTCACCCCCAACAGTAAACCGATGGGCCTTTTGCGATATGCCGGCCCCAAATCGTATTTCGACTGAAACCTTCAAAGAATCGGCTAAGCTTTCATTGAACAAAACACCTTGCGATGTTTGCGCTCCAAAATTAACAAGCCCAACAAAATCGGTGTTGTTTTCCAGTCCCAGAAAGGAATTTTCTAGGATTTCAGAGTCATTAGATAACGTGAATTTAAATATATCCACACCTCCGACATAAACCGAGTTGACATCGAATGGGTGGGCCAGTACGGTGTTGTCGTAGCTTGGTTGAAGTAAAAAATCAAAATTTACAACCTCAGTTCCATCCGGCAATATTTCAATCACACCATCTTCGCTGTTTGCAATGAAGGTCCAATTTTCTCCTCCGTTAAGAGTTACAAATAACCCGGGGAAACCGTCTCCGAAAGGTGAACCGCCCTGAGAAGATGCCCATATCACCTCAGAATCTACCGGGGATACACTTATTTCTACCCTTCCTCCAGATAACAGGCCTTCACTAGAATTATTCCATGTTAATCCTGCATCTGTAGATTTATAAACACCTTCGTTATTAACCGCAGCATACTGTATGTTAAAATCTGTAGGATCAGCGACTATCTGTTCGATTGCAGAAGATAAATTCAATACTTCTGTCCAGGTTTGTCCACCATCCTCAGAACGAAAGATAAATGAAGTGGCATCAAAGTTCAAAAATGGTTTGGTGCGTTCCGTGGCAACCAGTAGTAAATCAGGATCGTCAGGTGATACAATTATTCTATTGATGGCATTGAAGTCTTCTGTTAACGTAGAGGGTAGTTGGTTCCATGTTTCGCCTGCATCAAAGGACTTATACATGCCTGACCCGGCTACACCATTTATGCCTACAAAAGATTCACCTGTTCCGGCATAAATTATTTCAGGATTGGATTCCGATAATGCTAACGTGGTGGTTGATAAGCTTGGAAAATCATTGGTTTTATTTTCCCATGTCTGACCACGATCTATGGTTTTCCAAATACCTCCACCAACAGAACCAGCAAGCCAGGTTGACTCTGTAGGGTCTTGATGAAGGATCAATAGTCCTCTGGTACGCCCACCAACATTTCCAGGCCCTCTTTCTTTCCAATCAAGCTGCTGCTGCTGCTTTCTATATCTTTTCTGATCATTCTTAGCTTTTTCCAGGGCTTTAATTCTATATCCGGGAGGATATTTAGAATCAGTTTTATTCCTGATTTCACTATGTAGCTTAGCGAATTGTGAAGGGTGCCCTAATATTGCAGCTTTTTTGTCTTTTAATATATCCAGGTCAGATAGATTCCTTTTTGATTTGAAATGTCTGTTAACTTGGTTACCGTTTTTATCATCCCTGTTCAAGAAAATAGCTGTAGCAAAGGCCACAGAAGCTATAAAGAGGAGGAGGAGTAATTTTTTCATAATATCACTTATCTATAGTTGAATTAAGAATATGTTGTTCTTTTGTGTTTATGTTAATAAGAATTGTTCTCGATGAATTACCATTTTTATTGACAATACCCAGTGGTTCAATGATTTTAATTTGATCATCATCATACCATCTTACACTTCCATTTATTTTGTTTTCATATTTCTTTTCACCGTAGAGGTCCATAATAACGAAATGGGTTAATTCAGCATGGCTTTCTTTTGGGTCACTAACAAAAAAAAGGATTTTATCTTTTCCAGGGTTCATAAGTTTTTGAGCTATGTTTCCATATTCATTTTGAACCAGACTTTCTATTTCCTCCAAGTTTAATAATTCCTGATCATTACGCACTGAAGTTGATGAATTGGTTTTCGAAGCACAGTATGACAACAGAAAAAGAATGGGAATAAATAGAAAATGTTTATAGTTTTTAAACTGCATGATGTTACATCAAAATATAATTAATTCTTAATCATTAATTCTTATCCAGATAGGAATAAATCATTTCCTCAAGATAATTTTCTAACAATTTTAGCTTTTTGGGTGTGCCGTGGTAGTCCAAAATATTTTTTTCATTATCTCCTTTTTTAAAATATATATAAGTGGTTGCTCCATCAGAAATATCAGCAACATATTTATCTTTTAGTTCAAAGAAGCGTACCTTCTCAAAACGTTCGAGGAGTGATTTAAAATCCTGATTATTCAGTATAAATTCTTTCTTACCAGCAAACGGTACATTTTCTTTTCCATGATAAATTACAGATCCATCAGACGTAATTTGGATATCATATACCGGGCACATACCCATACATTTCAGTTTGGATTGAGAGATTATTATATCCTGCTTAGCTTCGACTAAACCCTCAGACGCCTTCCTACTCCCTTTACAATGAATAAAAACCAGAGGCAACACCACAATAATTGATATTACCCGGTTAAGATTAAAGTTTTTATTACTCAACTGACTTTATAATCAAACGGTAAACCTGATTTAAATCCTGATGATCGAGCCTCAGCATATATATTCCGTTATCTACATTGCTAATCCTTATTTGTTCATTATGCTGTGTGGCCTGTTTATTGAAGTCATGCGTTTGGATTAGCCTACCATCAATATCAAAAATATTCACCTGGTACTTACCGAACGCATCATTGGAAAGGGTGAGATTAAGTATTCTGTTAACAATAGGGTTTGGATAAACAGAAACTTGTCCAATTTCATCAAAATCCCTAATGCTTGTTATTTCCACCACAACAGAAATGACATTAGAAAAATCTGAGTTACCCTGGTTATCCACCGCCCTGACCCTATACTCATAGGTGGCTTCAGGAATACCCTCAACCTGGGCAGTTACATCAAAAACCGGTCTCTTTGTATATTCAGGGACTGTAGAGGAAAAATTATCCTCAGAAACGTCCAGCTCATAATACAATGCTCCATCTATTGATGACCAGTTAGCAACGAATCCTTGTGAGCTAACATTTGTAGCATCCAGGGCTTCTGGTGCTGATAAAGAAGAAGTATTTTCGGGAAGGGTAAACGTTATCACATTTGAATTTTCAGATAAAACGCCCGTCCTGTTAACACTTCTTATTCGGTATTGCAAGGTTGTACCCTCGTCTAATCCCCTGATTAGTATTGAATTACCATTCACTTTCCTTGCTTCAAAACCTTCTAAAAATGTATTGAAATTATCCGATGAAACGTCTAATTCGTAAGTAAGCACACTGGTAGCCGGCTCCCACCTTGCCTTAAAACCATAAGAAGTTGCATCAGATGGATCTAATGCGGTTGGAGGGGAAGCAAGTGTTGTTGCTCTGAAAATATCAGAAAATAACGATAATGTGCTATCACTGGATAAAGACCTAAGTCTCCATAAGTAGGTTGTATTGGGTTCTAAGCCATCTATTATTAAAGATGTGCCCACAATAGTTACACTATCAAAATTTGGTATCAGGGTGTTAAAATCATCATCGGTTAATTCCAAAATATATCCAATAGCATCAGCCGTCTCGTTCCAACTTATTGTGATTGATGATTCAGATATACCAAAAGCCGGCTGTAAAACCGGAGGCGCAATCAGTGTAGATACCTCGATCGAATTAGAATAATCAGATTGACCACCTGAATTTATGGCCCTGACCCTAACCTGATAGGTAGTTACAGGATCGATATCTTCAATTGTTACAGTGGTTCCTTCTACAACCAACGCTTCATACCCTTCAACAAAAGAGTTGAAGTTATCAGTAGATAGATCCACTTCAAAAGCTCTTATTCCCGGGATAGGTGACCATGAAATTGAAAAACTTTCAAAATCAACATTACCTGCCTCTCCCAGTAGTGGAGCTTCAATTAAAGTGCTGGTCCGAATTGTATTAGAAAACTGAGAAAGTCCGTCAGAATCATTTACAGATCTTACCCTGTACTGATAAGCGGTGTTTTTACTAAGGCCTTCCAGGATAAATGAGTTTTCAGCAATTTCCACCCCATTAAATTCCGGGAGAATGGTTTCAAAATTATCTGTGGAAACGAATAACTCATAGCTCACACCGGAAACGACACTCCAATTTGCTGTTAAAGATCCTTCACCAATTTCGGTGGCATCTTCAGCTGATGGTGCGTCTAATGTTGCTTCTACTACGCGCACATTAAATGAACATTCTGTTTCATTGCCAAAAAAGTCTACCAAACCATAAGTTTCCGTATTATTTCCAATGGGAAACTCTCCTCCGCTACCAATCCCCGTAGAAAGTTGAATCGCAGATTTACCATCTGTACTAACCCCATTCATTTCAATAACCCATTGGGCATCCGGAAAATCAACATCCTCAACAGGTGTGGGCTCACTTATACCACATGCCGGCCCTACCAGATAACTAGTACCACCAGAAACATCAGGGTTAGCACCGGGGAAAGTAATATCATTTCCAACTTCAGTGAATAACTCTATCACGGCAGTCTGTCCGGCAGGAATGACCGCATTTACAGGAACAGATAACACTTGATTTCCTGCTGAAGCATCAACTTGAAAATCAGAAAAAGATAGCAATGTAAAATTGTCAAAAATAAACTCCTCAGGATTATTTATACTTAGGTTTTGGCCATCAAATGCATATACATTTACCCTGGCATTAAAAATTGTATCCCCGGCATCAGCTGTATTAATTTGAAAACCCGCATCAACACTTTGAAGATTAAAGTCAGTGTCAATACCGAAATCATTAACCAGGTCAAAAGCCCTTATATAAGAATTTGGCCCCGTCGGGCAAGCGACACCACTTATTCCATCTACGGTAGCATCAAGCAAATAAGTAACAAGTATCGGGAACCCAAAATTATCATTTGCAGAAGGCACGGGATAATCAATTACTCCTGATGTTTCACCGGCCGGTAGTGCTACTCTAATTTCATCAGGGCAATCGATGACAGGTAACTCATTATCTTCAACCGTCACCAGCACATCACAAGTGACTACTTCATCTCCTGAGGCTACAAGAAAATTAACCGTAGTCTCACCCACAGGAAATTGACCAGTGGTATTTGATGAGTTATTGAAGTCATTATAGAATTGAACGCCACTTGCTCCACTAACCGTTGGATTAGTAAGATCGATGGTTGCAAATCCCTGCCCATTGTCAGCGTCCACAACGACATCATCACCACACTCAATTTCAAACCCTACAGCAGTCGCATCAAACACCTTAATGTTATCAATGGCAATTCCATCACTTTGATTTTCACTATCCGAATTAAATAAGAGGCGGAACCTAACGAACGAAGAACCGGCCAGGGACGATAACTCATGAAAAACAGTTATAAACTGTCCTGAGCTACCACTCCATGCCTCTCCATTTTCAGATTGATTACCAAAATCGATGGAAGTATTGTTGTACCAGTTTACCGGATCCCCAAAAGCTCCAACATTTGACCAGGTAGCTCCATTATCTTCTGAAAACTGTAGCACAACACCATCAGATCCTGCTTCAGTGGCATACCACAGATCAAAAGTGATTTGGGGATCATCCAAGATGCTAAAATTAAAGCCCGGACTAATCAGAAATGATCTTTCATTAACATTGTATCCCCCATCTGCATTGGTGACCCAACTATTCGATGATGAGTTAATGACCTGACCCCCCGGAACACCTCGTTCCCAGCTACTGTTTTCACCGTTTGCTGTCCAAAAAGATTCACTACCATCAAAATCCTGACTATACGGGAAGTCGTCAATTTCAGCAATGTTATTCAGCGAAACTGAAACCGTATCATTACTGGAGATTTGATCATTGATTAATCCGGTGAAAACAATAATTTCATATTGCCTTAGTTCAGAAAGATCTGCGGTTTGAGAAAAAGTATAAGCAGTATCTACACCCGGTTCAAAGGGAATATCAAAATTCTCTGTGATTACATTACCATTATCCACCTGATAAGAAATATCAAAACCATCTTGGGATAGGTTTCCAAAATTTTTCACGACCACAGTAATTTCCTCATCGCTTCCTAGCGCTCCACTCTGAGGGCCAACATAAGAATCTATACCTACGTCATTATCTGATTGAGGGTCAGCAGTGATTTCAAGATTATCAAAAGCAAAACCCTCATTATTTGATGCCTGGTCCGATGCAAACAAGACTCTGAATTGTACCAAAGCTTCTCCTCCAACATTTACTTCCCGTGACGCACGTATGTATCCCATAGAGCCATCATCACCGCTGCCTGTCCATCCATCCCCATTATCAACCGCTGCACTTAAGGCATCAATTCCGTCCTCTCCCTCCGAGCCATCACCTGCTGCCGACCTACTGTCTCCATCAGTATACCAGTTGATTTCATCACCAAATTCACCAACAGTGACCCAGGTTGCCCCCTGATCCGTAGAAACCTGAAGAGCCGTTCCGTCCCATCCGGTTTCAATGTCATAAAAGATGTCGAATGAAAAAGTGGGATCCTGAAAAATACTAAAATCAAAAACCGGACTCAAAACCCACGATGTAGACTGGTTAGGATAGTTTCCCCCCGCATTGGTTACCCATGCAAATTCACCATCGGAAGCACCCGAAATTATCTGCCCGGAAGGCGTGGCTAGTTCCCACACTCCATCATCACCTTCAACAACCCATCCGCTGGCGCCATTTTCGAAACTCACCTGATACGGAAATCCTGTTACTGGTAAGAGGTGCGTAACATTTTTGAAAGTACCATCATTGACGGGGTTGGTATCAATGAATAAATCTATACTCGCTTCAATATTGTATGTTTTATCAGATTCTGAAAGATCAGCAGGGGTATTAAAGGTGTATTCAACCTCTTCATTGGGCGCTATTGTTTCAGTAAATATTTCAGTAACAGCATTGACTCCATCGATGGTATAGGTGACCGGAATATTAGACACACTTTCCAGCCCAACATTACCAATGACAACGGTTACTGATTCATTACCAGTCAGGTCCTGCCCGGATACAGGGCTGGTAATGGTAGCTATGCCCACATCAATACTTTCTTTAGAAGCTAACTCCCAGCCCATGTCACGCAGGATGCCTCTGGTTATATCTCCAATATCGTGCACGGCCTGGCCCCGGTTAGCGAATGGGGTCATGAGGGTGTTAGGGTCATCTGCCGGAAAAGTTGCTTCATCCCAGTGACTGATACTACTGCCCGGACGGATAGAATCCGGTGCATAAATTTTCGCTTTTTGACCGTCAAGCGCTGCATTGGTATTAAAACTATTGATAAACAGGTCATTGCTTATCAGTGCGTCTACCTGCTCAGGTGATCCAAAGGGCAAATCAAGTAAATAGGTGTCATCCCCAAGAAACATGAAGCTATCCCATGCGCGCGGGTTCCTGCCATCATTACCACCAACACCAATACCTATTGCTGCTTCGGTCGAGGCAGATATCCCCATGCCATGGCCAATCTCATGAAAGGCAATGGTCACGAAATCAAATTGATTCGTAGGTGGGTCAGCATCTATTCCAAAATAGAATTCAAATTCACTGTTATAAGTCTGGTTTAAATCAGCCTCCCCGGGAAGGAGGTCTTCGCCGGCAATTGCATTTGCCAATGAGGTAACATAAGCAATGGATGGATCCGGGGCATTTGGTACATTAATTACTGATGGTGAACCATTCTGACCAATGGTGCCCTCACCTAATGGTTGAAAATCAGCATCTATAACAATCGGGACAGAGGATACCACTTCTAATTCCCACATATCCGCAGCAAATCTAAAAGCATCCCGTGCCTCCTCACTTTCTTCAAATTCAGGTGAAAAATTTATTATGATTTCAGACGTTGCCAGGCTGTTTTGAAAGGACCTATAGGCAGCAGTATTTTTTCTTCTTAACGCCATCAACTTCTTAAATCTTGGGTTTTTATTGAGTATCGTTGACTCTATCGGCTCAAAAAATGCATAACATGTATCATAGCTCATCCCTACATATTTTGAACCTTTGATGGCTCTTGGGCTTAACTTTTGAGCATTCAGGAAGAATGGAAATAAAAAACATAAGACCACACTTGTTCGTAAAAAATATCTTATCATACTTTGAATCTATTTATTTTCAATTATCAATTTGATTTTAAATCTTAACATACGGAAAACTTATGATTATAAAAGTTTCTGATGGATCAATTTAAATTTTATAAGCATTTAAAAATAACTAGTTTTGTATAAAATGGTTAACACTATACAGGCATAATCTTAGCATATTCGAAAATTTCTATGGATTCTTTTGTTTATGTATATTTTAAATGTCTGTTAAAGATACGTTAATATACCCGGGGATATTATTGCCTGATGTTTATTCTTTCTTTGTAGATGATATGCCAGAAGATAAAATAAAAATATTTCAATCAAAAAATAAAAAATAAGGGTAACAGCTAATCAAGTTGTTACTAAATTTTGTAAACAGTGATACAATGAAAATACAGAAACTTATGATTAAAAACTCAATACTAACCTTTTGCATTACCGGTTGTTCACTGGTAGGATTCTCTCAGGCAGATGAATCTATAGAAGTTACCAGAAACTATGATCAGTTAAATAGAATGGATGCAGGGGGCACAACGCTTGGCAGCGGAATGTGGACCACTCCGGCACCGGTTGAAAAAATGAAAGGTGACGTCTATTTAACCAGTGGTTATCTACAAACCAGCTTTCTATTGGCCAACGGAGACGTAATTAAAGATGTGCCGGCCAAATATCATATCCCTACCAACAACTTTGCTATTATCTATGAAAAGAAAGAAAAAGGTGCCAATGGTAATATGGTAGAGCAGTTTTCTTTTGTTGATATGACCGGAAATAAAAGAAATTTTGTCAGCGTGAAGAAATTCCCACTGAATCCGATGGTATTGAATGGATTTTACGAAGTACTGGAAGATAATGAAGACTATAAAGTATTTGCTGTGCATGATATTGAAATTCTGGACTCAAATTATAATGTTGCCCTTGATGTTGGCAGCCGGGCACCGCAAGCAATTAAAAACAAAACTTATTACTTACTACAAAATAATAAGTACATTTTGTTAGAAAACTTTAGGAAAAAAAACTTAAAGCAGGCTTTCGGTGATAATTATAAGACCGTAAAAAAATACATCAAGTCCAATGATTTAAACGATGAAAAAAATAGTGATGTAATTAAAGTTATTGCGTATTATTTAAATAAAGTATGACATTTTTAATTTAGCATTCAATAAAATAAGGTCAGTGAAAGCCACTGACCTTTTTTTTTCTGCGCCGTTATCGCACAACAGCTAGCACACTAAATTTTATTGATTTCAGTAAGCGTTAAGGTGGCGTTTCGTTCCAACGTAAAGTGATTGTTTTCAATCATACCATCTAAGATTAAGACTTATGCGGTTACATCAGGTCCCACAAAGAACTTCCGGGCTATACAAAAATTAGCCCTTTGCTATAATACCTTATGGTAGAGCTAATGCGTATTATCAAAATCAAGGGTATCAGTTTTAGTATATAAAAAAAGGCCAGTGAAATCACTGACCTTTTGATGTATAGACTTGAGAATTATTCTCTAATTCACTTTAGTAAGCCTTAGTGAATAGGTTTGATCTTCTCCTAAACCGCAATCGGTGTCTATGGTATCAGTAATAGTGATTATAAATTCACTATCATCACTTTCGTTGTATGTAGTAATTTCAGCTTGAAGGGCATTTGCTCCAGAACCACCACAACTAGCCGGGAAACCTTGAAACGGCCATCTGACATTACCACATAATAAGTTGAAACTAAATGTACCACCAAAAGTGATCCAGGTAGCTTCAAATTGTCTGGTAATCGGACTGGTACTAACTAAGGTAATCTCCTGAGTTGTTTCACCAGCACCGGGCCATCTAGATGGACCACCGAAGAAAGGATCACCGGGACCTCCAATTTGCTCAAGAGTATAAGTACCTGTTCCAAAATCATCGGATGCTAAAGGACAAGCAATTAAAACACTAAACGCCATGGCTTGTCTGTTACCCTGGTTAAACACATCACCAGTCATATTTTCCACGGTAAATACGGCACCATCATCCCTGGTGATGGATGCACGGAAGAATATTTCATCTCCTTCGGTTATAGTACCCCCTGGCACCCCTATAGCAGATTCAATCTGAGAAACTGGTACATTCAGGGTAGTAGGAAACGATGTTATTGAAGTCACAGGAAAGAAAGCGGTATCCTGGTTCAATGCAACAGATAGATCGTATGAAGAAACATTACCCGCCGGATCAACTATTTCAGTAACCAATGCAGGACTGGCAACAGAAAAGTCAATAATTATCGGAATTTCTTCAAATCTTACAAATGCAGCCTTTTCAGCAAAACCATCCTCGCTTGTAAAAGGATTGATAAACTCTTCATCACTATTACAAGAAAAGAAGAGCACTAATATCAATGGTATGTATAAATTCTTAAGTATTTTCATTTGTACAATAATTTAATATTTATTTATCTTAAACCACCAGGACCTTGATCCCAGAAAACTCTAACGCTAAGATCTGATTTTTGATCCACATTCTGGTTCCTTTCAGCGTGGCTGTTAGGATAGAAGAATGATCTTGGAAAGTCACCAGCTGTAGGTAGTAATGGAAACTGAAGATTATCAGGTTTACCTGTTCTTCTGTAGGCATTAAAAGCTTCAATACCATTTCCAAAAGAAGCTATGTGATATTCGGTTAAAATGATGTTTAATTTCTGATCATCATTTGCTGAGTTATAGTTATCCAGCGCTGCAGCTACGTAAGCATCTATATCTTCCTGGGTAGGAATAAAATCTTCCGAACCTGCGGGAACAGCAGCAGAGCCGAAGTTAATCACAAAGTTGATAGACTTTCTTATTCCTGACTCAAGTAATGCAGCCGGATCACCAGTGGTACCCATAGTTAAGGCAGCTTCGGCCAACATAAAATCAACAAAAGAAGCCATCATTATAGGATGTATGCCGGAACCACCTAAACCATCGCCGGTTGAAACAGGAGATCCTGAATCATCATCGAATCTTCCTCCGGCAGGATATGGCCCAAAGTTGGTTCTTAACAAGTTATCTGGTGGTATACCGTCTGTATCGATGTGGTCCCTGCCCCAGTAGCCATCTCCAAGTAGCTCATTACAAAAAGGCATATCATCCGGATAATGAGGAGGCCTTGGCTCAGTAATACAAGCCTGTTCGTTTACATCTGTTGTATTATCAAGGGTTTGACGATAGAAATAAAACCTTATCCTCGGATCAATAACTTCTTTAGACCTTCTTAATAACCACATAAACCAGGTAGACTGATAATCGGAAGCACCGGTAGGATAGTTATCCACATACCACTCATGTCTTGCATCCGGAGCGGCAGCACTTGTTCCATGCGTGAATACCCAATCGTCGCCTTCACCTATAAGATTACCCGCAGAAATTAAAGCATTAATTTTACCTGCAGCACCACCATCAGCAAGACGGGTAGTTAGGTAAATTCTCAATTTCAAGGTATTGGCTAATCTAACCCATTGGTCCGTGTTACCGCCATAAAATAGGTCATTATCAGGTGACCCTAAGGAGGTTTTTCCAAAATCTTCGATGGCAGCATCTAAATCAGCTTCTGCCTGGGCATATACATCTGCTCCCGGATCTGAGGCCGGCTCTAATACAGTTCCGTCAAGAGCCTCGGTTAGTGGTATATCCCCAAATCGATCAACGGTGACCATCAAAGCATAAGCTCTGATAGTTTTTGCAATTCCGGCATGAATAAACAGTTCCCTTTCTTCGGCCAGGGCTATCAGGTTAGCCGCATCAGCTACAATGCCTGCATAAGTTAATTCCCAGTAATTGTCAAAGTCAACCGCCTGGAAAAAACCAAAATATGAATCGTCTCTTGGTGCTTCAGCATTCTGTCTTACCATCCCTCCGTCATCGGATGCTACTTCCCAAAACCAATCCTTAACTGTAAATTGTATTGAGTTCAAAACAAAATCTACGTCCGCCTGATCAGGAGCCAAAGCATTAGGGCTCTGCTGTAATCCATCAAGCTCACATGACGTAGAGGTAAAGATCATCACCCCTGCTAATAATATGCTATAAATTAATTTCTTCATTTCAAAAATCTTTTTTAATTAGAATTTAACTCTTAGAGCTGCACCATATCTCTTTGCGCTGGGACCAGTCAAGAAATCAAAACCAAGGCCATTGCCACCTGCATTAAGACTGGTAACATCTGTATCAAAGTTTATACCGTCAGGAAAATTAACTGCGTTAAACCATAAGTTTTGCGCTGATAGTGTAATGGATACTTCTCCAAAAGGTGTATTAGCTAATAGACTTGTTGGTAGATTGTATCCTAACGATATATTTCTTAACCTAATGGTGGTTCCATCGTAGATAAATTGCTCATCGGGAGAAGTGATAAAACCATCAAATCCTAAGTTAGTGGTTGTGATGATCTGTCTGTTAGTCTCTCCATCAGCATTTACTCCTTTAAGTACATAATTTTGCGTTCTATCAAAATCAGTATCCTCAGAGATACCTCTACCAATTAAAGTGTTGGCTGTGATAGAGTAGATATCCCCTCCCTTACGGTAATCAAGTTGAGCACTAAAAGTCAATCCTTTCCACTTAAAAGTATTGATAATTGATGTAGTGAAATCAGGGTTAGGATCACCAATGATACCTAAGTTAGGATCCTGCTGGTAAAGACCGTTACCACCAATAATGGGTTGGCCAGATACGGAATCTCTCAAAATCGTACTTCCCTGAATCACATTGAATGGTTCATCAACAATGGCAAAGTTTCCAATGTTGGTAAATCCGGCAACAGTAACCTCGGTTAGACCTTGTGTTAATTCGTTTACTGTTGTTTCGTATGCAAAAAAGTTACCGCTAATATCCCACTGGAAGTCACCAATTTTCAGAGGAGTTGCAGATATATCAATTTCAACACCTTTATTTTCAATTTCTCCGATGTTAATGGCAGTTGAAGTAAATCCTGTAGCAGGGTCAATCGGTTGAGAGGTTATCAGGTCATTGGTGATTTTTCTATATAACGTAGCATTAAGGCTAACCCTGTTCTTGATTAACTTGGACTCTATACCAACCTCCCATTCTTTATGTCTTTCCGGTAATAAGTTGGGGTTTCCAAGTGCGGCTCCTGCGCCACCATCATTAGTGCCAAAATTAGTCGCATTTGAGTTTGTAGAGATTACAGATCCATTTCTCGTTACAAAAGCCCTGGAATTAGAATTCAACACATTTCTGGTTGCGTAAGGCGGAGGAAAGCCGGCTGACTGTCCAAATCCAATCCTAAATTTCAAATAATTAAGGTAATCACTGGTAATATCAAATACCTCAGATGGTACAAAAGAAACACTCACACTAGGATAGAATAAAGACCTGTTTTCTTTTTCAACAGTTGAAGACCAGTCATTTCTTCCGGCAATATTAAGAAATAAATAACCTCGATAGTCTAATGTAACCTGCCCATAGATCGCCTGAAGCCTTTCTTCCGTAAGGTTTTGTATATCAATACCAGAGAAACTGTTAATCGGTGAAAAGTCAGTAAAATTTGAGTGTTCAATAAACCCAAATACCAGTTGGTTCACACTCTCAATACCCCTTCTTTCAAACCTGTCTCTCCTGTCATTGATCCCCAGGTTAGCCTGCAAGCCTATATCCTGATTAATACGCTTGTTTATAGTAAAAATCAAATCCTGGTTCCAGATCGTATTTACAATGTCGTTGGTCCTAAATACACCGGGTGTGACGGCCGCTGTAGTATTGCTACCCTTGTTAATAAACCACTCTAGTCTTTCAGAATAAGTATCTAAACCAACTCTATATTGGACATTTAACCATTCTGCGATATCATAGATGATACTTGTCTTACCATAGAACCGAACCACATCATCTGTTTGTCTTGAAAAGTTTGCAGTCCAGTTAGGGTTGGTAATGTCATTTCCACTTCTGTAATAAACCGGTCTTCCATCGGCAGGAGCCACAAAAGGCAGATTATTTAAATCAACATTTCTTGGGGTATAAAATACATCCCCAAATATTGACTCACCCTGTCCAATAGCACTACTACCAAAACTAGCACTGATCGGTGGCGTCTGCATGTCTGTGATGGCCACATTAAATGTGCTGTTCAGGGTAATTTTGTTTGAAAGTCTGGTATTACCACCAATACCAAAATTAACTTTTCTCAGTTTGTTATTAGGAGTAAATCCAATATCCCTGGTATATGAAAGGGTCGCACCGTAATTGGTATTTTCAGCAACCCCTTTAATATTTACAGAAGTGTTGATCACACTACCGTTATCAAAAAATTCTCCCGGATCGTCGTATGCCCTGTAATCATATCGGGCATCCAGAAATTCCGGAAACTGATTTCTCAAGGTTTCATCTGTGAGCCTGGAATATGGATGGTCTGTCTGACCATTTTCATCAATTCCTCTCTGTCCCCTGGTATCAAAGCTAGGGCCCCAGTTACTGAAAAAGAACCCGAAGTTTTGATGGAAACCACCACCATAGCTGTTCTGATAATCCGGCAAAGAAGCTATCTCGGTGATAAAGTATGATTGGTTTAAGGTTACCTCTAGTTTTTCCTTTGAAGTCCCGCCTCTACCATTCTTGGTAGTGATCAAAATCACACCATTTCGGCCTTGCTCACCATAAATAACCGTTGCACTCAACCCTTTCAACACGTTAACACTTTCAATATTATTCGGGTCAAGATCCAGGAAACGGCTTGATGTGCCCAATTGTCCCTGTTGAAAGTCACCGCCAGAATTATCAGTATTGGTACTGGAGTTAAATGGCACACCATCTACAATAAACAATGGCTGGTTAGTGCCGGTAATGGATGAATAACCTCTAATAATGATGTTGGTACCTGTACCACTCACACCGTTAGAAGCTGTTACATTCATACCCGGAACCTTGCTTTGTAAGATCCTGCCCACATCTCCTGAAGGCTGGTCCTGAAGCTGCCTACCATCTACCGTAGATACTGCATATCCTAATGATTTCCGATCCTGCTCAATACCCTGGGCTGTGACAACAACCTCAGTGAGCTCCTGTACATCGGTAGACAGGGTAATATCTACTACAGATCGTGCTCCAATCTCAACTTCCTGAGTTGCGTAGCCGATAAAAGATAATACTAAAGTGCCTCCATCTGATGGAACAGAAATCCTGTAATTTCCATCAAGATCAGAGGTTGTACCGGAAGTGGTACCTTTAAGTATTACGTTTACTCCGGGAAGTGCTTCACCGTTGTCGTCGGTGATTTTCCCCGAAACCGTCCTATCCTGCGCCTGGAGCGATGCCCCAGCCACAAGTAGGAATACTAAATTCAATAGTAGAATCCTCTTCATACTGTTTACGTTTAGGTTATTAAAATATTACAAATTACAAATCAGGAACCAAGTATATAACAATTTTATGACTTTTAAAATACGGTCAAAATTTTATTTGATTTCATGATAAATACAGAGATCGTTGAAAATCGAGTAATAAAAAAGACTTATCAAAGAAATCAAATCAAAAAAGTCCTTATTGAAAATTAAAATTGTAAAATAGGTGAATTGGAAATATTATATTTTGGGTTGATAAAGGTGAAGTCATAAAATCATAATGTCTATGATTTTATAAATCAAAAATAATTTATTAAAAAATTAAATCAAAGAATTTCGAATTCTATTCTCCTATTTAGACTTCGATTATATTCTGAATCATTAGGAACTAAAGGTTTTTCTTTGCCATATCCCTTGAATGACAGCCTTTGTGGATTTATACCATTTTCTTGCAGAAACTGATAGACAGCTTTAGCTCTTTTATTTGACAGCTCCATATTATATATGTCATCGCCTTCATTATCGGTGTGCCCGGTGATTAATATCTGCACTTCCGGGTTTTGAGTTAAAAATTCCATGATCTCGTAAAGTTCCGATTTTGACTTCTCCTTTAATTTATATTTATCAAAGTCAAAAAAGATATTTTCAAGCACTGTGGAGACACCTTTATTTACCGGCGTAAGATAAATATCCAGCACTTCCGGTGCTAACCTTGGCCTTTTAATATAGTTAAATCTTAAATCTTCGAATATGTAACCTTTTTTAGTCGCATAAATGCCATATTCATTGCCTTCGGTCAACACCACAAAATATTTGCCGCTGACAGCGTCAGAATATATCGAGGAAATCAATTCATTGGTATTGATATCGTACAAATCAATTTTAGCCCTAAGCTTTTGGTTGGTTTCGGCATCGTATACTGTTCCTGTCAAAAAATTACTCCAATGGGTAACGCGGTTTTCTTCCGGTACCGGAAATGTATAGATATCACTCCTTACTACTCTATCCCTTTTTTTTGTGTCCTGGGTATAATAAGCCGTTTTCCCATCAGCAGTAATAAATAAAGAGACCTGGTCTTCTTTATCGTTTAGAGGATAACCAAGATTTTTTGGTTTACTCCAGCCATCTTCCTGCCTTTCTGAATAGAAAAAGTCAAAACCTCCGAGGCCTGGTAATCCATCCGAAGAAAAGTACACTGTCTGTCCGTTCACATGAACAAATGGTGCAATATCATCTGCGGCGGTATTAATGACCCTTCCCATATTTTTTGGTTCCTGCCAGTAATCTTCCTTATTCTTTTTTGTAACCCATATATCCCTTCTTCCAAAGCCTCCCGGCCTTGTAGATACAAAATACAGCGTACGGCCATCTGCTGATAATGAAGGCTGGGAATCCCACTGCCTGCTATTGATATTTGCCCCCAGGTTTTTTGGCAGTGTCCATTTATTGCCCTCCCTGGTCGTTATGTAAAGGTCACAACTCCCATAAGATTGTCTCCCCTGGCAAGAAGTAAATATTAATATTCTTCCGTCGGCTGATATGCTGCAAGTGCCTTCATTTTGTTTGGTATTAATGACCGGGGAAATTTCAAAAGGTTCAAGCCAATACCCATCATCTCCTTTTTTTGCCACGTAAATGTCTTCATCGGAAAAAAACCCTGACCCCTTCCTGATGGTAATAAACATAAACTTTTTATCGACCGTCAAAACCGGGAAGTATTGGTATTGAAACCCATTGATTGGGTATTGTAATTTGGTAAGCGAAAGTTTAACGGGGTTATTTACTGCCTCGATGGAGAAATCAATTCTTTGGGATAGTATGGATGTGGGGTTAGTGTTTTTGGAGTAGTTAAACTTTTCTATATACACATCAAGATATTCTCTGGCAAGCTGATATTCACCCAGGTTGTAATAGGCTTTGGCGATTCTATAGTCAACTTCTTTACGGTTCGCATATGGTGGGTTTATACCTTTTAATTGGATATACACCTGTACCGCCTTTTTTTTATCCCCCAGATCAAGGTATTGACCCGCGAGCGCCAGGTAGGCTTCTGCAAACTGATCATCTTTTTTTATCGCTGATAAGAGCGCATTAATTGCTTCCGGGAATTGCCCTCTTCTTGAAAATGTCCTGGCTTCTTCGTAAAATTTTATTGCTTTCTTATTATCTGTAGTCAATCCACTGTATTGAGCCTCCACCGTAAATGGAATAATCATCAGAATTAAAAATAATCGATAGATGGAAAGCATGGTCAGGGTACATTTATATATTTATGAGTCTGTAAAGACAATCTCCATTTGGGATTACTTTTGATATATTCAACAATTTGAGGTGTGATTTTATCCATAACACTCCATTCCGGTTGCAACGATAAATAGCAGTTATCGTGCATTTGTTTAGCATGTGCTTCGGCCCATTCAAAATCGTGTTTATTGTATATCACAACTTTTAATTCATCGGAAATATTGTAGAATTGCTTATATGGGGACTTGAATTTCTTTGGCGAGAAGCAGATCCAATCCCATTGACCTGACAAAGGGTGGGCTCCGGATGTTTCTAAATGGGTTTCCAATTGGTGGTGCTTTAAATGATTGGTGAGTATATCAAGGTCATACATTAAAGGTTCTCCACCTGTAATTACAACCATTGAAACCTTGCATTCTACCGCATTTTTTATAACACTTTCAATAGGTACTTCAGGATGATCATTTTTATTCCAGGATTCCTTAACGTCACACCAATGGCAACCGACATCACAACCGGCCAACCTTATAAAATATGCAGCTTTTCCCTGATGGAACCCTTCCCCCTGAATGGTGAGGAAATCTTCCATTAATGGAATCGTCATTGTTTTTACTTCTTTTACCTCCAAAATCAAATACTTGTGTCGTTATTTCGTCTTTCTGCTGCTTTATACGTGTTTTGGAGTAATGAGGCTATGGTCATGGGACCGATACCACCCGGTACCGGGGTTATGTAAGAGCATTTTGGTGAAACTTCATCAAAATCAACATCTCCAACAATTCTGAATCCTCTAGGTCTGCCCGGGTCTTCAATTTTGGTTGTACCAATGTCTAACACCACTGCGCCTTCCTTAACCATGTCAGACTTGATAAGTCCCGGCTTGCCAACTGCTACAAATAAAATATCTGCTTGTTTGGTAAAATTTGATAACGATTTGGTGTAGATATGACAAAGTGTAACAGTTGCTTCTCCCTGATGTGAAAGCATGGCACTGAGTGGAGCTCCAGCTATACGTCCTTTACCTACTACCACACAATGTTTGCCCACAGTATCAATTTGATATCTTGCCAGCAGCTCCATAACCCCAGCGGGGGTTGCGGGAAGAATTCTTGGATTACTAGAAGAAATACTACCAAAATTTTGATTGGTAAAGCCATCAACATCCTTAAGTGGATCGATGTTGTCAATAACTTTCTCTACGGAAATATGATCCGGGAGAGGTAGTTGAACGATAAGGCCGTCGATGTCCTCATCTTCATTAATCTGATGGATGTGTTTTAAGAGCTTAGTCTCTGAAATAGTTTCTGCAAAACGAAGTAAAGTGTAATGAAAACCTACAGATTTACTGGCTTTCACCTTATTGTCCACATAGGTTTGACTTGCCCCATCATCCCCAACCATAATAATGGCAAGGTGTGGTAATTTAAGGTTATGATCTTTCATCACTTTCACTTTTTCCGCCAGTTCATCCTTAATTTCCCGGGCAACTTTTTTACCGTCAAGTAGGATGTAATTAATTTCACCAGTCATAATCAATCAATTTTTAATACAGCCATAAAAGCTTCCTGAGGAATCTCCACACTTCCAACCTGTCTCATTCTCTTTTTACCTTTCTTTTGTTTTTCCAGTAATTTTCGTTTCCTTGTTATATCTCCTCCATAGCATTTGGATAATACGTTCTTTCGCAATGCTTTAACAGACTCCCTGGCGATAATTTTTGTACCAATGGAAGCCTGAATAGCAATTTCAAACATCTGACGGGGTAAAAGTTCCTTTAATTTTTCGCATAACCGCTTCCCCCATTCATAAGATTTATCCCTATGGACAATTGCAGAGAGTGCGTCGACTTTTTCACCATTTAACTGAATATCTAATTTAACCATGTTTGAGGGTTGATAACCCAGCAGTTCATAATCCAAAGAAGCGTAGCCACGACTAATGGTTTTTAATTTATCAAAGAAATCAAATACGATTTCAGCCAGGGGTAATTCAAAGGTCAATTCGACACGCTCAGCTGTTAGATAAACCTGGTTCTTAATAATGCCCCGCTTATCAATACATAAAGAAATAATTGATCCAATAAACTCCGACTTGGAGATGATCTGTGCGCTAATGAAAGGCTCTTCAATATGATCAATTGTATTTGGTTCCGGCATTTCAGATGGGGCATTGATTTCATCAAATGAACCATCATGTTTTATGGCATGAAATTTCACTGAAGGAACCGTAGTTATCACAGACATATCAAACTCACGATCCAGTCTTTCCTGGACAATCTCCATATGCAACATGCCAAGAAAACCACATCTGAAACCAAAACCCAATGCTGCGGAAGTTTCCGGCTCCCAAACCAGGGAGGCATCATTCAGTTGGAGTTTCTCCATAGAACTTCTAAGCTCCTCAAAATCAGAAGTTTCAACCGGATAAATACCCGCAAAAACCATAGGTTTAACATCTTCAAAGCCCCTTACCGCACTGTTGGTTGGTCTTTCTACGTGGGTGATTGTGTCCCCGACTTTCACTTCTTTAGCCACTTTGATCCCTGAAACGAGATAACCTACATCGCCTGCAACGATTTCTTTTTTCGGCTGATGGGTTAATTTCAGTGTGCCTATCTCATCAGCATCATAAGTCTTCCCGGTATTGACAAATTTGACAAGGTCCCCTTTTCTGATTGTCCCATTATAAATCCGGAAAATTACTTCTATGCCTCTAAATGAGTTGAAGTTAGAGTCAAATATCATCGCTTGCAAAGGTTCATTTACATCCCCAACAGGAGGTGGTATTATCCGCACGATAGTTTTGAGTATCTCTTCTATTCCTATTCCTTCTTTGCCGCTCGCATGAATGATTCGTTCCCTCTCACAACCCAATAGATCCACAATTTCATCGGAAACCTCTTCAGAACGAGCGCCTGGAAGATCAATCTTATTCAAAACAGGTATAATTTCCAGGTCATGTTCCATGGCCAAATACATATTGGAAATGGTCTGGGCTTCAACGCCCTGGGAAGCATCTATAATCAATAAAGCGCCTTCACATGCTGCAATGGATCTGGATACCTCGTATGAAAAATCAACGTGGCCTGGTGTATCTATGAGGTTTAAGTGATATAATTTTCCCTCGTATTCATAATCCATCTGTATAGCGTGACTTTTAATTGTAATCCCCCGCTCCCTTTCGAGGTCCATGTCATCAAGTAGCTGATCTTGTTTTTCCCTGTCGGAAATTGTGTGTGTATATTCTAATAACCTGTCGGCAAGTGTGCTTTTGCCATGATCAATATGGGCTATAATGCAGAAGTTTCTTAAATTATCCATAACATTTCTGGTTGCTAAATTAGCATTAAAATCTGAAGACATGATCTTGAGAATATATGTTTAATTAAGATTTAGCTTGGTTTAGCTAACTGCATTATTGATTGAAATGGTAGTAATATTTCGAGACTAAAGCATTTTATTTAAATATGAATATTTAAAAAATTTACAATATTTCAATACATCATTTTAATTACCTGTACTTTAAGTAATATATTTTCATTTTAACAAACCTTATGATATAAATATTTAAATTGAAATATCCTTATCAAATATTATTTTTCAAATATTGAAAAAATAAGTTGTTTTGAACATTTAAAGACAATTATTAGTATATTCTATTGACAGTAGGCAATTAATTAATTTATATTTGTGTTTTGTCTGTGTTAAGATTTGATGATGATCTTATAAAAATTAGAGTATTATGAAAAAGATTTTGGTATTATTGGTAGCCTTAGTATGCTGTGTTTCGGTAAGTTTTGGTCAGACAGATCAAGATAATTTGTACACATTCCGGTACATTGAGGATGAACTTGATGTGTCAAGTGTTGATGATGATGATGTAAAAAGTCATGATTTTGGTTATGAAGTTGCTAAAAAAATCCATCTACTCCAGGAAAATTATACCTGGATCCAACAAGGGACGGCAGAGAATCCATCCATAAAAATGACCATGGTGGAAAAACCGGCAATTTACTACGCTGTTAAAAAGTTAGATAAACATTTTACTAAAAGTGTAAAAAAGGGCAATATGACAATGGATGAAGCAAAAAAACAATATTCTAAGGCATTGGATATTGCACTGCAGGTAAGGTTTCAGGAGACTCAGGAATTTGAAGAAAAATTGAGAGACATCAAGAATAAAGAAGAATTAGCCATATTATTTACTGATAAGGTTAAACTTGAGTTTTAAAGTAGGTAAGAAATTATTTTCAAGCCAGGTATCCCCTGGCTTTTTTTTAGAAATGTTTCCAACCCTGAGCTTTTAGTTCGATTTTCATACCTTTTTTACTGATCAAAAATTTCCCATAAGCATTGTCTTTTATTTCTCCGATTACAAAAATGTCGTCATGTTTTTCAATTATTGAATGATCACTTTCTTTTATAGTGAATAGTATTTCGTAATCTTCCCCTCCATTTAAAATACTTGTGACCGGATCAATCCCAAGTTCGACCGATGTTTGATAAGCTTCTTCTGAGACCGGTAATTTGTCCTCATACAATACAGCACCCACATTAGAGGATTTACAGATATGAAATAAATCAGAGGCTACACCATCAGATACATCAATCATACTTGTTGGTTGCAGTCTCAATGACTCAAAATCATCAATTATATCTTTCCTGGCTTCCACTTTTAGCTGCCTGCCTATGATGTATTGATAAGCATCGAGCCTGGGCTGCATATCGGGATTTTTTAGATAAACCTGTTTCTCTCGTTCTAAAACCTGTAATCCTGTATAAGCACCCCCTAAGTCACCGCTTACGCAAATAAGGTCCCCCGCTTTAGCAGTCCCACGATATACCACTTTTTGTTTTTCCACATCCCCAATGGCAGTTACAGCAATCATCAGGCCTGTTTTTGAGGACGTGGTATCACCACCAATCAGTTCAATATTATACCTATCACAGGCAAGACGTATCCCTTCATACAGTTCATCAACCGCTTCTACCGAAAATCTGTTGCTTAGGGCTAGGTCAACAAGGAGGTACTTCGGATTGCCATTCATCGCATAGATATCTGAGGCATTTACGGAAACGGCTTTATAACCAAGATGCTGAAGAGGGACATAAGATAAATCAAAATGAACCTGTTCTATCAGCATATCAGAAGAAATCAGCTGATATTTCTCACCGATATCAATAACTGCCGCGTCGTCACCTATACCTTTAACTGAAGAATCATGTTTTTTTGAAAAGTTTCTGACGATATGATTTATTAACTCAAATTCTCCCAGATCACTAATTGCTGTTCTTTGCTTTGCCATTATCAACTTTGATTATTGTAAAACTTATATGAAACATTTGACTGACAGAAGATAAATATATTGGCATCCATGGATTATTTTTGTAGATTAAATATTAATGTGAGATTTTAAAGGGTAATCAATCACTTTTGTGATTAAAACGTATTTCCAGTACATGGAGACAAAATCAGATATTCATATTGAGTCCGCTAAAATACAAAATGATATTAGAAGTTTTTTAGGTTTGAGAAGCAATGAACTCATTTTTGAATATTCGTATATAGATGGTAAGGTCAAAATTGACTTAATCACTATAAACCCAAAACATAATCAATCGTTTTTATTTAAGTCCGTTTTTGGTTTTGATAAAATCGACGCTTTAAACAAACTTTATGAATACGTATCAGATTTTAAAGACAAAGAAGAGTCATATACCATACAATGGATGATTAAAGGAGTTAATGAGCTTAATACCTCCTATTTCAGAGCCAGTAATATATATGACGTCCTGGATAAACTTTATTATGGAAGGGACATTAACTCCATCACGGTTTTTAGTATTGAATTAAACCCAATTGCATAAATTATGATAAATGTAACCGAAAAGGCAAAAGAAAGAATCACGGAATTAAGAAATGAAGAAGGGCATACCAATGCGTTTAATATTAGGGTAGCAGTAAAAGGCGGTGGATGTTCAGGCCTGATGTATGATTTACTTTTCGACGATAAAGTACAGGACTCAGACGAAGTATTTGTGGATAAGGATGTAAAAGTTATAGTAGACAAGAAAAGTATGCTTTACCTACTGGGCACAACATTGGATTTTTCGGATGGGCTTAATGGTAAAGGCTTTCAATTTATTAACCCTAATGCTTCAAGGACTTGTGGTTGCGGGGAGAGTTTTGCTGTATAAAGAGTTTAATAAGCCCTGACCGTTACTCCTTTCATAAAGTTAATAAATGATTTATTAACCACTTTATTGCCGCCGGGGGTTGGATATTTTCCGGTGAAATACCAATCTCCGCGATGGTTTGGTATAGCTTTATGTAAGTTTTGAACTGTTTGATACACTACCTGTACTTCTGCCCTCATACCTTTTGGCTTAACTATTTCTGAGATCTTTTTAGAGATTTGTTCTTCATCAAATTGGTCATATAGTTCCTTTACGTGATTAATTGGATTTTCGCTGTTTAAAGAATCTATACACTTCTCAAGGACCTCATCCAATAAATATTCTTTACCGGTATCTTCCAGAAGTGCCAGCAGCGAACGGAAAGCAATAAAATCTTTCATTTTGCTCATGTCAATACCATAACAATCCGGATATCTTATTTGTGGTGCAGAGGACACAATGATTATTTTCTTTGGCTTCAGCTTATCCAGCAATGTAAGAATGCTTTTCTCTAAAGTTGTTCCTCTTACAATTGAGTCATCAATTACAACCAATGTATCCTTTCCTTTTCTAATCACCTCATAGGTTGTATCATAAACATGGGCTACCAGATCATTGCGGTGCTCATCATCTGTGATGAAAGTTCTTAATTTCACATCTTTCAACACTAGTTTTTCAACGCGGGGGCGGAATGAAAGCAACTCCTCTAGGCTTTCCGTGCTTGGTTTATTATCAAGAATAACATCTTTTCTTTTTGCTATCAGGTATTCATCTATTCCCCTCATCATGCCTAAGAAAACTGTTTCTGCAGTATTCGGGATATAAGAAAATACTGTATTCTTTAAGTCGCAATCAATAGCCTTTAGAACTGTAGGAAGTAAATATTTCCCCAGTAGCTTTCTTTCGGAGTAAATATCGGGGTCTGTGCCTCTTGAAAAATATATCCGCTCAAAACTGCAGGACTGCTTAGGTAACGAATCTATAAATTGATTCTCAGAAAAATCACCATTACGGTCGATGACCAAAGCATGTGCCGGTTTAACCTCTTTTATATCCTCGTATTCACATTGGAAGGCCGTTTTTATTGCCGGTTTTTCAGAAGCGACAACTATAAATTCATCATCATAATAATAATACGCCGGCCTAATGCCAGAGGGATCCCTTGCAACAAAAGACGCCCCATGACCTACCACGCCAACCATGGCATAACCTCCATCAAAATCTTTACAGGCACGTCTTAGTACAGAAGATAAATCAAGCTCCTCCTCAATTAATTCGGTTATTTCAGGATTTGACAGATATTTCTTGTATTTATCAAAGATTTTCTGATTCTCATCATCCAGGAAATGGCCAATTTTTTCCATTACAGTGACGGTATCCACTTTTTCCTTGGGATGTTGGCCAAGTTGAACCAGTTTATCAAATAGCTCATCAACGTTAGTCATGTTGAAGTTTCCTGCGATAACCAGGTTTCGACTTCTCCAATTGTTTTGTCTGAGAAAAGGGTGACATGATTCTATTTCATTTTTACCATGGGTACCATATCTTAAATGTCCCATCCACACTTCCCCGGTAAAAGCGATATGCTCTTTTAACCACTTAGCATTATAGTAGTCGCTTCCACTTTCTTTTTGAGTTTTTTTGAATTTTTTACCGATTTTCCTAAAAATATCCTCAATTGGCTGAGATTCTATACTGCGGTACCTGCTGATATACCTTGTACCAGGATTGACTCCAATTTTTATGTTGGCGATACCCACGCCATCCTGTCCCCTGTTATGCTGCTTTTGCATGAGTAAGTACATTTTATTTACAGCATAAGTAGGGGTTGAATATTTATCAATATAGTACTGCATGGGTTTCCTGAGCCTCATTAAAGCAATGCCACATTCATGTTTTATTGGGTCACTCATCAGAAATAATTATATCATACTGTAAAATTCGCAATAATATTCATTATAATATCCGGTTTTACGAATAAAACTAAAAGAGGTAAGCATAAGGTAATTATAGAAATAATTTCAAATGATGTAAGAGGACCATTAATATCTTCTGTGGGAGTAAGTCGAAAAAACATTGAAAAAGGTATTTTCAAATAGAAGAAAAGGGAAACAACTGTATTTAATAATCCAAAAATAAATACTATAGGTAGTATCAAGACCGTTCCACCATTTAGCTCCCCCAAGAGTGATGAAAAGATCATAAGCTTCGCTGTGAACCCTGCTGTAGGGGGTAAACCGGTTAATGATATCATTGAAATAACCACCGCAATCCCGGCAAGTGGCAATAGTTTACCCAATCCGCCGTATGCTTCAATGGTATCAAATCCTTTATTTTCTAATATGTTAATGATCAGAAATACCGTGAAATTCATAAACAAATAAATAGCTCCGTAAAAAGCTATGCTTTTAATACCTAACACATTGACAACCAAAAGGCCGATTAACAAATACCCTGAATGGGCTATTGACGAATAGGCCATTAATCTCCTGGCATCTTTCTGAAAATAAGCCGAAAGGTTTCCTATGGTGATTGTGAGAATGATCAGGATGGAAAGTAAGTATTGCCATTCTTCAAAAAATGCACTCCCTGTAAATCCTCTGGTAATTTTATATAAGATTACAATTCCGGCTAACTTGGGGATTACCGAAAAAAATGCAGCAATTGGTATAGGTGCTAGTTGGTAAACATTCGGTGCCCAGATATGAAATGGCGCAGCCGTAATTTTAAATAGCAACCCAAACAGGAAAATGCCATAGCCAATGATTAATAATTCAGGTGATTTAATGTCATCTGGTTCAACAGCAAGAGAAAAACTGCTTCCATAGATAAGTGATATCCCATATGCCATAAAAGCTGTAGCCAAAGCTCCTATGAGCAGATATTTGATGGAAGCTTCATAAGATTCCTTATGAAAACGAAAATTAGTTAGTAAATATGAAGAAAGTGAAACCAACTCTATGGCAAGGAAAATGACTAAAAAATTATTAGCCATAACCATAAAAAGCGTACCAAGCAGCAATCCTAACAGAAGAATATGGTACTCAACTTTTGAATACCAGTTTTCCATATTTTTTGAAGTAAACAAAAAAGAAAACAAGTACCCAACGATAAATAATAGTTTGAAAAATACGATCAATTTATTCAATTGAAGTGTATCCGAAAAAAAAATAAGCTCATCCAGGTACCATTGATTTAAAGTCATTCCAAAACAGGTAAGACCCACAAAGATTGAAGTGAATATCTTGAGTTTAGAGCCCGGGTAAGCATCAAATAAGTCCAATACCACCAAAACGATTATACCTAAAACCAAGACAAACTCAGGTTGAAGAAATTTAGTGCTTTCAATGATTTGTGATAGCTTTTCCTCCATTTCTTTTATTTATATCCCATTAAGTATTGATTACCCCTCTGCAATGTAGTCTGGATAAATTCACTGACGCTGATTGCTATGGGGTCCAGAAGAATCTGCGGGAATAACCCGAATACCAGCATCATAATAATTAGTGGAATAAAAATTATCTTTTCTAAAACCGTTAAATCCTTCATTTTACTCATCCAACCCTCTTCACGCACCCAATATTTCCCAAAAAACATTCGCTGAAGTGTCCATAAATAATAAGCTGCTGTGATCACTAACCCGCTAGCTGCAATTATTGTAAAACTTCCTGGAATCAACCCATTCTCTGTTTGTGATTTGAAAGATCCCAGGAAGACCAAAATCTCACCGATAAAACCAGATAATCCCGGTAATCCCAAAGAAGCAAAAAATGTGATCACTACTACCAATGTGTAAGCCGGGAGATGGGCAGCCAGACCACTGTAATTCTCAATTAACCGGTCACCAGTGCGACTATAAATAACCCCGGCAATAACAAATAAAGCCGCAGAAATAATACCATGGCTAAATAATTGATATAAAGCCCCGGAAACCGCTTCTGTAGTTAGTGCTGCTATTCCTAATGATACAAAACCCATGTGTGATATCGATGAATAAGCAATCAGCCGCTTAATATCCTTTTGACCCATAGCACTTAACCCACCATAAATAATGGCTATAACTCCTAGTATCCCAACCATCCATGCGTAATGAATGCCTCCATCTGGAAAAATACCATAGGCAAACCTAAAAAAACCATACCCCCCCACTTTCAAAAGTACACCGGCAAGTACAACAGATATGGCTGTTGGGGCCTCAACGTGTGCATCAGGCAGCCATGTATGAACCGGCACGGCAGGTAATTTTATGGCAAAGCCTGTAAATAATAATAAAAACCCTAACCATCGGGCATGCATCCCAAAAAAACTACCTGAAAGCGAAAAGATACTACCCGGCAAAAAATTCCTGATATCTTGAAGATGTATAAGATTGAATGTGTGAACCATATCAGATTTCTCAAGTGACTGATTCTTAATCTGATCTTGTATATCTGTAACTGGTACATTTGAATAACTGACCCGTTCTGCTGTTTTTATCGGATCAACAGCTGAAATGTA
The DNA here is from genome assembly GCA_964429655.1 of uncultured Roseivirgaceae bacterium. Classification (GTDB taxonomy): domain Bacteria; phylum Bacteroidota; class Bacteroidia; order Cytophagales; family Cyclobacteriaceae; genus CAYSCZ01. The sequence goes on from CAYSCZ010000004.1 coordinate 41,643, forward strand.
TAACCCAATAAATACAATTAAAATCAAAATAGACCCAAGCAAGGTGTATAGGAAAAATTTTATGGCTGCATACGCCTTTCTTGGTCCTCCCCACACCCCGATCAGGAAATACATGGGGAGCAACATAAATTCAAAGAACAAATAGAACAAGAAAAGATCAAGGGCCAGAAAACTACCAAATATACTGGTACTGAGGATCATATAAAGCGAAAAATAACCCTTCAAATATTTCGTGATGTTCCAGGAAGCAAGGACACCAATTAGCAACACAATAGCAGAAATCAATACCATTAAAAGGTTAATACCGTCAACTCCCAGAAAATACTGGATAGAGAGCTTCCCCAGGGAACCCATATCGATAAAAATCCAATCAACTTGCTCAACAAATTGATAAGACCTTTCAAATTTTGCATCAAATGAAAAAAATATGACCCCACTGATGACCAATTGTATCAGGCTAACAGTCAGGGCTATCCATTTAAAAAGCTTAGCCTTTTCCCCGGGTATCAACAAAATAAAGAGAAGGCCAAGAAAAGGTAGAAAAATTAAAATCGTTAAAATATAATCTGCCATTAGTTACGAAAGCCTAAAATAATGAACAATAGAAAAATGACACCAATTAAGCTCCATGTAAGCTGCATTTGTATTCTTTTAGCTTGAATGTTTCGTGTTAATTGGCCAATACCTTGTAACGATTTCGATATAAAGTTTACCAGGCCATCCACCAAATTATCATCAAACCAAGAAATTATCGAGGAAATTATAACTGCAAAATATCCTAATGAATCTATGAATAAATCGATAATCTTATCCAGCCATTTACTTAACCCTACAACTATATTAAAAGCCCTAATAAATGTTTTTTCATAAATCCAATCCAAATAAAAATTATGAAAGGATAACCTCATGACAAAGTTCATTTGCTGGGAATGAACATAACCTTTTTCAAACTTCCTTCCTGGTTTAAATAATATAAATGCCAATGTCAGGCCTAATACAGCGGAAACTATGGAAATAAACAATATAGTATTGTGCGTAGATTGTGCTTGATGGTCAAGGTTTTCTAAAAACAGACCAGGAGCTTGAAATACATAGAAATTTGATAATCCGGTATAAACCCATCCATCAGAGGCATTAAACGGATTAAGAGAAAAGGATAAGCTAAAACACCCCAAGGCTAGAATTAATAGAGGAATAGTAATTTTAAAATTATTTTCTACAGGATAGATTATTAGATTGTGGTATAACTTTTTTAACCTCCACTGCCCGAAAAAAACCAGAAATAATTGCCTACCCATGTATAAAGCGGTTAAAAAAGCTGTAAATAAAGCCAAAAATGGAATGATGTAATAAAATACACTTTCAGAAACACTGCTCATCTGAACAGCCCAGGCATATGATGCATTGATAATTGCATCTTTTGATAGAAAACCCGTAAAAAAAGGCAATCCACTTAAAGAAAGCATCGATATCAGATAACACCAAAAAGTTACAGGCATATATTTTCTGATACCTCCCATGAATCGCATATCCTGAGGGTCAAAATTTTCAACTTGTATTTTATGGAGAGAGTGGATCACAGAACCGGCGGATAAAAAAAGGCAGGCCTTAAAGAATGCATGGGTTATTAAATGAAAAAGCGCTGAGTCAGTAGCGCCTACCCCTACACCAATAACCATATAACCAAGTTGGGAAATGGTTGAATATGCGAGCACTTTTTTGATATCATTTTGCATGAGGGCGGCATACCCGCCCATAAAGGCAGTAATGGTTCCTATTGTAGCAATTACAGGAAGAACATCAAATGGAATCAAAAAATAAACCCTGCCGAGTAAATAGATACCTGCTGCCACCATGGTTGCGGCATGAATCAAAGCAGAAACCGGCGTAGGCCCCTCCATGGCATCTGGCAACCATACTTGCAACGGGAACTGCGCTGATTTGCCTAAGACCCCACAGAAAAGTCCAATGGCTGAGGCATGTAACCAAAATGTTGATATTTGTTTGTTTTCCCCAAAGACAAGATGATCAGAAGAAAATGAGCCCTGCTCAATGATTTGCTGAAGCGTAAACAAATCGGTTGTTCCGAAATGGGACCAGATAATTAAAATACCTACTAAAAAACCAACATCTCCGATCCTGTTAACGATAAATGCTTTTCGAGCCGCCTTACTGGCCGTATGCTTTTTGAACCAAAATCCGATCAATAAATAAGATGATAGCCCCACTAATTCCCAAAATATGAAGATAACCATTAAGCCATCGGCAAAAATGATCCCCAACATGGAGAAAGTAAATAATCCAAGAAATGAGAAATAACGCTTCTTACCGGGATCATTAGCCATATATTCAAGGGAAAAAATATGAACCAGAAAGCTAATGAGATTAATAACCAGCCCTATAATTACCGAGATACCATTGATATAAATACCAGCCTTAAATATTGAAGGACCCACCTGAAACCAATTCATTGAAAACAGATGAAACGTATCCGGCCAGACACCCAGAAACAGTAAAAGACTTGATATCATTGATAGTCCCAAAAGAATTGTAGCCGCCAAAGCTGACAAATTCTTTGACTTAAATAACCAAACTACACCAAAGGATAAAAGCGGCAGGAAAATGGATAATAAGGAGAGAATTAAAATATCCGTTGGCATTACTGTTCTTTAAGGAGGTCAAGCTCATCCAAGTCGGAAGTTTTATAATAGGAATAAACTTTTATTAAAATAGCCAGTGCCACAGAAACCTCAGCTACCGCAATGACTATTAAAAATACAGCAAATACCACCCCCTGTTGCCCCGGATCAAATTGATTAAAGCCGATAAAATTTAGATTGGCGGCATTTAATATTAATTCTATGCCAACCAGCATTATTATTGCATTTCTTTTGGTCAGCATCAAATAAACGCCTACACAAAACAGAAAAGCACTTAAAACCATAAATTTTTCAATCCCTATCATAATGAATACCTGATTTTTTATTGGCTAAAAAAGATGCTCCGATTAAAGCAATTAAGATTATAACCGCCGTGAGTTCAAAAGCTATCAGATAATTAGTAAAAAAAGATATCCCCAGGTGGGATAAAAGTTCTTTTTGATTACTGTAAGGGGCATACAAGCTGAGTTGGTAAAGATAATTCGACCGGTAAACCAAGCTTACTACCAAATAAAAAAGTAAAATACCCACTGAGATTCCAAAAAATAAATTCTGAGATTTCACAGTTAGTTTAGAGCCTATCGAGCGTGTGGTTAACATTATCCCAAACACAAAAAAAATCAATATGCCACCAACATAAACAACTATTTGAGTTACTCCAACGAAGCCGGCACCAACAGAAAAATATATTCCCGACACCGCAAGAAAGATTAATAGCAGCAGAAAAACAGAATGCAGAACATTCTTGGTTATGATCAGCGCAAAACATGACAAAACAATTATACCAGCAAAGAAATAAAACAGCATTAATTATCTATTTGGGTTTCCTTTTTTTGGATTGAAAGCAGTTTTTTTTGATTTCTCAGTGGGTGGCCCTTCATTTTTTTCTACGGTTTTTAATTTCCTGGCTGCTTCTTTTTCCGCCTGGTATTTTTCCCACTGTTCTTTCTTTTCTAATATTTCGATTGGTGTCATTTCTGAAAATGCGTAGGTGTGGTCATTTACGTCATACTCACTAAAATCATATGCTTTTGTCATGGTCAGGCACTCCGTAGGACAAACTGTTGTACACAATCCACAAAAACAACATTTGGCCATATCAATATCAAACTTTGCCGCATGTATACGCTTAGGCGTTCCATCAGAAGTGTTTCCAAAGTTTTCAGGTGCCCTGACAGGCTCTATCTCTATACAATCAACCGGACATATCTTGGCACACTTATCGCATACAATGCAGTCGTCTATTTCATTGTGAAGCCGGTACCTTGCATTATCGGGAACCGGTAAGGTTTCCCTGGGGTATTGAACTGTGAAGATTCCTTCATTTTCTTCAAAATAACTTTTTTGCTCTATACCTTTAGGTTTCCATGATTTTCTGGCCAGGGACAAATGTCTGAATGTAAGCCTCAAGCCCAGTAATAAAGTTTTTACCGATGATGTAATCTGCTGCCAATAATTCAGTTCTTGTGTCTTCATATCATAATCATCTTCCAGGTTGCGGAAATAAACAAAAGTAAAATGGCAAAAGGTGTCAGATATTTCCAGGACAACGACATCAACTGATCCACCCTTAGCCTTGGATAAGTCCATCTTATCCACATTTGTACGAAAACCAAAAATAAACTTTTAATGGTTAGCCAAAAAAAAGCCCAAAAATAGTGAATTATACTTCCCGGTGTTCCGGTGGTCCATTCAGCAAGCGGAATGGTTGAGATATTTGGAAAAGGAGTATTCCATCCTCCGAAAAATAGTATCGCTGCCAGATAAGAAACCAACAGCATCATACCATATTCCCCAAGCATAAAAATGCTCCACCGAAAACCGGAGTATTCAGTGTGGTAACCGCCAATTATTTCAGATTCGGATTCAGGTAAGTCAAATGGTGCTCTATTGGATTCGGCTAATGAGGATATGAAAAATATGATGAAAACTGGTATTAGTACAGGTGCCCGGAATATATTCCATGATAAAATTCCGCCTATTTTACTTACATCCAGGCCAAGTGCTTTAATACCTAAAAAGTAATTGCTCTCCTGAAAAAGAATTCCTTGTTGAACGGAAATCTCATTTAAATCCAACGATCCGGCTATCAAAGCCACGGAAATAACCGATAAGCCGAAAGGCACTTCATAAGAAACCATCTGGGCAACGGACCGCATAGAACCATACAATGAATATTTGTTATTAGAGGCCCATCCTGCCATTAAGATGCCAACAACATCCAACGCTACGATGGCTAAAAGTAAAAACACACCACTGGGTACATCTGCTCCGGGGCGCGAAAAGTTTAATGGCAATAAAGCATAGCCGGTGAATATTGCCAGGAAAATGATTACCGGTGCAGTTAAAAACAACCATTTATCAGTAGCCCTGGGAACAATATCTTCTTTTTGGAGCATTTTCAGCAAATCAGCCACCGTTTGTAACAACCCCTTATAACCCACTTCCATCGGTCCTATTCTGTCTTGAATGAAAGCTGCAATCTTTCGTTCCGCATAAACTGCAAAAACCACAAAAACCAAAAGAAAATTAAGGTAATACAGAAACTGTATCATTTATTGAAATTAGGTGCAAACGATGCGATAATCAAATCTTATGACACTGTAAACTAACATTATCCCCAAAAAAAATTTTGGTGGAATTGTTCATGGCGTCAGTATAATCAGAAACCAAAAATATGTCTTTGAGGTTCTCTGTCGATTTATTTTGCAAATTGTTTAATGCAAGGATAGCCTTTAAGGCACTGGCGGTAAGTTCCGCTGAATCCAGAACATCAATATTCTTTTTTAAAATATTTAGAATTTCATTTTTAATAACCGGGTAATGAGTGCACCCCAGAATGAGGACCTCAATATCTGATAATATTTTATCCGAAAGGTATTGTCGAATTATCTCATGACTGATCTTATTTTGATAAAAGCCTTCTTCAATCATGGGCACCAGCAATGGTGTAGCTAAACTATGTAGCGTCAAATTGTTGTTTAATGCTTCAACCTTATGCTGATATACACCGGAGTTTACCGTTTGCTTTGTACCGATCAATCCAATGTTGGTTTTAGTGTAATTTTCCCTCAGAAAATTGACAATTGGTTCAATGACATTTATAATCAAAGCTTTCTCTCCCGCATATTCTTTAATTAATTCTAAGGCGGCAGAGGAAGCGGAATTACAGGCTATTAAAATAACCTTGCAGTTAGATTCCAGGAGGTAATTAATAATCTTTATCGAATATGCCTGGATTGCGGCAACCGATTTATCCCCGTATGGTAAATGGGCTGTATCACCAAAATAAATTATTTGTTCATGGGGCAATAGTTCTTTCACCGCCTTTGCCACGGTCAGCCCTCCTATACCACTGTCAAATATGCCTATAGGTTCTGATGATTTCATGTTGATATAAAAAAAGAGACCTCAATTTTGAGGTCTCTGCAAGCAAAGAGTATTAGTTTAGTTTGGTTGATCCAAAAGTAAGAAATTTTACAGATTAATTAGTCATCGCCATCAATAAATCGCTTTGCGTGATGATATGAACCTGATTTAGCTGATCCCTCACAAGCAATGCTTTATTATCCTTATTAATCAATGAAGACAAAACATCCAAAGTGTTATCCAGGCCAACAAACTGGAATGATTTGTCCATTATCTCGGAAACGGGCCTTTCTTTAAGTTCGGGCTTTTCAATAAGTTTTTTCAAAACAGAAGAATCATTCAGGCTACCTACAAAATGGTTCCCATCAATCACAGGGATTTGATCTATCCCTTTTTTATGCATTAGAAGGATTGCATGTCCTATTGTTGTTTCATGATCTATGGTTTGCAGTTGCTTTTCTTCCGGTCTGTGTTGGATAATATCTTTCGCTGTAGCATATTTTGCTTCGAGGAACCCGTGATCCTTCATCCAGTAATCATTGTAAACCTTACCCAGGTACCTGGTTCCATGGTCAGGTAAAACGACAACCATAATATCCCCTGTTTTGAGGTTATCGGCTGCATAATCAAGTGCTCCTTTGGTGGCAGCTCCACAAGACCAACCGATAAATAATCCTTCTTCCCTTGCCAATCTTCTGGTCATGATTGCAGAATCCTTATCCGTTACTTTTACAATATGATCTACCACATCAAAATCTACGTTTTTAGGTAAAATATCTTCGCCTATACCTTCAGTCAGATAAGGGTATATCTCATTTTCATCGAAAATCCCGGTTTCCTTGTATTTTTTAAATACGGAGCCATATGTATCAATTCCAACGGTAATAAGGTCTGGTTTTTTTTCTTTTAGATACCTTGAAGTCCCGCTTATTGTCCCACCTGTGCCCATTCCTGCGGCAAAGTGGGTGATTTTCCCGTCTGTATCGTTCCATATTTCAGGGCCGGTTGTTTCATAATGCGCTTCAGTATTGGATAAATTGTCGTATTGATTTGGATATATTGAATTAGGGATATCCTTATTAAGTTTCCTTGCAACTGAATAATATGATTTAGGATCGTCTGGCGGAACATTTGTTGGACAGACGATTACCTCTGCACCTAATGCCCTTAAAATGTCTATTTTTTCTTGAGACTGCTTGTCAGACAAGGTGAAAATACAGCGATAACCTTTTGAAATTGCAACCAGTACCAGACCCATTCCAGTATTTCCTGAAGTACCTTCGATGATCGTACCACCAGGTTTCAAATCCCCTCTATTTTCCGCATCTTCTATCATTTTTAAAGCAATTCGATCTTTTACGGAATTTCCAGGATTAAAATATTCTACTTTAACGAATATTTCTCCTTTTATCCCGTGATTTACATGGTGTAACTTCACCAATGGTGTATCCCCTATTGCCTCTACTATTGAATTCAGATAGCGCATAAATTTTTTTAGACAAAAATAGAAAAAGTTTTTACGGGTCTATACATATTTAAACAAATGAAAAGATAATCTTATGAAGAAGATAAAACTTAATGAACATGTTTCACTTTCAAACCTTGTTCTCGGTGTTTGGAGACTAAATGAGTGGAATTACAATACGCATCAATTACTACATTTCATTAATGAGTGTATAGCGTTAGGCATCACTTCTTTTGACCATGCCGACATTTATGGAAACTATGAATGTGAAGAAATCTTTGGTAATGCAATAAAATCCGATCCTTCCCTTAAAGATAAAATTGAGATTGCGACAAAATGTGGCATTAATCTAATATCAGATAAATACCCCACAAGAAGTGTGAAACACTACGATACTAGTAAAACTCATATTATTCAATCAGCGGAAAACTCGCTTAAAAAAATAAATGTCGATAAAATCGATCTTTTATTATTACACCGTCCTGATCCTATGATCAATCCATATGAGGTTGCAGAGGCTTTTACACATTTAAAAAACCAGGGTAAAGTAATGTCTTTTGGTGTATCAAATTTCTTGCCCACCCAATTTAAAGCGCTCCAGGCCCATTTAGATTTCCCACTGATCACCAATCAGATCGAAATAAGCGTCCTCAATCATGAAAATTTTCATAACCATACCGTAGATTTTTGTCAGGAGTCAGGAATAAAGCCAATGATCTGGTCACCACTTGGTGGTGGTAAGATCTTCAATCCTCAAAACATTCAGGAAAAAAACCTGGTAGAAACACTTCTGTCAACTCAACTGAAATATGAACTTGAACAACCCGAACAAGTAGCTTATGCCTGGTTGCTTAGCCATCCGTTAAAAATGATACCTATTTTAGGAACAGGAAAAATTGAAAGAATAAAGACAGCAGTGGACACATTACCGGTGAAATTATCACGAGAAGATTGGTTTCGGATATGGACTGCCGGCGAAGGTGAAGACGTGCCTTAATCTAATTTTTTAAATATTCAGCAACTTCATCCTGGTAAGAGTCCTGGTATTTATCTGACTGATATATTTCTACATGATCAACGGAATCTACTTCAACAATTTTGAGGTTTGATTTATTTAAAGCATTCATTTCCTCAATAAATATATTATGAGGGGTTGTCTTATCATCTTTTGACTGGAAAATCAGGATGGGTATGGAAATTGATGGCAGTAAGTAACTAAACCTCATAGAATCTGCATAACCATTGATCATTTCATTGAAACTGTTATAAGGCTTATCAAAAATAAATCCCGGGATCCCCATGTCATCAGCCCCTTTTTTTAGTGTGGCCTTTACATTTACCAGTGGGCTATCGAAAATTAATTTGTCTATGGTGATGTTTTTATTGTTTATCCTCTCCGTAAGTTCATTTCTATTGAGCATGGTGGCCGTTGCCATAGCACCCATAGAAAAAGCATAGATAACAAAATCTTCCTGTTCCTTTTGATCATTTAAATATATAAGAGAAGCATTCACATCTTCAGCAAACTTATATCCCATAAAAGTTTCTGATGGTTCTGCTTTTCCTGAATTTCTGAGATCAGGAATAAAAATGTTGTAAATAGAATCGAGTCCCTCCTTTTTTATTAAAGTCAGATATTTAAGTGTTTTCAGGCGGTTTGATGTTCTCCCATGGACAAATAGTATACACTTGCTGGAAGCGTTATTGTTAGCAATATACCAGGCAGATAATTTTATTCCGTCAAAAGACTTGTAGGCTATTTCTTCAAAATTTTTAAACCCGTAATCTCCTGGATGACGATTATCTTCTATCCCATATTGTTGTTTCAGTGAATCAACCTCAAGAACATCATTGAATGTAATCGGATCATATGAAATAATTAGCCCGGTAATAGCGGTCAATCCAAAATAATATATAGAATACAAAGCTAAAAGCAGTATTATTATAAATATCGGTAAACGCTTTTTCATTTATTTAAAATTGATTTAGTAAAATATTTTTTGTTAATACTCAGTTAACATTATTATAATTTTCAATTAACTTCGTGGTCATCATAGAATAGACAATTATATATCGATGTTAACGATGAGCTCATCTAAATTTAATTGGAAAAAGGTAATTCTAATCTTGGAGATTACAGCTTTTCTGGCATTTTTAACTTTAATTTTGATAAATAGATTTTACTACCCTATATTTTAATTTTTCAAATATTCTATTTTAATCGAAACACTTTTACTTTGTAGGGTCGTTTGATTGTAGAAAGTCTATTATTTCTTCTCTGTGATAAATTATTATACTGTTTTAGAGGTTAGAGAAACAGCTTCGGCTGATGAAATAAAAGCCGCCTTTAAAAAGAAAGCTGTTCAATATCATCCTGATAAAAATCCTGACAACCCTGAGGTTGAAGAGATATTTAAGCAGGTCAATTCCGCCTATCAAACATTGTCTAACGAATACACCCGGGCAAGTTATGATTTGAAGCTTCAATATAGTAGAGCCTATGAGGAGGTTCCTCCTTCCAGATATCCGGCTTATCCTCAACCTTATCACAGGCCCAGATATCGATACAAAAAAAGGGAGAAAATAAGTTCAAAGGAAAACCTTACCGCTACACTGTATGCTGTGATATTCACAATAGTGGTCTCCACTTTAGTTATGGGTGGCATTTGGGGAAGAAAATATTACAACCAACAAAAGCATTTAGCCCATTTGGAAAAGCGCAGAGGTATATTTAACAAAGCCAAAGTTAATTATGAGCGTGGAAATCTGTCAATAACCCTGAAACTATTAAACCAATTGGGAGGATTCTTTTCATCAGAAAGAGACATAGAAGAATATAAAAAAGAATTAATAAAGGATATTAATGAGAGGGGTGATAAATATTATAAAAATGGTAAGCACAAAAAAGCTATTCAGTTTTTTGAGATACTTGAAGATAATGAGACATTTATGAGTCAAAATACCATCCTCAAGCTTGCCCAATCTTATAAAAAAATAGAAAATTACGAAACCGCGCTGCACCTATACACTCAGCTATTGACAAAAGGCTATAGAAATCTGGTCGTTTATGGTGATATGGCGGATATTTACATGATACAGGGCAAGAATGAATTGGCTATATCATTTTATGATCGAGCCAGCGATCAAATCATAAAAGACTATAAAAGCATTTATGGAGATGCTTACCCCTTGGTAATCAGTGCAAAGTTTATACCACCCATACACTATACCATTTTTACAGGATTGGTTGAGGCCCTAATTTTAACAGAGGACTACCAACGCGCCTTAAAGGCCACGAAGTGGAATATCAGGGTTTGGCAAGATAGTTCACTTAATTTTCTGCAGCGATCAAGATGTTATCAGGCAATCGATAATCCATTCTTGGCCTGCGAAAATTTCCAGATGGCTAAGCTACTTGGCTATGATGGAAACCAAGGTGATTATTGCAATTAGAATACAGTTGTTTTATTTGGGATTACTTGTGGATATTTATCCTCGCTTAACAATACCTTAATCCTACCCTTTCAGTAAATTGCAAAATGTCTTTAGATAATGAATTTAAATACCTGAACCAGTTAAATCCACCTCAAAAAGAGGGCGTGATCAACACAGAAGGGCCCACTATGATCATAGCTGGCGCCGGTTCAGGAAAAACAAGGGTACTTACCTACAGGATAGCTCATCTGATAAAAGCCCATAATATCGAGCCTTTTAATATCATGGCTCTGACCTTTACCAATAAGGCAGCCAATGAAATGAGAAACAGGATAGAAGGTGTGGTGAGCACAGAAGCCCGAAACCTTTGGATGGGTACATTTCACTCCGTATTCTCCAGGATATTGAGGATTGAGTCAGGTAAACTGGGTTATCCAAGCAATTTCACCATTTATGACACCGAAGACTCAAAATCGCTGATTAAATCAATTGTAAAGGAATTCAAACTGGATGATAAGATTTACAAACCAAATATAGTCTATAACAGGATCTCGTCTGCTAAGAACCAGCTGGTCTCCTCTATGGATTACATGAATAATCCGGTGTATCGGGAAGATGATGAAGCTTCCATGAAACCTCAGCTCTGGAAGATATATAAAACATATGTTGATCGATGCTTCAAAGCTGATGCCATGGACTTTGATGATCTGCTATTTAATACAAACGTATTGTTCAAAGAGCACCTCGATGTGCTGAATAAATACCAACAGCGGTTCCATTATGTGCTTATTGATGAGTTTCAGGATACGAATATTTCGCAGTACCTTATTGCTAAAAAACTTGCCGCAGTAAGGCAAAACATATGCGTTGTAGGAGATGACGCACAAAGTATTTATGCTTTCAGAGGCGCAGACATACGAAACATCCTGAACTTTGAAAAAGATTATCCGGATTTAAAAATCATTAAACTGGAGCAAAATTATAGATCTACACAAAACATTGTTAATGCCGCTAACTCTGTAATAAATCATAACAGGGCACAACTCACAAAAAGGGTATGGACATCTAACGGCTCCGGGGACCTGATCCAACTGATCAAAGCGACTTCTGACAATGAAGAGGGTAAATTGGTGGCCAGCAGTATTTTTGAAAGTAAAGTCAACAATCAGCTGCACAATAAAGATTTTGCTGTACTTTATAGAACAAACAGCCAATCGAGGGCCATTGAAGAAGCCCTCAGACGTAACAACATTCCCTATAAAATAATCGGTGGTTTATCTTTTTATCAGAGAAAGGAAATTAAAGACCTGGTTGCTTATTTAAGGTTTGTGGTTAATCAAAATGATGAACAGGCAATGCGACGTATTATCAACCTTCCTAAAAGAGGTATCGGGCCTGGTACAATTGAAAAAATGCTCGTCGCGGCAAATGAAAATAATAAAACACTATGGGAGATAATAGAAAATATCAAAATGTATGTGGGAGGAAGAGTTGCAAACTCGATAGAAGATTTTTGCACTTTAATTAAAAGTTTTAAAAATACAGCAACTAAAAAGGATGCTTTTGAAGCAGCCAGCCTTATCGCAAAAAGCTCAGGCCTTTTGAAGGAATTATATGAAGATAAAACCGTTGAAGGTGTAAACAGATATGAGAATGTCCAGGAGCTTCTAAATGCGATAAAAGAATTTACTACTGATCCGGATAAAGAAGATAAAAGCCTGGGGGCTTTTTTGCAGGAAATCGCTTTACTAACAAGCCAGGATGAAAAACAGGGAAATAATGACGTGGTAACTTTGATGACTATCCACATGGCCAAAGGGCTGGAGTTTAATTCAGTTTTTATTGTTGGTTTGGAAGAAGATCTATTTCCTTCCCAAATGATGATGAACAGCAGGGAAGACCTTGAAGAGGAAAGGAGGCTTTTTTATGTGGCAATCACCAGGGCCAAAGTACAACTGTATATTAGTTATGCGCTTAATCGTTACCGTTTTGGCCGGTTAAAACAGTGTGATCCAAGTCGGTTTATTGATGATATAGACCCAACATATATCATAGTAAACAAGCGGTTTTCCAATAAAGAACCAGTTACTCCATCATCCAATTACTACGCTGAGCATTTTGTTAAAAACATCAAAAACACCAACCAACGAAAGGTCACTCAAAATATTAACCATAAGCCATCACCTGATTTTAGACCCAGTGATACCTCTAATTTGAACACAGGTATGCGGGTGGAACATCCAAAATTTGGCTTTGGAATTGTTACATCCCTGGATGAAGATGGGGCAAACAGAAAAGCCAGAGTGGAGTTCGATAAGGCCGGGACAAAAACATTGCTCTTAAGCTTTGCAAAACTTAGAGTCCTGGAGCAGGAATAAAGTTCATTTTTTTAATCTTTTTATTATTCTTTCCACACCGTTTAAATAAGATGTTCCAAATAAATTAACATGAACCATCAGAGGATAAATATTATAGATATCGATCCTGTCCTCAAAGCCACCTTCAAGTGGGTAGGCTTCGTTATAGGCATCATAAAATTTTAAATCAAAGCCTCCAAACAACCTTGTAAATGACAATTCAATCTCTCTATGTCCAAAATAGACAGCAGGGTCCACAATGAAAGGGTTACCATCTGTTCCTACCATATAGTTACCTGACCATAGATCGCCATGCAACAAAGCCGGTGGTTCTTCGGGGAATATATCACCCAACTTTTTATAAATTTCTTTAAATGAATCCAGAAATGATTTAGAGATTAAACCATTGTAATAGGCTAATCCAATTTGGGGGTCTAACCGATTATTAATAAAAAAATCCATCCAATGATCTTCATATGCATTCTTTTGGGGCAATTTCCCAATATAATTATCATGATCAAGGCCAAACTTGTCATGGGTTATTTTGTGCAATAAAGCCAGATATCTTCCGAAATCTTCCCAAAATGAGGATTTTCGACCATACCTGGACACAAATTCTAACAATAAGTAATTCTTCTGATCCGCTCTACCATAACCTATGGCTTTCGGAATAAAAGGATAGTTATCCCGAAGTAAATCGAGACCTTTAACCTCTTTTTGAAACATGTCATCGTCCTCAAACTCATTCCACTTTAGGAAAAATTCTCCTTCACTTGTGAATAATTTCACTGTGTTGTTTATACATCCACCTCCAATAAATTGAAACTTTTTCAGTTTTATATCTTTTCCAAACTGATGAAAGAGCAGGGATTGGTAGAATTGATCGAAATTAACGTTAAACATTGGATAGCTTATGTTCTTTTATCAAATAATCCAACAGGCTATCTGCCGACCTGTCTAAAATCCGGTAAACATTTTCAAAACCATCCTCAGCACCAAAATAAGGATCAGGCACTTCCCTATCTCCAGACCCAGGATCAAAATCGCGCATAAGAAATAAGCTACTAATGGAACCTCCGGCGACCTTTAGTATATTTTCACGATTGCTAAAATCCATGGCTATTACATAATCATAATCCTGTCCATCGCGCACACTAAACTGTCTCGCTTTGTGCGCTATTGGAATATGGTATTTATCCGCAATCAGGATTGTCCTGGGATCAGGAATTGATCCAAGATGATAATCAGATGTTCCCGCTGAATCAATAGAAAAATAATGCTCTAATCCCCTTTTCTGTACCTTTTCTTTGAATATAGCTTCTGCTAATGGCGACCTACAAATGTTACCTAAGCAAACAAACAAGACTTTAATCATTTTATTTAATTTTTTTCTACTCAGCTGGTTACCTTTTAGCATGCCAGAGTATATATAATTAACACATAGCACAAATTTTATTCATACACCTGTTTAAGAACAAAGAAAGCCTCCTTTTAGGGGGCTTTTCTTTTATTGATACTTCAAATATAATCCACCGATTTTCCCGATTAGAAATTTCATGAAAATTTTAAGAATTCTAAATAACAAATTAGCATACTAATCGTTTATTATTCACAAATAGAAATAATTATCATATGATATATAATGTCGATTGAGGAGCCCGGAAATATTTTAAAGGCCTATAACCTAAAAGTTACTCACCCAAGACTTACAGTGTTGAATATACTTTTAACCAGCGAAGATCATCCCTCTGCTGAAAAAATCTTCGATAAGATTAAATTAAACAATCCGAGCATATCTTTAGGGACAGTTTACAGAGTGCTTGAAACTTTTGAACAACATGATATCATCAAAAGAGTGGCGACCAGAGGAAATATCACCCGATATGAAATAAAGAAAGATACTCATTATCACATATATTGCAAAGACACCAATGATCTTATTGATTTTTATGATACGGAATTAGAAGAATTACTTAAAAATTATTTCTCGGATAAGCGGATTGAAAATTTTGGTCTTGATGAGATCAAAATACTATTAAACGGAAAAAAATTAGACCAATCAAAGAAAACTTATTACAAACCAAACAAATAAATACTTATGTCACTAATAGGGAAAAATGCACCTTTATTCAAAGCTCCAGCTGTACTTAATGGAGAGGAAATCGTTGAAGACTTCTCCTTGGAGCAGTACATTGGAAAAAAAGAAGTTATTTTCTTCTTTTATCCAAAAGATTTCACGTTCGTATGCCCCACAGAGATTCTGGCATTTCAGGAAAAGCTTGCTGATTTCGAAAAAAGAGGGGTGGCAGTTGTAGGAGCTTCAACTGATACTGAAGAGACACATCTGGCCTGGATCATGACACCTAAAGATAATGGTGGAATAGAAGGTGTGACTTACCCCATGGTTGCAGATACAGCAAAAACGATTGCCAGTAACTTTGGTGTATTAGCCGGAGACTGGAATTATGACGAGGATGGAGAACTGGAGTTTGAAGGCGTTCCTGTTGCTTACAGAGGAACTTTCCTGATCGATAAACAAGGTATTGTGCGACATGAAACAATAAACGATCTTCCGCTGGGCAGAAATATCGACGAGATGATTAGGATAGTTGATGCATGGCACCATGTTGAAAAACATGGAGAAGTATGCCCTGCTAACTGGGAAGAAGGTCAAGATGCAATGCAAGCAACCAGAAAAGGCGTTGCTGAATATCTGGCATCACACTAGTAAGCATAAAAAGGAATAATTTTACCCTCCTACTTATCTGGGAGGGTTTTTTATTTTATGCGTAAAGGAGTAATTGTTAAGTCCACAGGTTCATGGTATGTAGTAAAAGACGAGGAAAAAAATTTCCTGAACGCCCGTATTCGCGGTAAATTCAGATTGGAAGACCGGAAAGTTACTAACCCGGTAGCAGTAGGTGATAAAGTATTAATAAAACAAGAAGCGGATAACACCTGGGTAATCTACGAGCTACTACCAAGACGCAACTACATCATCAGAAAATCACCAAAAAAAACTGGCCATTCCCATATATTATCCGCAAACATAGATCAGGCGGTACTGGTTGCCTCATTTAAAAAACCGAAAACATCATGGGGATTTATAGATCGTTTTTTGGTAACAGCAGAAGCTTACTCCATTCCCACCGTCTTGATTTTTAATAAATCTGATCTGATAAATAAATCAATTATTAACAAACTTCAATGTTTCTTTGATTACTATGAAAGCATAGGTTATCCAACGTTCCTGACAAGTTTTCGGGATTCTATCGATGAAAGCATAATTAAAATATTTATTAATAAAGTGTCATTATTAGGAGGCCATTCGGGTGTTGGAAAATCTACTTTAATCAACAAACTAATTCCAAAAGCCCATCAGGTGGTAAATGAAATTTCGGGATATGCTGACAAAGGAATTCATACCACCACCTTCGCTGAGATGTTTCAATTGAATAATGACTCCTTTTTAATTGACACACCCGGTATAAAAGAATTGGGCATCATCGACATTGAAAGCCACGAGTTGAATCATTTTTTTCCTGAGATGAGGCAACTATTCAATCAATGCAAGTATTACAATTGTACCCATATCCATGAGCCTGGGTGTGCAGTGATCAAAGCAGTAAAAAACGGTAAAATCCTGGAAGAGCGGTATAAAAGCTATTTAAGCATTGTCGAAGATCATGACAACCGTCGTTAAATTTGAATATTCTAAGATTTAAAAAGTTTAACTTTATCTCAGAATTTTACAGTTTTACACCATAAGTTCGTCTTAAGGAACGTTCAATGAATCATGTGGATATTCATCCTGGCTTTTACTTTTCTATCCTATCCCACATTGGCACAGAAACTACTGTTCGATGAACCAGACCAGCTTGAACTGGTAAAAAAAAGCTCGGATCACATTTACAACATGGAATTTGAGTTATCTCAAGTATACATCGATAGCTTAAGCGTTAAAATTCCAAACCACCCAGTCAATCATTTACTAAAAGCTGTCTCTATAATGTACAGAGAGATGCCATTCAGCTATAATAGCCCTAACTTTCCAGATTTTGAAGAACACCTGATCAAGGCAAAAAATAGTTCTGATATTTTGAGGGATGGCGATGACACTTATGTAGAAGGAGTTTATTTTGGTATAGCCAGTAGTGGGTTACTCGCTCAGTACTACTCTGACGGCGGACAGTATTTCAAAGCATTAATTGAGGGAAGAAGTCTTTATTTTTTAATAAAGAAAGCTATGAAAATGGTTGAGGAAAATGATGTGTTTCATTTTCCGGTAGGTCTATACAACTACTTTAGAGAAGTATATCCTGAGCTCCATCCAATATATAAATCCTTTGTCTGGATTTTTAATAGGGGTGACAGGAATTTGGGTCTAAAACAAATTGAACATTCTTGTGAAAAGGCAATTTTTTCCAGGGTAGAATCGCACCTTTATTACGCTTACATATTACTTCGTTATGAAAATAGACCTGAAAAAGCCATACGCTATTTGAAGGTATTACATTATGCCTATCCAAAAAACCCTTATTTCAGGGCAAAACTCACTGAAGGCTTAATACTCACGGAGCGATACATTGAAGCCGCTAAGCACATTGGGCCTTTAAAGGTTATGAATGATCCTTATTACAAAATGGCCGGATATATTATGCAGGGGATAATCTTTGAAAAGGATAAAAATCAATACAATCATGCAGTAAATGCTTATTCCGAAGGATTATCCGCATTTTACAGTGAAACAAAAGGCACCTATTACCGAAGCCTGGCTTATCTCGGATTAGGGAGAATATTTATGTTCAAAAAAGATGATGAGGTGGCTAAAGAGTACTTAAAGCTTACATTAAAATTTGCAGAAACAGCACCTGTAGAAGAAGAAGCGAAATCGTTACTTAAATTGTTGTAATATGGCTTGCTACAAAACCATTAAGACTCCATCAAAAGGTGACTACAAAGAGAAAGGAAGTAAATTTTTAGGCTTCGCTTTTCCCGTGTGTTCGGAGGAAGCTGTGAAAAATGAGCTACAGGAACTTAAAAAAAGCTACTACGATGCCAGGCATCATTGTTATGCCTTTAGACTTGGTAAGAAACAGGTTTATCAACGTTCCAATGATGATGGCGAACCCAACCACTCTGCGGGAGATCCTATACTAGGCCAGATAAAATCTTTTGAATTAACCAACACACTGGTAGTTGTGGTGCGATACTTTGGTGGCACAAAACTTGGGGTCAGTGGATTAATCAATGCTTATAAAACTGCAGCAGCTGACGCACTTAAGCAAGCCAATATTATTAAAGAACAAATAACGCGGGAGATAAACGTGTCTTACCCTTATGATATTACCAATGAGGTGATGCGGCTTATCAAGGAAATGGACGCTAAAATAATATCACAGGAATTTAAGGAAATATGCTATCTATCCCTTGAAGTGCCCGAGGAACTGGAAAATCAGCTCAATAAAAAGATTAAACTAATCGAAAGGCTCAATTTAATCATGCAAGATTAAAACGCTTTAGCAGACACAATGATCAAAGCAAAAATCCAAGGCGATAACATCAATACGGTTGGTTTTTGGTCGTGGATTATAGGAATTTGATTAATAGTAAATATTAATTCCTATTGTTTAACTCGTCCCTGATCTGAGCGGCTCTTTCGTAATCTTCTTTGGAAAGTGCTTGATTAAGTATCTCTTTTAGTCGCTCAGCTGAGAGATCTTTAAGTTTTTCTTCAAATGGTTTGTTTGATACGGATTTGGATTGTGTTTTTTCCAATTTACTCATTTCTTCCTCATGCTCATCGGTTAGCACTATACCCGCTTCGGAAAGTATAGGTTCGTAAGTAAATATTTCAACATTGAATCGTAACCCAATGGCGATAGCATCGGAGGGTCGTGCGTCAATTTCAAGCACATCATCACCGTTGGCGCATAGAATTTTGGCAAAAAATACACCTTCCTTTAAGTCAGAAATAATGATCTCTTTAACGTCAAAATGAAACGAATCTGCAAATGATCTGAAGAGGTCGTGTGTCATTGGCCGGTTTGGTACTATTTTTTCAATTTCTATTGCAATCGCCTGGGCTTCAAACATTCCAATAATTATCGGCAACCTTCTGTTTCCGTCTGTTTCACCCAATACCAATGCAAATGATCCTTGCTGGGATTGACTGGATGACAGGCCTAATATTTCTAATTTAAGTTTATCCACTAATTTAATTTCGCTTTTACAGCTTCAGTTAATTTTGGCAATATTTCAAAGGCGTCTCCTACGATACCATAATCTGCGGCTTTAAAAAAAGGCGCTTCAGCATCTTTATTGATTACAACTATCACTTTCGACGAGCTCACGCCTGCAAGATGTTGTATAGCACCCGATATTCCAACGGCTATGTAAAGATTAGGACTAACTTTTATGCCTGTTTGTCCTACATGCTCATGGTGAGGCCTCCATCCCATATCGGATACCGGTTTACTACATCCGGTAGCGGCACCAAGTACTTTAGCAAGATCTTTAACAACTCCCCAGTTCTCCGCGCTTTTTAATCCTCTTCCACCAGACACCACTATTTCCGCTTCAGGTAGCAGCACATCACCCTCCGCTTTATCTTTTGATAATGTTTTTATTTTGAAATCAGAATCATTCATTTTTGGAGAAAATACTTCTACTTCCGCCTCACCACCAATCGTTTCAGGGGATAAGGTATTCTTTTTGATGGCAATAATCTTTTTCTCTGCCAATACTTTCACATACGAGTAAGCTTTACCGGTATAAATGCTTCTTTTTACTGAAAATCCATCAGAGGTGTCTGGTAAGCTCACAACATTGGAAACAAAAGCAGCGTCAATCTTTATTGATAACCGAGCAGCAACCGGATCACCTAATGAAGATTTTGCCAGTACTATGGTGTTTGCCGATATCTTATCGAGAATTTGCTTTAATGCAGAGGCATAAGCCTGTATGTTCTCTTCCAATAACCGCTCATCTCTACATACATAAACTTTTTTTGCACCATATCTCCCGATATTTTTTAAATCTTCATCTGATAAATCTGAAAATATGACAGCCTGAACATCCTGATCCATTTTATATCCATAGGAAACTGCTTCCAGTGATGAATGCTTTATTTTACCTTTATCTGCTTCTAAGAAAACAAGTACAGCCATATATATCCTAAGTTAATAATTGTTTAAAGTACTTTCGATTCATTTTTCAATAAATCTACTAATTCATCTACATTATCTGCATCTATCATTTTTACTTCACCTCGTGATGGAGGTAGTTGATACCTTTGGATTTCAGTATATACCTCATCAGTAAATGGGTCTAATACATTCAATGGTTTTTTCCTGGCTGACATAATACCCCGCATATTTGGTATTTTCCATTCTGCAATAGGTTCCTGACATCCGGCTATAAAAGGCAGCTCCAGCTCCATAATTTCTTTACCTCCTTCAATCTCCACCTCAATTTTAGCTTTATCCCCTTCAATATTGAGGGCCATAACCGGTGATATGGATGGGATATTAAGCATCTCCCCTACCATACCATGTACCATCCCACCATTAAAATCAATGGATTCCCTACCCATCATTATCAGGTCATAATTACCTTGTTTGATCACTTCCGCAATCTGCTTAGCCACGAAATAGGAATCTGATGGAAAGGCGTTTATCCTTATAGCTTCATCAGCACCTATAGCCAATGCCTTTCTAATGGTCGGTTCAGTATCAGCTTCTCCAACATTTAAAACGGTTATTTTGCCACCCGCTGATTCTTTTAATTCTACGGCCCGTGCCAGAGCGTAATCATCATAAGGACCAATAATAAATTGGATAGAGGTGCTATCGAATTTAGTGTTATTTTCGACAAATCTTATTTTTGAAGTAGTATCAGGTACGTGGGTTATGCAAACAAGGATATTCATTATTCAACTATTTTCGCCTTCAAAATCAGCGTGAAAATAAGCAATACCTTAAGTAAATAAAAATAAAGTATTCCATGGCAATTGATAGGATTTACGAATTAATTAAACTTGAGAAACAGGACTCTAATGATCCTTTCCCGGTATATGCTTTGGCACTTGAGTATGTCAAAACTAACAGAACAAAAGCTGAATCCTATTTTAACAAATTATTATTAAGCTTTCCAGACTATTTACCAACATATTACTTAGCAGCAGAGTTTTTCATTGAAGAAGAGAAACCGGAGCTTGCTGAGGACATTTTTAAAAAAGGGATAACAGTAGCCAAGGCACAGAATAATCAAAAGACACTTGCCGAATTGCAAAATGCTTATCAAAATTTTTTATATGAAAATGAATAATCTTATAGAAAGCCGGGTTTATCAAGTTTAATAGATATTCGGTGGGCGGCATTTAATAATCCTACATGACTATAGGCTTGTGGGAAATTGCCCCACTGGCTACCATCTGATTCACTTACATCCTCACTAAGCAAACCTAGATGATTTGAATATTGCAAAAGGTTATCAAAATTTTCCAGTGCCTCATTTATTCTTCCTACACAAGCTAAAGCCTCTACATACCAGAAAGCACATATCAAAAATGTTACTTCAGGTTTACCGAAATCATCAGCATGTTTATATCTGTAAAACAATCCATTCTTACCTTTAAGGTCCTGCTCAAGAGCTTTCAAATGATCGTCGGCCCTTTTCGATTTCGGATCCAAATAATTCATCATAATTAATTGAAGCGTACTAGCATCCATACGGTCTGTTCCTAACGCCTGTGCGCAGCCCTTTTTGCTTTCAAGATAGCATTGTTCGATTTTTTCTGCTGCCTTCTTTTGTAGCTTTAATGCCAACTGTTCCAGGTTTGAATTCTTAAGTACCTTAGCAATTTTCACCGCAGCACTACTACCCGCCCAGTGAAAAAGATAAGTGTAACAATGATATTGGCTCAAATTTCTGAATTCCCAAAGCCCGGCATCAGGTTCGTCCATTGTTCTTTCTATCATTTTCAATGTTTTAGTGATTAAGGCTGTAGAATCAAAGCGCTCGGTAAATATTATCCGCATATCATCATATAATGGCAATAATGATATCAAGACCTGGCCATAAACATCGTTTTGAATGTGGGTATAAGCCTGGTTACCTATCCTGACGGGTTTATTTCCCATATAACCCTCAAGATCCAATTCTTTTTCTAATAACTTATCCTCTCCAGAGATACCGTAAAGGGGTTGGAAGCGGTCATTAGCGTATACTGTGGTATTTACAACATAATGAAAGTATTCATCCAATTCTTTGAAATGGCCAATATTATTGAAGACGTTGAGTGTGTAAAATGTATCCCTCATCCAGCAATACCTATAGTCCCAATTTCTTCCACTACCCGGGGACTCAGGAAGACTGGTGGTGGCCGAAGCTATGATAGCGCCGGTGTCTTCAAATTGGTGTAGTTTTAATACTAAAGCTGACCTGATAGACGCTCTTTGATAGAAGTTGGGTATACTTATTGATTTGGTCCAATCCCTCCAGTAATCAACAGTTCTTTTTAAAAATGACTCCACAGTATATTCCAGCGATGCTTCAAAAGGAGGCCCGTAGGTAAGCACCAAATACTTTGTTTCATTCAATACAAAGCTGTGATTGTCCAATAAATAGGTCAAGGAGATATTTGTAGTAAGCCGTATTTGAGATTCATTACCAAGGAATCTAACATGATTGCTTCCTTTACTTCGGGATAATTCATCCTGCCCATAATTCCCAACCGGTTTACACTGGCATTTTATCAATGGTTGTCCACTTATAGGTTCAACTTTTCTAATAAGCATCAATGGTTTGTAAACCCTTTCGTATTGAAAAAACCTTGGCGCAAAGTCAGTGACTTTATACTTACCCTCAGAATTTTCAACCTCAGTGCATAAAACATTGGTATTCTCAATATAAATTTGATTTACAGAATTGCCTCCATCTGGCATGATGGAAAATTCACCGCCCTTTTTTTTATCCAACAAAGAACCAAATACAAAACTACTATCAAATCTAGGCCAACACATCCATGCAACATTTGTATCCATACCGATATGTCTGTGAAAGAGCAATTACCTATCAGTCCAAAATTATATGTATGTCTACTCATCAAAATTAAGGGAAATTTATTACTGGAAATTTTGCGATACCGCCCTAAGAAATAATAAAATTTCTTTTTGAGCAACTGATAATAAGAAAAGTTTCATGTAACATGAAATTACCCATTCTTTTATACTGTTACACGTACCTGAGATCATAGCCTAATACCATAAATAGACAGGCAAAATCACCAGCGCTGATAATAATGATAGAATCAAAAAAAATATAAATTAGAAATAATTCCATATCCGTAATAATTACAAATACTCCACTATCTAGTTTTCTTTATATTTGAATCGTATGGCTGATTTCGAAGCAATTATTGAAAGATTAAAGAGACAAAAGCACCTGCTACTTATACTGCAGGTAGTTGCTGGCCTGTTCGTTTATTTTATACTTCTTACACTACTAATCCATTTTGAAAGTGACAGTAAACAATCAGCATTGGTTGACTACACCAATGCCATATGGTACTCAGTGGTTACACTAACTACGGTAGGCTATGGAGATCTCTTTCCTGTTACGATATATGGTAGGATAATTGGATATATTTTTGTTTTTTTAAGTTTAGGAATTTACGGTTTATTAATTGGCCAATTCACCAACATTATGGCGACCATCAAAGAAAATAGAAAGCTTGGTTATAACGGTACTACTTTTGAGAACCATATGGTTATCATTGGATGGAACGACTTTGGAAGACTGGTAACAGATCAATTGATAGGTGTGGGCAAGCAAATAGCGATTATAACCAGTAATAAAGAAGATACTGAATTTATACACGAAAAATACAGTAGCAAGAACATTTTTATCCTGTATACTGAATTTGATAACTATGAAATGCTCAAAAAAGCAAATATTGAAATGAGCAACATGGTATTTGTAAACCTGGATAATGACACTGAAAAGCTGGTTTATATATTAAATGTAAAGAAGATCTATAACGATCTTGATTTTGTAGTCACACTGGACAATGGAGACCTGAAAAACACTTTCCTTAGTGCGGGCGTTGCCAATACCATATCAAAGCACGAGATATCCTCTAAACTACTGGCCAGTTACATGTTTGAACCGGACGTGGCTGGGTATAGTGAATCTATGATGTCTTACGCTAAGTCTGATAGTGATTATGACGTCAAGCAATTTCTTGTTAGTCAAAATAATCCCTACATCAATAAGTCTTACCATGAAGCATTTTACGATTTAAAGAAAAGATACAATTGCGTGCTTATTGGAATAACCAAAAGAGATAAGTTTGGGAAAAAGAAGTTAATTAAAAATCCGCTGGGTGAACTCAAGGTAAGCTCAGGTGATTATTTGTTAATACTTTTAAATGGCAAGGCATTTAAAATCCTCAAAAAGATTTTTAAAGTTGATGAAGGTTACTTTAGGGAAAGAAAAATTACTAAAGTATGATCCTAAAACCTAGATTTATTATAAGCCTTTGTATATTATTTGCAGTTCCCGGCTGTAAAAACCATGATGTAAATCCTGTTGATTCTACGGCAAGGGAACTCCATGAAGATATAGAGTTCCATTTTGACGAAATTATGGTGGATGGAGAACCGTACCTTATCTTAGAGCGGGATAGAAACAATCCGCATGAAGGGTTTGGGTTTATGGCCTGGAAGGGTAATAGTTCATCGAAAAAACAAGACAGTATCCTTGCCTACCTGAAAGCAGTATCTGAGATGCAGATTAGAATATTATCAAATTTGGAGGGCCAACCGGAATATATCATCGAAGAAGAGCGCGATACATTAGTCTCAAGGTATCTACGCAAAAAACCCTAAGGCTTTATTCCAGGCTGGTGAAGTGATCCTTATATTTTCCAATAATTGTAGATGTTTCAGCATCCAGCAGGTTCGATTTTGGTATATCCTTTGCAAATTTCACCGCATCGATTAGTGTATCTTTGTTATGGAACACCTCTTCAAGTAAGTGGCAATCATAAACTAATGACATCAAAAACAAGTAAATTTTAGTAGGTTTTTCACCGTCTACAACAATAGCAGACAAATGATCCCTTATGGCTTGTTCATAAGCGTAATTCTGATTGTCCATCCGTTCTGAAACCGGAATCCATAATAATTTTGTAGCCTCTTTTTTAATGATTCCTCTATGAACCAATAGTTCAGATATTTCTGATTGTATGTGCGCAAACGAACTTCTTAATTGGATGATGTTTTCAATTACATCGCCATCCTTTATATTATTCAGGACAGCATCCTGTAGTCTATTTTCCGTAGATCCACTACCGGTTTTTTGAACATTTCCACCTTTAAAAGCAATAGCTTTTGATAAATACAAGTCTAATATTGAAGCGGCAATAAGTCCGTCATTTATAGACTTAAGAGCGGAGGCGAGTAGCCTGCCATGCTCATCATCTAGTGCAATTAAGTACAAACCCTCTGCCAATGATAGTTTCATAATAAAAGTAAATTAACGAGTTACTGATATGAGTGCAATGTATAACATCGATTATTTCAGTAGTTGCTTGATGGTTAAACCCTGAACTAATATTGAAAAGACAACAATAGAATATGTTGTCGATAAAATTATCCCTCTCACCTCGGTTGGAATCCACTCAGGTAGAGAAAGCGCCAAAGCCACAGAAATACCACCCCTTAAGCCTCCCCATATCAGGATTGGAATGGTTCTAGGTTCAAACTTCCTAAAGTTTTTCATAATTAATACCGGAATAGATACACCTACCGACCTACCTATTAACACTACTACTATTCCTAAAACGCCCATGATGCCATATTCTATGCTGTATGTCTCAGAAATAACAATCATTTCCAAACCAATTAAAATAAACAATATAGCATTTAGTGTTTCATCCAAAAGATGCCAAAACTTGAAAACGTACTCTCCGGTAGCGGTGGCAAGCTGTTCACTCCTTCCTTCATTTCCAATAAACAGGCCCATTACTACCATAGCCAAGGGACCAGAAACATGAACTAATTCAGCTATTCTTCCTCCGACCATGACCAGCGATAAAGTCACCAACACTTCTAGCTCAACATGATCATTATCAATATAATCCAACAACCGGAAGCCCAAAAAACCAAATATGGCTCCCATCATGATACCACCAATCACCTCCTGCCCAAACAGTAAAGCAACTTCAAGTGCTTCAAAGTTTTCAACACCATTCTGGGCTATACCAAGGATAGTAAGAAAAATAACGACACCAATCCCGTCATTAAATAGAGATTCTCCGGCAATCTTAATCTCCAGGTTTTTGGCTAAACCAAATTGCTTCACAAGGGCTAAGACTGCAATAGGATCCGTAGGTGAAATTAATGAGCCAAAGAGATAACAATATAAAATATCAACAGGCCGACCTACAAGCTGAAAAGCATAAAAAATAAGCGTTCCTACAATAAATGTAGACATCAATGTCCCCCCAAGGGCAAGGAACATAATTGGCCATTTTTCTTCAACCAGCTTCCTTAAATTTGTTGATAAGGCACCTGCAAAAAGCAGGAAGTTAAGCATCACCCCCAATAAAACTTCCTGGAAATCAAATTCCTCTACAAGGTGGGAGGCAATCTCCGAGATACCTGGAAAAATATATCCCATAAGCAGTATCACAACTGACATCGCTAAAGCGATTACCATTAAGCCAATAGTAGATGGTAGCTTTAATACAGTAATGTTAATTAAGGTAAATACTGCTGCTAAAAAGATTAATAGTGTTAAAAGATCTAATATACCCATTTTTTGAAGGTAAGTAAATGATTATCAGACGATAACCAACTATTAAAATTACACATCAGCAAATTAAGTATATTCTTTTAAGAAATAAAATAAACCTGAAAATATCGTTGCAGGAGCATGCGGTTCTTACATTACGCTTTAAAATTCATCAGGCAGCTAAAAATTTTATTTACTGGTAAGCCCATCACATTATAATATGAACCGGTAATCCTTTCAATGGCAATCATGCCAAGCCAGTCTTGAATTCCATAAGATCCGGCTTTGTCATATGGTTTATAATGCTGGATATAATAGTCTATTTCCAATGCCCGCAATCTTCTAAATTCAACATCCGTGCAGTCAGACCCTGAGATGGTATGCGTTTTGAAACTCACACAATAACCCGTGACTACTTTATGGTGCTTCCCTGATAACTTTAGCAGCGTACGCTTTGCTTCTTCCTCGTTATTTGGTTTTTCTAAAATAGAATCACCAAGAATTACTGCAGTATCAGCGGTAAGTATGATGTAATCGCTGAAGTATTTTGCATATTCATTATTTTTTTTTATTGCCAAATATTCAGGCACCTCATCTTTTGACATATCTTGAGGATAGTCTTCTTCTATATCCAGGGTTCTTACAATAAAATCTATGTCAAGTGCTTTGACCAGATTTTGCCTACGGAGAGATTTTGAGGCTACTATCAATGGGGCTTTTAAATTCATCATCTTTTATGGAACTGAATAAATAACCGCAAATAACCTTTGGATAGAAATAGGTAGCTTTTTGTGGTAAGGTATATCCACTATAACATACCCTTTTCACCGTTTCCATCGGTATATCCTTGGTTATAATTGCAAATTGCACCGCCTCTTTAATAACTTTTATATGACATTCTGTAAAATTTCTTTCGAAGGTTATATTCAATGAATGACGCTGCTGTTTACCGGGAATACCCAGTACTTTTTCAAACACAAAATAATGCATCACTGTTAAGTCCATTTCTTTGATTTCCTTTGGAAAATTCCAATCAATCATGGCTATCTTGTCTGGCTTTAACCTGATTTTATATGCATTATCATCTATTAAAAGACCAAATGCCCACTTTTTCCCAAGGATCACTTCATACACATCACTTACATTCGGTATATTTTTGATAATAAAATATTCACTCAACTTGTTGATAAGATCATCTTCAGTAAGGTTAGGTATTCCTTTGACCATACGATGAGTAGGTAATATTCTTAAATGATCTGATTCTGTATTGGTTAGATACATCATATGGAAGTTATAGCCTTCATCCCCTTTATGTTGAGGATTGGATTTCATAGCTTTTCTTCGATAAGCAAGAGAGCCTTCATAGCGATGATGACCATCCGCTAAAATGATCTGTTTATCATGAATAAGTGTAATAATCTTTTTTATTACCTCTAAATCATGGATAACACTTAATACATCCCTGACTCCTTGATAATCCTCAGATTCGTAAATTGGGTTTTTCATACTCTCGTCCAGGTAATGCTCAATAACAAATTCCGGATCTGTGTATAGACCATGCGTAGGACTGGAATTCAACAATGTACTTTCGATTATACTTGCCCGGTCATTTACTGAACGCGGGATAGTGCTCTCGTGACGGAGGATAATAATTTCCTTCCATTCGTGTAATCTCATATTGCATACAAATCCTTTCCTGCAATATTCTTTAGGATTCCCGGGCAAAGAGTAATACTGATAGTAAACATAAAAGCCTGGCAAACGATCCTGAAGAATAATCTGCTCCTTTTTCCAGGCATCCATTGTTTCCTTGGCTGTCGTATTCGGATTATCTCCTTTTGGAACGGAAAGATGAATACTGTTGTACGGATTGTCGTAAAGCTTTTTTCTTTGTTTTTCCGAAATAACATCAAAGAGCGGGGAAGTTAAATCGCTTATATCAGAGAAAAACTTTGAATTATACCGCCAGGCTCTTAGTGGTTTGATCTCAGGCACTAAAATCTACTTCTTAGTTTCCAATTGGATTGCTGCTCTAAAGGTATAAGATCTTCTTTTTTATCCTGGAAAAAAATACCGGCAAACGCTGCAGCTATCCTTCGATACTCTTCTGGTGCTGTATTAGACAGTGAATCATCATTGTAATTACTTTCAATGAATTTGGTGGTAAAGCTTCCATCCTTAAATTCAGGATGATTTAAAACGAATTCACAAAATGGCAGGGTGGTTTGAACTCCTGAAATTTTATATTCTTTCATTCCTCTAAGCATTCTTTGAATAGCTTCCTCACGGTCTTTACCGTAACTGATAAGCTTGGAAATCATTGGATCATAATAAACACTTACTTCCATACCTTCCTCGTATCCATCATCAACCCTTATTCCTGGCCCTTTGGGGATCTTATAGGTTTCTAATTTACCAGTATTTGGTAAAAAGTTTTGATATGGATCCTCAGCATATACCCTAACCTCAATTGAATGCCCTACCATCTTTACATCATTCTGGGTGAAAGATAATTTATTACCTTCAGAAATATTTATTTGTTCTTTGACCAGATCAAGTCCGCTTATTAATTCTGTTACGGGGTGCTCCACCTGAAGCCTGGTATTCATTTCGAGGAAGAAGAAGTTCATGTCTTTATCGACCATAAATTCAACTGTACCGGCATTATAATAATTGCACGCCTTGGCAACTTTAACCGCAACCTCCCCTAGCTTTTTTCTTAATTCCTCGTTTTTTATTGATGAAGGGGCTTCTTCTATCACTTTTTGATGTCTTCTCTGAATGCTACATTCCCGCTCAAAAATATAAACAACATTACCCTGTTGATCGCCCATCACCTGAACTTCGATATGCTTTGGCGATTGGACAAATTTTTCTATGAAAACATCAGGGTTCCCAAATGAACTACTTGCCTCACTCATTGCTCTTTCCATTTGCGACTCCAGTTCATCTTCCTCATAAACAACCCTCATTCCTTTTCCTCCACCTCCGGCGCTGGCTTTTATCATGACCGGATATCCAATTTCGTTCGCAATTCTCTTTCCTTCCTTAATATCTTTAATTACACTTTTGGAACCGGGAACAAGTGGGATATTATGCTCCTTGGCAAGCTGGCGGGCCATTAATTTTTCTCCCATTAATTTGATAGCTTCCGGGGACGGCCCTATGAATGTAATCCCATGATCAGCAACTCGCTTAGCAAATTCAGCGTTTTCTGATAAAAACCCATATCCTGGATGTATTGCATCTGCTTTTGATTTTAATGCCACTTCTATCACTTTTTCCTGATTAAGGTAGGATTCAGATGCTTTGGATGGGCCAACACAATATGCTTCATCGGCATACCTTACATGGATAGAATTCTCATCCACATCACTGAAAATGGCTACGGTTTTTATTCCAAGTTCTTTTGCTGAACGCATTATTCTAACCGCGATCTCCCCACGATTAGCAATTAGTATTTTATTGATCTTATTCATCTGATTAGCAGATTTAAAGGCTCGCCAATTTATAGATTTTTTTTAAGGATTAGAGACCCAACGCCAAGATTTGTGCTAGATTTCATTTATATTACCTTTGTGCAGATTATATATGAAGAGATAAAAATTAAGATAGATGGATTTATTTGAAAAATTACAACAGGATAGAGGACCATTAGGACGACACTCCAATATTGACGATAATTTCTACATGTTCCCAAAGTTGGAAGGGGATATTGCCCCTGTTATGCGATTTAAAGGAGAAGAAGTCCTAACCTGGAGTTTGAATAACTACTTAGGCCTTGCCAACCATCCCACCATCAGAGAGGTAGACAGCAAGGCAGCCCATGATTGGGGACTGGCTTATCCGATGGGAGCTAGAATGATGACTGGTAATACCAAATATCATGAGCAGCTAGAAGAGGAACTGGCAGATTTTGTTCAGAAAGAATCAGCTATGTTATTGAATTATGGCTACCAGGGCGTTATGTCAATAATAGATGCTTTGGTTGATCGAAAAGACGTGATCGTTTATGATGCGGAATCGCATGCATGCATCATTGACGGCCTCAGGATGCACTTGGGCAAACGATTTGTATATCCTCATAATGATATTGAAAACCTACATAAACAGCTGAAAAGGGCTGAAAAAATTACAGCTGAAACAGGTGGGGGCATACTTGTAATCACAGAAGGAGTGTTTGGAATGTCTGGTAACATGGGAAATATTAAAGACATCGTGAAGCTCAAAGAAAACTTCAATTTCAGATTATTGGTTGATGATGCCCATGGATTTGGTACAATGGGGCCAACGGGAGCAGGGTCCGGTGAAGAACAGGGTGTACAAGATGACATAGATCTTTATTTTTCAACCTTCGCTAAATCAATGGCCAGTATAGGTGCATTTGTAGCTGGTAATGAAAGTGTTATAGATTACCTAAGGTATAACACAAGATCACAGATATTTGCCAAATCACTACCTATGGCCTTGGTGATCGGAAACTTAAAGCGACTGGAATTATTAAGAGGTATGCCCGAATTAAGGGAACAATTATGGGAAATTGTAAATAGTATCCAAAGTGGTTTTAGAAACAATGGGTTCAACATTGGCACTACACAATCTCCTGTAACCCCTGTGCTATTAAACGGAGGAACATGGGAAGCTGCCAACTTAATTTTTGACCTCAGAATTAATTTCAGTATTTTCTGCTCTATGATTGTTTACCCGGTAGTACCAAAAGATATCATAATGTTGAGAATAATACCAACGGCAGCTCATACCCTGGAAAATGTTGAAACAACCTTAAATGCCTTTCAAAATATTAAAGAAAAACTAGATCGAGGCGTATATAAAGCGGCTGGTTTGGAAGGCGCAAACATAAACTTGAAAGAAGAACTTGTAAAAAATTGATCTTTTTATAATATTAGAATAAAAATTCATTTAATACCAACTAAACCGATATGAACAGATTTAATCAATTAAAAGATCTACTTTTTTCTTTAGAAGCTGACTTTGATAAATTTTATGAAAAAAAGAATCAGGCTGCAGGAACAAGGGTAAGAAAAGGTATGCAGGAAATGAAAAACATGGCCCAGGAAATAAGAGTTGAAGTTCAAAACATGAAAAACGAATCTTAATATTTCCTTACCAGTTTTTTTCAATTAAGATATTAGAGATCTTCTCATATAATTGTTGAGATGATTTTAAAAGAGGCAATCTGAGGTTGTTTTTTACTAGTTTTTTTAATGAAAGGGCTGCTTTCACACCTGTCGGATTGCCTTCTTCTATTAGTAATTCATTTAAAAGGTATAAATCCCTGTAGATGATTTTTTCTTTGTTCGGATCATTTTTTAAGGCTTCCTTCACTAAGGTGCTGTATACATCTGGCAATATGTTGGCCATAACAGATATAGCACCCACGGCGCCCAATGAAATCATTGGAAAGGTATCCATGTCATTGCCGGAGATTAAAGAAAATTTATCAGGTGAATCGGTTGCTATTTTGGCACATTGATTAAAATTTCCCGATGCTTCTTTAATTCCTATTATATTATGATGCTCTGCAAGTTTTAAGGTTGTGCCAGAGGTAATGTTTACACTTGTCCTTGCCGGTACATTATAAAGAATTAAGGGGCTTTCACTATGATCAGCAATAGCCTGATAATGCTTGATGATCCCGCGCTGACCAGGCTTATTATAGTATGGACTTACTGACAGTATGGCATCAATAATGGAATGATCCAGTGATTGGATAGATTCGATAACTGCCGAAGTATTATTTCCGCCTAAACCAAAAACAATTGGTTTTTTTCGACTATTGTTTTTTGAAACAAAGTTTAAGATATCAATCTTTTCTTTCCATGTTGTCGTTGCAGACTCACCCGTAGTTCCTGAGAGCACCCAATAATCCACATGATCCTGCATAAATATAAGAAGCTTCTCAAGCGAGTAGTAATCAACCTTTAAATCATCATCAAATGGTGTGACTAGCGCAACACCTGTGCCTTTAAGAAATTCCATCAGGATATTTTATCGATGTAATTAGAAAACATTTGAAGGCAGTGGGTCAATGAGCCATTATGATTAGTCAACAATATATGGTGGTTTTCAAGCAGTAATTTTGAGTTGGCTCCAAAACCCACTTTGCATTTAGCTCTTGAGCATAAAAGAACGTTTGTTAAAAAGGGATTTTCCAAAGAGGTAGTGTTAATCAAATAATCAAATTCTTTTTTACAAAAATTCACTACAAAATGCGATTTCCATTTTCCAAAAAGACCACAGTCTGATTCACTAAATGCTTTAATTTCTTTATGCAGCTCATGGTCGGGTAATTGAACATAAAATCTCAACATATCCACCTTTTTATCAAGTAGTTTCATTTCATTGATAAAAGTATTCAGGGCAGCCTGCATACCATCATCATACGTATCATCAAGAAGTACTCCTATTGATTTGGCCTTTTTGAAATTGAACCCGTGGGTTTTAGCAAGCTTATTTTCTTGCCATTTATTTCTCAGATCCATAAGCTGAAATTTCATTTGCTTAAGCATCATGGAGTATATTTAAAAATTCTGCCTCTGAGATTATTCTTATATTAAGCTGGTTTGCTTTTTCCAGTTTAGAAGGACCTATCTTATCGCCAGCGACTAAAAAATCCACATTCTTCGATACTCCGGAGAGCAATTTCCCCCCATGTTCATTGATCATTCTTTTCACCTGCTCTCTTCCTGTTTCAAAGGATCCTGAAATAACAAATGACTGACCAGCCAGGGTTTTTGGCACACCATTATCCTTTTCTACGACATGCATTTGCAAGCCTGCCTGCTTTAGTTTCTCAACAATATATAAGTTTTTCTCATCCCTAAAAAAGCTGATGATACTTTGAGCAATCCGGTCTCCGATTTCATGAATCTCCATCAAATCAATAAAGGATGCTTCCATTAATGCATCAATATTTTTAAAATATTGGGCAAGCTTCTGCGCGACTGTTTTACCAACAAACCGAATACCCAACCCGAATAATAAATTTTCAAAAGAGGCTGATTTAGAGGCTTCAATCCCCTGGATGATATTTGCAGCGGATTTTTCTTGTAAGCTTCTATATTTTTCAAGTCCGTTTTCATCCTCAATTGGTAAACTAACTCCATGAATCTGATCATAGGACAGAGAATAGAGGTCTCCAATATCTTTGATAAGGCCTTTTTTAATAAATCCCTTTATAGTTTTACCACCCAGACTTTCAATATTCATTGCACTTCGATGAATAAAATGTAGTATGCGACCTAAAACCTGAGGAGGACAACTTTCTTTGTTGGGACAATAATGAATTACTTCGCCTTCCGGTCTTTCAAGTCTGGTGTTGCACTCTGGACACCGCTCAATAAACTCCACTGGTTTAGAATCAGGAGGCCTTGAAGCATAATCCACTCCTGTGATTTTAGGTATAATTTCACCACCTTTTTCCACAAACACGCGATCACCGATGCCTAAATCCAGTCTTTTTATCTCATTGGCATTGTGTAGTGAAGCATTTTTCACAGTAGTGCCAGCGATTAAAACAGGTTCCAACTTAGCAACCGGAGTTACAGCCCCTGTTCTACCTACTTGATAGTCGATTGATTTTAATAAAGTTGTTGCCCCTTCCGTTTCATATTTATAAGCGATAGCCCATCGCGGACTTTTTGAGGTATTTCCCAGCAATTGTTGTTGATCCAGCCTATTTATCTTTATCACTACCCCATCCGTTCCAAGGGGTAACTCTAATCTTTTATTTTTCCATATTTCAATATAATCGAACACGTCATCTATGTTTTTACATTTTTGGAAGGTAGGGGAAACGTTAAATCCCATGGACTTCATTGCCTGAATTCCTTCCTCATGGGTTTCCACTATACCTGGTGAGATGAAAGCATATAAGTAGCAGTCAAGATTTCTTGAGGATACTATTGAAGAGTTCTGCATTTTTAGGGTGCCTGATGTAGTATTCCTGGGATTTGCAAGCAACTCTTCGCCTTTTTCGAGCTTTTCCTGATTTATCCGATCAAATTCACTTCTTGGCATGAATACCTCCCCACGCACCTCAAATTTCCCCGGAATATTGTCACCAAATACACGAAGTGGGATGCTGCGTATGGTTTTAATGTTATTGGTGATATTATCACCTCTTACCCCATCACCTCTGGTTACACCTTTTTTTAATATACCCGCTTCATAAATAATACTGATGGCCACACCATCAAATTTTAATTCACAGAAATACTCATATGGTGGGTTATTTAATCCTTTCTTAATCCTTTTATCAAATTCCAAAAGCTCCTCTTTTGAATAGGTATTGCTCAATGATAACATGGGGTATTCATGAAATACCGTTTCAAAGTTTTTCGTGATGGTGCCTCCAACTCTTTGTGTAGGCGAGTCTTCAGCTTTTAACTCAGGGTACTTTTCCTCCAACACCATCAATCGATTCATAAGCTCGTCAAATGCAGTATCAGAGATTTCCGTTCTGCTTTCCTGGTAATAGAGGTAATTATGATAATTTATCTTGTGTGTTAAATCCTTGATTTCCTTTTCTATATCCTGTTCATTCCTTTTCATGATAAATCAAATCTATAGAAAATGAATAATAATAAACTACTAAAAACGAAAGGGGTAGCTTAATACAAGGGTAAAATATCCTGTTGGATTGATCAAATCTACCCCACTACTATTAAGTTCATTTGTAAAATCATTGAGGTCACCCTCAAATTGACTATTAAAAGTCATATCAGAATTTTGAAGGTCCTGGGGTATGTTGTAAGTATAAATCGCTGTCAATGTGAAGTCCTCTATATAAAATGTCAGAGGAAAGGAGAAACTGTAATTCAGAAGCCCAAATCTGTTTTCTTCTTCCTCTCTAATGGATAAGGCAAGCACTAATTCCCGTATCTTATCGACATTTCTTAAAGCGAACCTCTGCCCCCTTCTTTCGCTTACCCGTTGGAAAAGTGTGTTGAATCGTTGAACCAATCGAACATCATTAGGAAAATTATATTGAATTACCGATTCATCCCCAAAAAGCACGGTAAATGTGGGAGAAAAACTCACTTTTCTAAAGGGATTTAATTTTGTGCTTTTTAAATCACCCCCGATATTTAAGAATATGCTGTTAGCGGTTTCTTCTCCAAACTGGAAAGTGTAGTTTACTCCGGCATTTAAAAAATTAAAAATGTCGTAATCAATTGAAAAATTAAGTGAGTTATTAAAAGGGTTATCACTGGGATCAAGCAAGAGGGAATCCTCAGTAATTATTTCTGAATTTGTATTAAAAAAAACATGGTCATAAGAAGCCATATAAGACCACTTATTATTAATTATACCAATATATCCAACAGTCATAATAGTTGATGCAAACTTAGGATCCTGATCTGTGAACCAGTTTCCATAGATATCAGCGAATAACCCGGATGTATGAGCATAAGATAGCCCTGCGCTGTAACCGGTTTGATTGATTCCAAAATCCCTTCCCGTGGTTGTTACATTACTACTGTAAGCTATCCTGGGGGATAATTCATGATTTTTTGGGTTAATTATCGATTCTAATAAACCAAAAAAAGCCATAGAATCGTCCCTGATAAGTGAATCCAATTCCTCCTCAAAATCGGCCAATTCACTTAAAAAGTTTCCTATTTCGTCCTCCGCACTTTCATTCTGACAAAAACCAAGTACAGGGGGGGTTAAAAAACAACAGACCAATAGCCATCTCATGAAATATTAATTAACCACAGCAAAATTAAGCATTGTGCTAGTTGTTTCGACGTTGGTTCTGTTTATTTATTCTTTGCCGCATTTGTTCTTTATCCATTCTATTCGTTTGATTACGTTCCCGGATGCGTCTTATTATCATTTCCCTAAAATCATCTTCCGCTTTTCGAAGGGAAATCAGCTGTTTTGATGAAATAACATCAAGCATTTTACCGGAATACTCTTTCTCGAGTCTAAATTCCTGTTCTTTTAGATTCAGCCGTAGTTCCTCAAGGTTTCTGGTTTCCTGCTCTGAAGCGTTGCTCAGGTCAATATTATCTTTTGCACCTTTATACTCAGCCCTCAGGCCCCTTCTTCTTTCGCTAAATTCCCGATAGATCGGCCAAAATTTTTCTGCTTGTTCCGGGCTTAGTCCTAAACGCTCCGTAATTAGGCCAATCTTTGCGCTTTCAAGCTTCTTAAGTGCTTCTGTATTCTGCGCATTTAGCTTAATCGAACAAACGCTTACAAAAATAAACGCTATGGCCGCCAGGGTAGTATATTTATAAAATCTGTTCATACGCATTGTATATTTCTAAAATATCTTCGTCTTCTATGGACATATTGTCGATTATGTTATCATTTTTCATCCCCTCAGGTTCAATCGCCCCATCAAATTCATCTACTATTTCATAAGTTTCAATATCTGTTGTTTCTAAATAAAGTATTAGGTCATCCGTGCTTACCTGGGCAATCAACTTTGAAGGGCCCACAACCGGGGTTGTTCCAACCCTTTCCATTAGAAAATATCCTACTACCAGAATAATTAACAATGCCGTTGCCGCAGCCCATTTAAGACCCAGCCCCCACGACAGTGACCATTCAGGTTTCTTCGCAACCCTGTTTTGAATTATCCCTGGAAGTTCCTCAAAGTAATGATCCGGGGTTTTATAAATATTTTCTTTTTGTATATCCTCAAGTTTCAATTTATCGCCCATTTTTATTTTATTTTTAGATAAAAAAAGTTGTTAAAGGTTTAATCTTCATTAACATATTCTTCAATTTTTTTAACGGCTAGGTGATAGCTGGTTTTTAACGCACCAACGCTAGTCTTAGTAATTTCAGCTATCTCATCAAATTTAAGGTTCTCATAATATTTCATATTGAAAACCAACCTTTGCTTCTCGGGCAACCGTAAGATTGATTTCTGTAACTTTTTTTGAATCTCATCACCACTAATATGTGCACTATTATCAATCTTTTCATTGAGTTCTTTATTAGCATCATCCATAGACAGGAAATATCTCCTTTTTTTCTTGTTTAAAAAATTCAAACATTCATTGGTGGCTATCCGGTAGATCCAGGTAAATAGCCTTGAGTCCTCCCTAAATTTTGAAAGATTCTTCCAAACCTTAACAAAAACCTCTTGCACAAGGTCATCAGCATCATCATGGTCAACGACCATTTTCCTTATCAACCAATACACCCTTTCCTGGTATTCCCGAACCAAAAGGTTGAAACCATAATTCCTGGTCTCCGGATTAGTGATTTTCTCTATTAATTCGCGGTCTTCCAAGCCTATTAAAACTGAATTTACTTCTCAGACATGACATTTACATAAAAGTTTAATTATGTAAGCCATTTTACCTAAGTTTTAACTATTTTAAAATAACTGTCGTTACATTGAACAATATGGGTATTTCAGAGGAAATAAAACAAAAAAAATTTAAAAGTGAATTTAATAAAGCCATTGTTAATTTAATTTTCACCAGTAACTGGCTCAATGAACATCACTTCAAGATATTCAAAAAATATGGACTGACCGTCCCTCAATATAATGTAATGAGGATACTACGAGGCCAGCATCCCCGTCCAGTGACTGTAAACACGATTATAAACAGAATGCTTGATAGAATGTCCAATGCATCCAGGATTGTTGATAAGCTTGAAAAAAAGAAACTGGTGATCAGGGAACAAAACAAAAACGACAGAAGGGCTGTAGACATAATTATATCCGATAAAGGCCTGGATTTACTGAAGCAAATGGATATCGCTATAGACGAATGGGAGTATAAAAACCAAAACCTATCAAATGATGACTATAAATTACTTAATCAGCTTCTAGACAAATTAAGGGAACCTAAAGTTCCTTGAGATACTCCAGGATACCGGCGTGTTTTCCTTTAGGCCTGATCACAAAAACTGGAATATCAGTTTCAAGCTGGATCAGCCTTTCTGCTTTACTTCCGATGAATATTGCAGTGGTAGCGGTTCTGCCAAGTGCCCCTACAATGACCATATCAACATTTTCGTCAGAGGCCTTTTGGTAGATCGAACCAATTACATCATCGTCTCTATCAAGAGTGAGTTGGGCCTTTACATTGTAACCTTTGGTATCAATCCTCTTAAGAAACCGCTCAAAGTCCCTCCTGGCATTTCCCATCATGATATCTCCAAATTCCTCAAAAGACTTTCCTGTGTAGTGATATCCTGACGGCACCTGGTAAACATTTTGAGCAATGATTTCCATTGAAGGATTATTGTTTTTTGCCATCATGAGCGCTACTTCAAACGCTTTCTTGGAATAATCAGAAAAATCAATTGGAACCAACATTTTATCAAACTTAATTTTTGTGTTGTGGGGTTTAATCAATAATGAACATCCTGCCCTTCTGGCCAAACGGTTCACCAATACCCCTGCCAATTTCGAAGGTTTACGACCAAGAATAATAAGATCAACATCTTCTTGCGAGGCAAATTTCATGATCCGCTTGGTCGCCTGGCCTTGTCTTACTTCATAGTTGATTTCAATACCATCCGGAAATATATATTTTTCAACATTAGACTTCATCTGCTTTTTACGTTCTTCAAGAGCATTATCGAGCAACTTTGGAAACTCGCGTTCCAATTCTGCGGGGACATTGAAGTCCCTTATAATGTTTACAAAATATATGTGTGTGGACTTTGCGATTTGTGCAAAGGTTATCGACGTTTGAATAAGATCATGATCTACATCAGATTGGTCTAGCCCTACGAGTAATTTCTTAAACTGAACCATTTAAGTATTTATTTTCAGCCGTAAAATTAGTGTATTATTAGTTAATACCTAAAGGCAATTATTGGAAAAGAAATCAGAATATAATTTTTTAATTTATCATAATTTAAGGATCATGGTTTAATGAATTTTCAAAAATCAGTTCATTTTTGAAATTTAATTTTGATATCTTTTAATTTCATCTACCAGGAATCCGATCTGCTCTTTTGAGTGGGCAGGAAAGTTAGCCACCCTAATATGCTTTGATTTATATTGACCATATCCCGAACCGATAATCAGGCTGTTGTTTGATAAATGATCAATTAAAGCTTTAGATCCATTTTGTACAACAGCGACTATCACTGTCTTTGATCTGTTATTTTTTTCCTTAATGAATGGTTCCAAACTGTCTAGTTCATTAATCAACTGATATAAAATTGCTGATTTGGCATTGATCTCTTTTTGGATATTTTCCAGGCCACGATTAAGCATATCCTTTACCACTTCATTAAGCAAGAAAATTGCTAATACGTTGGGTGTCTCCGGTGTTTGATTCTTTGATCCTGATCTTACCAACGAGGGAATGGAATGATAGGAACCTGCTGAAAATCCTTTTGATATTTTCTCTTCTGCCAGGTTCCTGCACCTGTCATTAAAAAACCAAACGCCGAGACCAGCAGGTAATCCAAAACATTTCTGGACCGATAAATAAGCGGTATCTATAGCAGAAAAATCCAATGCAACACCCGGTAAAGAACTCACACAATCAACTGCCAGGACTTTTTCAGGGTAC
The DNA here is from genome assembly GCA_964429655.1 of uncultured Roseivirgaceae bacterium. Taxonomy (GTDB): domain Bacteria; phylum Bacteroidota; class Bacteroidia; order Cytophagales; family Cyclobacteriaceae; genus CAYSCZ01. The sequence continues at coordinate 82,255 of CAYSCZ010000004.1, forward strand.
CTGTTCCTTAATTTATTTATCGCATCCGCGGGAAAATTAAACCCTATGCTGGTTTCATTTTGGGTTGCTGCAATTAGCTCTACAGCCCCATCAAGTTCAATTGCATCTAAATCAAAAGGTTGACCGTCACCCACTGTCAGATGAAGGGCCTGAAACCCCAGGGCGTTAGAAATATCAAAAAAACGTTTCGAAAATGAACCATTAATAAAATGAAAGGATGACTTTGTGACCAAATTCTGTAGTAACCTTTCCCAGATTTCAGTGGCTGAGCCAGTAAATGCTATGTGATAATGATCTGGTAATTTGAGCAGGTTTCTTAATCCTTCGGTAGTTTCTTTAAATATTGATTTAAATGCACTACTCCTATGGGATATTGATGGAACATTTTCTGACAATGCTTTTTTGATAAATAATTCTACGCCTGGGTATAACTGCGTAGGCCCGGGGGTGAAAAAGAACTTTTTTGACATAATTAATATAATACTCTTACACGGATCGTGCTTTCAATTGACTTTAGGTCTTTAACTACTTCCTCTGGGTAGTCTTTGTTTATGTCTGTAATCACGTAACCAATGTGTTCGTTTGTTTTAAGATATTGACCCGCAATGTTTATTTCGTGCTTAGCCAATACCTGATTTATTTTGGCTAAAACGCCGGGGTTATTTGTATGAACATGTATAAATCTATGCGCATTTACTAACTCCGGCAATGTCAAATTAGGAAAATTCACACTATTGGTGGTATTGCCGCTATTTATGTAATCCATAATACGATTTGGCACAAATTCAGCTATATTTTCCTGGGCTTCCTGGGTGCTGCCACCAATATGAGGACTTAGAATTGTATTAGGCAATCCTTTTAATTCGGAAACAAACCCTTCGGCATTGCTATAGGGCTCTTTTGGGAATACATCTACAGCACACCCTCTGATTTTACCACCCGCTATACTATCCCTCAGGGCCTGGATATCCACCACATGACCCCGGCTTAAATTAATGAATATTGAACCATGCTTCATAAGGTCAAATTCCTTTTTACCAAAAATATTTTCATTCTCCCTTCTTCCGTCAACATGGAGGGTCACTACATCAACCATCTTTAATAGCTCCTGCATTTTGCTGCACTTCACGGCGTTTCCAAGCGCAAGCTTTTCTTCAATATCATAGTAGTAGACTTTCATACCCATAGACTCCGCCAGGACAGAAAGTTGGGACCCAATATTTCCATAACCGACGATGCCAAGTTTTTTTCCTCTTATCTCATTGCTACCTGATGCTGACTTCTGCCATATTCCTTCATGCATTTTTCGAATCTTGTCTGGTAGGTTTCTCATAAGCATAATAATGTTACCAATTACCAGTTCAACCACTGACCGTGTATTGCTAAAGGGTGCATTAAAAACAGCGACACCATTTTCCACGGCCTTTGTTAAATCAATTTGATTTGTACCAATACAAAAAGCGCCTACAGCCAATAATCTTTTCGCATTATCAATTACTTTGGCGGTTACCTGGGTTTTAGAGCGTATACACAGGATGCTTACATCCTTTATTTTTTCAATGAGTTCTTCCTCTGATAAACCTTTTGGGTGAATTTCAATATTATAGCCCTCATTTTTCAATATTTCTATACCCTTTTTATGAATATTTTCCAGTATTAAGACCTTTATCCTGTTTTTAGGATATGATAAAGCCCTGGTCATTTTATGTTGATACAAAAATTCATCCAAGGATGGTAAAATGTGGTCAGCATTAACCAACACATTGTCCCTGGAAACATTTTCAGTAAAAGCATAAAACTTTTTTGCAAATCCTTCTTTTTTGATTTCATAATCGGTGTACCCATCACCAATCACAAAGATTTCACCTTCAAGGTTCAACGACTTAATTAATTCAGGCTTTCCTTTATTATTGGATAACAGATTATCTTCATTAAAACCAATGATGTTTCCGTGTTCATTAAATCTAAAGTTATTGGCATGGACACGGCGCTCTAAGATACCATATTCACTTACCACAGGAATTATAAAATCTTTAAACCCATTGGAAATAATGTAGATATGGTCAGCATATTCTTTCAAGAATTCTTTATTTCTTTTAAAGGATGTGGAAACATGGTTCTTTAGTTGAACAATAAGTTCATCCAAATGATGTCGATTAGCTTTTAGTAATTTGATTCTTTCATCCAATGACTCACGAAAGGAAAGTTTACCTTCCATTCCTTTATTGGTGATTTCTACAATATCATTTAAAATCTCGTCTTTATAAGGATTATTGGCAAGAGATATCTCCCCTAATAAATCCAATGCCTCCACCTTAGAGAAAGTGCTATCAAAATCTATTACTAAATTTTTTGTTTCTGACATATTCTGATTGAGTTTAACCCCTCAAAATTGAGAAATTAAATTCTATATCCTATAAGCTTTAGGATATTATAAAAGAATATAAATTTCCTCAATCATTTAGGAAGAATAGATGCCCCGTTATTTTGGCGGCTGGCCTTACACTGCTACCTCAGCTTTGATGTGTGGGTGAGGATCATAGCCTTTTAATTCAAAATCTTCATACTTAAAATCAAATATGTTGTTGACTTCAGGGTTCAGGTACATTACCGGCCTTTTCCTTGGTTCACGAGTAAGTTGCAACCTGGCCTGATCTAAATGATTAAGATAAAGGTGGGCATCCCCAAACGTATGAATGAACTCACCGGGACTTAGATCACAAACCTTAGCGATCATCAAGGTCAGCAATGCGTAGGAAGCAATATTAAAAGGGACCCCCAAAAATATATCTGCACTTCTTTGATAAAGCTGGCATGAAAGCTTTCCCTGAGCTACATAAAACTGAAATAAAGTATGACATGGTGGCAGCGCCATTTGATCCAGATCCCCTACATTCCAGGCACTTACAATCAAACGCCTTGAGTTTGGATTATTTTTTATTTGATCGATGAGTTGCGTTATTTGATCAACTTTTTTCCCACTGGATGATGGCCAACTACGCCATTGAATGCCATATATCGGTCCAAGATCACCATTGTCATCTGCCCACGCATCCCAGATGGTGACCTTATTATCGCGCAAATACTTAATATTTTGATCCCCCTTTAAAAACCACAGCAATTCATGGATGATAGACCTTAGGTGGACCTTTTTGGTAGTCACCAGGGGAAACCCTTCCTGAAGATCTAAACGCATCTGATAACCAAATATGCTGATGGTTCCGACACCGGTCCTATCTTCCTTTTTTACACCGTTTTCCAGCACATGCTTCATCAAATCCAGGTATTGCTTCATGTCTTTCTTTTATAATTCAATAAAATTATCGGTAGCTTTAACATGTAAAGTTAAGTATAGCAGTAAATCTTTTCTTCCAAATCCACCAAATTGATTCCTCTTCTCAAAACAAAGGCACATAAAGTCTTAATCATCGCGTTTCTTTCCCTGACATCAATAGTGTTGATATCTCAGCTGCCCAATATCAAATTTGACTACAACCTGCAAAACCTTTTCCCGGCCGAAGACCCTGACTTACAATTTTATCTGGAGCACAAAGAAATATTCGGCTATGACAATGATTACCTGCTGATCGGTATCAAAAATAAAGGATCACTGCTGGATACGGCTTTTCTTCAAAAGGTTAATCAGCTGACAAAACAGTTATCCGCGTTCCAATCTATTGAAAAAGTCTACTCACCGACACAATTAAAGAAAGTACTATCCACCCCAACCGGATTGATTGGGGTTCCACTGTTGCATATTTCAAACCCTGAAAAACTAAAAAATGACAGCCTTAAAATCCATAAAAATAAATTCTACAAGGCTTTTTTCAATTTTAAAAGAAATGCATTAAAAATAGGGGTCAAACATGCTCATTTCGAGAGAAAAGATCAATCGGATAAGCTGGTAAGTAAAATTGAGCATAGTATCTCTTTGGTTGGTTTCGAAGACTACTACCTGGCAGGAAAAGCCAAAGCACAAAAAGTATTTATTGGTTTACTGGAAAGTGAATTCGCACTTTTTTTAGCTATCGGACTGGTTATCATACTTACTTTTCTAATCTTCGTATTTAGGAACTGGCGTTATGTGTTAATCCCCTTTATTATTATCGGGTTATGCATCAGTTGGACTATCGGGATTATGATTATGTCCGAGAGTTCTTTCACTATAATCACTTCATTGATACCCACGATCCTGCTGATTATTGGCACGTCGGATGTAATTCATTTTTTCTCCGCAAACTTTAATGACAATGAAAAAGAATTTGGTGAAGTGATGGTTTCTACATTCCTGACCTCCATAACCACAGCCATTGGATTCTTATCCCTGTTATTTATTAACAATCAGTTAATTCAAAAAATGGGGTTTTTCACCGCCCTGGGCGTACTGATTGCATACCTGATAACATTACTTGTGGTTTCTCTAACCATCAACCCTTTTAAAAAAGTTAAACCGATTGCATGGACTACTTTCAATTTTGGAGTCTTATTAGTTTGGTGCGTCAGATTTAAAAAATGGATAGTTGTAACTGTTATAGTTATCACGGTAATTGCCATTAATGGTGTCTTAAACATCCAATTTGATGCCTACCTGATTGAAGATCTACCCAGTAACAATAAAGTAAAACAGGATTTTACGTTCTTTGATGAGGCTTTTGGAGGAAGTAAACCATGGGAAATGGCTATTTGGAGCAAAGACTCTGGCAACGTTTATAATTTATCAAATATCAGGGCACTTAAATCGATACATCAATTCCTAAGCAGCAAAGGTTTTTCAAACATCCTATCGCCATATTCTGCCTACAGGATTGCTTATGAGGCAAAAAAGCTCACCAAAGATTTTGATATTAATAAAGATAATTTCCGGAGCCTGACGAGAACGGTCCGGAAAATAGGCCGGTATGGCATCATGCCAGAAATAATAAATCCATCAAATGACTATGCAAGGGTAACCGCTTTCATACCCGAATGGGGTTCCAAAAAAACAATATACATGAATGAAAAAATCGAACAATTCATTCAATCTAATTGCCCACAATTAAATTTCAGAATAACCGGAACCACACTGTTGATAGATAAAACCCACCATATGCTTTCCTCGGATCTAATTAATGGATTAATAGTAGCTATTATTTTAGTAGGGTTGATTGGAATATTGGTTTTTAAAACCTGGAAAGCTTTTATTTTATTACTAATTCCTAATGTATTACCATTGGTAATCATTGCGTCCATTATGGGCTTTATGGGCATATCCATTCAGTTAACTACTGCAATTATATTTGCAACATCGTTTGGAATAGCCGTTGATGACACCATTCATTTTTGCAGTAAATTTTTTATTAAGCGAAATAAAGGGATGTCAACAATTTGGTCCTTAAAAGCATCTCTGCAATCAACAGGAAAAGCAATGACCTTAACCACAATAATATTGATGTCTGGTTTTTCTGTGTTTTGTTTCTCAACTTTCGGTGCCACTTTTTACGTAGGCTTATTTATCTCTTTAACCCTGCTAATCGCTTTGTTGATAGATCTGACGTTGTTACCGTTGTTAATTTTATTATTATTTCCCAATCAATCTAAATGATGGTCAAAATACTGATATTTCCTTTGGTCATACTACTGCCTCTTTTGATCTGGTGGGCCTCATTTGTACCGGCTAAAGAAATCTTACACGCTCCAAAAATCAATGGCGCTAACTTCGTCTCTCCCCGGGAATCAGTAGACCCTGATTGCATGAAAACATTACACAAAATCAATGCCCGGTGGGTGTCTATAGTACCCTATGCCTTTTCCCGAGGCCATCAACCCAAAGTAGTTTTTGATCACCATCGACAATGGTGGGGGGAGCGAACAGATGGTGCTTCAGAATTAATTTCTTATGCCAAAAAAGAAGGGCTTAAAGTAATGCTTAAACCACACGTTTGGGTGCAGGGAGATGGATGGCCCGGTGAATTCCAACTAAAGTCTGATGAAGCGTACGATCAATGGGGTATTGATTACAAAAAATATATTTTGAAATATGCAAAAATAGCTGATTCGCTTAATGTTGAATTATTCTGCATAGGAACCGAATTCAGGAAGGTAGTCGTAGACCGGCCGGATATCTGGGAAGACCTGATTGAAGATGTAAGGAAAGTTTACCATGGAAAAATCACTTATGCTGCCAATTGGGATAACTACCAAAATGTGCCTTTTTGGGATAAGCTGGATCTTATCGGCATAGATGCTTACTTTCCGATATGTGATGCTCAATCGCCATCCAAGAAGCAATTAGTGACCTTATGGAAGGATAAAAAACTGGCAATCGGAAAATTCAGGGAAGAGGCGGACAAGCCAGTAATTTTTACGGAGTATGGGTATCAGAGCATCAATCAATCTGCGGGAAATCACTGGGAGATAGTTAAAAATACAAATAACATAAATCTTGAAGCACAGGCCAATGCCTATGATGCCATTTATGAGGTCTTCTGGGATAAACCATGGTTTGCGGGCGGATTCTTATGGAAATGGTATCCCGACCATAACACCGCAGGGGGATCAAGTGATCCTAATTTCACTCCTCAAAACAAACCGGCAGAATTGGTCATCTCCAAATGGTATAAAAAATTTAACGGATAATTTTCATAGCATACCGAAGGATTTCAAAAAAAATGACATCTAAATAAATGAAAACAAAATAATAGATGTCATGAAAAAACAGAAATTAATTCTTGCAGTGTCAGTCTTACTTGCCTTATTCATTGTAAGCAATGATGGATTTTCTCAACGCGGAAAAAGACAAAGAAGAGATGGCCCACACATGGGTCAACGGGATTTTGAACCTATATACATGCGAATCCCTGATCTAACAGATAGTCAAATGGATAAGCTTGATGCTTATTATGTAGCGTTTCATAGTAGTGCACAGCCTTTAAGGAGTAAAGTGCAAGAAAACAGCATCCAGCTTAAAAATGAAATTATTAAAGACAATGCCAATAAATCAAAAATTAATCAAATGGTTGATGAGATTAGCGGTTTGCGTGCAGAATTGATGAAAGTGAGACTGGACCACGTATTAAAAATTCGTTCAGAACTAAATGAGAAGCAGAAAATCTTCCTGGATAATCGTATTCAAATGATTACTATGAAAGGGCCACATGGTGGAGGCTTTAGACGTTAAATCAGCTAGTGGGAGAAGATCAACTGATTCGGGGCCTTCTGAGAAATGATCCTAAAGCATTTGAATGCTTGATCGATAGATACCAGGATAATGTTTACAATACATGTCTTGGTATTCTAAAACAACCTGTAGATGCTGAGGACATCACGCAGGAGGTCTTTGTTGAGATATTTAAATCTATGAATACATTCCGGAATGATGCTAAATTATCCACCTGGATTTACAGGATTGCCCTAAATAAATCACTGGAAATGATAAGGAAATCAAAACGTCTAAAACGAAAAAATGAAGTGATTTCAATAGAAAAAAATTATGGCAATGGCCTCAGCATACCATCATTTGATCACCCGGGTGTTGAAATGGAAAAAAAAGAATCTGCTTCTATTCTTATGAATTCGGTGGACAGGCTACCGGATGCTCAACGAATAGCCTTTGTATTAAAAAAAATAGAAGGCCTATCACAGAAGCAAATAGCTGAAATCATGAAAGTATCTGAATCCTCGATAGAATCACTACTGGCAAGAGCTAAAAAAAATCTTAAAAAGCGATTGAATAAATTATACAGAACGGATGCAATTTGATAAGAATATAGACAAAATACTGGAGAGCCTGGATGGTTTAACACCTGCAAAAGCCCCTAATAACCTAAAAGAAAAGGTACTAGCCAGGATCAATGATCAAAATCATAAAAAAAATATTCCGATTAATTCCTGGATATATGTCGCTGTGGCTGCCTCCATTAGTTTGCTGGTGATAAACACAGCAATATTTTTTTCTTTCTGGCAGGAAAATAATTCAGATATAGCTGTGCTGGCTAATGAATTCAATATTAAGGAATCATCATTTTATAATCAAACCATATCAGGAGATGAGTTACTTCAATAGAAATCGAATATTAATTATCATCATAATTATTCTGGTCGTTGTAAATGTAATTTCACTGGCAACTATTTGGATCCAATTCAAGCGACCTTTTTTAAACAGGGACTTTCACGGAAGAGGCAGGTATATTGAAAGGGTGCTTAAAAACAGGCTGAATTTTACCGATGAACAATTCAATAACTTTGATAAGCTGAGAAACAAACACCATAAGGAATCCAGAAGGATACTGGAGGAGATCCACCGGGAAAAGAAGGTATTGATGGAAAAAACAAAATCCGATCAATTTGAAGAGGATGCGTTAAATAGACAAGCGCAAAAGTTGGCAGAACTTTTTACACAACATGAGCTATCCAACTTTCATCATCTGAAACAAGTGAGGGAGCTATGCAATGAATCTCAAAAAGTTCAATTTGATCGGATGATTGATCGAATTTTTAACCATTCGCATCCTAAAAGATTGCATGGTAGAGGTCATGGTGGAGGGAATAGGCCTTAAAAGGCACTAATTATTTGTAATTATCAATATTACCCACCTTATTTGTTATTCGATTCTCTCCTGGATAGAAAATCGTTTATACAGAAGGGGTCAGAGAACAGGCTCACATCCCCTGGCAACCCTCGATAATTGAGAAGGTGCCAATCCTGTCCCAATTAGGGAAATATAAATGATTAACCATGACAAATCATAACACATCTACTTTTCCATTATCCCGTACAATTGAATTATTCTATGGAAAGAAGTAAACAATCCCATATTTTCCATCATCCCAAAACATTCAAACTTGAACAGGGTAATTGTATGGAAGGCTTTCAACTGCATTATCATACCTATGGAAACCTGAACGAAAACAAAGACAATGTCATCTGGATATGCCATGCTTTATCTGGTGGGTCTGATGTGGATCTGTGGTGGCCAGAACTAATCGGGGATGATGCTTTATTTGAAACAAAGAATTATTTCGTAATTTGTGCCAACGTCTTAGGTAGTTGTTATGGTTCCACCGGGCCATTATCCATTAATCCTGGCACAGGAAAGCCATATTTTCATGATTTCCCCGCAATAACCATAAGAGATATGGTTAATGCACTTATTCTTTTGAAGGACCATCTGAAAATTAAGTACATTGATACACTCGTAGGTGGATCACTTGGTGGACAGCAGGTTTTGGAATGGGCAATCATGGAGCCGGATACTGTTCACAAAATCATCCCTGTTGCAGCTAACGCTTTTCATTCACCGTGGGGTGTTGCTTTCAATGAATCCCAAAGAATGTGCATTGCCGCCGACCAAACCTGGAGTAATAATGATCCCGATGCAGGAAAAAGTGGACTAAAAGCAGCCAGGGCTGCGGCGTTATTGAGTTATAGAAATTATAAAATATACCTGAACAAACAACTGGATGATCCTGAAAAAATTGACGCGTACAGGGCAAGTAGTTACCAACAATATCAGGGAAATAAATTTATTACCCGGTTCAACGCCTTCTCTTACTGGTCGCTAAGCAAAGCTATGGATTCTCATAATGTCGGAAGAAGGCGTGGGTCTATGGAAAGTGCGCTCAGAAAAATAAAAGCCAAAACGCTAGCTATCGGAGTAGACACTGATATTTTGTTCCCAACTAATGAGCAAAAATTTCTTGCCCATCATATTCCCCACTCAGTTTACCGGGAGATAAGGACTAACTACGGTCATGATGGTTTTCTGATAGAGATCGATCAATTAAAGAAATTTGTATCCGCGTTTATGCAGCATCATTTAATGGAATGCTGAAGATCAATATTTCCCTTTTTGATAAATAAGCTCAATTTTCTTTCTATCCTCCTCAGGAATGGAAAGGTCATTAATTAATCTCCAGGCATCTCCCCGTGAGTGGATGTTGTACTTAAAAGCTACATTATCCTTCTTTTCTTTTTTACGAAAGTGCTTATTTGCAAAAAATATTGCTATCTGGGTAATGATAACAATTGAAATTATTAAGATTAAAGTGTCCATCATGTAATCCAAAACATAGTAAATATAGTTTACGCTATCGTCTATATTATAAAATGATTAAACAATTATCCATTATTTTTCTTTCTGCCCTATGTTGGTTTCAACTAAAGGGATCCCACCACATAATCACTACTGCATGGGAAGACTGAAAAGTATGTCCATATTTCATCAGGCTGGTTCCTGCATGGATGTAATGAATATGAATAATAACATCATATGCCCCGTGGATTGTTGCAAAGACATCATACAACTTTTAGCAATGGATGATTATCAAACACTCGAGAGACATATAATAATTGAAGCAAAACTTTGCTTTATTTCCTCCCTTGCGATTCTTATTATTGACTTTAATATCCTGTTCTCTGCGATAGAATACATTAACTTTCCTAATTATAAGCCGCCTCAGTATGACCTAGGCCAGCCCGTCCAGATACAATACTTTTTACTTTAGTTGTCTAATCTCATTTCCAGGATCCCGGCATTTTCATGAGTTGAAAAGCCGAAAAATCATTTCCTAAATTTTATAACCCGTGAATATGAGTTTATTAATATTAATGGCTATATCATTACAATTCATCATTTCAGATTATGCTTTACAAGCGCAAACAGTCAAGGATCATGTTATGGATAATGAGCATCAATCCTTAATTAGTGCTACGATTAAATTACTGGAAAGAAGAAGGTACTACCACCGATGAAAATGGAATCCTTGAACCCGAACTTACAAAAGCCGATTGCTGTAACCTGTCAGAAAGTTTTGAAACCAATGCTTGATTACTAGGGATGGGTACCATGCAGACATACTTAATCGTGATCCGGAGGCTTACAACAACCTCCCGTTTTGTTGTAAGGATGGCGGACATGGTCACTGATGGAATATGGGTTTGTGATCCGATTTAAAAATCCCTTATTACCTATGAATCTCTATAACAATGGCTTGATGAATAGAAATAACCAAGTGACCAATAAGCATACCTGGCTGAATAGAAGTGTATGTGTATATGCAAGTTTTGGATACTCAACACCTTGCTGATGTTGTTTTGATATACTTAATGTATCAATTATGATATGATGTTAACCACCCGTTAATTCATGTATGTTTAAACAATAAGCCAGTCAAATTATAGAATCCCTTCACACCTTTCACCCCACAGCCAAAACGGAACCATAAAACAAAAATGAGCCGAATGTCCTTTAAGTAAAAAATATGTCCAAAAGATTATTCTTAATTTTAGGTGACAGTCTATATCCCGCCCATGAAAATTTGCTTGACGGGGACCTAATATTTATGGCTGAGGATTATGGCTTATGTACGCATTACAGGTACCATAAGCATAAGATCATCCTCTTTCTATCAGCTATGAGGAATCATGCGGATGAGCTAATCGCCAAAGGTAAAAATGTTGTGTATCGAAAACTGGAGAAAGGTGGCAAACCGCTATCTTATGAAGATAAACTAACCGGAGTACTGGATAAGCAGCCTTCCATTCGAGAATTAGTGACCTATGAAATTGAAGATCACTTTTTTAAAGATCGGATACAGCAATTGGCCAAAGAAAAGCAATTAAAGCTCAACATCCTGAAATCACCAGGCTTCATCAACACTCAAAAATCATTCGAAGCATATCTATCGAAACAAAAAAAGCCTTTCATGCAAACTTTCTATCAGCAACAAAGAAAAGGACTGAATATACTTATCGATGAGGAAGGTAAGCCTAAATATGGCAAATGGTCATTCGATGCGGAAAACCGGAAGAAACTACCCAAAGGTATAGCGCTGCCGGATGTTCCTGAATTTGACAGCAACACAAATGTTGAAGCGGTCAAAAATCTGGTTAACGAACTTTTTGAAAAACATCCAGGCTCAGTGGGTGATTTCAGCTGGGCTACCACGCGGAGAGAAGCGTTGGCCTGCCTGGATGATTTTCTCGAAAAAAAATTCAATAATTTCGGGCCATATGAAGATGCCATCCACAGCGAAGAAACGTTCATCTTCCATTCCACCCTTTCCCCTTACCTCAACCTTGGACTGATCACCCCTGATGAAGTTATCGATAAAGCTCTTGCACATGCTGAAAAAAATGATGTTCACTATCCTAGCCTGGAAGGGTTTGTACGTCAGATCATTGGGTGGCGTGAGTTCCTTCGGGGTATTTATCACCATTACGATGATAAGCTGAACATCAATTTCTTTGGCCATCACAGAAAATTGAAACCCTGTTGGTATGATGGCACCACAGGTATGCCTCCTCTAGATGATGCCATCAAAAAAGCCGTTAAGTATGGTTATACCCATCACATAGAACGTCTGATGGTAATCGGAAACATCATGTTGATGTGTGAAATTGACCCGGATGAAGTGTATAAATGGTTTATGGAAATGTATGTTGATTCCGCCGATTGGGTGATGGCCCCCAATGTCTATGGTATGAGCCAGTTTGCAGATGGTGGAATATTTGCCACCAAGCCTTACATCAGTGGTGGAAACTACATCCTGAAGATGAGCAATTACAAGAAAGGTGAGTGGTCAAAGATCATGAACGGTTTGTACTGGCGCTTTATAGAAAGCAAGAAATCTTTTTTCCAAAAAAACCAAAGAATGGGTATGATGGTTAGTACGCTGGGAAAGATGAATGAAGAGAAAAAATCAACGCTTTTTCAAAAAGCAGAACAATTTATAAATCACGTAACCCATGAGTAAAAATTATCTTATCATCGGCGGCAGTTCCGGCATAGGGCTGTCTTTGGCCAGGCAATTAGCAACAGAAAATAATATTATCGTCGCTTCGCGTTCCTGGAACCACGGAAACCTGAAAAATATCCAACACGTCACATATGATGTAACCGGAGACGATTCTCTAAACCTTGAGGTTGAACACATAGATGGGCTGGCTTATTGTCCAGGAACCATTAACCTGAAGCCATTTCACAGGCTAAAAATAATCGATTTCCAAAAAGACCTGGAAATAAACCTACTGGGTGCGGTTAAAACCATCCAATCAGTATTGCCCTTGCTAAAAAAAGCAGGGCAGTCCAGTGTGGTTATGTTCAGTACCGTCGCTGTAAACCAGGGCATGGGCTTTCATGCATCTGTTGCTACTGCAAAAGGAGCTGTGGAAGGATTGGGTAAATCGTTGGCTGCTGAATTGGCCCCTAAGGTGAGAGTCAACATTATTGCGCCTTCCATAACGGATACACCATTGGCAGGAAAATTACTCTCCTCAGAAGAAAAAATTCAAGCCTCTGCCAAAAGGCATCCACTCAATAAAGTTGGTACCTCTGAAGATATAGCTAACATGGCAGCGTTTCTCCTCTCTGACAGGTCGTCATGGATAACCGGCCAAATACTGGGCGTTGATGGTGGCCTCTCTACCATAAAACCATTATAGTGGCAAAACCTAAAGTAAATATTTTCTGGCACAGACGGGATTTACGTTTAAACGACAACCATGCATTGTTTGAAGCACTTAACCAACCTGAGCCTGTACAGCCGGTATTTATTTTCGATACCGATATCCTGGACTATCTGAATGATCCGCACGATGCCAGAGTATCTTTTATTCACCATTATCTGCGGAAGATCGACGGCGGGTTACAAGAGGCTGGCAGCAGTATTTGCGTCTATCATGGCAAGCCGATCGATGTCTGGAAGGAAAAAATCTTAACTGAATTTGATGTTAACACTGTCTATGCAAACCGGGACTATGCGCCTTATGCTATTGACCGTGACAAGCAAATATTTGAGCTATTAAAAAGTCAGGGCATACCTTTTATCGGTAAGAAAGATCATGTGATCTTTGATAAAGCAGAGGTGATGAAAAAAGACGACACCCCCTATGCGATGTACACACCCTACAGCAAAATGTGGAAAGCCAGGTTAGAAGATAACCCTATCCGCCAATACCCCTCCGAACAGTTAAGTAACTGGCACCGGGCATCGCACAAAATGCCAACATTAGAAGCGATTGGTTTTAAGCCTACTAAGATCGCTTTTACGGACCCTACGCTTGATACCAGGATCATCGAAAAATATCACGAAACAAGGAATATACCTTCTATCAAAGGCACCACCCGTTTGAGCGTCCATCTTAGGTTTGGTACCATCAGCATTCGTGCGCTCGCTAAAGCTGCCCTGGACAAAAATGAAAAATACCTCAATGAATTGATCTGGCGCGACTTTTACCAGATGATCCTCTACCATTTCCCTAAGGTGGCAGACCATAACTTCAACGCGAAGTATGATGCCCTGGAGTGGAGAAATAATGAAGATGATTTCAAAAGATGGTGTACAGGACATACTGGCTATCCAATCGTTGATGCGGGCATGCGTGAACTCAATGAAACAGGATACATGCACAACCGCGTGCGCATGATCACCGCAAGTTTCCTCACCAAGCACTTATTGATCGATTGGCGCTGGGGGGAAGCCTATTTCGCTGAAAAGCTACTGGACTACGAACTGGCCAGCAACAACGGCGGATGGCAGTGGGCTGCGGGCACTGGCGTGGATGCAGCACCCTATTTCCGTATTTTTAACCCGCAATCACAGGTCAAAAAATTTGACCCGGAATTGAAGTATGTCAGGCAATGGGTGCCTGAGTTCCAGGAGATTGACTATCCCAGGCCAATGGTAGACCATAAAGCGGCTCGAGAGCGGGCCCTGTCCACCTATAAAGATGCCCTGGCTAAAAGCTGATTAATCAGACGGAGCGATCATTAGTATCCCCCCTCCTAGTTAGACACGATTTTGAGGTAAATAATTGATATCGAACCAATTAAACCCAGAATTGTTATTAGACTTTCTATTAAATGGTTAAATCACTTCAAATCAGACACTTAACATGTTA
>CAYSCZ010000005.1:0-94511 GCA_964429655.1 uncultured Roseivirgaceae bacterium
GATTTTTTGGGCTTTAACCCTTCATGACAAAATTCCAATGACAATTCTGGGTTAAATTCTTGACTGATAGAATAGGATGTATATAAATTAATCAATCTTCTTATTCGGCATCCTGATCATACGCTCTCAACAGCCCCCCTGTCAAACGCATCAAGGTAACTTTAGCGTCTATCAGGTTGTAAACAGACTGTAATCTTTGCGTGGCAGCCGTTAGGCTGTTGTTTTGGACAGTCCTGAAATCGAAAGAGTTGATTGAACCATTTTTAAATTTATCCTGTGATATTTCCAGGTTGGTTTTCGCTACTTCATATTGCCTATCTGCAATTCCAAGCAGTTGCTTTCTGATGTTGTATTCATCCAACGCATTAGCCATGTCGATCGTCAAAGATCGTTTCAACTGATCAACCTGAAGGTTGGCGATATTTTCATTTTTGATGGCATTTTGTATGGCACGGTTAATTCTTCCACCATTAAATAAAGTAAAGGAAATTGTAAAATTAGCTCCATACCGCTTTGTGATCGCATTAGTAATGGGTTCATCAAAACTACCGCCCCCTGCCAATGATGCACCGGACAGATCCTGACGATCCCGGTTGTATGAATAGAAGGAATTTAGGCTTACCGATGGATAACGGTCAGTTTTGGCCAGACGGGTTTCATCTTTGAAAACAGATTGGGTAATATATTGTGTCTTAAGGTTGATATTATCCTTAAACATCTTGTTTTCCAGTTCAGCATAAGTGTAATTCTCTATTTCTGCCTCCATCTCATCGATAAAATCATATGCTTTAAATGGTTCTTCCGATAACAACAGGTTGAAATTTCTAAGTATGTTCCTGTAAAGAAGCTGTTGGTTAACGTACTGAATGGAGTCAGTAAGATAATTGCCCTCCTCCAACAATAGATCACTGGTCACAGCACTTCCTAACTCATATTTTGTTTGCAAGTAGTCATAACGATCCTTAGACAGTTTCAATTGATTTTCAAATTCTTCCATTCTTCGTTTTTCAAGCTGTGCCTGATAGTAGGCCGTCATTATTGCCTGAATGGTATTGGCAATAACAATTGAAGCGTTGCCCTGACTTTGTTGCTGTAACCTTTCCAGCCGATCTTTAGTGATATTAGCCCTAAAACCCTGAAAGATGATCCAGTTAAGATTTACTGAAGGAACTATGGTTCTGTTTGTGATATCACCTGAAAGGAAAGAGGCAGGATTATCAATATTGGTCGTGGTATTATTCTGAGCAGCGTCCAGCGTTACTGTAGGATAGCGGCCAGCCTGTCCCCAATCATTGTTATTATTTGCTATCTCCACATTTTGTCTTTCGATACGAATGGCAAAATTTCGCTCCAACCCAATTTTAATGGCCTCATCCAAAGAAAGCTGTTGCTGAGGCTTCGCAATAAAAGCCTGAAATAAAAATACAAATAAAATAATTAAGAATCTCATATGATTAGAAATGGTTTGAAATATGAAGATTAAGCAAATTCTTTTTGAGCCATGACCCGCTTACTATCAATGATCACTCTTTCAACCTCTTCCGGGGTAGGTTTGTTGCCAGTCCAAAGCCATCTTGCATATCTTCTAACATCATTAAACAGCACAATCAATACCGGGAAAAATAAAAGGATAATAAAAGTACCTATTAAAACACCGTAGGCGACGGATATGGCCATCGGGATTAAAAACTGAGCCTGGAAGCTGGATTCTTTAATCAATGGATACAATCCCGCCACTGTGGTGATGGATGTAAGTATGATTGGCCTAAACCTTGATAAGCCTGCCTCATAAGCAGCTTCGTGCACTGTTAATCCTTCTTCCTTCAATAAGGTATTATACTTCGCTAAAAATACGACTGCATCATTAATGATCACACCAGATAATGCTATCATACCCCAGGCACTTAATAACGATACCGGATATTCTTTATCCGCCACTGTTATCCATGTTTCGATGCCATGCCCCAAAACAGACCCCAACCAACCAAATGGAATCATCATGATGATCATCAATGTTTGGTAGAATGACCTGAAAGTAATCATAATCAAGAATATGATAATTATAAATGCCCCTCCGAAATAGGTTCCGATCTCCTGCTGAGCCCTTTCACTTTCTTGGGCTTGTCCTCCGTATTCCACCTCTACTCCGGGAAAGTTACTGTTTATTTCAGGGCCTATTTCATTTTTAATATATCTGGTGATCAGCGGCACCTCGGCAAAAGGATCCACCGTTCCGGCATCAACAATCACCTGTCTTTCGGTGTCGTAGTGTCTTATGCCAGCTATACCACGCTCAATTCTGTGATCTGCCACCTGGGTAAGTGGATATTGTTGATTTTGAGTATCCTTAATTTTGATCTCCTCAATCTGACCTAAGTTTATCCTTCCGGATTCCGGGTAACGAACCCAAACCTTAACTTCATCTTTTCCTTTTTGCAATCTTTGGACTTCTTCACCAAAAAATCCTTGTCTCACCTGCTTTGTGATATCCTGATGGGTAAGCCCAAGAAAATATGCCTCCGGTTTAAGGTTAAAGAGCAGTTCGCGGTTGCCCAGTGCATAATCATCTTTGATTTCTTTTAGGGCCGGAAGGCTATCGGGAAAATTCTTTAAACGATTTTTTAAATAATCCTTGGCTGCTTTTAGTTCCTGCATATCTTCCCCTATCAACCGAACGGCAACTGGTTTACCAAACCTTTCGGGACTTCCAATGGTCAATTTCTCTGCTTCTGGCACTTCACCAATCCTGGCCCTAATCTTTTCAATCAGGTCGTAACTATCATATCCTGTGCCATCCAGTTCTTTATGGAAAATATTAATTCCTCCTGTATGCCTTCCCTGATCAGTGCCATCCATGGTATTGCCTACCCCGCTGAATGTAAATTCTATCAGGTCAAGTTGCTCGCCCGATTCATTGTTAATATCTTCATTAACTTCCCATACTTTGTCTTCAAAGTCAGCAAGATACCTTTCAACGTTATTTTCTGTGGTACCTGGTTTAAAGACAAGGTTTATCTGAAAAGAGGCAAAAGGAATATTTGGGAAGAAAGTAGCTTTTATAAACCCTCCCTGAAATAATCCTGCTACTAAAAAAAACAATCCAATAACCGCAGCTAATGTAATCGTTTTGTACTTCATGGTAAATCTCAGCATGCTGCCGTAGATCGTATATCTTAACCAATCAATAAATTGATTGATTTTTGCCCTTATTTGAAAACCTCGCGTATTTTCTGGTTTGATCTTCAAGACCCGCTTACTGGCAAGATGGGCTGGCAAAACAAAAAAGGCTTCCAATAATGAAAAAGCAAGACTAAAAATAACCACAATAGCCATGTCCTTCAAAAACTCAAAACCACCGGTCAATATTAATAATGGGGAAAAAGCTACGATGGTAGTGGTAATTGAAGTTGTGACTGCCGGCAGCACCTCCATCGTGCCGTTTATCGCTGCTTTTACCGGATTTTGATGCTTTTCAAAATGCGCATAAATATTCTCTGCAATCACAATTCCATCATCGACCAGTATTCCAATCACCAATATCATCCCAAATAGTGATATCATATTGATGGTCAGCCCTACAAATGAACCGATTAAAAATAAACCCAAAAATGAGGATGGAATACCCCATGCAACCCAGGCAGACAACCTTACATTAAGAAAAAATCCCAGTGATACCAAGACTAGGATTAGTCCTATAGCGCCATTGGTTGTAAGCATGTCAATTCGTTGGGATAAATAATCATTAAAGTTGAAAGCCACTGTGAGCTGGACAGCGGAATGATTTTCATTGAACTGTTCTACATAATCCAACACGTAATCTGATATCAGTAGCAGGTCTTCGGTTTCTAGTTTCTGTACCTGTATCCAAACTGCCTGCGTGCCATTAAGTGTCCAGTTATTAGGAATATCAGCCCATTGTTCTTCAATTTTAGCAACATCCTTTATCAATAACTTACTGCCATCATTATTAGATCTTAATACAATTTCCCCAATTTTTTCGGCATCCGTTTTCTTGGATTTTGAACGAATCAAAAGCTCTTCATCTCTAGACTTAATAGAACCCGCAGAAATGTCCCTGTTATTTAAACTGACTGCTGTAGCTACCTGATCGAAAGTTAGGGCATAGCGGCGAAGATTAGTTTCTGAAACCTCTATACTTATTTCACGCGGATTAAAACCTATTAATCCAACCTGGGAGATAACCTCTGAAGCAAGAAAATCTTGCTCTATTTCTTCAGCGAAACGCTTAAGCGTCATCAAATCAACATCACCTGTTAAAGCAATCCACTGAGTTGTTGATTGTGGTTTATTTTTAAAAATTATTGATTTCTCAGCATCTTCAGGAAAAGAGTTAATGCCATCTGTGGCATTTTTTATTTCAGTGTAAATGTCGTCAATGTTGTAACCTTTCAGCGTTACAATGCTGATATTCGCGATATTTTCTTTCGAAGTTGATATTATTTCATCAATACCGGCTATGTTGTAAATTTCTTCCTCAATTTTCTGTGTAATTCCTTCCTCTACTTCTTCAGGTGAAGCACCAGGGTAGTTTACATTGATGGATAAAGTCCTTGGTACCTGTGTAGGAAAGAATGAATGCCTGGTATTAAGAAAACTTGCTATCCCACCCAGTAAGGTGATGGCGATAACGATATTTGCTAATATGGGATAATTAATAAAATATGATATTACTTTTCTCATATGCTAATTGGCGGTTAAAACTTTGTCTGGGGATTTTTTCGCTTCTTGATCAAATTCTGAACGCTCTTCCTTTTGTTCAATCTTGTATACTTTCATGTTATTGTAAGCATTAATAAGAGGCTCTACCACCAAATCCTGCCCTTCCTGAAGTCCGGAAAAAACCAATGTCCTGGGATTTACTTTATGAACTTCAATATATTTTGTTTGTAAAAGTGAATCCTTCACAATGAATACTTTATTGCCCTCCATTACCGCTTCACGGGGTACCTCCATGGCATTTTCTATTTCCTTGCCCGGTATGGAAGCTTCTAAGAACAGCCCATCATAAAGGTTTTTTGAAGCATCTGAATCCAAGGTAATATATACGTCCAGCGATTGTGTATTTTCATTTACTACTCTTCCAATCCTTGCGATTGATCCCAACCAATCGTTGCCTACTTCATCCCTAAAAACTTTTACTCGTTGGCCTGTACTGATCCATTCGATGTTTTCTGTTTCAATATCAACCTTAAGCTCAAGCTGGTCAGTTTGTACAATTGTAGCAATGCGGTTGCCGGGATTCACGAAAGCACCCTCCTGCAAGGCAACTTCAGCAATGGTGCCGTTAAATGGGGCATATATGGCATGCTTTTGCAGGGATGACTCGGCGCTTTTTATGGAGTAATAAGTGCTAAAAATATTCCTGGTTGCTAAAAAAACCTTTTCTTTATCTGATTTATGTTCAGGAAATACAGGTAAAGGTTCATTTATGTCGATGACATTAAAATACTTGTGCCAGGCTGAATAATTATTCTCAAAATCAACTTTTAAATCCGGTAATATAGCTGCCAGGTCCCTTAGAAAATTACTTTTTTGTGCCCTTAAATTAAGACGGGCTTCTGTATCATCAATTTTACAAATCAATTGCCCCTTATTAAAATTTTGACCAGCTTTCAGAGGCACGCTTCCTCGTAATATTTTACCGGTTTTTTCAGCAATCATATCCAGGCTGTGTGCTGTTATCACCCTACCATAAGAAGTGATTTCCGTTTGAATGGTGCTATACTCTACGGGAACGGTCTTCACATACTTTTTTACTATCTTAACTTCTTTTTGTTCGGGAGGGCTAATATGTTGACCTAAAAAACTACCCAGAACCATAAAAAATAACAGCACCAAAGCCGCTGATGCCAAAATGATAATTTGTCTTTTCTTCATATAAAATCAGGTATACCGATGTATTAATTCCAATTGTTATATGCTAAAAATAGGTACATAGTTTCAATTAATTTATAGTAATTGACAAGCAGTAAAATTTATTGTTGAACAGCAATTAAGAGGAATGATCGGTATTTGTTCTTATAGTTGCGATATCCTTTCTGATTCAATCATAACAGGTTCTACCTCCTCCCTACCTGGCTTTACTGGTTGATAATCGGATCCGGTAACCCATGAAATAAAACCTCTGAGTAGTCTAATCAGATAAATAACATATACTCTCATATCATTAAAAACTAATATCATAACCGGGAAAAAGAACAAAATAAATAATGTTCCGAAAAGCACACCATAAGCAAGGGAAATAGCCATTGGTATGATGAATTGAGCCTGAAAACTTTTCTCAAGAATTAAAGGGTAAAGTCCGGCAACTGTAGTCAAAGAGGTTAAAAGAATGGCTCTAAAGCGGGCTATCCCTGCATCTTTGGCCGCATTAAATATAGACATCTTTTCTTTGAGGTTTTTGTTAAACCTATCAAGCATCACCACAGCATCATTGATGATGACACCGGATAATGCCATCATACCGTAAATACTGACAAAAGAGACCAAAGAATCATGAAACCAATGACCAAAAACAGCGCACGCCCATCCTAAGGGAAGCAAGAAAAGAATTAAAGAAGTTTGATATACTGACCTGAAATTTAGTGTGATCAGTAGAATCATTAATAGAATAACGGGACCGATCACTTTAAAAAACGAGTCCATTTGCCGCTGCTGACCTCGCGACTGACCTTCGAATGTATAAGTCAGCCCAGGATATTTTGCCAATAGCGGCGGAATGATGTCTGTTTTAATTTTATCTAATAGCGGGGGAAGAGGAGTTTTCACTGTTTGCAGTTCTGCATCCACTCTGATCTCTCGTTTACCATTAAAATGATTGATGTTAATGATGCCCCTTTCAATTTCATAATCAGCCAGTTCATACAATGGGTATTCAACATTTCCCGGCAATTTTATTTTCATTGATTCCAGCTGACTAATGGTTAACCGGTCTTCTTCAGGATAACGAACCCATACCCTGACTTCATCAGTTCCCATTTGAAGACGCTGGACCTCCTCACCAAAAAAGCCTTGTCTCACTTGCTTCGTAATGTCTTGGTGGGTGAGTCCTAGGTGATAAGCAAGCGGTTTTAGTTCCAGCTTCAATTCCCTTTGACCGACAGCAGCATTATCTACAATATCCCTTAAATCCGGAAGGTTAGAGAGCTTCTCTTTAAGTTCTTCTTTCGCATTTTTAAGATCATCTACATCCTTACTTTTCAATGAAATGGATACCGGTTTACCCCAATAATTAGCGGAGCCCACGGTAAATTTCTCTGCTTCCGGGACTATTCCTAACTCCTTTCTTATAAAAGAAGCAACTTGTAACCCGGAGATACCTTCCTCATCTAAGTTATCGAATTCAACCTGAATATAACCAACGTTGCTGCCATTGTAAGACCTGTCAGAAGTCACCCCTAAAGCTATATCTATGCTTGATATGATGGTGTCAGAGACCTCTCCATCAGTGATCATGCGTTGGTGCATATCCCTGATTTGATCTTCAAATTTTTTAAGGTAGTCCTCTACTATATTCTCCCTGGTTCCAGGCTTCAATTGTAAATCCACATTTATGTTATCAACCGGCGGACGACTAAACGGTGTAAATTTAATAACACCTCCCTGCAGCATGCCCCAAATAATCATAATGAAAACCAGCGGTGCCGTAAATGATACCCACCTCCAGTTGAGTAAAAAGGATATTGCAGGGCCATAAACTTTGTAACGCAGATAATCGATGAAATCCTCCATGGCCCTCCTAAAACGATGATACCATCCATGTCCATCCTTTCTCGAAAGCACCCATTTGTGGGCCAGGTGAGCCGGTAATACAAAAAATGCTTCAATTAAAGAAAATGCCAGACAAGCCATAACCACTATAGCCATTTCCTTGGTAAAGCCATTATTATCCAAAAATATTAATGGTAAAAAGGCTACGATGGTCGTTGTTACTGATATAAATACCGAAGGAAGCACCTCCATGGTACCATCAATAGCAGCTTTTTGAGGACTCTTCCCTTTTTGAAAATGTGTGTAAATATTCTCTGCTATTACGATACCATCATCTACTAAGATACCGACCACCAACAGCATACCTGTTAGTGTCAGCATATTGATGGTTATACCGGCGATATTGCCCAAAATAAACATCCCGCAGAATGATATTGGAATACCGGCGGCCACCCAAAAAGAAAGCCTTAATGAAAGAAACAAACCGAGTGTAAAAAGAACCAGAAATAAACCTGCGCCAAAATTCTTGGTCAAAAGATCTAATCTTTCCTGAAGAACACTATTAAAATCAAAATCTGTAAATAAATCTAAGTTGCTGCTTTTAGCATTGTAGTCTTTTACATAATCATCGATAAAGGCGGATATTTTTTGTATATCCTCTTCCGGAAGCTTGCTTACACTAATCCGCACAGCACGCTGACCGTCAGAATAAAATTTATTCGGGGTGTCAGCAAATTTCATCTGAACTTCTGCTACGTCTTTGAGGAGTAATTTTGAACCATCTGTATTGGCCCTGACTATGATTTCCTCAATTACTGATGGATCAATTTTTTTGGCATTGGCCCTAATCCTGATTTCTTCCTCCGAAGTTTTAATTGTTCCTCCTGATACATCAAGGTTGTTAGTCCTAACAGCCCCAGCAAGGTCATCAAATGTTAAATCATACCTTCTCAGATCGTCTTCTGATACTTCGATAGAGATCTCCAGATCAGGGAAACCGGACAGCCTCACCTGAGAAATCTCGCCTGAATTGAGAAAATCGTCTTCTATCAGCTGAGCGGCTTCTTTCAGTGCCTTCAGGGAAACATCTCCTTTAAGCACTAGAAATGCTGCGCCACTGGTAGACTTTTCTTTAAAAACAATTGGTTTTTCTGCAGCAACCGGAAATGAATTGATTCGATCTACAGCATTTTTAACTTCGGTGGTTACTTCGTCAAGATCGTAACCCTCTCTCATTCTTATGGAAATATTTGCAGTGTTTTCTGAAGAAACAGAAGTAACTTCATCTATTCCTTCAATGCCTTTGATTGCTTCTTCAACCTTGATGGTGACCCCCTCTTCCATTTCTTCAGGAGATGCACCCGGAAAATTTACCGTTATCGTAATATTCTTCGGGGGGCTTTCAGGGAAAAATGAAGTTTTCAGGTTTAAAACATATGCCCCTGCGCCACCAACTAATGCAATAAAAATAATAGCATTGGCCCAGATTGGATATTTTACAAAAAAAGCGACCAGATTTCTCATGCCTTCTCCTCAACGATTTCAACCTTCATATTTTTCGAAGCGTTGGCCGGGGCTTCTACCACCAAACTTTCACCTTCTGTTAAACCACTCACAACAGCGGAATCTTTATTGATTTTATGAATATCAACTTTTTTACTTTTCAGTAAGCCATCGTGTTCTATAAAAACCTCATTCTTGTTTCGAAGAATATTTCTCGGGATGGTCATAGCATTTGGTATGGCCCTGCCGGGTATGATTGCTTTCAGAAATAATCCATCATATATATCATTTACTAAACCATTGTCGATTTTGATAAATACATTGATGGATTGATTGGTTTGATCGACGTAATCACCTTTTCGAACAACAATGCCTTCCCAGGATATGCTTTCATCGGATTCGCTAATCACTTTGACTTTACTACCTTCCTGTACAAAACTGATATCCTCGATCTTACATGGGACCTTTAACTCTAATTGATTGGTACGAATGATGCTTGCAATATTGTTGCCCGGGTTAACCACTGAACCAATCTCTATATTTACAGCTGTAATGCTTCCATTATATGGGGCATAGAAATAGTATTTTTTTAAATTCTCTTCCAGACTTTTAATCGCATAATATTCTGTCAGGATATTTTTGGAAGCTAAAAAAGTCTTTTCTTTGATTGACTTAATCTCCGGCAATGGAGGAAGGTCTTCATTAAGGTCAATGATTTCGAAATAATCCCTCCAACTTTGATAATTATTTTTAAAATCGATCTTAAAATCCGGGAGTATTAAGGCTAACAAATTCAGAAAACTACTTTTTCTGGATTGAAGCGTAAGCTTTTCTTCAGTATTATTGATTTTAAACAACAGTTGCCCTTCAATAAAATTTTGACCCTCTTTTAATGGTATGGATCCATATTCCAACTTGCCTCCTACCTCAGCAGTGAGGTTTAATCTTCTGGAAGAACCAACCCGTCCATAAGCTTCAATATTTACATCAACTTCATCATAAATAACCTTGACTGTTTTAACATAATTTTTAACCTCCGGTGGTTTTCTTTCTGGTGGGGATTTCTTTTGGCTTGATAAAAAATCCATAGCCACAAAGCCTGCTGATAAGATGATAGCAACTGATATCAGGATAATAATAGTTCTTTTCATAGAATTATCTTCATGCAAGTAATTAAGTAATTTTCCCGTAAAATGTTTCAACTATTTTTAGATAGCCAATTATTCACATAATTTTCCGAACCTTTGCTTCGCTGCAGTTGCAAGGTGTTCCCTGTGATCAGGATGGGCTATTTTTATCAATTCTTTAGCGCGTTGACTTAGTGATTTACCATACAAATTAGCCACCCCATATTCTGTCGCTATATAATGTACATTAGCTCTGGTTGATACAACACCTGCGCCGGGTTTAAGCATCGGCACTATTTTGCTTGCGCCCCGATTGGTAGTGGAGGTAAGCGCAATGATGGGTTTGCCGCCTTTGGAGTATGATGCACCCCTAATAAAATCAATCTGCCCACCAACACCGGAAAAATGTTTGGTCCCTATGGAATCAGCACAAACCTGGCCAGTAAGGTCTATTTCGATTGCGCTATTAATGGCTGTCACTTTCGGGTTTTGCCTGATGGTAGCAACATCATTAACATAAGCCACATCTTTCATCAATACTCCCAAGTTATCATCAAGGAAATCATAAAGCTTCTGAGAACCCATCACAAATGTTGCCACTATTTTTTCACGATCAAGCTTTTTTTCTTCTCCGGTAAGCGCACCTTTTTCTATCAGTGGTAAAATACCATCAGAGAACATTTCTGTATGTATTCCAAGCCTTTTGTGGTTCCCCAAAGCGGCAAGTACCGCATTAGGGATATTCCCAATACCCATTTGCAGGGTGGCTCCATCATCGATCATCGCTGCCACATTTTGGCCAATTTTTTTCTCTGTAGCGCTAATTTCCGCCAGCTCAAGTTTTGGAAGCTCACTTTCATGTTCTACAAAAAAATCGAAGTGCTCAATGCTTACACATGCATCACCAGCAGCTCTGGGCATTTTAGGATTTACTTGTGCAATAACCAATTCAGCCTTTTCAATGGCCGCTAAGGTTGCATCCACAGACACACCTAAGGAACAGTAACCATGCCTATCAGGTGGCGATATTTGAACAAGTGCAGTATTTATGGGTAATATATTTTGCCTGATCAAGACGGGTGTTTCACTCAAAAAAACCGGGATATAATCCGCTCTGTTATTTTGTGTTGCTTTTCTAACATTTGCACCAACAAATAATGACCTCAGGAAAAAATGCCCATCATATTCCTCATCCACATAAGGTGCAGGAGTTTCCGTATGAAGGTGGGTTAACTCAACATTGTGCAGCTCATTTTTTCGGGCAACCAAAGCATCAATCAGGATTTTAGGTGCCGCCGCTACACTGTGAATAAAGATCCTGGTATTAGATTTTACATGACTTAGTGCTTCCTCTGCTGAAACATATTTTGGTTCTTTCATGATTAATTTTCTTGGTTTAATTAGACCACGAAATTATATACAATGGCTTATAATCAAATGAAGATTGTTTTTATTGCTTATGATAAATGTTTGAGAAAAATTTATATTCATTAATCATATAATAGATTGAATAGAGATTGGGTCTGGTATAATTAAAACAATATTGAATTTCTAGTTTTTATTATTATTTGTATAGCGATCATTAAAAAATAAAAAATAAATCTACGATAATTGCTATTTATTAATAATTATGTACAGTGTAGTTATCATAGGTGGAGGCATTGTTGGATTGGCCACAGCACTAAGACTTAAGTTAAAGAGTCCATCTTTAAAAATCGCGTTACTGGATAAAGAAAAAGCGTTAGCCGTTCATCAGACAGGTCACAATAGTGGTGTGATCCATTCAGGTATATATTACAAGCCGGGGAGTTATAAAGCAAAAAACTGTGTAGATGGATACAATCAATTAATAAAATTTTGTAACGAAGAGGAAATACCTTACGAGATCTGTGGAAAAATAATTGTGGCCACCAAAGAAGATCAACTACCTCAGCTTGATATGCTTCAGGAACGGGGCACAAAAAATGGATTGATTGGCATAAAAAAATTATCTGACGGAGCATTAAAAGAATATGAGCCAAATGTTTTAGGATTGGGCGGTTTGTTTGTTCCACAAACCGGTATAATTAATTATAAAGTAGTTGCAGATAAATATGCTGAAATCATCAGGCATTTTAATGGGGAAATCCATCCTTCAACAGAAGCTTTAAAAGTTACTTTCATCAAAAATAAAATTGTCAACATACAAACTAATAAAAAAAGTTTTAATGCAAGAGTAGTTGTGAATTGTGCCGGATTATTCGCTGATAAAATGGCGAAAATAATCGGGGGTAGACAAAATTTTCGAATCATACCTTTCAGGGGTGAATATTACAAGTTAAAAAATAACAGGAAGCACTTGGTTAAAAACCTGATATATCCCGTTCCAGACCCTAATTTTCCTTTCTTGGGCGTACATTTTACACGTATGATCAATGGGGATGTAGAAGCCGGCCCAAATGCTGTTTTCTCCTTCAAAAAGGAAGGTTATAGCAAAATGAGCTTTAAGGCAAAAGAAACGATGGACAGTTTAACATGGCCTGGATTTCAAATCGTAATGAAAAAATATTGGAAGACAGGTCTGGGAGAAATTTACAGATCTTTTTCAAAGGCTGCTTTCACTAAAGCTTTGCAGCAACTTGTTCCCGAGATAAAAAGTGAAGATCTTATCAGCGCTGAAGCTGGGGTACGGGCTCAGGCTTGTGATAAAAATGGTGGCCTCATTGAGGATTTTTTAATAAATGAAGGGGAGAGCTATGTAAATGTATGTAATGCACCATCACCCGCCGCAACATCATCTTTATCGATCGGGGATCATGTATCAGACCTGGTATTAAGTAAATTTAAATGACCTTAAACATGTCATATATAAACCTCGTATGTAATTGTATTACTAACTAAATCCAATCCACTATGATAGAAGAGTCTCATACGATATCATTACCAAGAATAGGAGATACCGCCCCTGATTTCGATGCTAATACGACCATTGGCACGCTTAATTTCAATGAGTTTAGCAAAGAACGCTGGGTCATACTCTTTTCTCACCCGGCTGATTTCACACCGGTTTGTACAACTGAATTGTCAGAATTTGCCAAAGAAGAGCATTATTTTACAAAGCATAACACAAAGCTGATTGGCGTAAGTATTGATAGCATTCATTCGCATGTTGCATGGGTACATAATATTAAACAGCGGTTAGGTGTGGAGATTAATTATCCGATCATAGCAGACCTAAAAGGAGACGTGGCCGGAAAATATGGCATGCTCCATCCGGGAGAAAGTGATACTTCCACCGTGCGTGCAGTATTTTTTATAGATCCTGCGAAAAAGATACGTTTGATCCTTTATTACCCACTGAATGTTGGGCGAAACATAGACGAGATCAAAAGGACATTGGTAGCATTGCAAACTACAGACTCAGAAAAAGTAGCCTGCCCGGTTAACTGGAGAGAAGGTGATAAAGTGATAGTACCTCCACCTAAGACCATGGCTGAAGTTGAGGAAAGATTGACCAATGACAGCTATGAAAAAATAGATTTCTACCTGAACAAGAAGTCGCTCTAATTAACACATTTTAATATAGTTTTAAAGCGTCTTTTGTGAAAAGGCGCTTTTTTTATGACAGATTCCGTTTTAACTCCATCAGAACTGGTAAGGTATAGCAGGCACCTCATCCTACCTGAAATAAATATAGAGGGTCAAAAAAAATTAAAAAACTCAAAAGTTCTGGTTGTTGGGGCAGGTGGTCTGGGAGCTCCTCTATTGCTCTATTTAACTGCTGCTGGTGTTGGAAAAATAGGCGTTGTTGATTTTGATGTTGTTGATGAAAGTAACCTACAGCGTCAGGTATTATTCGCCACCAGTGAAGTCAGCAAAAAAAAAGTTGACATTGCACAAAATAAGTTGAATGATTTAAATCCTCATGTCCAGATAAAGACCTACCCTACTCAATTAACTTCTGAAAATGCCCTTGAGGTAATAAGGGATTATGATGTGGTTGCGGATGGCTCTGATAATTTCCCAACAAGATACCTGGTTAACGACGCTTGTGTAATGCTTGGAAAAACAAATGTCTATGCATCAATTTTTCGTTTTGAAGGACAGGTTTCTGTATTTAACTATTTAGATGAAAATGGGTTGTATGGGCCTAATTACAGGGATTTGTTTCCTACACCCCCTCCCCCCGGGATGGTTCCAAGCTGCTCAGAAGGAGGCGTTTTAGGTGTTCTGCCAGGAATTATTGGCTGTATGCAGGCTAATGAGGTGATCAAAGTAATCACAAAAATTGGAAACCCACTCTCAGGGAGAGTGTTTCTATTTGATGCTTTAAATTTTGAAAGTAGGACTTTAATAGTTAGAAAAGATAAAAACACACCTTTGATCGATAAATTAATTGATTATGAAGCATTCTGTGGCCAGGCAAATGAACATGCGGATATACAGGAAATGGATGTGTTTGAACTTAAAAAAATGATTGATAATAAAGTTGATTTTCAATTAATTGATGTAAGGGAACCTTATGAATATGATGTTGTGAACATCAATGGAAAACTTATACCCAAGGATGAGCTTGAACACAACATTGATGCTATTCAAAAAGAGGTTCCGGTTGTCTTACACTGCAAAAGTGGTAAGCGAAGTGCTGACTCCATAAGGTTATTAAATAAAAAATATGGCTTTACTAACCTGTTTAATCTTAAAGGCGGCATATTAAACTGGATTGATCAGGTAGATCCTCAACTTCCTAAGTATTAATCCCAGATTTGTCATTGGAATTTTGTCATGAAGGGCTAAAGCCCAAAAAATCAGGCACTTAGGTCGAGGAGGCATAGCATCGCTATGGTGACGAGCCAATAACATGTTAAGTGTATGATTTGAAGTGATTTAACCATGTAATAGAAAGTCTAGTGACAATTCTGGGTTAATTAACCCGGTTTATGGTCTTCCCCTCCAAAAACCCTTTAACATTTTCCACCATAAGTTCCATTAATCGAAGTCGTGATTCAAATGAGGCCCATGCATTATGTGGTGTTATCACACAATTCCTGGCATCTAAAAGAGGATTATCTTTTTCTGGTGGTTCATGGGATAAAACATCCAAAGCTGCCCCTGAAATTCTTTCCAGGTTTAAAGCCTCTGCAAGGTCATATTCGTTTATTATTTCCCCTCTACTTGTATTAATCAGAAAAGCACTTTTTTTCATGAGGTTTAGCATAGACCAATTCACCGATCCTACTTTATCAGGCGTAAGCGAGGTGTGTATGCTTAAAAAATCACTACTTTTGAATAGCTCATCTTTTGATACCTTTTTAAATGGACAATCATCCAACGATTTAGTATGTACTATAACCTCCATAGAAAAAGCCTGACCTAACCCTGCTACCGCTTTACCAATATTGCCATACCCCCAAACACCAAGTACTTTGTTTCCCAATAATATCAATGGTGTTTTCGTATAACTAAAATCCTCACTATTTACCCAATCCCCCTCATGTACACTTTGATTATGAAAACACACTTTATTTGTAATTTCGAGCATCAGTGCCATGGTGTGCTGGGCTACTGCTTTTGTGCTGTATGCCGGGATATTGGTTACGGTGATCCCACGCTTACGGGCTGCTTCAACATCAATTATATTATACCCTGTAGCGGTCACTCCTATATATCTCAACTTAGGCAATTGCGACATAATCTCTTCATCAAGATGAACTTTATTGATCAAAATGATTTCAGCATCTATTGCCCGCTCAATGATTTGATGCTTATTGGTACGGTCATATACAGTTAAATAACCCAGATCCTTCAGACTTTGCCAGCTTAGGTCACCAGGGTTCATGGTGTATCCATCAAGGACAGTAATGTTCATGCATGTACTGCTTTATTCCTTTCCAGCACTTCCCATGTATGATCGGACAACAGTTTTACTTTAGCGATGAAGTGGTCAAAAGGCATGCTTCTTCCCCACTCATCCGGAGAAATCATAGATAATACATCCTCCCCGTTCTTTCGTTTGTATAAGAAATAATCTTGGTTTATTACCGGACTAAAGCTCATTTTCGATAGATATATCCGCTCTGAAAGATTCATCCGCGCTCTAAGATCCTTGGTTTGTTTCACTAAAGTCTGCATTTGATCATAAAGTTGCTTAAACTGCCTGTTGGTTTGATCATACATGGCAGACATTGCTTTGCCCTTTATTCTTCCCTGATCCTCGGGCTTAACAATTGCACTTCCAATGGTATGGGCAAATTCAATCAGACCGGGGTCAGCTGTAGTCTTTTCCTTTAGTTTTTCAAGATCTATCTTATCTACGTCTATTTTATTATTGCTCATTCTCTGTCTTATTAAGTATTCTCTCTTTGAGGTTTTTTTTGGCTCCCGGCCAAGTGGTCCTGCTACCGATATCTATACAGATAATTATTAAAATTATCAGAAAGATTGCTGCTGAAATGAAAAATATCTTTTTTGATCTTTTCATTTTTTTGTTATAACAACACGATAGGATAAAAGTTACGCTGTTGAGTACGTAAGTTGATTTTTATTATTATTTGTCCAGTAATTCTATTTTAAATATCAAAGTTGAATTTGCTGGTATTTTACCCAAATTTCTTGATCCATATCCAAGCCCAGCGGGGATTTTTAAAATGGCAACGCTCCCTTTCTGAAGTAGTGCTATGCCTTCGTCCCAGCCTTTTATTACACGACCCTGTCCAAGAATAAAAGAAAAGGGTTTATCTCGATCATGTGAGCTATCAAACTTTGTTCCATCTTCCAAATAACCTGTGTAATGAACGATGACCTCATCACCAATTTCGGGCATTTCCCCTTCGCCCACTTTGATGATTTTATATCCTAGACCTGATTCGGTATACCGATGTCCAATCTTCATTCTTTCTGTTTTCCACCCCATGAGGGCTTTTTGCACAAAGAGTATTTCCAGAGGTTTCTTTTTTAGTTCATTTTCCGCAAGCTTTATCAGAAATTCATCGGAAAGCTCTGCTTCCAGTTTGACTTCAGTTGGTTTAATCTTGTCACCAAAAAGCAATGCTTTGTTGCTGCTATTAAAAAATGCTATGCAGAGATCTGCGAACAACTCGTGGCGGAAGCAGTAATCGGCGTTATTTTGATCCCCTTCACAGGTACATTGAGCTAACAGCTGGTTATTTAAAGCAATAAGAATTGCCAAAACAAACAATAATCTCTTCATCATGAATTCAAACCAAAAAATTATTTTGCTTATTGTTTAGGAAAGACCTTTTTTTTCTAAAAGTGATGGGAATGTAGTCCTCCGTTGGTATACCTATATGAGCAAGTTCCCAATTTTTATCATATCCGTTTACAATTTGTCTTATGCACTCCACCCTATCATCTGTAGGGTAAGGGCAATCGTCCCAATGAAAAATTTCTACTCTATAGTGGTACTGTCTGGTGGTACCATTGATCCTAACTTCAACCTCAATTTCCTGATCCTCAGTATACTGAGGGATTTCTATACCAATTATACTCATCGTATTGCTGTTGGTGAATGATTTAACAAAAATCATTCCTAAGAACACAAAATACTGAAAACCAATTACTTAAACAAATATATTTAATATTAAGCTGATCAAATATGAAACACATCGAACAATCATTTATCTGCTCTTATGGCGTCATTAGCTACAATAACCAACTTCGATAACATTTTATTGATTTGTTTTTCACAATCCGGCATCATAAATCTTCTTTTCATTAAGGTGGGGTCAACAAAGCCGATATAGGTGTCCCCGGATTCACTCCACACAATCATTTTATAGGGCATATCTAACGCAGAGGTTCTTTCACATCGTATGATGTCAGGTATTACATCATTATCTTCAAAGTATATAATATAGGTCGGTGGTATTTCTATATTGTCCTTTAAAAACAATGCTTTCTGGTCAATGATTTTTACGTTCTCAAATTTTCTATTCTTTAGAACCTCTTTTAATTTCTCAACGGTTTCTTCACTGGATAGAGGACTCCTGTAGATATTCATCTCTTGACCATATCCGCTGAAATAAATCAGAAACAGCATAAGAAGAGCAGTTAAAGTCCTCATTAAAAGCTATTGATTTAAAAGTAAGTAAAATATTTAGGATAATGTAGCTATTGCAAATATTGAAAAATCTCACTAAAAATTTGCATGAATTCAATTACCGCAGCTAAAGATCATCGATTTATATTATTCCAGTACTGGTTTTTTTGGTTTAACTACAACTCCCTTTTTATCTCAAAAAGAGTTAATTAGTAATAACTTTATTGTGATTAAATTTATATTTTTATTTAATAAAAATACCTTTGGTGTAATTAATTAACACCAAATAGGTATCGCATAGGCAATTTGATGCATTAGTTATATAATTTTTCGAAAAAACCCGGCAGCTGTTTAAATGAATAATAGATCAAAAAAATCCTCTGTGAAGGATTTAGGTAATGATCAAATGTGTCTGATTATAAAAATACATTAAATGGAAATATTAATAATTTTAAGTTTTTCTAAATAATTACAATAAATAAGGGATATCGTCTAACAATGGATTATCTAAAAAGCTATAAGAATATTTATGATCAAAACATCTTATTGATGTATAAAGGTGAGCTAACATTTGATCTGGTTACTGCTATTATTACTGCACTGGAAGAAAGACTGGATGAAATAGAAGAGGAAAGAAAAGTAAAAAAGAAGTTTTACAATGTCACAACAGAGTTAATACAAAACCTTTATTATCATCTCGATGAAGTGAATACAGATGAGAGTGCGATTAATGCCTATGATGCAAAAGCTGCGTTGGTTTTAGTTGCCGCAAGGAAAAGGTACTATAGTTTGCAAACCGGGAACTTTGTACCAACTGATAAAACAGAAAAACTGAGGAAAAGGCTGGATATGATTAATGAAACTCCAGCTGACCAGTTGCGGGCGCTTTATCGAGAGGTATTGAATAATGAGGAGATGTCTGAAAAAGGTACTGCAGGATTAGGTTTTATAGATATTGCGAGAAAAACCGGCGGTCAAAAACTTAACTATAAATTGCAAGAAATCTCAGATAATGTTTCTTATTTTACGTTCCAGGTAAAGTTGCCAAGGGTCTAAATTATTTGGATAGAAATAATGGAAAAAATTTTTATAGAACCAACGAAAGTAACACCGCTTATCAATTTTGATCCAGATGAAGGATTGATGGAGCTGAAAGGAAGATCAAGCCCGGAGAATGCTGTCCAGTTTTACTCCAAGTTACTAGACAATCTTGACAAATATGATTCAAAAGATAGCCTGGTAGCCAATTTTGTTTTCGAATATTTTAATACCAGTTCATCAAAGTGTTTGTTTGATGTCTTTAAAAGACTAAGTAAGCTGTCAGATGAGGGGAAGGATATAGTGATTAACTGGTATTATGAGGAAGGTGATGACGATATGATGGAGGCAGGAGAAGATTACAGTGATTTGTTGGACCTTGATTTTAATTTTATGGAGTTGGAGGATGAATAATCCCTGAATTAGTAAATCACCCGGCATGAACAAGATGAGGGAACTATATCATGAGGAGAAGAAGAATTTAGATGAATTCAAAGAGAAGATCAGCGACAGAAAGATTTATAAAGAAGATCTCAATGCATTTGCCGATTCTTACGATGAGCTTGTTGCTCAAGCCCGGGTTATAACAAGAGTTAGCGACAGACTTCAAAAAAAGCTGGATACCGCCAACACTCAAATAAAAGAACAAAACGATGAGATAACGGAAAAAAATGTTCAATTGGAAAAAACAATTGAACAGCTCATGAAAGCAAGGGTAGGCAAAAAAGCATCAACAATAATGCTGTTCCTTGCTATATTCTTGTTTGTGACAGAAGAATATTTTATGGGACCTGTTATCGAATCGTTCATCTCTATCCCATATCTTGATTTAGTTATCAAAGGATTAATTGCTTTTTCCTTAAAGTTTGTTGAATCAGGCCTGGAAACTTACTTCATGAAGCAAGAACAAAGTAAAATATTGAAAGAGGAAAAGAATTCAGAAGTAGCTTATAATCCCGCCCTGGTTAATTAGTTATTCAATAAAAAAACAATAATATTATTTTATAATTGTTCAGTAGATATGCCAAAGCTACTATTATCGATTATCATATTGTTTTCATTAGCCATTAATTGTTATAGCCAATCCACAAAAGCAACCAATTTGAAAAATATTGATTTGGCTACAGAATATATGACCAATGGGGAATTTAATAAAGCAGACAGTCTTTTCAGGCTTACATTACAAAACATGAAGGTTTTGCCTTCTAATATTGCTTTTTATTTTGGTAAAAACTCTTACTTCTTGGGAAAATATAAACAAAGTATTGACTGGACTACAAAATATCTGGCGCTAAAAGGAACTAAAGGAAGGTTTTACCGGGAAGCGAATACCATACTCGATAAAGCAAAAAATGGATTAAATGCACAGGCCGAAGCGGATGCAAAAGTGGTGAGGGAAAAAATTAATCAAACCAGATTTGATTGCCACGAAAATTCATTCGTTAAATGTCCGGTATGTGATGGGTCGGGAGTTGTGATTTTCAGAGGTGCATTCGAAAATGTCTATAAAGTCTGCCCCTACTCAGGACAGGATGGATACCTCACATGTGAGGAATATAATTTATATCTTTTAGGTGAGTTAGAACCTAACCTGAATGACTAAATCCAAACCTCATCTACCATGGTTAACCTTCCATTTTATGATGGTGAACTTCTTATTACTCCTTACTTATTTATATGTACAATTAATTCTAATTTTTGAAATTTTTATATTTTCAGTTGTTGGCTTATTACTTTCCTTTTTAATTATAGTACACATCCTGGGTATTGTCCACATATTATCACGCATCATAAGCAATACATTGGTTGTGTTTCTTGATGCGCATTCCATCACAGTTCAAAAATTATTGATACCATACAGAACAAACTATCCTTGGAAAGCGCTTAAAGGATTCACTACTTCGCGAAGGTTCAATTTTAACATTATTGTTTTTTATCCGGTTAAGGAAGCGCCATTCATGATCTCCCAAGTATCTGTTTGGGATTTTCAACAGTTTCAATATCAATTAAAAAATTATCCAATCGAATATTTAGGCCGGGAGAAATACAAGTATAGTTGCCTCTTCTCTGGTATTTTCGGGAAAAATTAAGACAAGCGATGTTTAAAATCATCGAAATCAAAAACTCTAATTAATTTAAAAGTACCATCTTTCTTTATTTTACCAATGGATGGATGGGTGACCCCATTGAACATAGAAGTTTTAACCATGGTGTAATGCATCATATCTTCAAAGATTATTTTATCACCTATTCCAAGTTCTTTTTCAAAATAGAAGTCATTCATAAAATCTCCTGCAAGACAACTCACACCGCCAATATTATATTTATATTTTCCGTTTGTTAAGGAAGCTCCCATAATGTTCGGTTTATATGGCATCTCCAGGCAATCCGGCATATGACAGGTAAAAGAAATATCACAGATTGCAGTTTTGGTTCCGCCATTACCCACAACATCCAGAATTGTAGATACCAAATAACCTGTTTTCCATGCTATTGCTGAGCCGGGCTCCATAAATAGCTTGATTCCATGTTTATCTCTAAAAGATTTCAATAATCTGACCAGATGGTCATAATCATAAGAATGATCAGTAATGTTGTGCCCCCCACCAATGTTTATCCATTTCAGATGTTTGAGATGCTTACCAAATTTCCATTCAAAATTTTCAAATACTTGCGCAAGACTGTATGAATTACTTTCGCAAAGCACGTGAAAATGAAGACCTTCTATGTGCTCAGGGAGATACTCCAATCGCGCCACTCCCAATCTTGAAGTAGGAGCGGAAGGGTTGTATAAATCCACATCAACATCAGACCAACCGGGGTTCACTCTTAATCCGATCGAGATATTACAGTTTGTATTTTTAATACTTGGTAAAAACTTTTTGTACTGGTCAATAGAGTTGAAGATGATATGACTTGAACAGGCTAATATTTCTTTGAAGTCTTTTTCTGAAAATGCAACGCTATAGGTGTGGGCTTTAAAACCAAATTCATTATATATTAATAATGCTTCATTTAGTGAGGAAGCCGTAGCCCCATTTAAATACTTTTTAATTAACGGAAAAGAATCCCACAAAGCAAAAGCTTTTAGTGCCATCAGGATATCTATATCAGCATCTTTAGCCAGCTGATTTAATAACTTAAGATTGTCGATAAGCTTTTCTTCTTCAAGCACAAAACATGGAGAGGGTATTGATTCCAATAAATTACTATAAATCATCAATCCATCTGCAAGTCAATGTTGGTCATCTCATCCCAGGGTAATCCATAATTACTCATTTCTTTTAAAAATGGATCAGGGTCAAACGCTTCCACATTGATGGTTCCTTTTTTATTCCAATACCCTTGCAATAACATGGAAGCACCCACCATAGCCGGCACTCCTGTTGTGAATGATACGGCTTGTGAATATGTATCTTGAAAAGCTGCCTGGTGACTACAATTATTGTATATGTAATACGTCTTATCCTTCCCATCTTTTATACCACTAATCCTGCATCCAATGGAAGTTTCTCCTTTGTAATTTTTTGCCAGGCTTACCGGATTGGGAAGTACCTGCTTTAAAAACTCTAATGGAACAATTTCTTTTCCCTGAAAATTGACAGGCTCTATGCTGTCCATACCAATATTATGGATGACCCTCAGGTGCGTTAAATATGTATCACTAAAAGTCATCCAAAACCTTGCCCTTATTATGGAAGGGAAATTTTTTACAAGCGATTCCAGCTCCTCATGGTAGATTAAGTATGATCTTCTAGTGCCGATATTTGGATAGTCCAGGTCACGAGAAATCTCGTGTGGAGCTGTTTCAATCCAATGACCATTATGAAAATATTTACCTTTTTGGGTAACCTCTCTTATATTTATTTCCGGATTAAAATTTGTTGCAAATGGATGGCCATGGTCGCCTGCATTACAATCAACAATATCTAGATAATTAATCTCATCAAAATGATGTTTAGCAGCATAAGCACAAAACACTCCTGTCA
Source organism: uncultured Roseivirgaceae bacterium (assembly GCA_964429655.1). Classification (GTDB taxonomy): domain Bacteria; phylum Bacteroidota; class Bacteroidia; order Cytophagales; family Cyclobacteriaceae; genus CAYSCZ01. The sequence goes on from CAYSCZ010000005.1 coordinate 23,427, forward strand.
CACCCGGATCAAAACCACAGCCTAATATGGCAGTTAACCCGGCGTTTTGAAACCTTTCATGATAGGCCCACTGCCATTTGTATTCGAACCTGGCTTCATCCTTTGGTTCGTAGTTAGCCGTATCCAAATAATGAGTATTTGTATCAAGGCAAGCTTGCATGATAGATAAATCCTGATAAGGTAGTGCTACATTGATCACTATATCAGGTTCTAATCTGGTTAGTAAATCTTTGACCTCACGTACATGATCTGCATCTAATGAAAATGTAAATATTTCAATACCATATTTATTTTTAACCTCTTTAGCTATTTCCTGGCATTTTGATAAAGTTCTACTAGCCAGGTAGATATGTTGGAATAAATCATTTTTTTGAGCACATTTATGAGCCACCACCTTTCCTACACCACCAGCACCAATAATTAATACTTTTGACATTTAGATGAGATTATTTTGTGAATAATTGTGTATATCAATATGAACTCGATATTATAAAAATGTAAAAACAATATCTAAGCTCTTTGCTTTTCTTTTTTCGAATAAAGTTTTTTTATATTTCAAATTAAAATTGAAGATATGAGGAACACTATTACAATTGTTTTAATGGTTTTGGTAGTCGCTGGATGCCAATTACAGAAGGATATGGTTATTGATTCCGACTATAGCTACAATGGAAGGTTCAAAAAATACAAAACATTCGATTTTTTCAGGGAAGTTAATAAATCCGATTCCTCCAGGTTTAATGCAAAATTAGAAGATGCCCTTGTTAACCGGTTAGAAGCCCAGGGTTATAAAAGAAAAGAAAAAAGACCGGATCTCTTAATTGGCTACAAGATTTATTATTCCGATCTTAAATTCAAAGGATATTATCAACCAGAATTGGACATTTGGGTAAAAAATACGGGTGGTGAAGTTACAAATGAAAAAGATACATTAGAAAATGAAAGAGAACTCTCGAGAGAAGAAAAAAGAAATATAAAAAATGAAAACTATGAAGGATATTTTAATGAAATGAAAAATGGAATGCTTTTAATCAATTTTTTTGATCGCAAAAAGGAAGAAACTGTATGGCAGGGATACGCCTCTGGAGTTTTCTACCATAATGATCGCTATAGATATAATGATTTTAAAAAACCCGCATCAAGGATACTGGATGAATTTAGAGTTGTTGCAGAAGGGTATATTTTAAACTAAATTTTAGATAATGATCGTTAAATCTTAAAATTTAATTCATCGCTTAGTTCAATCTATCAATAATTAAGTTTAGTAGCTTAGTCCGCCAAGAACAGTGATTTAACGATCATTATATGTATAAAATATACTTTCTTTTTTGTAAGTACGGTTTATTGGTGGTAATCATGTGGGTCGCTACCTCTCAAATAATGGGTCGAACCCCCAACGACTCAATTCAAAAATTTCAAAAAAGAAAAAAACTGATCACTTATGGCAGTATAGGGTTATATGCTGCAAATCTTGGTGGATTATATGCCGTTTGGTATAAAGACGTTATTGATACTACTAGGTTCCGGTTTTTCGATGACTCCGGGGATTGGCTTCAAATGGATAAGTTCAGACATCTGGCCGGCGGTCAATATATATCGCTACAAGGCATATATGCACTTCGCTGGGCTGGTGTAAAGGACAAAAAAGCAATATGGTGGGGTGGTGTTTTAGGCTGGACTATGATGACTCCTGTGGAGATTTATGATGGCTTTGACTCAGAATCTGGTTTCTCTTTACCCGACCTTGCTTTTAACACCATTGGCTCTCTGAGTGCTGTTTTGCAGGAGCTTTATTTCAGGGATCAAATTTTTCTTTGGAAATATTCATACAATGATTCTGGCATAGCACATTATAGACCTGATCTTTTGGGAGAAACATTGCCCCAGAAAATGTTCAGAGACCTGAATGGCCAGACTTACTGGTTATCCATAAACATTAAGAAGACTACCAGGTTAAATGTTCCACCATGGTTAAATATCGCAATCGGCCAAAGCGCTGATGGCCTGTTGGGAGGAAGCTTCAATCCTGAATTTAATGATGACGGTTTAAAATTACCAGAACTAGAGAGGGTTAGAGAATGGTATGTCAGTTTTGATGTTGATCTGAGTAAGATCAAAACCAATTCCAAATTGTTAAAAACTGCACTTAACTTTCTGAATGTAATCAAAATCCCTGCCCCAGCAATCGAAGTAAAAGATGGTGATGTGCGGTTCATACCCATCTACTTTTAGTCATTATGATCATCCGCCATACAGCAAACCCAACAAAATGATTATCAAAATCGTCAGAAAAGCTAACTTACTGATATCTTTGTTTTCACTTTTTTTCGTAGTCTCAGACATGTTAATTCGTGCTATTACATTTAAAGGACAATAAAAAGGGCTGATTGGTTGGAAGCGAATGAGAGATTATTTAATAATGTACTTAAAACCTGCGGTAACACCGAAGCCAACCGGATTACTATCAAATGAACTTCCTGGGTTTGTAAACGTATTAAGGGACCTTCTGTAATTAGGTTCAATTGAAAACCTGTAGTTAGTGCCTACCTTATAACCCAATTCCAGACCGGTAATACCATTAAAATAGAAAGTTTTAAATGGTGAATTGTTATCGATAGAAATGGATTTAGTTCCTGAGTTATTATCCTTTAGTTCATTGCTGAGAAAAATCTCTGTACTTAGACCCGCATTAATGATCAGGCTTATTTTATCATCAAATACGATGTATCCGGCTTGAAGGGGAATTGAAGCAAACTGGAAATTATTATTCAATCTTGTATTTTGAAAATCAAAAGCAGGAGCTTCACTGGTAATAGCATTTTGCACATCCTCGGTTCGTATTGATTGACCTACTAAAGCATAAGTCTCATTGGAATTTCCATCTCGAAGCACAACATCAGTATTGGTATTTGCTGAGTATCTTCCATATTGGAGTCCTCCTTCTAGTATGATTCTATTAGATACCTGATAACCCAAATTAAATCCTAACGCATAAGAAAATCCTGCATCTGTGGATTCTTCAAACTCAGGAATCTGAATAGTTTCATCTGTAGCACTGGATTCAAAAAGTGGAAGATTGCTGGCTATTGCGGAGACATTATCCTGTTGAAAATTTGGATCGAACGAACCTGTGGTAATGTCTACACCGGCAATTAGTTGTCGCTTGTCTTTATTTTTTATCCCATCTCCCAAAGAAAGGTCAGGAACCCTATATAGAACTATATTTTCAAGGGAAGGGGGTGAACCATATGATAATTTTTTGGCAGGCAATTGATTAAATGCATCATTTTCTGTGCGTGGCCCTGCGTGGTTTATTTCAACAGAATCTAAACGCTCATAGAATATTTTAGAATTATCTTCCCCGTTAATTTCGTCTTCCCCATAGGTAAATAGGGCTAAACGTTCTTGATTTTTATTTTTCTCTTTTCTATCAATCGCTCTAAGTACTGGTTGATCTTCTCTTTCAACCAATTCATTCGTATTTTTTATGGCCCCTTCGGGCTTGCTATGATTTATTATATCTGTTAATTCTGATTTCACATCAATGTAGTCGCTATAATTGAGGTATAAAGCTATCGACAGGCTTAATATTAGTAGGATTGATGCCGCAGTGAGGAGTTTATAAAAAAACACACGTTTTTTATACCTGGTGGCATCTGCATTTGCCAAATGCCTATCAATATTAGACCAAACATTCTTTGGGGCAGCAAATTCTTTGCCTTCAAATGTACTTTTCCATTGCTTCTCGAATGATCCTGAATTATTCTGCCCTTCCATAACTGATACCGTTTATGTTATTCAATTTTTCTTGCAATAAACGCTTTGCCCTTGAATATTGGGACTTAGAAGTCCCTTCATTGATATTCAACATATTGGCAATCTCATGATGCTTATAACCTTCAATCGCATAAAGGTTAAAGATTACCTGACAACCCGTGGGCAACTCACGGATCATATCCAGTAAATCGTTGTATTCGTAGCTGGTCAGTGTAAGATTCTGACCTGAATCAAACTCACCTATTGCGTCCACATTTATCATTGGATATAGGTAAAGCTTATTCCGTTGAAAATTTAGAGCGGTATTGATAACAATTTTTTTGATCCAATAGCCCAGACTACTATCACCCCTAAACTTTTTAATATTTTGAAATACTTTAATGAATGCTTCCTGAAGAATATCTTCTGCTTCTTGTTCAGCTTTCGTATACCTTAAACATACCAAATACATACTCCCTCCATACTTTTCATAGAGTTTGAATTGAATTTTTCTTGTATTATCCTTACAGCCTTTTATAAGTTCATCATCACTTATTGGCATAACCAGGAGAAATATTTAGTCATATACATTAAAACAGACACACAAATTAATAAATTAGTTGTAATGAATTTACGCCTATTCCTCATTATCTACTCATCAGTGGTAATATCCTTATTTGCTTGTGTGCCTCTCCAACAAGGATCTACGAATAGCTATCAAACGGTGAAAAAAAAGCTTTTCTACAGTAATCATATTTATGAAGATAACATTAAAACCGTAAGGTTATACCCCAAAGACTCACCTTATCCTCAACTATATAATGATGCGGTGCCCTTAAATAATTCTGATAATTTAATCCTTGAATTTGATGCGCTAAATGAAGATTTTAATGACTACAGGGCTGAAATCATTCACTGTAATAGGGATTGGAAAAAATCTTCATTAATGGATCAGGAATTTTTAAATGAATACAACGAATTCATAATCAATGATTTCAATTATTCGGTAAACACGTTAACGCTTTATACAAACTATAAACTCCAACTACCTCGTGTCAAATCATCTGGCAATTATCTCATCAAAGTATATAAAAACAACAACAGCGACAACCTGATCATTACTCAACGGTATGTCGTATATGATAATTCCATCAGGATAGATGCGCAGGTTGGATTGGTACCGGGTGGCAGATCTATGAAAAGATACCAAAAAGTTGACTTTGCCATCAATTATGGTGATCTGGAGGTATTTAACCCATTGGATGATATTTATATAATTTTAAGACAGAATAATCGTTGGGATAATGCAATAAAAGGATTGAAACCTACCCTGATAAGAGAAGATCAAAGTTATCTTGAATACAGGCACATTGACTTGCAAAATGCTTTTATTTCCACTAATGAATTTAGGTTTTTCGATTTACGTACTTTAACCTATAAAGGATTATATGTCAATAAAATCTCAAAAACATCTGAATCTATAGAAGCGCTAATTATTGATAAGGAAAGAAAAAACCTGGCCTATACACAGGTTAGGGAAGATTTAAATGGAGACTTCTTCATCGAAAACAGAGACCCTACCAGAGGACCATTACAAGAAGAATATGTGACCGTGAATTTTCGGTTGGAAGAAGAAAAAATAGAAGATGATGTATATCTGATTGGACACTTTAATAATTGGTCTTTTACAGAGGAAAATAAAATCAGATTTGATTCATTAAATAACAACTATTCATATGAGTGGTTACTGAAGCAAGGGTTATACAATTACATATATGCTACAAAGAACGAAAAAAATCCATATCCATTTGACGGATCATTTTTTGAAGCTGAAAACGAATATGAGGTAATTGTCTATTTCCGAGACCCCATAAGACGCAATGACCTCGTGGCAGGATATAAATCAATCTCAAGCAGAAACTAAAGATCTGAAATCGTATGGTACGGCCCTGGAGATTGGATTCCTGTTCGCGATATCCAACATACCAAAACCTTTATGACAAAAATTACCTAATCCACAGGTGAAGACAAAATCCTGCATTTCCATTGGGGCATATAAAATAAAAGGAAAAGTATACCCCCTAACTTCAAATTTTATATCATTTTCAAAGACTGGATAAATTCTGGCAAATTTCTTATTGGATTTTCTTAAACGTTCTATGTATTGATTATCAGGAACTACTTGAAATTTTTGATAATCCTTGATTTTCGTAACATCTATGCCAAATTGTCCCATTCTATGAATAGTAGATTGAAATATGTAATCTGAAAATTCATCCGACTGTGGTTCCACAAAACGCTTTCCGGAATCGTCCTGGAAGTTTGGTTGCACTATGATCAAAGGTGATATACAGATATATTTACTTCCGTTGTTAAAGTCCTCTAAATATTCTTCCTCTACACTTTCAGGAGTGATGTTAAGATTTCCTATCTGTATGGTTGGATAAATAAATAATTCGTTTAAGAAATAGTCCACAAACTCCTGATTAGGAGTCGATAATACGAGTGTTACTTTGTTACTTTGATAATGGAGACCATTTTTGCTAACGCGGGTTTGACCTTTTAAACCAGAAAAGTTATAAAAATTGTAATCAGCAAATTCTTTGCTATTTCCGTTTAATAATATCCCTTTTATTGTTTGGGATAGCAAATATTGGTGATGAAACGGAACGACAGCACCCTTGTTTTTTACCTTGAAAGTGATCCTTATTCTCATTTTAAAAAATTCCATTAAATAGAAAATAAACTTTAAGAATTTATAAAATGTTTAAGAATCTTTAAACAAAGTCAGACATTAAATCTGAAATGCATAATGTCTCCGTCCTTAACAATATAATCTTTTCCTTCAATAGAGATCTTACCGGCCTCTCTGCATGCTAATTCGGATTTATAAGCTTCGTAATCCGTTAGTTTAATAACCTCTGCTTTGATAAAGCCTTGTTCAAAATCTGAGTGAATAACACCGGCAGCTTTGGGGGCTTTCCATCCATTCCTTATGGTCCATGCCCTCACTTCTTTTTCCCCTGCGGTAAAGTAAGTGATGAGATTAAGTATTTTGTATGAGGTTTTTATTAATTGATCAAGACCGGAGGCTTTCAATCCATATTCTTCTAAAAACAGCTGTTTTTCTTCTTCTTCAAGTTCAGCTATCTGCGCTTCGATTGCAGCTGATATTATCACCATTTCGGCTCCTTCACCTTTGATGTTTTCTCTAAACTTTTTTACTAAATCATTCCCATCTGGAATGGACGATTCATCTACATTAGTCACGTAGATTACTGGTTTATAGGTCAATAATTGCAGTGATCGCACCAATAGATCCGATTCTTTATCTAATGCGAGCTGCCTTACATTGTTGCCTTCTTCTAAGTTATTTTTTACCGTTGTTAAAATCTCTAGCTCTGATTTTGCTGCTTTATCTCCTGATTTTGCAATCTTCTCAATTCTAACTATTCTTTTATCCACAGTTTCCAAGTCCTTTAATTGGAGCTCGGCATCAATAATTTCTCTATCAGAAACAGGGTCTATTTTTCCATCAACATGGACTATGTTGTCATCATAAAAACACCTGACCACGTGGATAATCGCATCCACTTCTCTGATGTTGGCCAAAAATTTATTACCTAACCCCTCTCCTTTACTAGCACCTTTAACCAAGCCAGCTATATCCACAAATTCTATAACTGTGGGAATCAGTTCCTTAGGTTTGACAATTTCTTTTAATATCTCTAGTCGTTGGTCCGGAACATATACCACACCAACGTTAGGATCAATGGTGCAAAATGGGAAATTTGCAGCATCGGCTTTTGCAGATGAGATGGCATTAAACAAAGTTGATTTGCCAACATTTGGGAGACCAACAATTCCACAACGTAAGCCCATAACTATTTATAATTTAAATATTTGGTAACTTTTATAGCCATTGTAAACTTCAAGGGCTGACACTCTGATGATGGTATAAACCGGTATGGCAGCAATCATACCTGGAATGCCAGCTATCGTCGCACCAGCGAAAATAATAACAAAAATTTCTAATGGATGTGCTTTCACACTTCTGGAAAAAATTAATGGTTGTAAAAGCACATTATCTGTAACCTGTACAACAACAAATACCGAGAGGATTTGTATTGATAATAGTCCTGTTTCGAATGAAAATGCATAAGACTCAGCCGTTGATATGCCTACCAATATTCCGAATGTTCCGCCCAAAAGCGGGCCAAGATAAGGAATAAGATTAGCTACAGCAGCAAATACAGCAATGGTAATTGCATATTTAATGCTAAATATTGATAACCCAATTGAGGCCAGTGTGAAAATGCTAAACATCTGAAATAATAATCCAAGAAGATAGTTAGACAGCAACTTTTCTATTTTGAATAGTGCCACAATAAAAACTTCAAAATATCTATTCGGAATAAGTGATATGATTTGACGACGAAGTATACCATTTTCGAATAACAGAAAAAAAGTAATGAAGGTTATAGCTAGTAAGGTAATAAAGAAAGTACCGGTAAGCGACAATAAATTATTTAATAATCGGGTGAAGTCAATATTGGTAAATGATGACAAAAATGTGTCTCCTAAACTATTTACTATAAATCCCTCAGGTTCATTTGTGAAGTCATTTTCAATTAAAAATGTCTCAAGGAATGCTAGTGGTTTCAATATTTCGGTATAGATTTCTATAAAATCTACTTTAGAAATAATCTCCACTTGTTCTGAAATAAGCGGAACAAATAGCAAAATAAAAAGGCATATAATAAATATTATTGAACCAAACGATATAATGATAGCGAGGAACCTTGGGACATTACTGCCCAACAATTGAATTCTGTTGATGTAATTTGTAAGCGGCCTAAGTATGGTTGCAATTACCAAAGATATGCTTATGTAAAGAAAAATATTTGAGAAATACCATCCCAGAGCTATAATGAGCACCAAAATGAGTATTGCCTTGATAGCATTGCCATTCATTCTTTGAAATAAAAAAAGCTCTTGAGAAACAAGAGCCTAAATCTAAAATCTTAAAATCAAAGTTTTATTCTATTCCCACTTTAATTCGGTATCATCATCCGATCCTGTTGCTACTGTTTCTTCTTCAAAATTCTCATCTTTATCAAACTTCGTAAAATCTACTTCGGGTAGCAATTCAGTTTTGACGTGATTAACGGTTCCATTAAGTGCATCGATGAATTTGTTGAAATCTTCTTTATACAAAAAAATCTTGTGTTTTTCATAAAAGTATCCATCATCCTTATACCTTCGTTTACTTTCAGTAATTGTAAGATAATAGTCATTAGACCTTGTTGATTTAATGTCAAAAAAATAAGTCCTTTTACCCGCCCTTACTTTTTCAGAGTAAATCTCAGCTCTTCCTTTGTCGTTATTCTCCACTGCTTTAATAGGTTTTGTGATTAGAAAGATAATATTTTTAAAAATCCTGTACAAAACAATGCTAAATATAGCATTTTAACAACCTTTGTTTCAATTTATTAATAACTGTGACAGTTATGATTAATGAATTATTGGCATAGCATTTTGTAAATGTTAAACCATTTGCATCATTTTTACTTAAATGTTAAGAATATAAATAATGAATACCATTAACCTTCAGACAGTCAAAGCTCTAAATAATCTGGACTTTTTGGCTAAGCAACTTGTGGAGGGGTTTATTACAGGTTTACATAAATCCCCTTACCATGGATTCTCTGTTGAATTTGCGGAACATAGATTGTACAACACCGGAGAGAGTACAAGGCATATAGACTGGAAAGTGTTTGCTAAGACCGATAGGTTATATGTTAAACAATTTGAAGAAGAGACAAATCTAAGATGTTACCTGGTGATTGATAATTCTTCATCGATGTACTATCCAACTAAGAATAAAGGGAAAATTAAATTTTCGATTCTGGCAGGTGCTGCAATAGCATATTTTTTACATAAGCAAAGAGATGCTGTAGGATTATTTACTTTTTCAGATAAGATTGACACACAGACTCAGGTGAAATCATCAGGTATTCATCTCAATAAATTATTCACTATACTAGAAAACCTCCTAAAACCTGATAAATCACCAAAAAAAACCGATATTCCCCCAATACTTCATGAAATTGCTGAAAAAGTACATAAACGCTCATTAATTATAATCTTTAGTGACTTTTTTCAGTCATACGACTCAAGATTACAATTAATCAACTCATTACAACATCTTAAGCATAATAAACATGAGGTAATACTCTTTCATGTATTAGATAAAAAGACTGAGGTTGAATTTGATTTCAGCGATCGACCCTATAAATTCCTAAACCTTGAAGATAATACCTCAATAAAACTTTCTCCAGAGGTCGTGAAAGAGGAATATGTTAATACCGTAAAAGAATTTCTTTATGACCTAAAAATCAGATGTTCTCAATTGAAAATTGACTATGTCGAAACAGATATAAGTGAAGATTTTAAAAAAGTGCTGACTACTTACTTAGTGAAAAGGTCAAAAATGAAATGAGTCGAACCTATTTATAAGCTCGACTCAAAAATATATCTAAGCATTTTGTGTCTCCTGATGAAGCCATTCTTTTTTAGCCACTAATTCTTCTTCTATTTCTTCATTATCCGGATCATCAACGCAACAATCTACAGGGCAAACAGCAGCGCATTGAGGCTCTTCATGAAAACCAGTACACTCCGTACATTTACCGGTAACGATATAATAAAATTCATCTGAGACAGGTTCTTGCGGCTCATCAACATCTACTGTGGTACCATCAGCAAGTTCTATTTCTCCAGATAGGTTAGTTCCTCCTGCCCAGGTCCATTCAACACCGCCTTCATATATTGCAGTGTTAGGGCATTCAGGTTCACAGGCGCCACAGTTTATGCATTCATCTGTTATTATTATTGCCATAATTTTAACGTTTTATCTTATTATAATATACCAAAATTAAATACATTAAGTTTGGGGGCAAAGTTATACTTATTATAAATGTCCGATCTTAATAAAAAAATTGAATTATTTGGAGAACTTGGCAACAAAATAAAGGGACTAACAGAACAAGCGTATCAAGAAATTATTACGCGGGCAAATGCCATAAATCCTTGGTTTACAGAAGAAAATATTAGACTTGCCTTTAAAGGATTGACCCACTTTTTTGATCAGGATAACTTAAGGCATTGGCTATCCAACTACTCAATAAAGTATAGCGCTCCTAAAAATATAGGTTTGATCATGGCTGGTAACGTGCCAATGGTTGGAATGCATGACTTATTATGCGTTTTAATAACAGGAAATACCGCTACTATTAAGTACAGTAGCCAGGATACATACCTTCCAGAAGTTATTATAAATTGGCTTTCGGAAATTGATTCAGATATCAATAGTCATGTTCGAATTGTTGATCGTATAAAAAGCGTAAATGCAATAATTGCCACAGGTAGCAATAATTCATCCCGATATTTTAAGTATTATTTTAAACATATACCTCACTTTATTAGAAAAAACAGAACAGGAATCGCAGTACTTAGTGGTTATGAGACTAAAAATGAACTGGAAGATCTCGGCAAAGATATATTCTATTATTTTGGATTAGGTTGTAGGAATGTGTCAAAAATCTTTGTCCCAGAACAATATAATTTTCGACACCTTAAAGATGCTTTATCACAGTTTGAGCACCTTAAAGACCATAACAAATACAGGAACAACTACGATTATCAAAAGGCAATTTTATTGGTAAATAATATTGGCCACATTGATACGGGATTTTGCATTTTTAGATTAAGCGATGAGCTGGTATCGCCGATTTCAACGATATACTATCAAGAATATAAATCTATGAATGATCTAAAATCTTACATAGATCAGAATAAAGACAAAGTACAGGTGGTGGTAAGTAACAATAAATTTAATGTGCCTACCGTAAAATTTGGTCAGGCGCAGTTTCCTGAGTTATGGGACTATGCCGATGGGATTGACACAATCGCCTTCTTAACGGGCTTATAGATATCTGTTGTTAAGAAGACCTCGTTTGATTAGATTTAATCATATTTTAGAACAATTATCAATTTTAAAAAACCATACCATGAAGAAAGACTATTTTGGCATTGTAAAGCAAATAAGCACTCCATTAGGAACCCATAAATATTTCAGCTTAAAAGAATTAGAAAAGCAAGGGAAAAATGTTTCCAGGCTACCCTTTTCAATCAGAATATTATTAGAAAATGCACTTAGGAATTACGACGGTTTTTCTGTTACTGAAGAACACCTAAATACACTTTTGAATTGGAAAGAGACAGCCAGCGTAAAAGATATTCCTTATTCCCCTGCCAGAGTATTGATGCAAGATTTCACAGGTGTTCCTGCTGTTGTGGATATTGCTTCAATTAGATCTGAAGTATCCAGAAAAGGAAAAGATACCTCCAAGATAAATCCCAGGGTACCAGTGGACATGATCATCGATCATTCTGTCCAGGTAGATTTTTTTGGAACTAATAATTCTTATCAAAAAAATGTGGCGTTAGAATATCAGAGAAACTGGGAACGATATAAACTTCTAAAGTGGGCCCAGCAAGCATTTGATGACTTTAGTGTCTTACCTCCCGGCATGGGAATATGTCACCAGGTTAATTTAGAATATTTAGCCAAATGCGTTATCGAAAGAGATGGGTACCTGATCCCTGACACATTGGTAGGAACGGATTCCCACACGCCAATGGTTAATGGTATCGGCGTGCTGGGATGGGGTGTTGGAGGTATTGAAGCAGAAGCTGCCATGTTAGGTCAACCGATTAATATGATACTACCGGAAGTAGTTGGACTAAAGTTAACGGATAAACTTCCTGAGGGGACGACCTCTACAGATTTAGTGCTAACCATAACAAAAATCCTTAGAGACTATAAAGTAGTCGGGAAATTTGTAGAAATCTTCGGTCCTGGTCTTGAAAATTTAACCATTCCGGATAGAGCGACTATATCGAATATGTCTCCCGAGTTTGGTTGTACAGATACGCATTGGCCCATTGACAATCAAACCATCGCTTACATGAAAATAACCAATAGGCCAAAAGATCATATTGAGATGGTTGAAGCTTATGCCAGAGAAAACATGCTATGGAGAGAAAAAGATGATATTATCGAGTACACCGATGTAATTGAACTTGACTTAAGCACGATTGAGCCTACGATCTCTGGACCTAAAAGACCGCAGGATAAAATACTATTGAAAGAAGCTAAAGAAAAAATTATAAGCTTATTAAAAGATGTTCATGATAGAGAATACATTCCTGTTGATGAAAGAAATGGAGGCGATCCTCAAAAATCTGAATGGCTAAATCAGGGAGGTTCTGTGGAGATTCCGGAAAAAGTACAATCAATGAGAACGGTTCCGCTTAAAGTTGGCGATGTTAATTACAATCTAAGTGATGGGTCAGTTGTGGTGGCTGCAATAACCTCCTGTACCAATACATCAAATCCATCTGTGATGATTGGGGCCGGATTGGTCGCAAAAAAAGCAATAGAACGCGGAATTTCAGTAAAACCCTGGGTAAAAACTTCCCTGGCCCCGGGCTCAAGGGTAGTAACTGACTATCTTGAAAAATCAAGACTATTGCCGTTCTTGGAATCATTAAGATTTCATGTGGTTGGCTATGGCTGCACCACTTGCATAGGAAATTCAGGTGACATGCCGCAGCACATTCAAAAAGCTGTTATTGACCATGATCTTGTGGTAAGTTCAGTACTGTCAGGTAACAGAAACTTTGAAGCCAGAATACACCCAAACATAAAAATGAATTTTCTCGCCTCACCAATGCTTGTGGTTGCTTATGCACTGGCTGGAAGGACTGATTTTGACATGAATATTGAGCCTTTAGGACATGATCCAAACGGTGATCCTGTGTATATGAAAGATATATGGCCCTCACCACAAGAGATCAATGAACTAATGAGTAAGGTTGTGACACCGGAAGATTATAATAAAACCTATGAAAACATTTTTGAAGGAGATGAATTCTGGGCAAATCTTGACGCACCGTCTGGTAAGATTTATCAATGGGATGAGCAATCCACTTATATACAGGAGGCTCCTTTTTTTAAAAATATATCTGAAGATGTAAAAAACCCTGAAAATATAAAAGGAGCTATGGTCCTGCTTCAATTAGGGGATAGTGTGACAACAGATCACATTTCACCTGCTGGAAAATTTCTTTCAGAGCAGCCCGCGGGCAGATATCTGATGGATAAAGGTGTTGAGCCAAAAGATTTTAATTCTTATGGTTCAAGAAGAGGGAATCATGAAGTGATGATGAGAGGTACTTTTGCTAATGTCAGGATCAAGAATAAACTTGCAAAAAAAGAGGGAGGATGGACTACATATCACCCGACAGGTGAAGAGATGACTATTTACGATGCCGCCATGAAATACAGCCAGGAGGAATCACCTTTGGTAGTGATTGGTGGAAAAGAATATGGTTCCGGCTCCTCCAGGGATTGGGCAGCTAAAGGGACTAAGCTTCTTGGTGTCAAAGCTGTGATCGCGGAAAGTTATGAACGTATCCATCGATCAAATTTGGTCGGAATGGGTGTTTTACCAATCCAATTCACAGAAGGTGAAGGACAAGAATCATTAGGGCTTGATGGAACAGAAACCTATGACATAGAAGGCATTGATGAAAATCTAACAGCACGCAAAGAAGTGATTATAACAGCCACTAAAAATGGATCAGCCAAGACTTTTAAAGGAATTCTAAGATTAGATTCTAGTATTGATGTTGAATACTATAAAAACGGTGGGATTTTGAATTACGTTCTTAGGAATTTTTTGAAAAATTAATTTCGCTTTATAGATAAAAGCTGGTGTGAAAAGCCAGCTTTTTTTATAACACTTTCACTCCTTCTTTTTTGAATAAAATTGATTGTAGTAACCTTTCCAGGTTAATCTTATCTACTACATTAATACCTTCAATGTCAATCCTCATAATATTTTTATATTTTTTCTGTTCTTCCAGTTCAAGCTGATTTTTATTATTGAGCATTTTACGCCTTAGTTCAAGTTCATCATGATTCATTACTTTCACTTTACTTCCACCAACTTCTTGAGACTTCACATCAAAAGCTATTGCTGCCAAATCTTCAAATTCGATCTCTTTGAGGTTACTTAGCTTGCCTCCACGCATACGATAATAACGAAAGGCTTTAGATGAAATCTCTATAATATAGGTTTGTAGATATTTATTTACTATGTAATAAATATTAAAACCAAAAATACCAATCAGCAAAATTGGGAAAACGTTAAATAAATTAGAAACTTCTTTAGCACCCATTATTCCAAAACCCAAACCTGCAAGAATTAAAATTGTGAAAAGGATTACATAATGCCTGGGTCTAACCCTGTTTCTCCATTCTATAATCACAGATTTCTCAAATTTTTTCATGCTCATACCGATGGGCAATTCCGGGGGACGTTCTTCAATAGAAACAGTTTTTATTTTGACTAAACTTTTTAATCCCTCAACTAACTTCTTCGCTTCATCTTCACTTGTATATGACATCAGATCCCAAAAGCTTTGGTCTTTCTTTTGCCAATATACATGGTAATAAGTTGTAGCATTATCGCTAGAGGTATCTCTTTCTTTCCTGTAATCAAATTTCTCAATCTCATTATAAGCGATTTCTGCAATTATCTGCTCACCTTTATAATTTTTAGAGGTGACCAATATTCTACCTTTACTATTATCGAATACCAGCTTATGCGGACTTTCTCGTATAGAGGTCATGGTGGCTAATGCCGCGGAGGTAATAATCAGTCCTAAACCAGCAATAACAAATGAAAAAACTGGTGCTCCCTCTTCGGTATTGTGTAATGTAAAATAAAATCCTAACCCAATTAATAAGCCAAGTGCACCAACTGCCAATAATGTCCCAACGAAACATCCGCTTTTCCATTTTGAGGATTCAAAAAGCAATTTATTTGGATTGCTCTTATCGAATTTATAATTATAGGCCATTTTTAGTAATAATTATCTTATTCCGAAACAAGATAAAACTTATTGGGGATAAGTACAAAATAACAAATATTACAGCCCTACTAAAAGTAAAAAGGCACATAATGTTGTTTATCAGTTAATTAGTTCATGGTGATCTAATTAACTGATAAACATAAAAAAAGCTTATAGTTGTATCTATAAGCTTTTTTTTGGAATCTGCTTCAATTATTGTACCCTTATTACTTTAAATTCAGTCCTTCTATTTCTTTGTCTACCTTCAGGGGTATCATTATCTGCAATTGGCTGCTCTTCTCCAAAATATGAAATCTTCAACCTATTCTCCTCAATTCCCTTTGCGGTTATATATGCTTTTACTGATTCAGCTCTCTGCTGGGACAATTGCATATTAAAGTCAAGCGGTCCTTGATTATCGGTGTGGCCACTTATCTCTATTTCCATTAAAGGATAATTTTCCAATAGCTCTACGATCCTATCCAACTCCAACTGGCTTTCAGGTCTTATTTCTGCATCATTGAAAGTGAAAAATATATTGTTAAGCTCAACCTCAGCACCTTTTTCAATTGGTTTTAGCGCTATATCTTTTCTTAGCTCCTCATAGTCGGGATCTTCTTCAACCTGAAAATTATCAGAATAAAAGAAAAAACCATCTCTACTAGCTGTCACACCATAATTTCCATCTGCCGGAAGTACAACCAGATATTCACCAGATTCTGAATTACTATTTGTAGAGGCTATTAAGTCTCCTGTTTCCAGGTTTTCAACAACAATCCATGCTTTCATTGGCTCATTTGTTTTTGAGTTGGTAACAATACCAGTAACTATTAAAGTTGCTTCCGGTCTGTATATTTCCGGCAATACACCTTGAAATAAGTCTAAGGCTCCTTCAGAGCCAGATGAGGTTCTGTTTGATGCAAAATAAGCCTGTTCGCCTGAGGCAGATACTGTTAAGAATTTTTCCTGATCTTCAGAATTGATAGACTTTCCAAGATTTTTAGGTTCACTCCATTTGTTATTTTCATTCATCGAATAAAACAAATCATATTCACCAAAACCAGGATGACCATCTGAACTAAAATATAACGATTTTCCATCTGCTGCCAGATAAGGACTTCTTTCTCCGAAAGGTGTATTAACCATTGGACCTAAGTTTGATGGCACTCCCCAGTCACCAAATTTATTTTTTTCCGTCATATAAAGATCTTGTTCTCCATATCCATTTGGTCTGTTAGAGGCAAAAATTATTTTTGTTCCATCAACTGAGATTGTTGGTTGTGATTCCCAATATTTAGTATTAACAACATTCCCCAAGTTTCTTGCTTCACTCCAATTATCACCATCAAGTTGTGCAATGTAAAGATCACAGTCACCAATTCCCTCTGGCGCATCACATTTCACAAATACAACAGTCTGGCCATTTCCACTAAACGATGCAGCACCTGTATTTTCCAGAGAGTTAATGGGTTCAGGTAATAATTGTGGTTCTCCAAAACCTCCATTATTAAAGTCTACAAAATAAATATCTTCTCCAAAATCGTTCAACTCATCAGGATCAGGATTATCAAAACCTCCTTCCCTTTCACTGGTAAAGTATAGCCTTTTACCTGTTGGGCTAACTTGTGCTGAATACTCATCTGATATGGTATTAATGGGAGCTAAAAGATTATTTGGTGCCTCTAACGTATCAGGAAGCTTTGACAGCTCCGCAGCACCCTCTGTATATGCTATTTTATACTTTGCTTTATGTTGTTCTAATTCTTCGTTGGGGTTATTAGCATATTCCTTCATAAATTCCCCAAAACCTTTGATGGAATCATATTTTGACTCAAGCATATTTAATTTACTAAATGCTTGAGTGGCTTCTTTGTATTGAGTGTTATCATAATAGGCTAATCCCAGATAATACCAGGCATCAGCATAATTATCATCAATTCTAACTGCTTTGCTTAGATTATCTATGGCAGCATCATATTTACTATCAAGATATTTTAACTTACCTTTCTCATATTTTTTAACAGCCTTATTGCTTTGAGCATCAACTGTAAAACCAATTAGTAAGCATAATACTACCAGAATGATCTGGTTAAAACCGATTAAGTTGGTGGAAGTTTTGGATTGCATATTTTTGGTAATATTATTGATTATCAATTTTTAAAGTATTTAATTGAATTATAATAATGCGTCTCAATTTTAGAATTTTATTTAATAAAATCAAAATTGGTTTTGATTCGATTCGAGCCTATTTCTAAAATCAATAAATATCTTGTAAAATTAGTCAATAAATTTGATGGGTATGACAATAAATCATTCTTTTTGACCAATATTCACTATATTGGATTCTAGAACAACCTCAATTTTAAGTTACATTACCATTTTCGGTTGGATTTTGGCTTATATCATCAATCAAAAACAAAAATCCTCTGAAATATCATTTCACCTCAGGCAGTCATTTGGCATATGGCTTACCTGGCTTACATTTTACATCTTAGGTTTTTTAGTTGTGATGATCTATACCATAGGTTCATTATTACTATTAATTTTATGGATTATTGGTGTTTACTACGCTTTTAGTCAAAAGCAAAAAGAATTACCGATCATTGGTAGTTTCTATCAGAAACAATTGAGCTTCATAAATTAGGGAGAGACAAACTGCATAAGCAATCCACAAATATACGCCGCGTAAGTTCCTACGGCATACCCTAAAACAGCCAGCAATACACCAACAGGCGCAAGTGAGGGATGAAAAGCAGAAGCAACAACAGGTGCAGACGCCGCCCCACCAACATTAGCCTGACTACCTACTGCTACGAAGAAGTATGGTGCCCTTATGATTTTAGCCACGATAAACAAGATCATTACATGAAACAAAATCCAAACTATGCCCACCAAAAATATCCCCGGGCTGCTGAAAATGGCAGTGACATCCATTTGCATTCCTATAGTCGCTATTAAAATATAAATAAAAACACTTCCAATCTTTGAAGAGCCTACGCCCTCAAGCTTTCTGGCTTTGGTAAATGATAGGGTTACTCCGATAGCTGTGGCCACTACAACAATCCAAAAGAAAGTGGAGGTTAGACTATAACGCTCTAAGCCTGGCAAATTTGTTAGTATAAAGGGCCCCATAAAATCACCAACGAAATGTGAAAAACCTGTTGCCGCAAAAGCTACCCCAAGTATTAAAATAATATCAGGAACCTTTGGTATTTTTGTAATACTCCTCTGATAATCTTCAATTTTAGTTTTGACCGCATCTATAGAAGAAGCATCAGCTTTTAAATATCTATCAATCATCTTATTTCGGCCAACACCTAATAATAATACAGCCAACCAGCTATTACCTACCAAGATATCAACCGTCACCATTTTTGAAAAAAGATCACCGGAGACCTGAAATACTTCTTTCATTGCTGCCTGATTAGCACCCCCGCCGATCCAACTGCCTGCTATTGTGGTCATGCCCCTCCAGACTTCATTAGGGGCAGCACCTCCTACCAAATCAGGATTTATAAATGAAAATAATATAATCGATAAAGGACCTCCTACCAAAATACCAAAAGTGCCTGCCAAAAACATGATTAATGCTTTGGGTCCTAATTTTAATATTTCCTTTAAATCGACACTCAAGGTAAGCAATACCAAACTGGCCGGTAATAAATACCTGGAAGCAACAAAATAAAGATTTGAAACTTTACCCGAAATGATCCCAAGAGAATTAAAAATCGAGGGTAAAAAATAACAAACAAGAATGGTGGGTACTACACTGTAAAATTTTTTCCAAAATTTATTTTCAATTGAAGAGGTATAAAAGACAAATGCTAATAGTATCATTAAGATACCAAATACAATAGCATCATTATGGATTAAAGGATTTCCGTTCATTTTTTGAATAAAGCACAAAAAATTATATTAACACTACTTTAATAATATGATAATTTTTTATATTCATCACTTTAAATCATTGTATAATTATCAATATCATTTTACAAGAATGAATAAATTTTACATATTATTAATTATTTCTATCACATTTTGCGTTTTTAATGGCAAAATAGCTAATGCACAAAATAATGTTGTTGCTGGCCAAGTCATAGATGAGAATGATAACCCGGTTGTAGGTGTCAACATTCTGATAAAAGGGACCGTCACGGGTACAATTTCAGACCTTGACGGTGCATTTAGAATTAACTTTAATAAATCATTTCCTGTTACTCTACTAGTATCCAGTGTTGGGTTCCAATCTCAAGAGATCGAAGTACAACAATCTAATGAAAATCTCCAGATAATGTTAGTCGAAGGTGCATTACTGGGCCAGGAAGTAGTGGTGTCAGCTTCTCGCGTGGAGGAAAGCATCATGAAATCCCCGGTATCTGTGGAAAAAATGAACATTAGAGACATTTTAGAATCACCTTCTCCAAACTTTTATGATAACTTAAAAACATTGAAAGGGGTTGATTTTAGCACACAAAGCTTAACCTTTAGCACGATTAATCTTCGGGGTTTTGGTTCTAATGGAAACACCAGGACTGTTCAATTAATTGATGGTATTGATAATCAAGCACCGGGGTTGAATTTTCCGGTTGCAAATATTGTTGGTATTCCCGAGCTCGACCTGGAGAGTGTCGAAATCCTTCCCGGAGCGGCTTCCGCATTATACGGTCCAAATGCTTTGAATGGAATTATTCTCATGAAAAGCAAAAGCCCCTTCGATTATCAAGGGGTTAGTGCAACCATGAAGACAGGTGTTAATCACGTGGATGAAGAAGATGATGATTTATCCTTTTATCAAAATTATGGCTTCAGATATGCAAAAGCCCTGAATGATAAGTTTGCTTTCAAATTTAATGTTAGCTACCTGAGAGCTGATGACTTTATCGGCGTTGACTATCGCGATCAAAGTGACCTGGTTGAACGCTCAGGTGAAGAAAGTGAAAACAGAAGGTTTGATAGAATCACCCACAGAACCTATCAGGGAGTAAATATTTATGGAGACCCGCTGCTTAATGTAGGTATTCTTGGGGCAGGTGTGCCAGATCTTGATCCTATCCGTGCACTGATTCCTACCGGGCCAAATGGGGATTTCACACCTACCGGATATGAAGAACAGGAATTTGTGGATAATACTACTGAAAGTTTGAAATTAAATGGCGCCTTACATTATAGATTAACAGAAAATATTGAAGTATTGGGTCAGTTTAATTGGGGACAGGGCAGTACAGTATACACTGCAAACGACCGGTTCGTATTGGATGATTTTAGCATTTGGAATGCAAAACTCGAAGTGAAAGGTTCTAACTTCTTTGCAAGAGCCTATACAACACAAGAAAATTCAGGTGATTCATATGCAGCAAATACATTAGCCAGCTTAATCAATATAGAGACCTTTGTACCTGAATACATTGGTGCTTTTGGTGATGCAAGGGTAGGTGGTGCCTCTGTTGACCAGGCACATGCAATAGCCAGACAGGCTGCAGAGGCAGTCAGGCCAGAACCAGGATCACCTACATTTGACAGATTATTTGATTCGCTAAGAAATGTTCCAATTTCAGAAGGAGGTGCAAAATTTTTAGACCGTACAAGCTTATGGCATTATGAAGGTTTGTACAATTTTTCAGACATAATTGACCCTTCTACCCTAAGGTTGACCATAGGTGGAAATATTAGACGGTATGCGCTTGAGTCCGAAGGAACCTTATTTGCGCTTCAAGACAATGGGGATGAATTTGACATCGATGAATTTGGTGCTTATGTGCAGTTAGGAAAAAAATTCTTCCTCGATAAGTTAGATGTCTCTACCTCATTGCGTTATGATAAAAACGAGAACTTTGATGGGCAGTTCTCACCACGGTTTTCGGGTGTTTACACCATCGCCGGTGACCATAACATCAGGGCGTCTTTCCAAAGAGGTTTCCGTATACCAACAACCCAGGACCAGTTTATTGACCTGGATGTGGTTACACGCAGATTAGTGGGTAGTAATTCAATACTCGTTGATCGCTTTAATTTTGAAAGCAACCAGGTTTATTTCACCGAAAGTGTATTTGCGGCTCAAAATGAGTTTAGTGAGACAGGAAACCTTGATGCTGCAAAAGCCCTACTAAAACCTGTAGAATTCCAGGACTTCGAAACGGAAAAAGTAAACACCTTCGAAATTGGTTATAAAAGCTTGATTGGTGAAAAATTATTTATAGACGCTTATTATTATTATAGCAGGTACAAAGATTTTATCGCTGAAATAGACTTTGCTCAAACGGCCGTAAATGGCAGGGAATTATCCGGACAAACACTTCCGCCATTCGAGGGGCCCGCCGATGAGGACGGAATAGTCCAGGCCAATGTGCCAATACAAAGATTCGGGTTTGATGTGAATGTAGATGGTGACGTAGATGTGCAGGGTTTTGCGCTTGGCATAGAGTATGCCCTACCACGTAAGTTTTTTATAGGTGGGAATGTCACCTTTAATGAATTAATAGATCAGCAAGATCTTATTGATGAAGGGTTCAACGCAAGCTTTAACACTCCAAAATGGAGGTATAACCTCAAATTTTATAACCGGGAGGTTGTAAAAAACCTTGGTTTCAATTTGAATTGGCGTTGGCAACAAGCCTATTTATGGGAATCTTCTTTTGGAGAGGGTATAATTCCGGATTATGGTACGCTAGATGGTTCAATAAGCTACAAAATCAAAAACTTGAAAACCATTGCCAAAATCGGTGGTATGAATCTCTTAAACGAACGATATACCACTTCATTCGGCAATCCCAGGATGGGTGCTATCTACTATTTCTCTTTAACATTTGATGAATTTTTAAACTAGAGCTAATTAAAAAAATGATGAAAAGACTTATATATCTACTATCAATATTGCTGTTGATTGTCGCTTGTAGTGAAGAAGATGACCTCATACAAGAAAGATTAGACGAGAATCCGTTGCCTGAACCGGTTACTGGTAATAGTGGATCACTGGATTTATCTAATTATGTAGCTTTAGGAAATTCTATCTCAGCCGGTTTTATGGATGGAGCATTATACAATAAAACAGATCCCACCAATCCGGGTGGTGAAATAGTTAGTGGTCAGCAAAAGGCATTTCCCAAGCTACTTTCAGAACAATTTAAAATAGATGGAATTGGTGGTGGGGATTTTTCTCAACCAGTTATTAACTCTGAAAATGGGTTTAATGCTACACTTAATGATTTGGCTGATGCATTTACAGCTGCCAGTCCTGCAGGCAGGACATTTTTAAACCTAAATATCTTGGCGCCTGAAGCCACTGCTGGTGAAGCCCTGACAACTTTTTCAGGTGATGTCAATGCATTAAATAATTTAAGTGTCCCCGGAGCCAGGGTGCTTGACTTTGCTTTTCCGGGATATGCCACTTTAAATCCTTATTACGCCCGCTTTGCCACCTCAGAAGGAGCGACAATTATAGGTGATGCAATTGCTAAATCACCAACATTTTTTACCTTATTCATAGGATCAAATGATGTGCTTGGTTGGGCACTAAGTGGTGGTACCGGTCCCGATGGAGAAGTAGTCCCTTCAGCTGAGTTAGATCCTGAATCAGCCCTTTTTACTTTAACCAGTATAAATAGTTTTACCAATGCGTATAGCGGAGTGATCAATGCATTGGTTGCATCCAACAGTAAGGGTGTATCCATCAATATACCAAATATTACATTGTTGCCTTTTTTCCAGGCAATCCCTTATAATGCTATTCCTCTGTCTTCGGAGAATGCGGCGGCATTAAACGCGGGTTTCCAGGGATATAATTCCATTCTTGATGCTTTAGCCGCCAACCAATTGTTAGATCCTGCAGAAGCTGAATTCAGGAAAATCAACTACTCAGAAGGCGCTAACCCTATACTAATAAACGATGACCAATTAAATAATATTACTGATGAATTGGATATACTGGTTAGCCTGGGTGCACTAAGCCCTGAAAATGCCGCTGCACTTGCCCCGCTTGCCCAAGCCCGCCAAATGAAATCTGTAAATGAAGATCCTAACCTGGCTACATTCGGTCTTCCAGCAGAAATTGTATTATTGACTGCCGGTGGAATATTAGGTACCGAAGCTGTGCCTGGTAATCCATCAACTACCATTGGTACTGCCGTTCCTTTGAGCGATAGCAATGTGCTCACCACTGATGAAATTGCCACCTTAGTAACAAGAATTGCAACATTTAATGGTATTATTCAAAGCATTGTTCAATCAACCGGAGGTGGTGTTGTTCTTTGGGATGCCAACGCATTCTTCCAAAATTTTGCTGCTAATGGTGGGATGGACATAGATGGGTTTTTCCTTACGCCCGATTTTTCTCCTAATGGCGTATTTTCAACTGATGGGATCCACCCTAACCCTCGTGGTCATGTAGTGATTGCAAATGAAATAATTCAGCTATTGAACAGTAATTTCGGGGCATCCATACCTCCTATCAATACTTCAACTTTTGGAACAGTATTAACGCAATAAATTACTAAAGGCGGTTGTCTTTAAGATTGAGATAATATCCAAAGGCAACCGCCATTTTTTACTGTATTGATTGAGATACAACTTCGTCAGAAAATAATCGGCTGGTCAATTTTTTGGCCAATAGCTCCAGATCAATCCCTATAACCTCTTTTGAAGTTGACAAAAACGGATCCTGCCATGCCTCGAGGAAGATTATCATACCCATGGTAAGCATAGGCCTTTTGGTAAAGAATCAGATGATAACAATTTTGGAGAGGGAGTAGGAAACGGCTCCTTTTTTACTGGAGATTTATTACAGCTTGTCAATAAATAAAGTGTCCTCAAAAGGGAAAAGAGGTAAATTAGTCTAAGCATTAAGCATCAGTTTATGGTAAGCATATTCCAATAACGCTTCTTTCTCTTCTAAACTGAGATCAAACGGCAGCTGTGCTAATCCTATTATTCTCCTCATGACTTCAATGCCCTCAAATTGATCCAATTAGTCTCTATCTAAATCCTTCTCATAATGATCATCCAATAATTCAAAATATTCTTTATCCTGCCGCGCCGTACTTAAATGTGCTTTTAAAATGCCTAAGTCAAACTCCGGGGGCCAGAAAAACAAAACTCCGGATCAATTACTTTAAGCCCATATATTGAACATAACCAGCTCCCAGGGTAATAATCTCCATGTAATAAACTATATTCTATCGACAAATAACTTTCTCCAAGTTCCCGGGCTTAATTTTTAAGCGATTTATCCTTTTTATACCTCATCGCAAGTTCCTGAAGGTCTGTATCAATGGAATCTAAATCCATTCCATTATCAACTATAAAAGGAAATTTGATAATGTGTTGATGGTTCAGCGCTCTTAGCTCCAAATTATCCGGGAATTGCACCTTTACTGCTTCTGCAAAATCATGGGAATGAAGGGTATCAATAAAAGTTAAACAGAATATAAATTCTTCTTTGGTCAAATCAATGCATTTTTGAAGAGAAATGAGTAATCTGAAGCCTCACCTAAATATTCAATAACCATTAGGTAATTTGAGAGGTCAAATAATAATATTTTTGGCAGAAAATGCCTGGCAGACTTGATTTTATTGGATAATTCATAAAACTGATATTCAACATTAATTTTATTAATCGATGCCGGTATATCTGGATATTTATTGACATAAGGTCTGGACTGTTTAGGTATGAAATTGCCAACTTTGGTTTTTGCGCGCACCATCGAATTTATATTACCATCTCCCGGACTTTCTAATCTAAAGATTAAAGCCCCTTTATCGAGTAATTAATTTTTAACTAAGTAGTCCCTAATTACTTCTTTGGATGAATCAATTGATAGCTCCATACTTCCTGGCAATGAATAAACTTAATAATCAAGGGATTAATTCCAATTTAAATAATTATCAGTGAGGTGATAAATCGTGGAAAACGAAACACTGTTATTTATTTTGAATATATCATTGAATGAAAAAAACAATTAAATCCTATCTGGAGGGCATGCTGGCATGGAAATCCCTAGCGATTCTGGTAGCAAAATCCTCCAGCAATCCCAATATTCTTTGCCTGTCTTTAGATTTTACAACAAATCCTATGTGATTATTCTTATTAATTCTCCAATATATTTCCGGTTCCGAAAAACCAGAAGTATCCGGGTGGACAAACTTACTTAAAGAAATAATTAATCCGGCATGTTCTCGTTCATGGTTTGGTAAGTGGTAAGGATTATTACTACTCATGCAACTCTCCAATTTAGCCCATTCAGCCCAAATATTTATTCCAGTTGCGGCTTCAACCATATCCGATATGTGTGCACCACCTACTCTTGAAGATGTTTCCAAAAAAATAAACCCGCCCGTTTCGTGGTCCCTGATGAATTCGGTGTGTGAAGCACCGTGTGTCATACCAAAAGCTTTTAATGTCCTGGCATTGATTTCATTCAATAAATGTTGCTCATGACTGTTAGTTTCCAGGGTCACAGTTTGAAATATTCCCCCACCATGCGCCACTTCGAACGGCGTATTCAGGTATTGCGAACAAACTGAAAATATCACATCACCATGAAGTGATAGTGCGTCTACATGGAATACATCTCCCGGTCGGAACTGCTCCATCAGATAATTATGTCGTTCATCACCCAAATCATTAATTGTATTCCAGGCTTCTTGATGATTATAAACTTTTTTAATACCGGCAGCAGATGCTTCTGAGCGTGGCTTTATCAACCAGGGCGGTCTATGAAAAGCCATGTAGTCATTAATTTCCTGGTTATTAAATAACCTGGTGAAAGCAGGAACCGGAATACCGTTTTCATAGGCTTTGATCCGCATGGCTAATTTGTCACGAAAAAACCGAGCTGTAGATTGACCCATACCGGGTATTCGAAAGTGTTCCCTTAAACAGGCAGCTTTTTCAACATCAAAATCATCAAGAGCGATAATCCGGTCTACCTTATGCGCTCTAATGAAGTGGGCAAATCCATTCAAAAAATGATGCTCATCCCATTTATTAGGGGTTACTTCATCCATAAAAAATATATCATCAAGATAAGCTCTGGGCCATGGTTCATGGTCCAAACGCCTGGACGTAATCAGGTAAACTTTATTGCCCATTTCTTTACAGCCAATCAAAAATTCTGATCCTTTAAAATAGCTTGATAAGCATAGGAATGTGCCATGATGATTCATACTATGGTGTGCTTAGATAAGTATTGTGATAATAATAAAACGCCATATCCCGTGGCGCTTTTCATGTTGGTAAGATTAGAGTCGGCAAATGCGGTACCCGCAATATCAAAATGCACCCATCGCTCGTGGCCCTGTGTAAAAGCCTCTAAAAATTTGGCTGCATTTATCGCCCCTGCTACCGGTTTTCCACTGAGGTTTTTGATATCTGCCACATCCGATTTCAAATCTTCGTCATAGTCATTCCAAAGGGGTAATTGCCAGGATTTTTCCCCTGTCTTTTCCCCAGCCTTATAGAATTCCTGAACAAGTTGATTATTGTTTGAGAATATCCCCGCCGCATGATATCCAAGTGTTCGGACACAACTACCTGTCAAAGTAGCCAGGTCTACGAGTGTTTTTGGATGATAATTTTTAATAATGTAGGCAATAGCATCTGCAAGAATAAGCCTTCCTTCTGCATCAGTGTCGATTATTTCAACTGACTTTCCTGAATAAGATGTAACTACGTCACCTGGTTTAATAGCTTTTCCATCAACACAATTCTCTGTTAATGGCACGGCAGCAACCAGGTTAATCGGCAATTTTAACCTTGCAGCGGTCTCTACTGCTCCAATAACTGCTGCTGCTCCTCCCATATCGCTCTTCATGTAATGCATATTTTCGGAGGGTTTTATAGAGATCCCTCCTGTATCAAATGTAACACCTTTGCCAACCAGACCAGTTAATGCCTCCTCCGGATTTCCGTTGTACCGCATAATCACAAAATAAGGATTTGCATGACTACCCTGACTGACAGCAGCCAGTAAATTCATCCCCTCAGATTTAATTTGATCTACATCAAATACATTCACTTCAAACCCATATTTTTTAGCCGATGTTGTAATATAGTCTTTGACATATTCTGGTGTAACGAGATTTGAAGGGCCATTCATAAGGTCTTTTATATTGGATTGACATGTCGAAAGCTCAATAATAGCCTTTCCCGTGTCAATAGCTTCATCCATTGATGGAGAAATGATTAATTCAACATCTTCTATTCTAACATCTTCCTTCAAACTATTTTTCAATTTCCCGATATCATAATACCCGCAATAAAGACCATTAATCAATGCTTTTAAAACAACCTTTTGATCCGGGGATGCCAAATGATCGAGCTCTATAGCAAAAGTTTGGTGTTTTGATGCTTTCCATTGCTTTGCATAGTATGAGAAATCTTTTGAAATCTCCATGAATGACTTCCCAACACCCAAACCAATAATAATAACGTTTGAATATTTAGACTTGGCCCCGGGAATTAAAGTCAAAGATTGGTCTTTTTTTGCTTGGAATGTTGGAAAGTCCTTCAAATCAAAAGTCGATTTCAATTGCTCAATTAGATTATCTTCGATATCTCTTTCAAAAAAAGGTACGATAAGTAATTGTGGGTCTTTTGCTGAATCTGTTTTCTTGGTTAGTATCATAAATTTATCGTAGCAATAATGACTTAGTGTATAACCATTCAATGGCATTGGCAAACTCATTACTCCAGTACCATTCATTATGTTCCCCTTCAGGGTTGAGTGATATTTTCACATTTACGTTTGCCCTCCTACGTCTTCGTTTTTCAATTATCCTTGCAAATTTTTCCACTTGTGGCACCAATGATTTGCTTTCTTTTTCTCCGGCGTAAATATAAAATGAAGTATCGTCTGGTGGAAAGAAAGTCATTGCATGATAGTAAATAAGTGGAGATATCCACAGCGAGGGTGAAAAGATCATAAATTTACTGTATATCCTGGGTCGCCTCAATCCACACCAAATGCTGATCAACCCTCCCATTGAACTTCCACCAATTCCAGTATATTCCCTGTCGGGAAGTGTCCTGTAATATTGATCAATGTGGGGTTTTAAGGATTCTGCTAAAAACCTTGCATATCTTCTTCCATGCCCCTTACCGACCCGTGAAATTGGAAAAGGATTATACTCTTTCAACCTACTCTCATCTCCATGATCAATGGCTACGACAATTATCCCGGCTGTCCCAGCTCTAGCCATGTCCTCCAGTTTTTTATCTATAGCCCAGTTTCCGTAGGGAGCATTTTCACCAAACAGGTTTTGACCATCGTGTAAATAAAGTACTGGATATCTTTGATTTTTTAGATAATAATCACAAGGAAGTAAAATTCTTATTTTCCTGGTAGTATCCAGTAAAGCTATTTCAAATGCTTCGTGTACAGTCTCTATAACCGGGTAAAAAGATTTTACCCTTAACGCTTCATGGATATTTGCCATCTTTCCTAACCCAGATTTTCTTCCAATTGAGGGTGTAAATTATGGAAAAAACCTGAATAGGTCTATACTTGATTTAAGAGCTATGAGCTTTTATCACTTACCTTTTGCCACTTTTCCATAATCATGGTAGAATCATTTTGCTGTTCGGAATCACTTATTAAAATACCTTTATGTTTCCAAACACCATTCTCATTTAGATTAAATTCAAATGGCACTCTGGTACCTACTAAGCCTAAATCTCCTTTATAAATCATATGGATGTTTTCGAAGTATTTGCCATTTTTAAAATCGTAAGGGCCTGCACCCGCCTGTAATACTTCATCTCCTTCAGAATTAAATTTAACCCAAACAAAATGTGTAGGGGTGATCAGTTTAATATATCTCACAAAGTTGGGATACTCCATCCACTGCCCGGTTCCTTCATCCTGATAAGAAATTAGTTCCCATGTTCCATGAATTTCAGGTTTGCTTACCGGATCATTTTCTACTTTGACCCATATTTCTTCAATTTTGGATGAATCAACGATGACGTTTTCGGCTTTTTCAGCATCAAACTCCATAACTTTTGCATATCCGGTATGATACCATTTTCCATCTTTAAACTCCGCTTTAAATGGAATGGATTGACCCAGTTCATTTGAACCAGGTGGCAGGAAAAATTTAATGCTTTCCGTGTATACCTGACCCACTAAATCATAGGTACCGCCTCCCATTCCAATCAGATTATTATTATCCGTTTCATAACTAATCCAGGTAAAATGATCTGGAGTGATGTATTTTTGGTAAATAACAGATTCAGGGTAAGATTCCCATTCTGTACCACCATTGGGATGGTCAATATATTTTGAAAGTCTCCATGTACCTACCAAATTAAAATCTTCTGATTTACCTATGGCAGATTTATCTTTTTTAGATGATTCCCCACAACCTATAAATAAAAATATTAGCAGTGATGATAAGATGATATTATTCATAACAGAGTGATTTTGAAATTCAATAATAACTTCATTTTATCATAAATTAACAAATTCCATGATGTTATGCAACTTTATAATATTTTTTCAAAGGGATTAACGCAGCTGTTTAATTAAAACTTTTTATATTAGTAGTTATCGAGGATTTAATGTTGATAGTCTTATTGAAACTACTTGATGAGTATCAACGTTTTCCCCGTATTTAGTAACAATTAATTATCAGCTATGGTTAAAGGGTTAATCATCTGTGTAGATGATGAAAAAATTGTTCTTGACACATTAAAATCACTTCTCTTAAAACCTTTCGAGAATTACTACCTTGAGTTTGCTGAAAGTGCGGAGGAAGCACTTGAAGTCCTTGAAGAATATGAGGATGAGGAAATTACAACCTTAGCTGTGGTTACTGATTGGCTAATGCCAGGAATGAAAGGTGATGAATTTTTGGTAAAAGTCCACAAAAAATATCCTAAATCGCTTAAAATTATCTTGTCAGGTTTAATTGACGAATCAGGTCTGAGGAAAGCTAAAAAAGAAGCCAACTTATATAAATTTTTTTCTAAACCCTGGGATGCTAATGAATTAATCCGATCTATTAATAATGGCCTGCAATCAAATTTTGATTGTGAAGAACAGTTGATCTAAAAAACATCTTTTTTAAATAAATCTATTTTGCATATTGTTTAAATTGGTGGCTAGTAGTTAATTCGAATTTGGTTATGAAATCTATACTGTTGTTAACAGCCATGCTCATTGCAAACGCTAGTTATAGTCAGGTCAATAAAGAAGAGTTTAAATTCCTGGTCTATGACTGGAGGGCATTTGCTCAAAACCTTGAAAATAATCCTGATGCGTTGAACAAATATTGCTCAGATGAGGTGTACAACGAGTCTGTATCAAAGATATTAAGGGAACTTCATAAGTACGATGTAAAAATCTTGAAAAACTTAAAGGATAAAACTGCTTCCGTAAGTGAGGGGTCTAATGCGGAAGACCGATGGTCGACCAATAAAGTAGTTAAAGAGTTCCAAAGAAATCATAGCATATCAATTATTCTTCTTAAAATGATAAAACTATGTGATCAATTAGAAGCAATTGATCAAAATCCCCAGGATTTCAATGATATGAAACTTTCATTATACACTGAAATAAAACAACTGGTTAGACACATTGACAAAAAAATCGAGATTATAGAGAACCAAATAAATACCATCTGACTTACCAGCATTAAAATTTAAGTCCATTATTAGTTTAATTTTATATTCATTTTGTTGGCAAAACATGCAATTAATCCTATTGATTACCATCTTTAATTTTTTTTGAAGAACCTACCACCGGCCAGGTTTAGAATAATATGATCAGAGATGCTATCCTGGTTCTGAATTATTCAGGATTCTTTGAGATAAAAACATGAACATTCGATCGTAGAAATAAATGATAAAAGCAGGATATATCGGAGCCTTAAAAGACAATGTTCCTGAACTATCTTTCACGCCCATATTCAAGGAATAAGGAAGCTGATAGGGACTGTATATGGTAAAAAAAATTGTCACTGAAACATAACATAAAAATTGAGTTTAAAAGTGAATCTTTAAAAACATCTTTTTTTGTTTATTTGCCGAAGAATTATCCTAAAACATTAATTTAGAATTCTAATATAAAAGTATCTTTATCCCCAGATAATCCACAGATATGGAAAAAGGTTTGATTATATGCGTTGATGATGAAAAAATGGTTTTAGACGCATTAAAATCTATTTTAAGAGAACCCTTCAATGATTTCATTTTAGAATTTGCTGAAAGTGCCGAAGAAGCACTTGAAGTAATTGAAGATTATGAAGAAGATAGTATAGATCCTTTAGTTGTTGTCACTGACTGGATGATGCCAGGCATGAAGGGGGATGAATTCCTGGTTGAATTACACATGAAGTATCCACAGGCTCTAAAAATCATTCTCTCCGGATTAATAGACGAATCAGGTATTACAAGAGCCCGGGAAGAAGCAGACCTTTATGAATGTCTAACCAAACCGTGGGATAGTGATAAACTTGTTAAAACCATTAAGGATGGTTTGAAAAAAGATGATTTAAATGGTCTGTAATGTCTATTTAAAATAATCTTCCGTTAGCTCTTTTGCATCGGCAAAAAAGCTTCTGAATGCTCTTTCAAAGAAAAATTCCCTGGCTCCAAAAGCCGGCTTTAGATCATCCAGCCATATAGCGTTTTTATCATATTTGGCAAAAAAGATATTATCAGTCCATTCAGGCACCCTGCTTTGAATAAATTTCAATACCATCACTTTTTGCCCATTAATAGTTGATGATCCCAGGACATGAACTTTTCCAGGCTCTGCTGACATGCTGGGCCCCCTAACTGTTCTGGCTAGTCCGCTTACCTGGCTAAAGGCTTCCTGGTATATTTGATGCGCCTTAACTAACGGTACAGCAAAATAATGTTGGGCACCGGTATCTCTAGCAAGAAACATGTAATAAGGGATTATTCCCATTCTTACTTGTTCTTCCCACATATCCCTCCATGTGTTTGCAGAATCATTTATGTTTTTCATTACAGGTGACTGAGACCTGATTTGTGCTCCTGTCGATAAAATTCTTTTTACTGCTTGCTGTGCCACATCAGTTTGCAATTCCACTGGATGATTAAAATGAGCCATAAATGCCAGACTCTTACCGGAATCCACGATCTTCGAAAAAAGTCTTATAATGTCATCACAATCCCGGTCACTTGTAAATTTATAGGGCCAATACCCCAATGCCTTGGTACCTAATCTAATATTTTTAATATGTGGCAGATCATTTTCTATTAATGGTAACAGATAACTTTCTAAGCGATCTGCAGTCATAATCAAGGGATCCCCGCCTGTAAAGAGTACATCGGTTACTTCTTCATGTGCTTTAAGGTATTTCACCATCAATTCCGTTTCCCTCATGGCAAATTTCAATTCATCAATACCTACAAATTGTGGCCAACGAAAACAGAAAGTACAATAAGCATGGCAGGTTTGACTATGCCCGGGAAAGAAGAGTATGGTTTCTCTATACTTATGCTGAATACCAGTAAGTTTGGTTCCTTCAATTTTTGGAACATTCAACTCCATTTGTCCTGCAGGATGGGGATTTAAAAGTTGCCTTATATCATTCGCTACTTTTACCATCTCGTGTTTTTTCTTACCAGAGACAAGTATTTTTTCCATTCGCTGAAAATGCTCTTCGTTTAGCATATTCCTTTGTGGAAAAGTAAGCTTGAAAATTGGGTCATCCGGAATTTTTTCCCAGTTAATCAATTCATTGATAACATAACTATTTACTTTGAAAGGAAGTACGCTGCCTACAACCTCAACGGACTTCATTTGATCTTCTGACAAATGCGCTTTTACCTGAGGAATTTTTCTGAAATTATTTAAAGAATAGGCTTTATATGGGTAATTATCTGCGTTAAACATTGATTAATTAAGTCAAGGATTGGCAACTCTAATCTGCAATCTATATCTGATAGATAGAAAATAAAAGATGTCAGCATTAAGACAATATTATCATGCTATTTAATTTACTGATAACCCCTTGCTTGCAATGAGAAAAGTTCATAGTACTTCCCTTTTAGATTAATTAATTCATTATGGCTTCCTATTTCTTTAACCTTACCATTTTCCAGCACTATTATACGATCAGCCATTCTTACGGTACTAAATCGATGCGAAATCAATACGGCCATTTTGCCCTCTATTAAGTCTACAAAACGCTCAAATACTCTATATTCAGATCTTGCATCCAGTGCCGCTGTAGGTTCATCAAGGATTAATAACCTGGCATCTCTCATGTAAGCCCTTCCTAAAGCCATCTTTTGCCATTGGCCTCCTGACAAGTCAATACCATTGCTAAACCGCCTTCCGATCATCTGTTCATATTTATCCGGTAATGCTTCAATCACCTGATCAGCCAAACTGGAAACGGAAGCTTGTTTTATCTTTTCAAAGTCGTCTAGTTGATCAATTTGGCCTACGGCAATATTTTCTAATGCTTTTAACTGGTATTTTACAAAATCCTGGAAAACCACTCCCACTGCTTTTCTGAGCTCTCCTAAATGATATTCCCTTAAGTCATAACCATCCAGTAAAATTCTTCCTTCTGTAGGATCATATAGACGGCTTAGTAGCTTGACCAGTGTGGTTTTACCTGCTCCGTTTTCTCCTACTAAAGCTATCCTTTCTGATGGTGAAAGGATAAATGACACATCCTTCAATGCAAATTTTGTGGTATTTTGATACTTAAAGCTTACATTTTGAAATTCGAACCCATGCCTGATTTTTTCAGGCAAAGGTCTAGGTGAATCCGGCACCCTTATCTTCGGCTTTATCTTGAAATAGTCAAAGAAATCCTTTAAATAAAGTGAGCTTTCAACAATACTCGAAAATTGGCTCAATAAACTTTCAAATAGTGACCTTAACCGACTAAATGATCCGGCCAAAAAAGTAAGGTCTCCGATGCTAATAGTGCCAGTGATCGTTTTATAAATGATATAACCAAAGGCTGAATAGTAGCCCAAGGTCCCAATAAAAGCAAAAATACTTCCCCACCAGGCCTTTTTGATGATGAGCTTTTTATTTTCATCATAAAACTTTTCTGCTAATTCTTTAAATCTATTGGTTAGGAAATCAGAAAGACCGAAAATCTTCACCTCTTTGGCTGTTTCATCACTAGCACCAATGTATCTGATGTAATCTAGTTCCCGTCTTTGAGGTGTCCAACGGAAGCTTAATGAATAACTTTTTTCATTATAATAGTTCTCATTTAAAAATGAAGGAATAATAGCAATCACTAATATTATAACCAGCCATGGGCTAAATAATATCAGTCCAACCGATAAAGAGGCAATGGTGATGATGTTTTGTAACTGGCCCAGGATTTGATTAAGCAAGGCTGTTCTTGAGGTTGTCTGACGACGAGCCCTTTCCAGTTTATCATAGAACTCAGCATCTTCAAATTGCTCAAGGTCAAGATTCCCGGCATGTTTTATTAACTGTATCGAACTTTTATTAGCGAAAAGATCGGCAAGTAAACTATTGTACAATGAAACAACCCTACTTAAAATCTCGGAAGCGACAGAGAAGATCAATTCTAAAACTACATACAGTATAATATTATCATAGTTAGAGGTATTATTCTGGGTAATAAAAACAATTTCATCGATGATGAGCTTACCAACGTACAGTTGAAGAACAGGAAGTAAGGATTTTACAATGCGGAAAAAAATATTTAATCCGGCGTATCCGGGATGGGTTTTCCAAACCAATTTTAAAAAAGGTGGGATATTTGAAAGGGCTTTAAATTGTTGCTTTAATAAATACCTGCTCTGCGGTTTATTTTTAAAAAAAGACCGTGATTCCCTCCAAAAATTTCTGCCTCTCATTATTTTAGTTTCTTAACAATGTTACAATCTAATGGAAAACCCTGAAGTTGTTATAGTCGGAGCCGGAATAGCAGGACTTATAGCAGCCATTCACCTGGAAAAATCTGACATTCATCCATTGATCATAGAAAAAGACGATAGACCTGGCGGAAGAGTTAAGACTTACCAGGAAAGTGGATTTCTCTTGGATCATGGATTTCAGGTTTTGCTCACAAACTATCCTGAGACACGTAAATATCTAGATTATGAGCGTTTATCCTTAAAAACTTTTCAGCCCGGGGCCATAATTTTATCTGATAACAAGATCAAAAAGCTTGGTAACCCGCTGAAAGAAAAAAAATTACTTTGGCCAACTATTCGCTCATCTGCAGCTACATTTTCAGATAAAATGAAGCTATGGTCGATAACCAATAAGCTCAAAAAAAGATCTATTGAAAAAATATTCGATGATGAAGATATCAGAACCTCGGAATTTTTAAAAAATCAAGGCTTCAGTGATAAAATCATAAAGAGCTTCTTCACGCCTTTTTTCAGAGGCATTTTCCTGGAAAAAGAATTAGATACTAGCAGCAGGATGTTCCAGTTTGTATTAAAAATGTTTGCTGAAGGTTATGCCGCAATACCTGCTAATGGAATTGAGGAAATAACCATACAATTATATAGTAAACTTAAAAATTCAAAATTCAGGTTTAACAGCCAGGTTGACCAAGTAGGCTTAAATACATTAACCTTAATGGATGGTGAAGAAATAAATTTCTCGAAACTTATTGTAAGTACAGAGCCATCGTCAATTATTCCTGCGCTGCATGGTCAATTTAAGTCCCCTAAAAAAACCACATGCTTGTATTTCGAAGCTGAAGCGTCACCAATAAAAGAAAACCTGCTTATCTTGATGAAAGACGATACCAATAAAAAAATCGTTAACAATCTTTGTGTTTTGACAGATGTAGCGGAAAGCTATTCAAAAACCAGTCAATCATTGATTTCAGTAACATTAATTGGATTACCCGAGCTAACTAATGAGGAACTTGTTATAAAAGTGAAGTCTGAGCTAAGGCCTTATTTTAAATCTAACCTCGATAGTTGGCACTTTCTTAAAAGGTTTGATATACCTTACGCACTTCCTCATATAGATGACTTAACTTATGATATAAAGCCTTCGGAGACCAAAATCAAAGACAATATTTTCTTGGCCGGTGATTTTTTGCTCTATCCATCCCTTAACGCAGCCATGACAAGTGGAAGAAGGGCAGCAGAAGCTTTATTAGCTTCAATAACCTAAAGACATTTCCAGGGTTTTAAATCTTTGTTAATTTATTTGTGGATCGTATAATAATTGTTTTAATTAAGAAAATTTAAAAAGATTGGAAATATGGATAACAGAAAATTTTTACCCCTAATTATCATTGTGATCGTAGGATTGGTCGTAATAATCACTTTCGCGAACAGTATTTTCTATACAATTCAACCAGGCGAGCGTGCGGTAGCCTTTAGAAAATTCAGCGGAGGATTGGATAAGGAGAATATCCTTACACCAGGATTTGGCATTAAAGCCCCATGGAATGAAATATTCGTTTATGATGTTACGGAACAGCAGATTGAAGAAACCATGGATGTGCTTGATAAAAATGGATTAAGTATTAATGTTGATATCTCACTGAGATTCAATCCTATGTTTGACAAAATTGGTGAATTGCATGAAATATTTCAGCGGGACTATATTAGAAGATTGGTCATCCCTGAGGTGAGGTCCACTGTGCGACAGGTTATGGGACGTTATACCGCAGAAGAAATCTATTCCACTAAACGACCGGAGGTAGAAGGTTCTATCAAAACAGAAACTGATGATATCTTAGCGGCCCCAGGCAATAATATTCAAATGCGTGCACTACTTATAAGGTCCATAAAACTACCGGACCAGATAAAAAATGCCATCGAAAACAAGCTTAAACAAGAGCAAGAAGCACTGGCGTATCAATTCAGGCTCGATAAAGAAAAAAGCGAAGCGGAAAGAAGGCGTATAATGGCTGAAGGTGAGGCAGCAGCTAACCGCATTATTAACAACAGTTTGACCGATGAACTTTTAAAAATGAGGGGAATTGAAGCCACAGAAGAATTAGCTAAATCTCAAAATGCCAAGATAGTGGTAATTGGAAATGGTACTGATGGTTTACCGCTTATTTTAGGGAATAATTAACCAATTAAAAAAGACTTAATTTATATTGAACAACCATAATAACAATTAAATGTCACAGCAAGCAGAGATAAAAGTCAATGACCAAGCCTTTCAGTTGCCTATGATTGAAGGCACTGAGAATGAAAAAGCAATCGATATAAGTAAATTCAGGGCTCAATCAGGCGTTATTACTATAGATCCGGGATTTAAAAACACCGGATCTACCAAAAGTTCTATAACTTACCTTGACGGAGAAAATGGTATATTACGATATAGAGGCTATACAATAGAAGAACTGGCAGAAAAATCTACCTTTCTGGAAGTAGCTTATTTATTGATCTATGGTGAGTTACCTACCGAAGAAGAGTTCAAAATATTCAGGCAAGATATTACTACGCATACCCTTGTTCATGAAGACATTAAGACCATTTTGGATGGCTTTCCTTCTTCTTCCCATCCTATGGGTGTTTTATCATCCTTAGTGACCGCCCTCACAGCTTTTTATCCCGAATCACTTGACCCGGGCAGATCATTTGAAGCAGCTAACCTCAGCATAATCAGAATTTTAGCAAAGATGCCGACATTTGCTGCTTGGGCATATAAAAAACAACAGGGTCACCCCGTTAATTATCCTGACAATAGGCTGGATTATTGCTCTAATTTTCTAAAAATGATGTTTGCACTCCCAACAGATGAATACCATGTAGATGAAAAAGTCGCTGCTGCTCTAGATAAACTCTTAATATTGCATGCAGATCATGAGCAAAACTGTTCTGCATCAACTGTGAGAATAGTTGGATCATCGCAAGCCAGTTTATACGCATCCCTTTCAGCGGGAATAAATGCACTTTGGGGCCCACTGCATGGCGGAGCTAACCAGGCAGTTATAGAGATGCTGGAAGCCATAAAAGCTGATGGTGGGGACACTGCAAAATTTATCGCCAAAGCAAAAGATAAAGAAGACCACTTCCGGTTAATGGGGTTTGGTCATCGGGTTTATAAAAACTTTGACCCGAGAGCAAAAATCATTAAAAAAGCTGCGGATGATGTCCTCGAAGAATTAGGTATTCATGATCCTGTATTGGATATAGCAAAAAGTCTGGAAGAGGTCGCTCTAAACGACGAATATTTCGTGGAAAGAAAACTCTATCCTAATGTTGATTTCTACAGCGGGATAATTTACCGGGCAATTGGTATACCTACAGAGATGTTTACAGTGATGTTCGCTTTGGGTAGACTACCTGGCTGGATTGCTCAGTGGAAGGAAATGCGAGAAAATAAGGAACCTATAGGCAGACCACGACAAATCTACACCGGATATAATAAAAGATCCTACGTTGAGCCTTCGATTAGGTAATTGTAGAAGAGATAAAATTTATCAAGCCCTGAGGTTGAATCAGGGCTTTTTTTATGAATCCTTATTTAAGAAGGGTATCTTTTTATTTTTTCTTGTAAACTAACTAACAATACTCTTCAAAAACCTGCACTAAATGATCTGCTATAACCTCAGCAGGCCGCCCCTCTATATGGTGTCTTTCAATAAAATGCACTAAGTCACCATCTTTAAATAAGCCAATTGAGGGTGAAGATGGTGGATAAGGAGTGGTATATTCACGTGCTTTTTCAGTAGCCTCTTTATCTACACCGGCAAAAACCGTTGCAAGCGTATCAGGCTTTTTAGAGCTTTTCTCTAATGCTAACTT
Organism: uncultured Roseivirgaceae bacterium; assembly: GCA_964429655.1. Taxonomy (GTDB): domain Bacteria; phylum Bacteroidota; class Bacteroidia; order Cytophagales; family Cyclobacteriaceae; genus CAYSCZ01. The sequence goes on from CAYSCZ010000005.1 coordinate 62,869, forward strand.
TACACCAGGCCTGGCTGAACCGGCAGCACAGCCACAAACAGAGTTAACCACTAATAAATATGTGCCTTTTTGATCTTTCAAGCTATTGTCAACTTCCTCACTGGTTTTGTATTCTTTGAACCCGATCTCTGTAAGATCACTTCTCATTGGTGTTACTAACGCTTCTGGATACATAATATATAATTAAAGTTTAAATCATTTATAAAAATCCTAACTCAAGTTTAGCCGTTTCCGACATCATCTCAGGAGAATATGGAGGATCAAAAGTAACTTCCACATGAACATCATTGATCCCATCTACTTGTTCTACTTTGGTTTTTATCTCATCGGGTATAGCTTCTGCCGAAGGACATGCCGGAGAAGTGAGTGTCATTAAAATATGAATATTATTAATCGGTAAAATATTGATTTCATAAATCAAACCCAACTCATAAACATCTACAGGTATTTCAGGGTCATATACCGTTTTTATTGATCTGAGAATTTCTTCTTTTAGGATTAAATCCGTACTATTATCTTCAGGCATCTGTTTTTGATTTTTCATTTAGCGCTAATGAATATATTTTCATCTGTTTGATCATTGAAGCAAAACCATTTGATCTTTGTGTTCCAATAAACCTATTCATGCCAATTTTCATGGGAAAATATATATCAGCATCCAGAATATCTTCTGGTTTTTGATCAGATAAAGTCCTCACTAAAAGACTCACTAAACCTTTGGTAATACTTGTATTACTATCCGCTTCATACTTAACTTTTCCATCATTAAGATCCGCTGTTAACCAAACTTTTGATTGGCAACCTTTAACGATGTTAGCTTCAACTTTTTTATGCTCTACCATATCAGGTAACTTATATCCCAACTCGATGATATAATTAACAGCCATTTCAAGGTCTCCATCAAAAAGTGAAAACTCTTCAATAATTTCGTCTTGTATCTTATTTATTTCCTGAGTGGTCATCAAACAAACTTTTTTATTATTTGGTCTAAACCATCTATAAAAGAATCGATTTCATTTTTTGTATTATATACAGCAAATGATGCCCTTGCAGTTCCTTCAATGTTATAACGTTCCATCAAAGGCTGTGTGCAGTGGTGACCTGTTCTTACCGCAATACCTTTGGCGTCCAACATTACTCCTATATCAAAATGATGTACATTTTTTACAATAAAGGAAATGACACTTGCTTTGTTGGATGCCTCTCCCAAAATCTTTAAACCATTGATTGATTTAATTTTATCTGTTGCATAATTCAATAATTCCTCCTCATGCTTTCTTATTTTATCTTTTCCAATTTCATTAACAAACACTAAAGCTTTTCGGAAGGCAATGACTTCTCCAATATTAGGTGTTCCCGCTTCAAACTTGTAAGGGATATTGTTAAAAGTTGTTTTATCAAAATGCACATCTTTGATCATCTCTCCTCCGCCCTGGTAGGGAGGCATAGCCTCTAACAAATTCCTTTTACCGTAGAGGACACCAACTCCAGTAGGTCCGTAAACTTTATGGGCAGAAAACACATAGAAATCCGCATTCAAATCCATTACATTTATATCTGTGTGAGGTGCAGCCTGTGCCCCATCTATCAGGACTTTAGCTCCAACATTATGCGCTAAACGAACTACTTCACTTACGGGGTTAATGGTACCCAAAGTATTTGAAATATGCACCATCGAAACAAGCTTGGTTCTTTCAGTCAATAAAGATTTAAATCCATCTAGATCTAATTCCCCGTTTTCCAGGACAGGAACTATTTTAAGTTTTAGATTTTTCTCATCCCTAATCAGTTGCCATGGAACAATGTTGGAATGGTGTTCCATACCTGAAATAATAATTTCATCCCCTTCATTAAGGAATTTTTTACCAAATGAGTTAGCTACCAAATTTATACCTTCGGTGGTTCCTTTAGTAAATACTATCTCCTCTGGCTCGTTAGCATTTATAAAATCCCTGACAACTCTCCTGGTTTCCTCAAAAGCATTGGTTGCTCTTTCTGCAAGTGTATGAATGCCTCTATGTATATTAGCGTTGTCTTTCTGGTAGTAGTCAACTAATGCATCAATCACAACTTTTGGCTTCTGCGAGGTGGCAGCATTGTCAAAATAGATCAGCGGTTTTTTATTTACTTCCTGATGAAGTATCGGAAATTGTTTACGTATTGATTGAATATCTATTGAAGAGTCTACAGAAAATACTTCCGACATACTTATGATATCTGATTTAAAGAATTTGAAATTTTATTTTCAAGAAATGTTTTCAATGTATCTATTTTAACCTTTGCCATTAATTCATTAGCAAAGGCTTCTAAAAGGAAAGCTTTTGCCTGAGATTTGCTTAGTCCTCTCGTTTGCAAATAAAAAATAGCATCTTCATCTAATTGACCTGTAGTGCAACCATGAGAACATTTTACGTCATCTGCCCATATCTCTAATTGTGGTTTTGTATGCACAACAGCATTATCAGACAAAAGAATGTTGTTATTGGATTGAAATGCATTAGTCTTCTGTGCTTGAGGTCTTACATATATCTTTCCATTGAAAACACCATTTGCTTTATCCCCGACTATTCCTTTATAAAGTTCATTACTATACGAGTTTGCAATCTTATGATCAACCGTGGTGTGATTATCAACATGTGACTGACCTTTCAATAAATATAAGCCAAACATGTTAGCTTCTACTCCTTCTCCTTCAACATCAATGTTTAGATTATTTCTTATCATACCTCCATTAAAAGTATAGGTATGATGATCAAGGGTGCTTGATTTTGATTGCTTAATACGTGTATTAAACACGCCATTAGTAGTCGGTGACTCTAATTGAATTTTATGATACTTTAATATGGCATTTTCATTGATATTAATCTCAGAATAAAAATTGTTAAACGCATCATTATTACCAAGGTCCGAAAATACTTCAATGATTGACAGTTCAGAATGCTCTTCAAGTTCTATTAATGTTCTTAAATAGTTAATCGGACTAGAATTTCTTTTATTAGTGAGATTGTATATAATTATTGGTTTATCAATAACTTTATTTTTGTTTATACTTATCCTGTAGGTATTGATTGATAAGGCTTTATTTAATACGGCAAAAGGGTCTTTTTCCTCTTTATCTTGCCCATTGGATCGGCTTTTCAAAATATCAAAACTCACTTCTGTCTTTAGCTCCTCCAAATCTGATATATCAGTTCTTAAACGACCATTTTCAAAAAATAGCTTTATACCCTCAAGATGTTGAATAAGATATGGACTAAAATCAGCAGCATCAATATTTGGATTATGTAAATGATAAGTATTGTCTAAAACAGGTTTAAAATTAGTGTATTTATATTCTTCATATTTCCTTGTAGGAATGCCAATTGATTTGAATTCCTTAATTGAATTCAATCTTGACCCTATCTCTTTCTCATCTAGGTTGTTATTCGCTTTTATTTTATCAAAGTGTTGATCAATTTGGTCTAAAAAATGATTGTTCATAGTCTTATTAATTGTTTACACAGCGGGTATAATTTCATTTTTTACCCAATCATAACCCTTTTCTTCAAGTTCAAGAGCCAGTGATTTATCTCCAGACTTAACGATTCTGCCGCCATAAAGTACATGAACATAATCCGGAACTATATATTCCAACAACCTTTGATAGTGAGTAACAACTATTGATGCATTCTCTGTGGTTCTAAGCTCATTGACGCCATTTGCCACTATTTTCAATGCATCGATATCAAGACCTGAATCAGTTTCATCAAGGATGGATAATTTGGGCTCCAGCATTGCCATTTGGAATATTTCATTTCTCTTTTTTTCACCACCTGAAAAACCTTCATTTAAGGCCCTGCTTAACAATGATTGATCAATATCAACCAGTTTCATTTTCTCTTTCATTAATTTAAGAAAGGAGACGGCGTCGAGTGGTTGTTGCCCCCTATGTTCCCGGATTTGATTGATTGCTGTTTTTAGAAAATTTGTTGTACTTACACCTGGAATTTCGACCGGATACTGAAAAGCTAAAAAAATACCTATCCTTGCCCTTTCCTCTGTAGCCATATCCAATAAATCCTGCCCACAATAGGTGACAGTCCCCTGAGTAACTTCAAAGTTTTCTTTTCCAGCAAGTACTGATGCTAAGGTACTCTTACCAGATCCATTAGGCCCCATTATTGCATGGACCTCCCCAAAATTTACATTTAAGTTAACGCCTTTTAATATTTCCTTATCTTCTATACTTACGTGAAGATTATTTATAGTCAACATAAATTACATGATTTTAATAGTTATCCTACACTACCTTCAAGGGTGAGCGCTAATAATTTTTGTGCCTCAACTGCAAACTCCATTGGCAATTGGTTAAGCACTTCTTTTGCATAACCACTTACAATTAAGGCAATAGCACTTTCTTCATCAAGTCCACGTTGGGTACAGTAAAATATTTGATCCTCCCCAATTTTTGATGTGGTGGCTTCATGTTCTACCTGTCCGGATGTGTTTTCAACATCTATATAGGGAAATGTATGTGCACCACATTTATCACCCATCAATAGTGAATCACACTGTGAGAAATTCCTGGCATTTTCTGCCCGTTTCATCACCTTCACCTGGCCGCGGTAGCTGTTTTGTGATTTTCCTGCTGAAATACCTTTAGAAACAATCCTGGATTTAGTATTTTTCCCGATGTGTATCATTTTAGTTCCGGTATCTGCCTGTTGATAGTTATTTGTCACAGCAACAGAATAGAATTCTCCAGATGAATTATCACCTTTTAAAATACAGGATGGATATTTCCAGGTGACCGCCGATCCAGTCTCTACCTGAGTCCAAGATATCTTTGAATTGTTACCGGCACAGATTCCTCTTTTGGTAACGAAATTATAAATACCGCCCTTACCCTCCTTGTTTCCCGGGTACCAATTCTGCACAGTGGAATATTTAACTTCTGCATTTTCTGCAGCATATATTTCAACAACGGCTGCATGAAGTTGGTTTTCATCCCTCATAGGAGCAGTACAGCCCTCTAGATAACTCACGTAAGCGTTATCCTCTGCTACGATCAATGTTCTCTCGAATTGACCGGTGTTAGCTGCATTAATCCTAAAATAAGTAGACAACTCCATGGGGCATCTTACCCCTTTAGGTATGTAGCAAAAAGATCCATCAGAAAAAACGGCGCTGTTTAGGGCAGCGAAATAATTATCACTGGCTGGTACAACAGAACCCATGTATTTCTTTACTAACTCAGGGTGATTATGCACTGCCTCACTAAAAGAACAAAATATAATACCTAATTCAGACAGTGTCTCTTTAAATGTTGTAGCAACAGAAACAGAGTCTATCACGGCATCGACTGCGACCCCCGTTAATCTTTTTTGTTCCTGTAAAGAGATACCAAGTTTTTCAAAAGTTTCTAATAACTCAGGATCTACCGCATCAAGACTGCTAAGCGCAGCTTTTTGTTTAGGCGCTGAGTAATATTTTATGGATTGATAATCAATTACAGGATATTTTACATTTGCCCACTCAGGCTCCTTCATTTTTATCCACTGTCTGAATGCTTTCAATCGCCATTCTAGCATCCATGTTGGCTCGTTTTTCTTTTCGGATATAAAATGTATTGTATCTTCAGTAAGTCCCAAAGGCGCTTCATCAACTTCAAGATCTACAGACCATCCATGTTCATATTCCTTTGAAGTAAATTCCTCTAATATTTGATTGTCTTTACTCATAAAGTATGTTTTGAATTATTTAAATTTTTAATTCAGGTATTTTAACTCACTTAATCTCTATAATGTTTAACCAAAGCTAAACTTATTTGTAATAATTCTAAATTAAATGTGTATTTTTTATTTAATTCATAGCAATAACAGCCTGAGGAATACTAAAATTTTAGATGCCGGTTAAGACTTTCTTCCAGGGATATAAAAGTCTCTGTACGTTCAATGCCCTCTACGTATTGTATTTTATCATGCAAAACATCTCTCAGATGACGGGTGTCTTTGCAGTGGATTTTCAAGAAAATATTATAATCACCGGTTGTGTAATGAACTTTCACCACTTCTGGAATTGATCTTAATTTTTTTACAACGTCATCATACAATGAGCTTTTTTCCAGGTAAATACCTAAAAAGCAAGTAACATCATAACCCAGTTTTGTATAATCCATTTTTAAAGTTGTACCCGTAACCACCCCCATCTCCTCAAGTTTTTTCATTCTAACGTGGACAGTACCTCCTGATACATAGACTTTTTTAGCTACTTCTGTATAAGGAATCTTAGCATCCTCCATTAGGATGTTAAGTATCTTTAAATCTACATTATCAATTTCATAATTTTTACTCATTACAAGAGGGGTTTATTTTGAAATATTTAACCTAGCATTGGTAAAATTATACAGTCTCTATTTTTTCAACAAATTTATTGATAAAATTTTAATAAAAATAAAAGAATATTACTTTTGGATTATAATTAGTTCTATTCATAATGTAGGATGATGAAATTGGCAGACATACCCTCCTGTCTCGGGGGCGAGGATCATGGGACAAACATTATTTCTGATTTGGATCCTTCTGGATCAGAAATAGTGCTAACTACCTCGTGGAGGTTCGAATCCTTCTCCTACAGCGATCATTTTTGGGTTAATGTTGTTTATTGATAATGGCCTCTATGATGTAGAGGTCATTTTTAATTTTAAACAATCTCCAAAAAAAGGCACACCAATTGTATATTCGTTATAATTTTTTAAATTTTAATTAGTAACGTCTAATACATGAATAAATATCTTTGGTTTTCCAGTTATCCTGAGTTTACACCACATGAAATTGATCCTGATATATATAAATCACTACCTGATTTATTTAATCAATCATTTACCAAATTTTCAGATAAAATTGCATTTGAAAATTTCGGTAAAAAAGTAACTTATTCAGATTTATCTGCCTATTCTGCAAGTTTTGCGGCCTATCTTCAAGATAAAGGGTTGAAAAAAGGTGATAAGATTGCTATACAATTGCCAAATCTGCTTCAATATGCCGTTGCTCTATTCGGATCATTAAGGGCAGGACTGGTGGTAGTTAACACCAATCCCTTATATACCTCCAGGGAGATGGAGCATCAGTTTAGAGATTCTGATGCCAAAGCAATTATCATATTAGCAAATTTTGCATCCACACTGGAGAAAATAATTGATGCAACTAAAATCGAATTGGTAATTATTACTGAAATTGGTGATATGCTTGGTCCTATTAAGGGTACAATCACAAACTATGTAGTCAAGCATATCAAAAAGATGGTACCGAGTTATAATCTTCCCAAAGCAATCCCCTTCAAAGAAACGTTAAAAGTATCATCCAGAAACTTTAAAGAGGAAGAAATAAACGGTGACGATTTAGCATTTCTTCAATACACCGGTGGTACTACAGGAATATCAAAAGGAGCCATGTTAACCCATAGAAATATGGTTGCAAACTTAGAACAAGTTTGTTGCTGGATGCAATCAAGTGACATGAAAGAAGGTGAGGAAATAATGATTACTGCATTACCACTATATCATGTCTTTGCACTTACCTGTAATGCATTGGTTATATCGAAGCTTGGAGGGAATAATCTTCTAATAACAAATCCAAGGGATATGAAAGGATTTATAAAAGAGCTTTCCAAACATAAATTTACGGTGATGACCGGTGTAAACACTTTGTTTAATGGTTTACTGAACCAGGAGAAATTTAAAACACTGGATTTTTCGCATTTAAAATTTTCCTTTGGTGGAGGCATGGCTGTTCAAAGGCCTGTAGCAGAAAAATGGCTGGAAGTTACTAATTCACCATTAGCTGAAGGCTATGGTCTCACAGAAACTGCACCTGTTTTAACCGCAAATCCCCTTGGTAAGGGACAGGTTAGAATCGGAACGATTGGTTTGCCCCTGCCGAGCACAATAATAAAAATATTAAATGATGATGGGAAAGAAGTACCAATAGGAGCGCCTGGTGAAATATGCGCAAAGGGTCCTCAGATTATGAAAGGCTATTGGAAAAATGATGAGGAGACCGAAAAAGTATTTATTAATGGTTGGTTTAAAACTGGTGATATAGGTATAATGAATCAAGAGGGCTTCATAAAGATTGTTGACAGAAAAAAGGAGATGATCCTGGTATCAGGTTTTAATGTTTACCCTAACGAAGTAGAAGAAACCATCGCATCGATGGATAAAGTTTTGGAAGTTGGAGCAATAGGTGTACCTGACAAAAAATCAACAGAAGCTGTTAAAGTTTTCATTGTTAAAAGGGACCAATCATTAACCAAGAAGCAAATAACTGAATTTTGTAAAGATGGATTAACAGCATATAAATGTCCTAAATACATCGAATTTGTAGATGAATTACCTAAATCAAATGTGGGTAAGATATTAAGAAGAGTCCTCAAAGAGGAGGACTCAAAGAAAAACACTTATTTGTAAAAACCTTACTAGTTTACTTTTAGGATATTGCCTTTTAATTCATAATAGTGAACCAGTATTCTGGTAGGACCTTCAGAATACGGGGCAATTTCATAGGTATTATAATAAAAGATAATTCCGTTTTCAGTGTAACCAAAATTATTGCTTAGTGCAAAAGCATTGTCCTCAAAACTAAATCCTGCTTTTGCATAGTCTACATCTTCAGGTATTTTCTTTAAATCCCTGAATTTCTTTTCTGCAATGCTTGCGACAGTTTCAAGGTCAGTAAGTGCCTCGTCTATTGTAACTTCTGATCCATCCTCTAAATCAATATTTTGATAATCAATCCGATTATTTGGATGGGCACCGCCCTTGTACATGTTAGTGCTATACGATACTGAAAGTATTTTATCGGTTTGATGAGTTACCGCAGCATCTACAGACATTTCCCATCGATCCTGAGAGTTAGGGAACTCCTTTTTAAATTCTTCATATTCAGAAAGCAAACCCTCTATCACATCAGTAATTTCAGTTTCTGAGGTTTCATCACTCAGATAATCAATGATTCTTTGTCGAACCTTTGAGTTAATCTCTTTTCCCATTTTACTACCTAAATTAAAGACAGGGTAGGTAACTTCCACAGATATGCATCCGCCTGTGGTTGAAGAACAGTTGCCTTCTTTTTCTGTGATACTTTTCATTTCGTAGCTCAACCCTTCATAAGACTCACCTGAAGTATTATCATCTAAACGCTCCGCAGACTCTTTATTTTCTTTTTTTGATGTATCGCAACCAGCAATATATATCAAAAAAGTGGCTATAAATACAATGTTAAATAGTCTATACATCTTAATATTTATTTGATTTATTATTAATGATTTTTAGCTAAAATATAAAATAGTTAATTATAAATATTATTTTTTTTATTGAAATATTCATCTCTCATGAAATTTGCCACCCTTGGTATATTACTGTTCACTTCATTTTTTCTTTTCGCTCAAGAAGACAAACAGGAAAGATATGTTTCTTATGAGCGTGTTGGAGGTAGCATTGTTGGTGGCGCCTCATACTTATTTGATGAAGAACCAATTGATACATCCTATTGGAAACTGGGTGGTGTTAGTAACTTTTCTTTTTCTCAGGTTTCATTAATTAACTGGGCTGCAGGTGGTGATAATTCAATTTCAATTAATACTTATCAAAGATTATTTGCCAATTATGAAAAAAAGAGATTTACCTGGGAGAACTCATTAAACATAGGTTATGGAATTCTAAAGCAAAACGAAAGAGATTTCGATAAATCGGATGACAAACTAAATTTTGTCTCAAAAGTTGGCTACAAACTAAAAAGAAACAAAAAAAAGCTTTTATTATCATTCCTGTTTGACTTTAAATCTCAATTCAATCAAGGATTCGCAAATAACGTTGATAGTGTAATTTCAAAATTTATGGCTCCAGGTTATATCATATCAAGTGTTGGGTTGGATTATAAACCAGAACCTTATTTGTCAATTAATTATATACCATTCTCCGGTAAGTTCACCTTCGTTTTGGATGATGCATTATCTGATCTGGGCGCTTATGGCGTAACCCCCGGGAAAAATATCAGAACTGAATTGGGTTCTTTTTTACGACTGAATTTCAAAAAGCAAATAATATCAAATGTTGATATGGAATCAAAACTTGAATTATTTGCCAACTACCTCAAAGATTTTGGTAATATAGATGTCAACTGGGAAAATGTTGTTGTAATGAAAATCAACAAATATTTATCTGCTAACCTGATTAATCAACTCATTTACGATGACGATATTTTAATAGAAGTAGATGAAAATAATGATGGAGAAATTGAAGCTCCAGGCCCTAGGCTTCAATATAAAAATATATTTGGTTTAGGCTTAAATTTTACCTTCGGCGACAAAAGGAAAAAAAGAAAGAAAAAGTAAGGCGCATAATCAATAATCTGTTTCACTCATATCAATCAAACCGACCAAAGATTCTTTCTTAATCATAATTTAAAACATTTGCATAAATGATTATAATCATACTGTTTTTTGATTGCCATCATCAGTAAAAAATCGTACTACATATAACTTGTACTGTAAAAAGATATAGCCATGAAAGAGATTTTAGTACCCACAGATTTTTCAGAACAAGCTGAAGGAGCTTTGAGATTTGCGCAACAGGCTGCACAATCTTTAGGTGCGGAAATATGTTTATTTCACACGATCAATATGCCACATCTTTTTTCAAGTTTTTATTTAGACAATACAACAGCTGCCCAAATCACAAAACAAGCCAGGGAATCGACACTGGAAGAAATGGAATTACTAAAAAAGAAGTATTCCTACGGAGCCATCAATATCAAGACAAAGGTTTTTATTGGTAGTGTCATTGAGGGCATAGAGGACTATCTTGCTGAAAATGAACCTGAAATGATCGTGATGGGCACAAATGGAGCCTCAGGAATCAGAGAAATGTTCATTGGTTCAAACTGTGAGAAAGTCGTACGAATCGCCAACTGTCCTGTTTTTTCACTCCCAAATCACCAAAGCTTCAAAGGAATAAGAGACATAGTGATACCAACTGATATGGTTGACATCAGTGAGCACTATTTTGAAGAATTACTGAAAATCCACAATATGTTTAATGCTACGTTGCATTTTGTCTGGATTAATACACCCCATGTTATTGAGAATGAAGAGATTGCTAAAGCAAGGCTTCAGTCATATGTAGATCATATTGGTATCACCGACTATACCATAAGCATAAGAAGGGACATAATGGCTGATGCGGGTATCTTGCGATTTACTGATGAAATAGGAGCAGATCTAATTGCAATGGCAACACATGGAAATCGCGGTATCGCACATCTGTTTTCCGGCAGTTTAGCTGAAGATATTGTCAATCATTCACTCATTCCTGTATGGACATATAACTTGCACAGTAAGGAGCATCAGATGGTAAAGGAATATTATTACGATCAGAATGGAATAATTTGAAACAAAACTTAAAAGCAGATGAGACGGGTAGATCCTTCACCTCCGCTGAAGATAAGAAGGCGGTCTGACAATAAGGAATTTTTAATTGGATCTAAAGAATATTTTTTCATACAAAACCTATTAAAATTTTATAAGGAAAATATCTCACTGTTGCCGGATTATGAGTGTGTGAATGCAAAGCCTAAAAACAATAGCAACTCATCCGTGATAATAAAAGTAAATGAAATTATATTTACTTAGAGATTAAACAATATGAAAGTTATAAAAAAGATCCTGGCACCGACGGATTTTTCTAAGGTGGGGAATAATTCTGTGGAATTTGCTGCTTTCATGGCTGATAAGCTTGATGCACAGCTAATTATTCCATTCATCCAAGATGAAAAACAGTTGGCGCTGGGAAATGCAGAAATAAATTTCGAATGGATAAAAAACAATTTTGAATCCCTGGATAACAACATCCTTATATCTTATAGTAGTCTTAAGAAGAATTTTGAAAGCTTAAAAGGAGACCTTGTAGATCAAATCAAAAAAATTATTAACGAAAGAGACATCGATATAGTCATAGTAGGAACAAAAAGCAGCTTAGGAAATTATGAAATGCAGTTTGGGAGCGTTACCGCTCATTTAATCGATAGTATTCAATGTCCATTGATAGCCATCCCGGAAGGTTATATCAGTAAAACACTCAACCATATATCCATAGCTACAGATTTTAACATTAAGCTGGAATCAGAAGAGCTATTCACATTGAAGCAAATCGTAAGGTCATGGTTTTCTAAAATTTCATTAGTACATGTTATACAGCATGAACATAAAAAGTCCAACAGAATGGTAAAAAATCAAATAGATAAGTTTTTTGAGGGAAACATTCACGATTTAAAGGAGATTCTGGGAGATGACTTAGAAGCTACGCTTGACAATTTTGCAGATGATGAAATTGTGGATTTACTTGTACTTTTCCGAAGGACTTCAATCGGAAGGGAAAGGTTTTTCGATCCCAGGCTTACTAAAAAAATGATATTTAAGGCCAGGTATCCGTTGATGATGCTACCAATTTCTAATGAAAAATATTAGAAAACCTTTAACCCAGAATAGTCATTAGACTTTCTATACATGGTTAAATCACTTCAAATCAAACACTTAACATGTTATTGGCTCGTCACCATCGCGATGCTATGCCCCCTCGACATAAGTGCCTGATTTTTTGGGCTTTAACCCTTCATGACAAATTTCCAATGACAAATCTGGGTTTAAAGTGCGGCCACTAGATTATAATACTGATTTATTCCGTTTATAAAACTTTTGGGTTCCCATCTTTTATGAATAGGTATGATTAGTTTATTTATATCTGCATATTCAGGTTCCTCATAAAAAAGCATTGAAGCCTGTCCAAGTTCTGCTATTTTCGAAGACTCAGCCATATCCTTCAAGTTAATTTTTTTGCTAAGCATAATTAAGTCTATATCCCATTTCTTAGTGTACTTGATGATGCTATCGGTAATTTCACCTTCATCAACAATTATTTCATAAGCTATATTATGATAAATTGGCAAAAGGTTATCGCCAATATTCTCAATAGTTTCAACTGGTTCACTATTTGAGATAGTCCTTATAAAAAATACTTTTTTGCAATTTACAAGGTGTGCAAAATTCTCTGCGTACACGATTACATACTGGTCATAGGAAGACCTATCCAACGCAACCAGCATCCTTTTAAATTCATACATCATTTAATTAATTAGACATAATTATGTTCCCAACCTTAGGCTTAATACCGGTTTATCAAAGTGGTTAACAATATTTTCTGTTAAGCTTCCACTTAACGCTCTCAAAAGTCCTGTTCTACCATGCGTTGCCAGAGCAATCAAGTCAATTTTTTTAACTTTTGTAAAGTTGATCAAGCCATTTTCAAATTTCCTTGCATTTTGAATGTTCGTACTCCCGATCACCTCAGGGGCCATCTCAACATATTTTGACATTTCATTGTTAATGACGGGTGTTTCAGTGAAGTTCTCCGGAGTATTTACAAATAACAAATGAATCTTAGCATCAAATAATTTAGCGAAAGCAATGGTATCATTTAATGGCTTGGTAATGTCTTCCCAAAAATCAGAAGGGAATAATATATCCTTAAAATACAGTTTTTCTATTCTATTCTTCAACACCATAACCGGAATATGACTTAATCTAACAATCTTTTGAGCATTAGATCCCATCAAAAATTTTCGGGCACCACTGGCCCCATGTGAACCCATTATGATCATATCTATATCATGTTTTTTAGCATGATCAATTATCTCTTCCCTGTCTTCATTATAGTGTAAACATTTATGAGCTTTAATTCCCCGTTTATCTGCCCTGTCTACCAATTCACTTAACTTATGATTAATAAAATCAACTTCTTTGGTAAGCTCAGGATACATTTTATCCTGGTCTCTTTCCAGGTATATCCAGTTAATCGGGATAGATTTCAGATGTATAAAATGAACCTGCCCGTTTGATAAGTTAGCAAATTCTATGGCCGCCTCCACAGCATATTCTGCATGTTGAGAAAAATCGGTAGGTACTAATATTTTCATTTACAATATGGGTTATCGTATTATCTAAATGAAATATTAAATTAAATGGATTATTCAATAGCTTTAATGACCATACTCAATTCAATCAATGATTTTGATCAGTAAGTAATTGTAGGTCAATTGCTTACACTGTATGACAAACCATTAGTATCTATAGATCGATAATTAAACGTTGGTGGGATAGTAAGTACCGGTTTTTCAGAATTACGGATAATTGTTTGAGCAGTGCTACCAAGTTCATAACTCATATTACTACCATTTGTACCCATAATTACCATGTCAATACCATAGCCATTAATGGTACTAATTATCTCGTCGGACACCAACCCGCATTTATATAAACATTCTATTTCAACTTCATAAGTCTTCTTTAGGTCATCTGCCAGGTTTCGCATTCTGCCTTCCAGGTAGCTACAAAACCTGGATAATTCATCATTCTCAATGCCATCTTGGTTAGAATGTACATGCATTAAAGTAAGTTTACTTTGGCTTAACTTACATATGGATATGCCATAACGTATCGCCCTCCAGGCAGCACTTGAAAAATCTGTGGGGACTAAAATCTTCTTAATTTCGAGCATTTCCACCTTTATTGACGCTCAAAACTATCCGTAACAACAACCCATAATTATGACAATAATCATGATCTCTAAAAATTCTTATCAAGACCATGAGTTAAAATTTTAAGCCAAGGCTTTTTTTAATGCCTTATACAGTGTAATTTTTGGATGAATATGATAGAAGTAGCTGAAAAACAAGATTTGCTGAATGCAGTCTTCCATTCTACAACTGAAGGGTTGATTGTAGCTAATGATAAGGGGGAGATAACGCTTGCCAATACCAGCAGCCTCAAAATGTTTGGTTATGAAAAGAATGAAATAATTGGCAAAAAAATGGAGTTGCTTGTACCTGATCATATAAAAGACGAGCATATTAAATACCGCGAAAAATATTTTCAAAATCCCTCATCCCGCCCGATGGGCATAGGACTGGACTTATATGGCAAGAAAAAAAATGGGGATTATTTCCCATTAGAAATCAGTCTAAGTCACTTCCGCAGTGAAGGAAATCTTATGGTGGTTGCGTTTGTTGCAGATATTACCGAAAGAAAGAAATCTGAGGAGGCCCTAAAAGAAAGCAAAAAACAACTTGAGGATTACTCAGAATTACTGGAAAAAAAAGTCAAAGAAAGAACGCAGGAACTAGAACATTTGAATATTGGCCTGCAAAGCCAGATGCAAGAAAGAAAAAATGCAGAAGCAGCTCTAAAGGAAAGTCAAAGACTATATAAAGTGATTGCAAAAAACTTTCCCAACGGCATTATCAATGTACTGGACCAAAATCTTAATTGCATATTTGTAGAAGGAAAGGAGTTAGCAAATATAAAAGTCTCACCATCAGATCTTATTGGTAAACCTTTCATGATAAATATGCCAAAGCATAGGCAAGAAGCTATTAATGAACGACTAAAAAAAGTTCTGGAGGGTAAAGAAGTCTCTTTTGAGAATTTTAAATCTGACAGATATTATATTATAAGAGCAACACCATTAACCAAACATAATGGCAGGATAAACCAAATTCTTGTTGTTGAAGAAAACGTCACTAAACTAAAAGAAGCTGAAAAAGAAGTTAGGGAGTCTTTAAATAAAGAAAAAGAACTGAACGTACTTAAATCCAGGTTTGTTGCTATGGCCTCTCATGAATTTAGAACACCTTTAAGCACAATACTTTCCTCAGCTTCAATAATATCCCGATATCAAAGGGAAGATCAACAAACAAAAAGGCTAAAACATACTGACAGAATAAAATCCTCGGTTCAAAATCTTACCGGAATATTAAACGACTTTTTATCTCTAGAAAAATTAGAATCCGGTAAAATATGGTATGAACCTTCCATGTTCAATCTACCAGACTTCGTTGACGAGGTTATCGAGGAAGTAGGTTCAATTTTGAAAAAAGGTCAAGAAATGATCTACAAGCATGAGGGGACCCGCATGGTTTGTTTAGACAAAAAGTTATTTAAAAACATAATTATAAATTTGACTTCAAATGCCAGTAAATATTCTCCAGAAAACGAAGATATATTAATACATTCCTATACTTACAATAGTCATATACAGTTAGAAGTTACAGATAACGGTATCGGCATTCCTGAAAAAGACCAGAAAAATTTATTCGAAAGGTTTTTCAGAGCTGAAAATGTTACAAATATTGGAGGAACGGGTTTAGGACTAAACATCGTTAAAAAGTATTTAGAATTAATGAATGGTTCCATAACCTTTGCAAGTGAATTGAATAAAGGAACCACTTTCAAAATAAAAATCCCGATTAATGAAGAAAATATTAGTAATAGAGGATAACCTCGAGATGAGGGAAAATATAGCTGAGATACTAGAACTGTCTAATTACGAGGTTTTTGAAGCAGCTGATGGTAAAGCGGGGGTTAAACTTGCAAAAAATAAGTTCCCGGATCTGATAATATGTGATATTATGATGCCGGAATTAGATGGTTATGAAGTGCTCTATATGTTAGGTAAGGACCCGAGAACGAATGCCATCCCCTTTATATTTCTTACTGCAAAAGCAGAAAAAAGTGATTTCAGAAAGGGAATGAACCTGGGAGCGGATGACTACCTGACAAAGCCTTTTGAGGAAATGGACCTGCTAAATACCGTAGAACAAAGATTAAAAAAAACACAAGCACTTAGGCAAGAATTTAAGCCTTCTGTGGATGGTTACTATAACTTTGTGGAACAAGCAAGCGCATTTGAAGAGCTACAGGAGCTTTCAAAAAATAGAAAGAGCAGAAACTACCGTAAAAAAGATATCATTTACCGGGAAGGCGATTTCCCTCATTACCTATATTTGATCCATTACGGTAAAGTGAAAACATTTAAAATTAATACAGATGGTAAAGAGTATATCAATGAATTATGCAAGGAAGGTGATTTCACAGGATATACCGGAATACTTCAAAACACAGACTACACAGCCACAGCAGAAGCACTTGAAAATACAGAGGTATACTTAATCCCTCGTCATGATTTTTTGAACCTCTTATATCAAAACAAAGAAGTAGCCGGAAGATTCATAAAGATCCTTTCAAAAAATATTGCCGAAAAGGAAAGACAATTGCTAGATCTTGCTTACAACACCGTAAGAAAAAGAGTAGCAGACTCCTTACTGCTGCTTAAAAAGCGGTATCAAGAACAAAATAACACAGCTTTTACATTTCCTATTTCAAGAGATGACCTGGCAAGCATTGTAGGTACTGCCACAGAATCAGTCATCAGAACGCTTTCAGAATTCAAAAAAGACCAAATTATAAATATCGACGCTGATGGGATTACAATTCTAAAACCTGAAGAACTGGCAGCAATACGATAATCATTTTAACGCATACCAACCTTTTATAGGATAGTGATCTGTGTAGTCAATGTTATTTAAGGTCTTAAACTTCTTAAGGTCCAGGCCTCTATAAAATTGATGATCAATTCTTAAAAATGGAATAACCCCATTATAAGTAAACCCAAACCCTAAGCCTTCATCCCTAAAAGAATTATGAAGATATCTGTTTAGTTGCAGATAAGTATAGCTTAAAGGTAAATCATTCATATCTCCGGCTAATAATATTGGGTAAGGACAGGATTGAATATGACTAATTAATTCCTTCAATTGTTTTGATCTGATGACAAAACTGCTTGATAGTTTATTTTGAATATTATCTATGTTGCCGTTTATAGATTCAAAATTTTTTATATCCCCAGATTCCAAATTTATAGATTGAAGATGCATGTTGTATACTCTGACTGTATCAGCATTTATTAATACATCAGCAAAAATGATGTCATTAATATTGCTTGATGGGGAAGTAAGCACTAGGCCTGTATTAAGAAAAGGATACTTACTAAATATAGCCAAACCAATACGAATGTTTTGATAAGCCTTGAATTTATGTTCAAAGTATTTATAATAATATCCTTCCTCTATAAGCTTTTTTTGAACGTTAAAAAGTGGAGATAAATTATCATTGTAGAATTCTTGAAAACATTTTATTGTGGATTCATCCTCTATAACCCAGTTTACTAGACTTTTTAGCTCAACTGAATCATGGTGATGATACCGTTCTGCCGAATTGAAAATTCTTGTATTATAACTTAATACCTCTATTAATCTCTTAGAATCCGCATTTTCATTGAAAAAATTATACCCAATAGTATGAGGTAAATACCAAAACCCAATGGCAACATGAAAAAAAGGAATAATCAAATTATGAATATTCTTATTATTTAATAACAGGAAAAGGAAAACAAATGCATTTAATAGAAAAATTATTGGTATTGCGTATCCTATGATTCCCATCAGTGGATAGGCTTCCGGAGGAATAAATAAAGAAAGATATGAAGCAATCGAAATTGCAGAAAATATCAGAAGTATTTTTATCAATAAACAATGATTAAGTTCTTAGCTATTCAAAAGGGCCAAAAAGAAGATTACCTTTAGATTTCACGTTATTACTTCTTAAAAACTCCCTTACGCCTTTTATTAATTCGGGCTTGCTAATATATTCATCATGGTTTCTGTCCAGTGCCAGAAACCCCTTTGCCGCATGCCGTACTTCTAGTCTAAAGGCCATGAATAAATCAAGGTATTCATCCAATGAAAGCAGGTCGTCGTTATTTGTGTCAAAGAAATCAAATAAATCTCGGACAAGCTTATTTACATATTCATCGTACTCGGCCTCACTACAATTCACTATCCGGTTATCTGCATATTTCAACCATTCATCTGTGGTAGCCATTTCATCATTATTTTCATCAACAAACATTTGAATGTCGTGCCATATTCTAAGCGTTGAATTCATTATGCGTTGGTGTTCAGGATCAGTGGGTTTGACATGCCATAATATGATCAGGTTTTCTGCAATAGCATGGAAATCATCGATTTCTATATAACCATTTCTATCAAAGTCTAAAACTTTAAAGTAGTGAAGTAATTTTTTTCTTTGTAAATCCGTGAGCATCTAATAGAGATAATTTATTTATTCAAATTAATATTTAAATCGTTAAGAAAGGTCTATAAATCTTTATAAATTTTTCATCGATTTGCAATTAAAAGCAATTGGATACACTATTTTTGATTTTAGGCATAGTTTTAATGCTGTCCGGTATAATTGGTTGTTTTTTACCTGTGATACCCGGGCCGCCATTAAATTACCTGTCAATCATTGTGCTCCATTTTACAGAATACCATGATTTTTCACAAAAGTTTCTTATACTCTGGGGTGCGATAGCACTTCTTGTTACTATTTTAGATTATTTTATTCCTCCAATTATCACAAAAAAATATGGTGGCAGTAAGTATGGCGTAAGAGGCAGCATAATTGGTATTTTTATTGGCATATTTTTATTTCCACCGCTTGGTATCATAATTGGCCCTATCATAGGTGCTTTTGTAGGAGAGGTAATGTATAATCAAAGCAGAAACAAATCTTTCACATCTGCCTTTGGTTCATTTCTGGGTATTCTGGTAGGTAGTTTAATTAAATTATTAGTTTCGGTATTTCTTTCTTATCATTTTATTAAAAACATAATAGCCTAAGCATTGAAACAATTTTTAATATTTTTAGTCAGGTTTTACCAGCTTTCGGTATCTCCTTTATTCCCCTCAAGCTGCAGGTTTTCGCCTACTTGTTCACAATATATGATTGATGCTATTAAAGAATGGGGGATAATTAAAGGATTATACCTGGGGATTAAACGAATTACTAAATGTCATCCCTGGGGGCCTTGGGGTTACGATCCGGTTCCTAAAAAAACTGTTAAAAAGAAGTTATCACAGTCTAAATAATCCGACTAACTTATTGCATTGGTATTTACTAAATATCTTTCGTAATTTGTGATGTCGTACTAAACAGGGTATGTTAAGGTTTTTATCATTTTTATGTTTCCTTTTTTCGTATTTGTCAATCCTAGGGCAGATAAATCAAACCCTCAATAGAGAGAAAGATAGTCTCGCCAGAATAGCACTTTTTTCTTCTGACACGGCAGCCATTAAATATTACAATGATATAGGCCGGAAATTCATGAATTTATCACCAGATACATCTATTAAGTATCTCAATAAGGCCCTGGAAAAAGCAAAATACATCGAAACAACCTCGGACCAAATAAGAACCCTAAATTATATTGGGATAGCCTACAGAAATAAGAGCGAATTTACCAGGGCATTCAACTATTACATGCAAGCATTAAGAATATCTGAAAGCAGTAAGGATACAGTGCAACTAGGGTATTCATTGATCAACCTTGGCAATATTTTTTTGTACCAAACAAATTATAACGGCGCTTTGGACTTCTTCAAAAGGGCCATGCTTACCGCAGAATTATTAAATGATAAAAGGTTAATTGCAAATTGCTACGCCAACCTTGGAAGATCCTACAGTAACCTTGGATCTTACAGACTGGCTGAAGACTATTATGTGCGGGCAATTGAAATCAGAAATGAATTGGGGGATGAACAGGGCGTAACAGCTACAGACGTAGACCTGGCAGAGCTATACAGGCTTCAGGGTCAACTAAAAAAATCCCTTGAATACTACCTGATGGTCCTGCCTGGTATTCAGGCATCAGATAATATGGGCGCCCTAACTTACAGTCTTAATAATATCTCTATGATATATAAAGAGATGGATGACCTGGTAAAAGCAGAGCAATATGCGCTCCGGGGTTTAAGAATTGCTAAAGAGATGGGATCAAAAAATGACATCCGAAAAGCCACTGAAAACCTGTCCGACATTTTTTATACAAATAAAGACTACAAAAAAGCGTATGAGTATCATGTTCAATACTCAGCATTAAAAGATTCGCTATTCAGTGAAGAAAACATAAGAACCATAGAAGAAATAAAAACCCAGTATGAAAGGGAGCAACAGGAAGCTCAAAATGACTTTTTAATAAAACAAGATTCCTTAAATAAAGCCATAATCAAGCGACAGCAAACCATCATTATCTTAGTTATCGTCGGATCGGTACTAATTCTTATAGCTGCAGTAATACTTTTAAGGGCTTACCGGGTCGTAAAAACGCTTAGTAACAAGATCAAAAAACAAAAGGATGAAATAGAAAAAGACAAAGATACGATCGAAAAACAATCCAGAAGGCTGGAGGAATTAGATATGGCCAAATCGCGATTCTTTGCTAACATCTCCCACGACCTTAGAAGCCCACTTACACTCATTCTGGGAAATATAGAAAGGATTGTCTGTGATGATGATAATTACTTCACCATGTCATCACGAGAGAATTTGGATATTGTTTATAAAAATAGCAAGAGACTACTTTATCTGACCGATGAAATCAATGAACTGACGAAACTTGAAGAGGGCAAATTGAACCTCAATTTAAAAAATGTTAAACTCCTGCCCTATTTAAAAACATTAGTGAAAATGTTTCAATCATCAGCAGAAAGTAAAAGAATTGACCTGTCACTACATGCCTCTATTGATGATAATACCATACTAAAAATTGATCCTGATCAAATTGATAAAGTAGTATTTAATCTAATATCCAACGCATTAAAATATACCAGGGAAAACGACAGGATTAACGTTAATCTGTATGATAAAAAAGATACCGTCTGCATAGCCATAACAGACTCAGGTTCTGGTATACCATTTAAAAACCTCCCTTATATTTTTGACAGATATTATCAATCAGAAAATGATCTAAGGCAGGTGCATAAAGGATTAGGAATCGGGCTTGCCTTAGTGAAAGAGATTGTTCAACTGCACCATGGCAAAATATTTGCAGAAAGTGAAGAAGGAAAAGGAACAACATTTTATGTGGAGTTTCCGAAAGAAACGAATCAAGTAGAAGAAGCAATCATACCAACCTCCTCTGATTACATTAAAGAGAAGTCTTCTGCCTGGGCAGGATTAGAAATCGCAACAAAATCAAAACCCAGCATAAAGGCACTAAATAAAGCTGATTGTTCAACAAAAATTTTATTGGTCGAGGATCACCCGGAAGTTAGAAATTATATCAGACAAATTATCGAAGATCATTACATCATTTTAGAGGCGGAGCATGGAGTGGAAGCGTTAAAAATCCTAAATAGAGAAACGGTTGACCTAATCATAACAGACCTTATGATGCCATGGATGGATGGATTTGAATTACTGGAAAAGGTACAACAGGATGATAAATTAAAACATATACCCATCCTTGTGGTGTCAGCAAGAACCTCGCAAAAAGATCGTGAAAACATTTTATTTCGGGGAATCAATGATTTCCTTCAAAAACCTTTCGATCAAAAAGAGTTCTTGTTGAGAATAAGAAACTTACTCAACAAAGAAACTTACAGGGATAACCTAATAATATCTAATACTGAGAAATTTGATGACCTCGAAAGCGATCTTATTAAAAAAGTTGAGCATATGGTTCTGGAAAAAATCAATGACTCAGCCCTTGGTGTCATGCACCTGGCCGATGCAATGGCTGCCAGTGAACGTCAGGTTTACAGAATGATCAAAAAATTAACCGGAATGACCCCATCGGAGTACATTAAAGAAATTCGCTGGCAATATGTGGATCAATTAATTAAAAGTAAAAAGGTAAAAAACCCTTCCGAAGCTGCGCGATCTATAGGCATGAAAAATGTGACCCGGTTCAAGCAACAATATGAAAAAAGGTTCGGGAAAAAACCGGCTGAACCAGTATAAAATATGACAGCTTATATCATTGTGAAGTATATACACTTCCTGTCTATATTTGGAATGATTTCCTCGTTAGTAGCCGAGCTTGTATTGGCTAAAAAATCCTTTAAAAGACATGAAATCAGGCGGTTATTCATCATTGATGGTTTATATGGTGGATTATCAGTCTTGGTGGTAGCAGCAGGGTTGATTTTGTGGTTTGGCGTTGGAAAACCTGCCCCCCACTATGACAATCTTTTGTTTTACATAAAAATAACTATCGCTCTATTAGTGGGTCTTATCTCCTTATTCCCAACCACCTTTCTCTTTAAAAACCGAAAAGGGGACCTTAACGACGAAATCAAAGCACCGGTATATTTTAAAAAATTAATCATACTGGAACTAAGCTTGCTGGCATTAATACCACCACTGGCCTCCATGGCCGCCTATGGCATTCATTGGAGGTAATAACTAAAATAATATTTGCTTTCTAAGCCTGTTCACTCTACGATTAATTTAAATTAGCAACGTAATAATTAGGTTATCAATGGATTTTCAGAAATTGGCAGATATTTCATCCCAGGTAAGAAGAGATATTGTACGCATGGTCTATAGAGCTAAGTCAGGCCATCCAGGTGGATCATTAGGGTGTACCGACTTTTTGGTTTCTATGTATTTTAATATCCTAAATCATCAGAGCAGCTTCAACAAATCCGGAGATGGAGAAGATCTTTTATTCATCTCTAATGGCCATATATCTCCAGTTTGGTATAGCGTTTTAGCAAGAAGCGGATATTTTGACGTACAAGAATTATCAACATTCAGAAAGATTAATTCAAGATTACAAGGCCATCCCGCAACAGAGGAAGGATTACCGGGAATAAGGGTTGCCTCCGGGTCCCTTGGCCAGGGTTTATCAATAGCTATCGGAGCAGCAGAAGCAAAAAAGCTGGATCATGACCCAAACCGGGTTTTTGTATTATTGGGCGATGGTGAATTGCAAGAAGGGCAAGTTTGGGAGGCGGCCATGTATGGAGGTAATCACAAGCTTGACAACCTGATTGCAATTATTGATTACAATGGGCAACAAATAGATGGCCCTACAAAAGAAATCAATGATTTGGGAGACATAAAATCAAAATGGCTAGCCTTTGGTTGGGAAGTGCTTGAAATGGATGGTAATGATTTTGAATCAATCCATGAGAATGTAGATAAGGCTAAACAGCAGTTAGGTAGTGGTAAGCCAAAAATGATAATAATGCGCACAATCATGGGTAATGGTGTGGATTTTATGGAAGGGTCATATAAATGGCATGGAGTAGCACCAAATGATGAACAATATGAAAAGGCTATGATTCAATTAAAAGAAACCCTTGGTGACTATTAATTAAGTGTTTAAACATTTGCATTTACTATCGATTTTTTTTCTGTTTTCAGGGTTCTCTGTAAGCGTAACCGCTCAATCCTATCAGCAAAAACCACCCGACAAAACCAGAATACTTTTTTTGCTTGATGGCTCAGGCAGCATGCTCGGAAAGATCAGCCCCACACAACTGAAAATAGATGCAGCAAAGCAGATTATGTATGAGCTCATGGACTCCCTCAAAACATATGATCAACTGCAGGTGGCATTAAGAATTTACGGTCATCAATATGATAAACGTTATCAAAACTGCACCGACACAAAATTAGAAGTCCCTTTTGGCGTCAATAATTACGAGCAAATAAAATATGCGCTGGCCAATGTACAACCCCAAGGAACCACTCCTTTAGCCTATTCATTAAACCAGGCAGCGAATGATTTCCCTGAAGATCCCTCCTACCGAAACGTTATTATTATAATCACAGATGGTATTGAATCCTGTGATGGCGACCCTTGCGAAGTATCTCTAAACCTTCAGAGAGCCGGAGTGGCACTAAAACCTTTTGTGGTTGGGTTGGGGTTGGGAGTAAAGTATAAGCAAGAGTTTTCTTGTTTGGGTGAATTCATAGCTGCGGAAAATCCTTCCAGTTTGAGAGAAACTTTATTTGATGTGGTGGAGACCACCTTAGCTGAAACTACATTTTCCATAGAGTTATTCAATCCAAAAAAAGATCCTATAAAGGATATGGCAGTGACAATTGACAATGCCGTTACCAAATCAAGCGTGATTGATATCATTAATTATCTTGATGACCAGGGCCGTCCGGATAGCTTATTGATAGATCCGATTTTGAATTACGAAATGACTGTTTTTTCAGTTCCCCCCATAACTTATGAAATGGACATCCAACCTGGCAGGCATAATGCCATAAAAAAAACTTTAAACATTGGGAAGGTGGTAATAAATATGCGGGGAGCATCCGAATATGGTGGCAATCTATTTGTTGATGTTTATGATGCCAGAGCCAGGGTATATGTTGATCGGTTCCTGTTGAATGAAGAAATTATCCTCAGAAAAGGAATATATGATATCCATGTAAATACATTGCCCCACAGCACATTCAGTAATATTAAAGTATCCTCCCAATCAAATGCGAACCTAAATATTGATGGCCCGGGTGTTTTGAATGTTTATTTACCCAGAGGCGGCACCACGGTAATTATCCAGGAAAAAATATCTGAAAAGGATGTACTGATTAAAAATATTGACCCTCAAAAAAAAATATTCTCACATGCCATCCAGCCGGGGAATTACAAAGTTTTATATCGCTCTGAAAATGCTCCCGGCAGCAAGTTTACGATTGTGAAAAAATTTGAAATATCATCTGGTAAAACCCAAACCATAAGACTTAATCAATGACAAAATTCAACTTTACTGAAAAAAAGGATACTAGATCAGGATTCGGGGCCGCGCTGACCAAATTAGGAAAAGAAAACCCTGACATCGTTGCACTTTGCGCTGACCTCACAGGATCATTAAAAATGACTGATTTTAAAAATAATTTTCCTGATAGGTTTTTCCAGGTAGGCATAGCCGAAGCAAACATGATGGGTATAGCAGCAGGCATGGCTGTTGCTGGTAAAATACCTTTTACCGGCACTTTTGCCAACTTCTCCACCGGAAGGGTTTATGATCAGATTCGTCAGTCTATTGCATATTCCAATGTTAATGTCAAAATATGTGCTTCGCATGCAGGGTTGACCCTGGGTGAAGATGGTGCTACGCACCAAATTCTGGAAGATGTGGGAATGATGAAAATGCTTCCTAACATGACGGTGATCAATCCCTGTGATTATAATCAGACCAAAGCCGCTACACACGCTATATCAAAACTTTATGGGCCTGTTTATTTAAGGTTCGGAAGACCTAAGTGGCCAGTTTTTATTCCAGAAGACATACCTTTTGAAATAGGCAAGGCAATCACTTTAACGGAAGGAACCGATATCTCAATTTTTACTACCGGCCACATGGTATGGAAAGCCATCGAAGCGGAAGAGATATTATCCCACAAAGGCCTTGAAGTGGAAATCATTAACATCCATACCGTAAAACCAATAGATGAAGTAGCTATTTTAAATTCTGTCAGAAAAACAGGTTGTGCATTATCTGCTGAAGAGCATCAAATCAGTGGTGGACTGGGTGAAAGCATAGCATCTATCCTATCCAGAAACCTTCCATCCCCCATGGAAATAGTTGGAGTAAATGACCGGTTTGGGGAAAGTGGCAAACCAGAAGAACTACTGGATAAATATGGCCTGGGTGTTAATGATATTGTTGAAGCAGCACTCAAACTTGCACAGAGGAAATCCCACAAAAACTGATGCCAACAAACCGTCAGCTGTTTCTTCAATATTTAGCCCAAACCTCCGACGAGCCCCTGGCGCTCGAAATTGAGAAAGCTGAAGGCATTTATATGTTCGATAAGTCGGGTAATCAGTATCTTGACTTGATCTCTGGAATTGGTGTTAGCAATGTTGGCCACCGGCATCCGGAAGTTATCGCTGCCATCCGAGAACAGTTGGATAAATATCTTCATTTAATGGTTTACGGTGAATTTATCCAGTCACCCCAATGCAAACTGGCAGAAGCACTAACCAGCAGCCTGCCTGAAAATTTGAGTAATGTTTATTTCTTAAATTCCGGTAGTGAGGCGGTAGAGGGTGCACTAAAATTAGCTAAAAGATATACCAATCGCTTTGAGATCATTTCTTGCTACAATGCCTACCATGGGTCCAGCCATGGTGCGTTATCAGTAAGTGGAAGTGAAAAATTTAAGCGGAATTTTCGGCCTTTACTTTCCGGAACAAAACAAATTCCCTACGGATCATTTCATCATTTAAACCAGATATCATCCGAAACAGCAGCCGTCATTATAGAGACTGTACAGGGCGAAGCAGGCGCAGTAGCGGCTTGCAGTAACTATTTTCAATCCCTGAGTGCGAGATGTAACCAAACCGGAACGCTTTTAATCCTTGATGAAATCCAATGTGGGTTTGGTCGTTCCGGAAAATTTTGGGCTTTTCAATGGCATAATATTACCCCGGATATTTTGATTTGCGCAAAGGGTATGGGCGGTGGTATGCCAATAAGCGCTTTCATCGCACCTGAAAGAATCATGAGTAAGCTAAAGAACAATCCTGTTTTAGGTCATATTACCACCTTTGGCGGTCATCCGGTTTCCTGTGTAGCATCACTTGCAACCATAAATGTGCTTAAAAATGAACATCTTATAGAATCTGTTGAAGAAAAATCAAAGATCATCTGGCAGGAATTAAAACACCCATTAATTCACCACCTTTCCGGGAAAGGTCTACTAATTGCAGCACACTTCGATTCATTCAACATCCTCAAAAAAGTCATCGACCGTGCAATCGACCTTGGTGCTGTTACCGATTGGTTTTTATTTAATGACGCTGCTATGCGCATTGCCCCGCCCCTAACCATCTCAACTGATCAGATCAGGGAAGCTTGTCGAATTATTCTTGAAGCTTGCGATACAGTGCATAAGGAATCTGCATAAGATGAATCGAAAACAAAGGGTGATGAGCACTTCTATTTTCATCATTTACCTGTCAATTCAATTGTTTTTTATTGTTCGGGCTCACTTTATTCACGATAAAAGGTTTGGATTCTGGATGTTTGCGGAAAGCGCGTTTTTTACTGCAAAACTATACCGCGAGTTAGATGATGGATCACTGGTGCCCACCTCTAATGGTAGATGGACATTAACGGAACCTGGAAAGGTCAGTGGTTACAATTGGAACCAATTAGTAAGGGATTACCGGCTATATAATTTGCAGGATTATAAACGTGCTAAGGGGAGCATGTCAAGAACCATAATGTATTTTCAACATGCATTAGATTATGTTGCCGATCACATTCCTCAGGACCAATCCACAAGGAGACTTATTTTAAAAGTTAACTACCACAAATCGGGAGAACCCTGGCAAAATACCACACTGAAGAGCAAGGTTCGGGACATATGAAGTCATATCCACACGATAAAATTCATAATTGGCTGTATTTCAGGGGCTCTCTTGAGCCTATCGGTCTTATGCGTATAATTATCGGTTTTATGATCATCCGCCATATCTGGACTTTTATGCATCGATTTTTAACTAAAGGGTTCTACAGGGACCGCTTCCATTTACCTTACCTGGACTGGCTGCCACAACCTTCTGAACCGGTATATATCGCGCTACTCATAGCTCTTCTACTTACTGGCTGCTCACTGATTATAGGGTTTCAGGTAAAAAGGTTAACCATCCTGGGAGCTGTTTTAATCACTTACCACTTTTTTCTTAACCAGATATGGTACCGGCATAACCGATATTTTATGATCCTGCTGGTAATCCTTTTATGTTTTACCGCAGCGATCAGGATATTCTCATTGCAAAAAAACAATCATCAATCTGCAGGGCTTTACCCCTATTGGCCTCATCTGCTGATCAGATTGCAAATGACGTTTATTTACCTTGCCTCAGCATTCTCTAAAACGCTGGATCCCTATTGGAGAAGCGGCCAGATGTTTGCTGACCGTTGGGAGAAGTTAGTTGTTCAGGACCGGCTGGTGGAGAAGGTACCGTTCCACATCCCCCAATGGTTTCATCAACTTTTTGAGGAAGAGTGGTTTCCATTTCTTTTGAGTTTCCTTGCCTTATTCCAGGAGTACTTTTTGGGCATTTGTTTGTGGATACCCAAAACCCGCAAACTGGCACTCTGGATGGGCTTGTTATTTCATGGTTTTATAGAGATAGCCGCTCATGTTTTAGTTTTCAGTTATCTGGTCCTTGCCACATATTTCGTTGTGATCAGGCCCACAAAGCATACCAAAACCATTTACCTAAATCCTGGCATAAAAACACATCGATTCATCGCAACAATCATCCATCACCTTGACTGGCTCAATAAAATAAAAATCTGCGCCGTTAACCTAAATCATATGTTGGTTCAACATGGTGGTAAATATTATACTGGTTCGACAGCCCTGGCCGTTGCCGGGTCCTCCATGATCCTTCCTTTTTTGATTTGCTATCCCATGACATGCTTTGCAAAAACTGTCAAAAAAGTTGATCTGAACCATTCAGCAACCTCTGGATGGGTGTTCGAAAAACATCCAAACCCTGGCCTTTTCTTATGGGTACTTACGGGAATATTTACTATCTACTTTGGTTTCTTGCTGGTAATATCCGGGACAAATTATTTGGATATACCGCTGCAAAGTGTAAGGTATTTGGACGTCTTTCTTATATTTTTGATATTTTATCTCGTTATCCAATTATATCAAGACAAACCAATTCAAAAATCAATATGAGGACAATACTCATTCTGTGTTTTATCATCAACACCTTCCAGGCAAATGCTCAATGCCACAGTTATTTTAATTTATCCAGGGTAAACTATTGGGAATTTGAAAAAAGGGACGGAAATGATAAGAAGCTGGGCAAAGAAGTGCATCAACTCACCCGAATGGATGGGTATGATGGTACCATCGTTGTATTATCTTATAACAATAAAGGTATATCCCAGGGGAAATATGAATACCCCATAAGCTGTAATGATGGCATCATTGCTTTCAATATGAGACGCTATGTTCCCAGGGTTACTTCCATTTTATTTCCGAATGGCAATGTTTCCGCAGAAGGTGATCGTATCGAATGGCCCAGTGATCTTGCCCATGATATGACATTTGAAGACGGGACAGCTGAGCTTACCGGAAAGGTCAACCTGCCAAGTAAAGTACTACTGACTGTCAAAAACAGAAAAACAGAGAAAGAGGAGAAAATTTCAACACCGGCGGGTGATTTAGACTGCCTAGTAATATCCTACGAAGTCGAAAGTAAATCTTTAGTATTGACCCAACAAAAAAAGATCGAATGGTGGAGCGAGGGCCTGGGAATGGTGAAGCAGGATACCTATGAAAAAGGAAAACTTAAATACAGCCTAATTTTAGCAAGTCATGAGTAATCTCAAAGAAAAAATAAAGGAAACAACCAATTTCTTGACCCAGAAAGGTATAAAAAAACCTGAGATCAGCATTATACTGGGCACAGGCCTTGGACAACTGGCCGAATCAATAGAACCTGAGGTGCAAATTGAATATGATGAGGTCCCCCACTTCCCTGTTTCTACAGTAGAGTACCATCATGGCAAGCTTATTTATGGTGACCTGGAAGGAAAAAAAGTATTGGCCATGCAAGGCCGTTTTCATTACTATGAAGGTTACTCCATGCAGGAAATAACCTTTCCCGTTAGGGTAATGAAGCAAATGGGCGTTAAATATCTATTGATATCTAATGCTGCCGGAGCTGTAAATCTTAACTGGAAAAAAGGTGAGCTGATGCTGTTGGATGACCACATCAACCTACAGCCTGAAAATCCGCTCACCGGAATCAACGATAATGAGTTGGGGCCAAGGTTTCCGGACATGAGCCAGCCATATAGCAAAGCGTTAAATGATCAATTAAAAGCAATTGCGCATAGGCAGAATGTCATACTGAATAAAGGCGTGTATGTAGCGGTAAGTGGTCCTAACCTGGAAACTCGTGCTGAATATCGATACCTGGGAATCATAGGGGCAGACGCCGTGGGCATGTCTACCGTGCCGGAAGTGATTGTAGCCAATCACATGTCCTTACCATGCGCCGCAATATCTGTATTAACAGATGAATGTGATCCTGATAATTTACAACCGGTAGACATAAGTGAAATAATTGCTGTTGCGAAAACCGCGGAGAAAGACCTTACCCTCCTCTATAAGGAATTAGTGAGGGTATTGTAACTTTGCAGCTAATCAGGTTTTAATTTTCTATTTTCTTCCCGGGAAAGACATGAAAGAAAATCAATATTAAATGCTAAGTCAAGAATCACGGCTACTTCCACAACGTCATAAATCATCTTATTGGAAGGATTCTTTAAACCGGATTCATCTTCAATAAAAGTCCTCCGCATCAACTGGTGATATAAGTCCGGCCATCGTACCTTTTCCGCATGCCTAGTGCACCACTCATATAATTCTTTCTCTGTAATTTCCATAATTCTTTGACAAGATCATTTGGGAAAGGTTTAATGCATGGATTTTATAAATAGTAATTTATGCCGGCTGTACAAATTCTTTCCTTCCATTTTTTACTTACATACTGACCCATTAAGTGTGTCTACAATTTTGAAAAAAAGTTCCCACAGAAGCTACACTCATGAAATGGAGTAAAAGATATCCGAGAATAAAATCAATTTCAAACCGGCTTGACCTTGAATTATTCTTTACTCATTTAAACTTTAACTACCGGATTAGGAGGATGATTTATACCACCAACTGGATTGTAAGACTCAATAAAGCATTTAGAGGAACATTGAAAATGAGAAACGCATTACCCACACCAAAAGCAGCCATCACTTTAATCGGTTATGTAGCTATGGAAACGTGGAGTAGTGCCTGGATCTTTTATTTACGGCTAGTATGAATTTAACCCAGAATTGTCATTAGACTTTCTATTACATGGTTAAATCACTTCAAAT